>NZ_JBNAFO010000003.1:0-385607 GCF_049800715.1 Ruegeria profundi
GCTCAAACGAAAAAGGGCGTCCCGAGGGACGCCCTTTCCGTCTGATTATTCGCTTGCGCGAATTATTCAGTGATTTTCGATACAACGCCGGCGCCGACGGTGCGGCCGCCTTCGCGGATCGCAAAGCGCAGGCCCTGCTCCATCGCGATCGGCGCGATCAGCTCAACGCCGAACGACACGTTGTCGCCGGGCATGACCATCTCGGTGCCTTCCGCCAGGGTCACGGTGCCGGTCACGTCAGTTGTACGGAAGTAGAACTGAGGACGGTAGTTCGCGAAGAACGGAGTGTGACGACCGCCTTCTTCCTTGGTCAGGATGTAGGCTTCGGCTTCGAACTTGGTGTGCGGTGTAACCGAACCCGGCTTACACAGAACCTGGCCACGCTCAACGCCGTCACGGTCAACACCACGCAGCAGCGCGCCGATGTTGTCGCCCGCTTCACCGCGGTCCAGCAGCTTGCGGAACATTTCAACGCCGGTGCAGGTGGTTTTCGAAGTGTCGCGGATGCCGACGATTTCGATTTCGTCACCAACGTTGATCACGCCGCGCTCAACACGACCGGTCACAACGGTACCACGACCCGAGATCGAGAACACGTCTTCGATCGGCATCAGGAACGGCTGGTCAACAGCACGCTCAGGGGTGTCGATGTACTCATCAACGGCCGCCATCAGTTCCTTGATCTTCTCTTCGCCGATTTCAGGCTTGTTGCCTTCCATCGCGGCCAGAGCCGAACCTGCGATGATCGGAATATCGTCGCCAGGGTATTCGTAGCTGGACAGCAGTTCGCGAACTTCCATCTCAACCAGTTCCAGCAGCTCTTCGTCGTCAACCTGGTCAACTTTGTTCAGGAACACGACCATCTTCGGGATGCCAACCTGGCGGCCCAGCAGGATGTGCTCGCGGGTCTGCGGCATCGGGCCGTCAGCAGCGTTCACAACCAGGATCGCGCCGTCCATCTGAGCAGCACCGGTGATCATGTTCTTGACGTAGTCGGCGTGGCCGGGGCAGTCAACGTGCGCGTAGTGGCGGTTCTCGGTCTCGTATTCCACGTGGGCGGTCGAGATGGTGATGCCGCGCGCTTTCTCTTCCGGCGCACCGTCAATCTGGTCATACGCTTTGAAGTCACCGAAATACTTGGTGATCGCTGCGGTCAGCGTCGTCTTGCCGTGGTCAACGTGCCCAATCGTGCCGATGTTGACGTGCGGTTTTGTACGCTCAAACTTTTCCTTTGCCATGATGGCCTCCTTTTTCGGTAATGAAGGGAGCGTGATACCCACGCTCCCTCAAATCTTTGGTTATGCGTATTTCGCCTGGATCTCGTCCGAGATGTTCTGCGGAACCGGATCGTAGTGGTCGAACTGCATGGTGAACTGGGCACGGCCCGACGACATCGAACGCAGAGTGTTGATGTAGCCAAACATGTTCGCCAGCGGAACGAACGCGTCGATTGCGATCGCGTTGCCGCGCGGTTCCTGACCAGACACCTGGCCACGACGCGAGGTCAGGTCGCCGATGATACCGCCGGTGTATTCTTCCGGGGTGATCACTTCGACCTTCATGATCGGTTCCAGCAGTTTCGCGCCAGCTTTGCGCATGCCTTCACGCATACACATACGGGCCGCGATTTCGAACGCCAGAACGCTCGAGTCAACGTCGTGGAACTTACCGTCCAGCAGGGCAACCTTGAAGTCGATCACGGGGAAGCCAGCCAGAGGGCCGCTGTCCATAACCGACTGGATGCCTTTTTCGACACCCGGGATGTATTCCTTCGGAACGGCACCACCAACGATGCGGCTTTCGAACGAATAACCTTCGCCCGGCTCGGTCGGAGTGATCTCGAGTTTAACCTCACCGAACTGACCCGAACCACCCGACTGTTTCTTGTGGGTGTAGGTGTGCTCGACCGGCATTGAGATGGTTTCGCGATAGGCCACCTGAGGAGCACCGATGTTCGCTTCAACCTTGAACTCACGCTTCAGACGGTCAACCAGGATGTCCAGGTGAAGTTCACCCATGCCCTTCATGATGGTCTGACCCGATTCCAGGTCGGTTTCCACACGGAAGGACGGGTCTTCGGCGGCCAGACGGGCCAGACCTTGGGACATCTTCTCTTGGTCGCCCTTGGTTTTGGGCTCAACCGCGATTTCGATCACCGGATCGGGGAAGGTCATGGTTTCAAGAACCACCGGATCCTTCGCGTCACACAGGGTGTCACCGGTGGTGGTGTCTTTCAGACCCGCAAGCGCGATGATGTCGCCTGCAAACGCTTCTTCGATCTCTTCCCGGTTGTTCGAGTGCATCATCATCATACGACCGATGCGCTCTTTCTTTCCTTTGGTCGAGTTCAGGATCGAGTCACCCTTGTTCATGGTGCCCGAGTAGATCCGAGTGAAGGTCAGCGAGCCAACGAAGGGGTCGTTCATGATTTTGAACGCCAGACCCGAGAAGGCCATCGCGTCGTCTGCACGACGTGCGATGTCACGAACTTCTTCCTCGTCGCCGGGCTTGAAGCCCATGTAATCAACAACGTCCAGCGGGCTGGGCAGATAGTCGATCACAGCGTTGAGCAGAGGCTGAACGCCTTTGTTCTTGAATGCCGAACCACCCAGAACCGGAACGAACGCGATGTCCAGAGTACCTTTGCGCAACAGGGCGCGCAGGGTCGGAACGTCGGGCTCATTGCCTTCCAGGTATTCCATCATCGCATCGTCGTCCATTTCGACGGCCGCTTCGATCATCTTACCGCGCCATTCGTCAGCCATGTCTTTCAGGCTGTCGCGGATAGGAGCTTTGATCCAGCTTGCGCCCAGATCTTCGCCCTGCCACAGCCACTCTTCCATGGTGATCAGGTCGATCAGACCTTCCAGCTCGGATTCGGCGCCGATCGGAATACCAACCGGAACAGCGCGTGCGCCGGTGCGGTCTTCGATCATGCGAACACAGTTGAAGAAGTCTGCGCCGATCTTGTCCATCTTGTTGACGAAAACCATACGCGGAACTTTGTAGCGGTCAGCCTGACGCCACACGGTTTCGGTCTGGGGCTCAACACCTGCGTTTGCGTCCAGAACGCAGACGGCACCGTCGAGAACCGCCAACGAACGCTCAACCTCGATGGTGAAGTCAACGTGGCCGGGGGTGTCGATGATGTTCAGGCGGTGCTTGGGGGTATCGGCGGTCTGACCGTCCTCGGTGCGCTCCCAGAAAGTGGTGGTCGCAGCCGAAGTGATGGTGATGCCGCGTTCCTGCTCCTGCTCCATCCAGTCCATGGTGGCTGCACCATCGTGCACCTCACCGATGTTGTGGGATTTACCAGTGTAATACAGGATACGCTCCGAGCAGGTGGTCTTACCTGCGTCAATGTGCGCCATGATACCGAAGTTACGGTATAGTTCGAGCGGATATTCGCGTGCCATTTTTGATAAGCCTCTGAATTACCAACGGTAGTGGCTGAAGGCTTTGTTCGCCTCGGCCATCTTGTGGGTGTCTTCGCGCTTCTTCACGGCGGTACCGCGGGACTGTACAGCGTCCAGCAGTTCGCCGGCGAGGCGTTCTTCCATGGTGTTTTCGTTGCGGCCACGCGCAGCAGTGATCAGCCAACGGATGGCCAGTGCTTCGCGGCGCTCGGGGCGCACTTCGACCGGAACCTGATAGGTTGCACCACCAACGCGGCGCGAGCGAACCTCGACCGACGGTTTGATGTTGTCGAGTGCTTCGTGGAATACTTCGACAGGTGCGCGCTTGATTTTGTTCTCAACGCGGTCAAACGCGTTGTAAACGATGCGCTCTGCAACCGACTTCTTGCCGTCGATCATCAGGTTGTTCATGAATTTGGTCAGTACCTTGTCGCCAAATTTGGCGTCAGGCAGGACTTCGCGTTTTTCGGCGGCGTGACGACGTGACATATCAGCCTCTCCTTCTTACTTGGGACGCTTCGCGCCGTATTTCGAACGACGTTGCTTACGATCTTTGACGCCCTGAGTATCCAGAACACCGCGCAGGATGTGGTAACGCACACCGGGAAGGTCTTTTACACGGCCGCCACGGATCAGAACAACCGAGTGTTCCTGCAAGTTGTGGCTTTCACCGGGGATGTACGAGATGACCTCGAACCCGTTGGTCAGGCGCACCTTGGCAACCTTACGCATCGCCGAGTTCGGCTTCTTCGGTGTGGTGGTGTACACGCGGGTGCAGACGCCGCGTTTCTGCGGGCACTGCTCCAGGTGCATGGACTTCGAGCGTTTTACTTTGGGCTGCCGCGGCTTGCGGATCAGCTGTTGAATAGTTGGCATTCCGGTTTCTTCCCCGTTTTGCAACACACATGACATGCACGCGCATTGCGTGCGGTTAAATTTGCTGCACTTATGCGTCCACAAGCGCAAAACCCGCGAGCGTTCCCATTCCGAGGTGAACGTCGCGGTTGGTTATCAGAGGACGCGAACTGCAAAATTGTCCGGGTCTTGACCAGTTCATTACTGAAATCGGTTTTGGGGCGGCCCCCGGTACCGAGATGACGCGCGTAATAGGGGGAGTCGGCCCAAGTGTCAACAGCACTTACCCCAGCGCGAAAATCTGGGCGCCAAACTGGCCGGATTGCGCTGTGATATCAACGATTGCGAGCACGGGCCAGCCTCTTCTGGCGTTGCGGGTGCAGGCATCGCCCGGCATAGTGCGCGCAGAACAGATTTGCGATGGATGACAAATGCAGGTTATCGGCCTTTGCCGCTTTTCCTTTCCGGCCCTTGGCAGCTTTCAGACCGAACATGAAACCCTGGATGATCGGCGTCGTCACCTCTACAGCCCCGCCCGTCTGGAAGAGAGATTCCGGCTGTTTGAATCCTCAACCCTGCCCTGTTTTCGCGAACACACCGATGAGGATTTCGAGTTGCTGGTGGTGATCGGAGACTGCCTGCCGAAAGACGCCTATGACCGGCTGCACGACCTGACAGCAGATGTGAAACAAGTCCGGATCGTTCAGGAATCGCCCCGGGCCGACAAATCGCATCGCCATATCATGAAGGATATTCTGAACGCAGCCCGCAAGGATCCGGATCAGCCTTGCATCCAATTCCGCCATGACGATGACGACGCCGTATCCGTGGATTTCGTCGAGCGACTGCGCGAAGCCGCCCGCGACAGCAAAGGCCTGATGGAGCGCAACACCATTGTCGGCATTGATTTCAACCAAGGCTTCTTTGCCCGGCTGAATGCCGATGGGATCACGGCGAAACCGACGCATAAACCACTTTTGGGCGTGGGTCTTGGGATGCATATCGCAGGCGGCTGCAAACAGACGATCATCAGCTTTACCCATCATCGCATGGGCCGCTTCATGCCCATCGTCAGCTATACAGATGCACCAATGTGGGTGCGTTCGCTCAACGGGTTCAACGACTCACGCGGGGCGCGCAACTATGACCGCGAACTCTCGGCCCTCAGCCCCGAGCTTGAGGGAGAGTTCATCGCCCGATTTGCCATTGATCAAAGCATCGTCCGGCAGGTTCACGGCGCGCCCTGAGTTGTCCTTTCGCGGAACAGGGTAAACAAGCCAGCCGCGACAACCAGCCCGGCGCCGAACAAGGTCACCGCATCGGGCCATTCGCCAAACACCACCCAGCCCAGCCCCAAGGCCCAAATCAGGCTGGAGTATCGGAAAGGGGCGATAAACCCAACCTCGCCTTCTCGCATCACCATCACGCTGCATAGATATCCGATCAGGACAAATACAGCCGCCGAGGCCACCAGAACAGCATTGCCGCCGGACAGGTTGACCCAGCCCTCAAACATCGACACCAAACCCGCCGCGACCGAGATCGACAGCGAAGTGGCAAGGGTCACCACCAGTGATGGAACCTGCGGTGACATGCGCCGGGTGATCAAGTCTCGGATCGTCACCGAGACCACGGCCAGCAACGCATAGATCGCGTAGACGCTGAACCCGTCCGGGCCGGGCCGAACGATCAGCAGCATGCCCATGAACCCGACAACAATCGCCATGATGCGACGCCAGCCTATATGTTCCGAGAAGAACAGAACTGCCCCCAAGGTCACGGTCAGCGGCAACACCTGAAGAACCGCAGTCACATTCGCCAACGGCATGTTCTTGAGCGCGGTCAGAAAGAAAAACGTCGCAGATAGTTCGGCAACACAGCGAATGGAAACCAGCCATTTGTCATGCCGTGAAAAATTCAGGTGCAACGCCCCAAGATGGCGCGCCAATCCATAAACAAGTAGCGTCGCCAAAGCCCCTCGGATCGCAACCAACTGAAACAAGGGCAGTTCTCGCAGCGCGATTTTGACCAGCGTGTCATTCACTGTAAATGCGGCCATGCTGGCCATCATAAGCAGTGCGCCTTTAACATTCGGACTCATTCAAACAATACTCGGCCTTCAAACAATGGCGGTATTCACGCTTCAAACTGGCGCAAAGTCAATTCGCGCGCCTCAATCCTAAAATTTTTTCACGAAGAGCAACTATAACCGGTTGTTTTCCAGTCGCTTCAGTCCGTCATCTGAGCCGATGGCGTTGATTTGGAGATCGTGATCTCCTCTTCCGTCATCTCTTCCTCCACCCCTTCAAACAACGGGGTCGAAAGATACCGTTCACCGGTATCTGGAAGCATCACCAGCATCACCGATCCGTCCGGAGCGGTCTCTGCAAGTTTCATCGCAACCGCAAATGTGGATCCACCTGATATGCCGGTAAAAATCCCCTCTTCCGCAGCCAGACGGCGCGACCAGGCAATACCGTCTGCGCCGGGCACAGGGATCAACTCATCATAGAAGACGTTGTCTATGGCCTCCTGCAGGACCCAAGGAATGAAATCAGGCGTCCAGCCCTGGATCGGATGCGGTTCGAAATTTGGATGGCTTTCGGTCGGCTGGTGCGTGTCGTTGCGGGTATTCACATAGCCTGACGAGACAATCGCTGCATTCGCAGGTTCCGTCAGGATAATCTTTGTCTCCGGGCGTTCTTTCCTCAGAACCCGCGCCACGCCCGAGACGGTTCCGCCGGTGCCATAACCCGTCACCCAATAGTCGAGCTTCTGCCCGTCGAAATCCGCCAGAATTTCTCGCGCCGTGGTGTTTTCATGAATGTCGGCATTGGCCGGGGTTTCAAACTGGCTGGCGAGGAACCACCCATTCTGTTCGGCCAGCTCTTTGGCTTTGGTATACATGCCGAAGCCTTTCTGGGCGCGCGGGGTCAGGACAACCTTGGCCCCCAGGAACCGCATCAGCTTGCGCCGTTCGACCGAAAAACTGTCGGCCATGGTCACAACTAGAGGATAGCCCTTGGCCGCGCAGACCATCGCCAATCCGATCCCGGTATTGCCCGAGGTTGCCTCAACAACCGTCTGCCCCGGTTTCAGCCGACCGTCCCGCTCGGCCGCTTCGATGATGTTCAACGCCAGACGGTCCTTCACGGAACTGGCCGGATTGAACGCTTCGAACTTCACGTAAACCGTCACGTTTGAGGGCGCGATTCTGTTGATGCGCACGCAGGGCGTGTCTCCGACAGTGTCCAGAATGCTGTCATACAGGCGCTTGCGCCCTTGCGTTTGCCGGGTTGTCATGGCGGCCCCCTCCTCTGCTTTGCGCAACCATGCCACAAACCGGGTCACATTGATAATTTTCTTTGCGAAGACGCGCTTCGAGGTGGGCGCAAACAAAAAGGCCCCGCGAAATCGCAGGGCCTTTTCTGTCTCTCAGATCCGAGGGTTACTCGCGGCTTTCCGGTGTTTCCACCAGAACGTCCAGCTCATCCCCTACCATGTCATCGTCAAAGCTGGGCGCGGCCAGAGCAGCGGCGGCTTCGGCCTCTTCCCGACGGGCTTCGATGACCACGTTGTCACGCGACTGCGCGATGTGGCGGACGGCCTGAGTTGCACCACCGGTACCGGCAGGGATCAGGCGACCAACGATGACGTTCTCTTTAAGGCCAACCAGCTTGTCTTTCTTGCCCTGAACCGAAGCTTCGGTCAGCACACGAGTGGTTTCCTGGAACGACGCCGCCGAGATGAACGAACGCGTTTGCAGCGAGGCTTTGGTGATCCCTAGAAGGATCGGCTCGCCCTGTGCCGGACGACCACCGCGGGCAATGGTCTTCTCGTTGGCTGCGTCGAACTCTTGCTTGTCGACATGTTCGCCCTTCAGCAGGGTGGTGTCGCCTGAATCCAGGATCTCCCACTTCTGCAGCATCTGGCGCACGATGACCTCGATGTGCTTGTCGTTGATCTTCACGCCCTGCAGACGATACACGTCCTGCACTTCGTCGATCATGTAATCCGCCAGCGCTTCGACACCCATGATGGACAGGATGTCATGCGGAGCCGGGTTACCGTCCATCAGGTACTCACCCTTCTGGATGAAGTCCCCTTCGGCGACCGGGATGTGCTTGCCCTTGGGTACCATGTACTCGATGGTCTCCATGGACTCGTCAGCCGGTTCGATGCTGATGCGGCGCTTGTTCTTGTAGTCGCGACCAAAGCGCACGTAACCATCGGCTTCTGCGATGATCGCGTGATCTTTCGGACGACGTGCTTCGAACAGTTCGGCCACACGCGGCAGACCACCGGTGATGTCCTTGGTCTTGGCACCTTCGCGCGGGATACGCGCGACAACGTCACCGGCTTCGACTTTCTGACCGTCTTCGACCGACAGGATCGCATCCACCGACATCGGATAGTGAACCGGGTTGCCCGCATCGTTGCGGACCGGTTCGCCATCTTCGCCGACCAGAATGATCTCGGGCTTGAGGTCGCTGCCTTTGGGGGCCGCGCGCCAGTCGATCACGATCTTCTGGGTCATACCGGTTGCTTCGTCGGTCTCGTCGCGGACAGCAAGGCCCGAAACCAGGTCGACATATTTCGCGGTACCGGCTTTCTCGGCGATGATCGGCAGGGTGTAGGGATCCCATTCGAACAGCTTGTCGCCACGGGCCACCTTGGTGCCGTCCTTGACGAACAGTTTGGAGCCATAGCCCAGCTTGAAGCTGGCCCGCTCTTCGCCATGTTCGTCGTTGATCACCAGCTTCATGTTCCGGCCCATGACCAGGCTTTCACCTGCGGCATTGACCAGGATCTGCGGGTTCTCGAACGCGACAACGCCTTCCTGGTTGGCTTCCTGGAACGACTGCTGGCCACCTTGCGCAACACCTCCGATGTGGAAGGTCCGCATGGTCAGCTGTGTACCGGGTTCACCGATGGACTGCGCAGCGATGATGCCGACAGCTTCACCTGTGTTCACCATGGTTCCGCGCGCAAGGTCACGACCGTAGCAGGTGGCACAGACACCTTCCTCGGACTCACAGGTCAAAGGCGAGCGGATGCGCATCGAGGCAACACCGGCCTCATCAATGGTGTCAGCCATACGTTCGTCGATCAACTGACCTGCGGCCACGATCACCTCATCGGTGCCCGGACGCAGAACATCGTCAGCCGCCACACGACCGAGCACACGTTCAGCCAGCGAGGCAACAACCTCACCGTCGTTCACGGCTGCTTCGGCAGTGATCGCACGCTCGGTGCCACAGTCGATCTCACGAACGATACAGTCTTGCGCCACGTCCACCAGACGACGGGTCAGATAACCCGAGTTCGCCGTCTTCAGAGCGGTATCCGACAGACCCTTACGGGCACCGTGGGTCGAGTTGAAGTACTCGAGAACGGTCAGACCTTCTTTAAAGTTCGAGATGATCGGCGTTTCGATGATGTCACCGTTCGGCTTAGCCATCAGGCCGCGCATACCGCCAAGCTGTTTCATCTGAGTGACCGAGCCACGCGCGCCCGAGTGGGCCATCATGTAGACCGAGTTCGGTTCCTGCTCGGAGCCGTCCTCAGCCCGATCCGACGACGAGATCGTCGACATCATCGCCTCGGTGACGCGGTCGTTACACTTCGACCATGCATCGACAACTTTGTTGTACTTTTCGCCCTGAGTGATCAGGCCGTCCATGTACTGTTGTTCAAAGTCCTTCACCTGACCGCGGGTGTCATCGACGATGCCCCACTTGTCGTCCGGGATAACCATGTCGTCCTTACCGAACGAGATGCCCGCCTTGAACGCTTCTTTGAAGCCCATCGACATGATCTGGTCACAGAAGATAACCGACTCTTTCTGACCGCAGTAACGGTAGACGGTGTCGATAACCTGCTGCACTTCTTTCTTCCGCAGCAGGCGGTTGACCAGATCGAACGGCGCTTTGTTGTTCATCGGCAGCAACGCACCCAGACGCAGACGGCCTGGAGTGGTTTCATAGCGCTTCTGAACTTCGTTGCCTTCGTCGTCGATCTGCGTGATCCGCGCGGTGATTTTCGAGTGCAGATGCACTTCGCCGGAATCCAGCGCGTGCTGAACTTCGTCGATCGAACCAAAGACCTTGCCTTCACCCGGCATGCCTTCGCGTTCCAGCGTCACATAGTAGAGGCCCAGGATCATATCCTGCGACGGAACAATGATCGGTGCGCCGTTTGCAGGCGACAGAACGTTGTTCGTCGACATCATCAGAACACGGGCTTCCAGCTGGGCCTCAAGGCTCAGCGGGACGTGAACGGCCATCTGGTCACCATCGAAGTCAGCGTTAAAGGCCGAACAGACCAGCGGGTGCAGCTGGATGGCTTTGCCTTCGATCAGGACCGGTTCAAACGCCTGAATGCCAAGACGGTGCAGCGTCGGCGCACGGTTCAGCATGACAGGGTGTTCACGGATCACCTCGTCGAGGATATCCCACACCTCGGGACGCTCTTTCTCGACCAGTTTCTTCGCCTGTTTCACGGTCGAAGACAGACCCTTGGCTTCAAGGCGCGAGTAGATGAACGGCTTGAACAGCTCCAGCGCCATCTTCTTGGGCAGACCACACTGGTGCAGCTTGAGTTCCGGACCGGTCACAATGACCGAACGGCCCGAGAAGTCGACCCGCTTACCCAGAAGGTTCTGACGGAAGCGACCCTGCTTACCTTTCAGCATGTCCGACAGCGATTTCAGCGGACGTTTGTTGGCGCCGGTGATCACGCGGCCACGACGGCCGTTGTCGAACAGAGCATCCACGGATTCCTGCAACATCCGCTTTTCGTTGCGGACGATGATGTCAGGTGCGCGCAGTTCGATCAGACGCTTCAGACGGTTGTTCCGGTTGATGACGCGGCGATACAGATCGTTCAGATCCGAGGTCGCAAAACGGCCACCATCCAGCGGAACCAGCGGACGCAGTTCCGGCGGGATGACCGGGATCACGGTCATCACCATCCACTCGGGTCGGTTGCCCGACTCGAGGAAGGATTCGACAACCTTCAGGCGCTTGATGATCTTCTTGGGCTTCAGTTCGCCGGTTGCTTCGGCCAGATCAGCGCGCAGCTGCTCGGCTTCGGCTTCCAGATCGATCTGGGCCAGCATTTCACGGATGGCTTCAGCACCGATATTCGCGGTGAACGCGTCCATGCCATAGGCATCCTGCGCGTCCATGTACTCTTCTTCGGTCAGCATCTGGCCGTAGGTCAGGTCAGTCAGACCGGGCTCGATGACGACGTAGTTTTCAAAGTACAGAACGCGTTCCAGATCGCGCAGCGTCATGTCCAGCATCAGACCGATGCGGGACGGCAGCGATTTCAGGAACCAGATGTGTGCGACGGGCGCAGCCAGTTCGATATGGCCCATACGCTCGCGGCGGACTTTTTGCAGGGTGACTTCCACACCGCATTTCTCGCAGACAACGCCGCGATACTTCATTCGCTTATATTTGCCGCACAGACATTCGTAATCTTTGATCGGGCCAAAGATACGCGCGCAGAACAGACCGTCACGCTCGGGCTTGAACGTTCGGTAGTTGATGGTTTCGGGTTTCTTGATCTCGCCATAGGACCAAGACAGAATCCGCTCAGGCGACGCCAGCGAGACCTTGATCTCGTCGAAAACCTTCGGTGGCGTCAGCGGGTTGAACGGGTTGTTGGTGATTTCCTGGTTCATTTGTTACCTCAAATCTTGCGGAAGGGGGGACGGGAGAAAGGGCAGCGCCCTTACTCCTCAACCTCCGCATCCAGGAGTTCCATATTCAGGCCGAGGCCACGGACTTCTTTAACCAGAACGTTGAACGATTCCGGTACGCCCGCTTCAAAGTTATCCTCGCCCTTGACGATCGACTCATAGACCTTGGTCCGGCCGGCGACGTCATCCGATTTCACGGTGAGCATCTCCTGCAGGGTGTAGGCGGCGCCGTAAGCTTCCAGAGCCCAGACTTCCATCTCACCAAAGCGCTGACCACCGAACTGCGCCTTACCACCCAGCGGCTGCTGGGTCACCAGGCTGTACGGACCGGTCGAACGCGCGTGGATCTTGTCGTCCACCAGGTGGTGCAGTTTCAGCAGGTACTTGATGCCCACGGTCACCGGACGCGCGAATTGCTCACCGGTACGACCGTCGAACAGAACCGACTGACCGCTTTCCGAGAAGCCCGCACGCACCAGCGCGTCGTTGACGTCAGCCTCTTTGGCACCGTCGAAGACCGGGGTGGCGATCGGAACACCACGGGTCACGTTGCCCGCAGCCTCGATCAGGCCATCCTCGTCCAGACCGGTGATGCCTTCTTCGTAGACATTCTCGCCATAGGCCAGCTTCATCGCTTCGCGCACCGGGGTCAGGTCGCCGGAGCGGCGGTATTCACCCAGAGCGTCATCGATGTTCAGACCCAGACCGCGTGCGGCCCAACCCATGTGGGTTTCCAAAATCTGACCAACGTTCATACGCGAAGGCACACCAAGCGGGTTCAGACAGAAGTCTACCGGAGTACCATCTGCCAGGAACGGCATGTCTTCCATCGGAACAACCTTGGAGATCACACCCTTGTTCCCGTGACGACCGGCCATCTTGTCGCCCGGCTGAAGCTTGCGCTTCACGGCGATGAAGACTTTGACCATCTTCATCACGCCCGGCGGCAGATCGTCGCCACGACGGACTTTCTCGACCTTGTCTTCGAAACGGGCGTCCAGAGCACGCTTTTGCACTTCGTACTGCTCGTTCAGAGCCTCAACGATTTGTGCGTCCTGCTCGCCTTCCAGTGCCAGCTGCCACCACTGACCACGGGTCAGGGTTTCCAGCAGTTCCTCGGTGATCACCGAGCCTGCCTTGACGCCTTTCGGGCCTTTGACAGCGGTTTTACCCAGGATCAGGCCTTGCAGACGCGCATAGATGTTGCGGTCGAGGATCGCCAGCTCGTCGTCCCGGTCACGGGCCAGACGTTCGACTTCCTCACGCTCGATCTGCAGCGCACGTTCGTCTTTCTCGACACCGTGACGGTTGAAGACGCGGACTTCCACGACCGTACCGTAATCGCCCGGCTTCACGCGCAGCGATGTGTCGCGCACGTCAGATGCTTTTTCACCAAAGATGGCGCGCAGCAGCTTTTCTTCCGGGGTCATCGGGCTTTCGCCCTTCGGAGTGATCTTACCGACCAGAATATCGCCCGGCTCAACATCCGCACCGATGTAAACAATGCCCGCCTCGTCGAGGTTGCGCAGCGCTTCTTCACCGACATTCGGAATGTCGCGGGTGATCTCTTCCGGACCCAGTTTGGTGTCACGGGCGGCGACTTCAAATTCCTCGATATGGACCGAGGTGAAGACGTCGTCACGCGCGATACGCTCCGAGATCAGGATCGAGTCTTCGTAGTTGTAGCCGTTCCACGGCATGAACGCGACGACCACGTTCTTACCCAGAGCCAGTTCACCCATATCGGTCGACGGACCGTCGGCAATGACCTCACCCTTCTGGACAGTGTCACCCACTTTGATCAGCGGACGCTGGTTGATGCAGGTGTTCTGGTTCGACCGCTGGAATTTGCGCAGACGATAGATGTCAACGCCAGCGTCGCCCAGTTCCAGATCTTCGGTGGCCCGAATAACGATACGCTGGGCATCAACCTGGTCGATGATACCTGCGCGCTTCGCCTGAATCGCAGCACCCGAGTCGATCGCAACCTTTTCCTCGATCCCGGTGCCGACCAGCGGCGCTTCGGCCCGCAGCAGCGGAACCGCCTGACGTTGCATGTTCGAGCCCATCAGAGCGCGGTTAGCGTCGTCGTTTTCAAGGAACGGGATCAGCGATGCAGCGACCGAAACCAGCTGTTTCGGCGACACGTCGATCAGGTCCACATTCTCGCGCGGGGCGAGGGTGTAGTCACCGGCCTGACGTGTCGACACCAGATCGTTGATGAACTTGCCATCGGCATCCAGAGTCGCGTTCGCCTGCGCCACGGTGTGACGCATTTCCTCGGTCGCGGACATGTAGTGAACCTCATCGGTCACCTCGGCGTCTTTAACGACGCGGTAGGGTGTTTCGATGAAGCCATACTTGTTCACCCGGGCAAAGGTGGCCAGCGAGTTGATCAGACCGATGTTCGGACCTTCCGGCGTTTCAATCGGGCACATCCGACCATAGTGGGTCGGGTGTACGTCGCGCACCTCAAAGCCCGCACGCTCGCGCGTCAGACCACCGGGGCCAAGCGCCGAGAGGCGGCGTTTGTGGGTTACTTCCGACAGCGGGTTGGTCTGGTCCATGAACTGCGACAGCTGCGACGAGCCGAAGAATTCGCGAACAGCAGCAGCAGCCGGTTTCGCGTTGATCAGGTCCTGCGGCATGACGGTGTCGATCTCGACCGACGACATACGCTCTTTGATCGCGCGCTCCATGCGCAGCAGGCCAACGCGGTACTGGTTTTCCATCAGTTCGCCGACCGAACGCACACGACGGTTGCCGAGGTGGTCGATGTCGTCCACGTCGCCTTTGCCGTCACGCAGTTCCACCAGCGCCTTGATGCAGGCCACGATGTCTTCGCGGCGCAGGGTGCGCAGGGTGTCGGGTGCATCCAGAGCCAGACGCATGTTCATCTTCACGCGGCCAACGGCGGACAGGTCATAACGCTCGCCGTCGAAGAACAGGGTGTCGAACAGGGCCGAGGCCGCTTCGACGGTGGGCGGCTCACCCGGACGCATGACGCGGTAGATGTCCATGAGCGCGCTTTCGCGGTTCATGTTCTTGTCCTGCGCCATGGTGTTGCGCATGTACGGACCCACGTTGACGTTGTCGATGTCCAGAACCGGAATATCGGTGACGCCTGCGTCGATCAGCTCTTTCGCGGTGCCGCCGATCAGCTCGCCGTCCTTGTCATATTCCAGCGTCAGCTCGTCACCGGCTTCGACATAGATCGCACCGGTTTCTTCGTTGATGATGTCCTTGGCGACATATTTGCCAACAATATGGTCGAACGGAACCAGCAGATCGGTGACGGTGCCTTCGTCGATCAGCTTTTTGACCGCGCGCGGAGTGACTTTCTTACCCGCTTCGGCAATCACTTCACCGGATTTGGCGTCAACCAGATCATAGGTCGGACGGGTGCCGCGCACACGCTCGGGGAAGAACGGTGTGACCCAGCCCTTCTTCTTGTCCAGCTTGTAGGACACGGTGTTGTAATACGCGTCCATGATCGCTTCCTGATCCAGACCCAGTGCATACAGCAGGGTGGTCACAGGCAATTTGCGGCGACGGTCAATACGGGCGAAGACGATGTCTTTGGCGTCGAACTCAAAGTCCAGCCAGCTGCCGCGATACGGGATGATGCGGCAGGCAAACAGCAGTTTGCCCGAGGAATGGGTCTTGCCCTTGTCGTGGTCAAAGAACACACCGGGCGAGCGGTGCATCTGGGACACGATCACACGCTCGGTGCCGTTCACGATGAACGTCCCGTTCGGTGTCATCAGGGGCATATCGCCCATGAACACGTCCTGTTCTTTGATGTCTTTGACCGATTTCGCGCCGGTGTCCTCATCGACATCAAACACGATCAGACGCAGAGTGACCTTCAGCGGTGCGCTGTAGGTCATGTCGCGCTGCATGCACTCTTCGACGTCGTATTTCGGTTTTTCCAGATCGTATTTCACGAACTCCAGAACGGAGGTTTCGTTGAAATCCTTGATCGGGAAAACCGACTGGAACACACCGTTGATGCCTTCGCCGTCTGTGGGCTGTTCTGCATCGCCGGAGCGCAGGAAAAGATCATAAGAAGATTTCTGTACCTCAATGAGGTTCGGCATCTCCAGCACTTCGCGGATTTTGCCGTAATATTTACGAAGACGTTTCTGGCCAAGGAACGTTTGAGCCATGTCAGATGTCACCTTTCGATGTTCTCAGCGGGCAAAGACACCGTCGGGCCCCGGCATCTTGCACATTCGAGACGACACGCCCGGATCAATTCGTGGCCACCGTCCCGAAGGCGGCCTCCCGATCCGAAAACCGTGTCTTAAAAAACGCCCCACGAATTGAGGCCCTTTCTAAGACAGGTTCGGCTGGATCCGGATTTCTCCGGACCCAGCCAAATTTTTCGGCACATCAGCGATGCGCCAGAGACTAAGCTTAGGCCAGTTCGACTTCGGCGCCAGCTGCTTCCAGCTTGGCTTTGACGTCTTCTGCTTCTGCTTTGTCTACGCCTTCTTTGATCTTGCCGCCGGCTTCGACCAGTTCCTTGGCTTCTTTCAGGCCCAGGCCGGTGATGCCACGAACTTCTTTGATGACGTTGATTTTCGATGCGCCGGCGTTCTTCAGAACGACGTCGAATTCGGTTTTTTCTTCCTCAGCTGCACCGCCGGCGTCGCCACCAGCAGCCATGACAACTGCGCCGCCTGCTGCGGGCTCGATGCCGTATTCGTCTTTGAGGATGGTTTTCAGTTCTTGTGCTTCCAGCAGGGTCAGACCCACGATGCTTTCTGCGAGTGCTTTCAGATCAGCCATTTTATCAGCTCTTTCCGTTTACAGTGTGTGTTCCAACGTCAGGGGGTATCCCCTACGCAGATCATTCAGTGCCAACCGCTTACGCAGCTTCCGCCTTCTCTTCGATGGTGGAAAGGATGCTTGCGATGTTGCTTGCAGGTGCGCCAATTGCACCGGCGATGTTCGAAGCAGGCGCGCCAAGCATACCAGCGATCGTAGCAATAAGCTCTTCACGCGACGGCATTTTCGACACGGCTGTAACACCAGCCCGGTCCAGAGCGTTCTCGCCCATTGCACCGCCAAGGATTTCGAACTTTTGGTTCTCTTTGGCGAAGTCCTCGGCCACCTTGGCTGCTGCCACGGGGTCCTCGGAATAGGTCAGAACGGTCATCCCTGTCAGCAGGTCGGCCATGCTTTCACACGGCTTACCCTCAAGGGCGATTTTGGCGAGCCTGTTCTTGGCAACACGCACGGAGCCACCCGCGTCACGAGCACGTGCGCGAAGGTCCTGCATCTCGGCAACTGTCAGACCGGCGTAGTGAGCAACCACTACGACGCCAGAGCTTTCGAAGATTTGGCCGAGTTCCTCGACCACTTTCTCTTTCTGGGCTCTATCCACAGTTCTCTCCAAGTTTGGGGCGATCACTCACCCCGGCTCATATTTGCCGAGGGGTTAACCCCGGCGTTCAGGTCCGTTGTTACGGGATTGGCCAAAATGCGCCCGAGGGTGGGACCCTCAGAATTCTTTGGTCTTACCCGTCTCAGGCAGGGAATTAAGGGGCCATATGGCACCACCCACCGTCTTGGACGAAACGAAATAAAGCGCACGACGAATCGCACGCTTTACTTCGCAGCCTTACTTAGGGCAGATGGCAGGGGTTTCCAAGGGGTAAATTGCCCCTATTTGCGCTTGCGGCATCAAGGCGGAATACACCCTTTGTATGCGGGACGATCTGCCCAGGGGTCAATAGACGCCAGCAATGTCATTGACAGTGGGTTTCAGCTACGGTCACCTCAGGTATGAATGCCCGAAAACACTCCGGGCTTGAGGCAAAATGACGGCGGTTACTCTGGAAGAATTCGACAAGGCCAGCGCCTGTGCTCAAGAACTGACGCAGGCCTGTTTGAACACGCCCATCACGCAGATCCGGTTCCACTGCCGATCCCATGCCTTTCCCGATACCCGCCTAGTGTGGAAGGTCGAAACAGCGAACCGTTCCTATGCGCTGAAGCTTGATACCTTGTCGCCGGAAACAGAACGCCTCCGCAAAGAGTTCAACCAACTGGTGCAACTGACCGAACACTTCAAGACGTCCAAAAACAATCGGGTCGTTCGTCCCGTCTACATGTCGCCAAGCGGCGCGTTCATGGTGACCGAGTTTGTCGAACGCCCAACCGCGACGGATATCATCTACAACAGCGACGACGACGCCCAGGTGGCGCAAGTCTATCGCCGTGCGGGGTCGTGGCTGCATGATCTCCACGGGGTTCAAAACGCCACCGACTATGCATTTCGACCGCGTTGGATGACCGACAACATACGCGAGCAGTCAACCCAAGTTCCCTCGCATATCTCAGACATCAGCCAGCCCATGGTCGAGGTGTTTCTGGCCGAAGCCGCATCCTTGAAAAACCGCCCTGACCTGCGTGTATTTTCACATGGGGATTTTCACGGCCTGAACCTGATCATGGGCCAAGGAACTGCCATCGGGCTGGATTTCACCGAGGCCCGCGACAAGCTCGCCGTCTATGATATCGTCGACTTTCTGAAGGCGGATATCTTCCGGGACGGGGCCGATAGGGACGTCGACCGAAGCGGCGCTCTGACCCGCAACAAAGAGATGTTCTTCCGCCAGTATCGCCACCCGATCGACACGCAGATTCTCGATTGCTGCCTGCGGGGCCGGTTGCTGAAGGACTGGCTTCGCCTCTGGCAACCGGACATCACCTGTAGCGATTTCGAACTGCGTAAACGCGACCGACTGCAATTGCGCCTGCAACAGACCTTCCGCTAAGGCAGCAAAAAACCCGAGCAGCTTGCGCTACTCGGGTTTCAAAGATTGTTTCGTCTGCTTTAGGGCTTATTCGCCCGCAGCAGCCGCCACGTCCAGAGTCACACCCGGGCCCATGGTCGAGCTGAGTGCGATTTTCTTCATGTAGGTGCCTTTGGCGCCCGACGGCTTGGCTTTCGCAACAGCCGAGATGAAGGCACGGACGTTTTCAGCCAGCTTGGCTTCGTCGAAGGACGCTTTGCCCACGCCTGCGTGCACAACGCCACCTTTTTCAGCTTTGAACTGAACTTCACCACCTTTGGCTGCTTCCACGGCCGCTTTCACGTCCATGGTCACGGTGCCAACTTTGGGGTTCGGCATCAGGTTGCGCGGGCCCAGAACTTTACCCAGACGACCAACGATCGGCATCATGTCAGGGGTCGCGATGCAGCGATCGAATTCGATGGTGCCGCCCTGGATGGTTTCCATCAGGTCTTCTGCGCCAACGATATCTGCGCCAGCTTCTTTCGCTTCGTCCGCCTTGGGGCCACGCGCGAATACTGCAACGCGCATCGCTTTACCGGTGCCGTTCGGCAGGCCAACAACGCCACGAACCATCTGGTCTGCGTGACGCGTGTCAACGCCCAGGTTCATCGCGATTTCGATGGTCTCGTCGAATTTCGAGGTCGCGTTGCCTTTTACCAGGGCAACTGCTTCTTCAACCGACAGGTTTTCTTTGCCGGCGACAGCTTCGCGCGCAGCGCGGGTACGTTTACCGAGTTTTGCCATCTTACTTCACCTCGATGCCCATAGAGCGGGCCGAGCCCAGGATGATCTGCATTGCGCCTTCGACGTCGTTGGCGTTCAGATCTTTCATTTTGGCTTCGGCGATTTCGCGAACCTGCTTGGTGGTCACGGTGGCCACGGTCTCACGACCAGGGTTCTCGGCACCACGAGGGCGGTTACGCTTGCCAACCGGCTTCAGACCAGCTGCTTTTTTCAGGTAATAAGACGCGGGCGGCGTCTTGATGTCCATGGTAAAGGACTTGTCCTGATAATAGGTGATGACGGTCGGGCAAGGAGCGCCTTGCTCCATGTCTGCGGTCTTGGCGTTGAACGCCTTGCAGAATTCCATGATGTTGATGCCGCGCTGACCCAGCGCTGGACCAACTGGCGGCGACGGGTTCGCCTGACCTGCAGGAACCTGCAGTTTCATTGTACCAGCAAGCTTCTTAGCCATTTGGTTTTCCTTTCAACGTAGGCAGGACGCGTCCCACCCGGTTTATGTTGCGTGGTCCGATCCGGGATCGCGATCCCTAAAACCTCCCACGAGAGAATCTCGCCCGAAGACGATAGAGGCGTCGCTTACAGTGGAATGGCAAGGTTGGCAAGTTTAGCTTTGACTTTTTTAACCAACCTGAGCGTTGCGTCTGAAATCAGGGCCGTTTCGACGCCAGTTAAGTCTAACAATCGTGTGCAATTTCCTAGCTACTCAACTTCGTTGCAAGGTGATCGGAGAGTCTCAGCGAGAGTTGCACGATCGTATATGTTGGATTTGCATGACCTCCGCGGACAAAAACAGAAGAACCCGCAACATACCCATTAGAGGTTCCGTGTATCTTTAGATTGGCATCCACTACACCATGCTCAGCCGAGTTCGACATTCTTGTACCACCCATATGATGGTGCCCGCCGATCTCACCATCTTCCGGATATTCCCCCAACTTAATAAGATGTGGAGCAGCCCAAACCACCCCCGCACCGGTGCGCACAATATGCGTCGCGACCAATTCGAAAGCGACTCTAGCAGTTCGATAGTCCTGAGCCGTTTTGCGCCAAATTAAGTGAGATCTTGGCTTGCCAAAGCTGTCACGAGATGTTTCGGAAAGTGCTACTCTATTGCCGAAATCAGGCGCTTGCTCCCAAACAGCTTTCAATGGTTGGTCTGTGCACCTAGCCGTTGTTCCAAAGGTAGAACTGACTAGCTCGAGGAGTTCTGGATCGAGTTCACAGAATCCTTTCCTAATGCGTTGCTTTAATCCAAGGTCGCGTGGATAAGGTAAACGTATTGAAGCGTTGAGTGCTCCGTGTTTCACTAAGCGATCGGCCGTCACCGAAACGGAAAACAAGTCTGAAGGCAATTGCCTTTGGTGAATTAGCCGCGAAAGGCTGACCCTACCAACAACTTCATGAGGGTGCTCCATCCAGTATCGGCCGAGAGAACCCGGTTGAGCGACCACACGCTGCGAAGACACAAAATTTGACCACAATAGTAAACGAGAATTCTCGATGCCTCCGCAGGCGAGGACCACAAATTTTGGCGAAATCCTGCGTACTGATCCACTTGAATCCACAAACTCTAAACTAACTATCCGCCCATCTTCCGCATACATGGCAGTTACGGCGGTGCGGAGCGCCACATTTAAGTATTTCGAAGTCCTAACCAATCCCTCATACTTTTCTCCAAATCTTACTGGCGGGCTGCGCACAAACCGAGATTCAAATATAGAATCGCTTACCCGTTGATCAATCGGGCTTGGGATTTCGAGTATTTCGTTTGCCTTAGCCGAGTATGGGTCCAGATCACTCTTTCTTATCGGCCAACCCGGAATTCCCAAACTTGGGACCGGATCAAAATCCCAAGCATCCAATGGTCGGCACCAACCGGACCAATGATTGGAACTGCCTCCAAACTGCCTGAGTCTTGTAATGTCAAGTGAGTGGTAAATGTCACCCGAAGTCTCACCAATGTAATCGTCTTGAATATCAGACTCATAGTCTCTGTCTCCAGCTTCGAGTATCAGGCAAGGAATTTTCTTTTCTAACAGCGAGCACCCCAGCGTCATACCTGCTGGACCGCTACCAACAATAATTACTGGAGGTAGGGTTTCACTGTCGAAAAAATTTTGACTAACAAACATGCTAGACTTTCACTAGAAAACCATCTCTGTACACAAAGTCCTTTCCCTCTGGATCGATGAGGAGGCGTTCTGTAGATGAGTAAAATCTACTAATCCCGACGTAAGCCGCACCCCCAGCTGCAAACACGGCAAGCGCGCCAAAGGAACCAATAAAAAATCTGCGTGAACGAAAAGCCATAAGTAAGAATAGCCACATAGCGAAATACGTGTAAAGCAGTAGCTTTTTAAAATATTCTTTAGACAGTACTATCGACGACGCAATATGCACCATAGTCAGATTTCAAACGCATGCTCCTACTTGTTCGCTGCAGAAGCCAGAGTTCTTTTCTTACTCTAGCTTGCTAAGAGCACAGACTCGCTAAAGTACTTACTTGATAACGACTGAATAAACCCCTTTTCTGGAGCACTCTTTTTACTAAATACGCCAATAGATAGGTTTGTTGCTCGAGCTCTTTTCCGTTAGTGGCAGTGCACTCCTTAAGACTCAAAATCACCAAAATACCTCGCACCACAAAACGCCACAAACATCCGCTTGCAACGTGATCGTGCTTAGCCCTGCTTGGTGACCTGCGTAAAGTCCAGCTCGACCGGCGTTTCCCGACCAAAGATCGAAACCGAGACCTTGAGCTTCTGGTTCTCGTCGTCCACGCCCTCGACCATGCCGTCGAAATCTTCGAACGGGCCGTCGTTGACCTTGACCTTCTCGCCGACCTCGAAGCTAATCATCAGCTTAGGCGCTTCTTCACCTTCCTGAACGCGGTTCAGGATCTGGTTCACTTCGGCGTCGCGCATTGGCATTGGGCGGCCTTGGGGACCAAGGAAGCCAGTGACGCGGTTGATCGAGTTGATCAGGTGATAACCCTGATCCGACATTTCCATATGCACCAGCACGTAGCCGGGCATGAAGCGACGCTCGGTCGTGACTTTCTTGCCCCGGCGCACTTCGATCACCTCTTCGGTGGGGACCAGTACTTCGTCGATATCGTCCTCAAGGCCCTGTTCAGCCACCGACGTGCGGATCTGCTCTGCGATCTTCTTTTCGAAATTCGAAAGAACGCTGACCGAGTACCACCGTTTCGCCATGAACCTGTCGTCCTTGTTTGTCTTGGGCCAAGCCCCGCGTTGCGGGTTCGCCCTGTATTGAAATCCTGTCGCGGCCTGTCCGCGTGTTCCGGAATAAAAAGCGGCGCGCAGCCCGAATCGCCACACGCCCATTCCGAATAGTCCCGTGTGAACTACTCTGAGATTCCGCGCTGTGCAAGGGGGGCTGCGGTGTTTCCGCGCCTGAGTGCGGTTAGCTGAACGCGCCCAGGATCAGTTGCAAGCCGCCACGAATGCCCAGATCGACCAAGGCAAAGAAAACAGCGGTCAGAGCAGCCATGATGAACACCATGACCGTGGTCAACAGCACCTCGCGCCGGGTCGGCCAGACGACCTTGGAAACTTCGGCTCGAACTTGCTGAATGAACTGGATCGGGTTGGTGGTGGCCATTTGGCGGGTTCTCTCTGCTAGCGGATAGGCCGGACATAGCCGGGCATTGCGGCAATTTCAAGGGCGGTTGAGATCAACTGTGATTTTGCATCCTCAGCCAGCTACTGCTTGGGTTTGTCGTCCCATTCATCGCTGAGGATACGGCGCGCGTCGCCCTCGGGGTCCTCGTATTGGTTCGAGCGGACCGTGTAGACAAAAGCAACCAGGCCAATTCCGCCCAGAAACAGGGAAATCGGGATCAGATAGGCGAGCACTTCCATGGCAGTTACCTCAGCCGCAGGGCGTTCAAAGATACGGTAATGGACGAGGTCGACATCGCCAACGCCGCAATCAAAGGTGTGGCTAGCCCGATCACCGCCAGCGGCACCGCAATCACGTTATAGACGGTGGCAATACGGAAATTCTCGCGAATCCGTTTCGTGGCTTTGACGGCGGTTTCACATGCATCGGCGATGGGGGACAGGTCCGTCCCCAGCAGAACGATATCGGACGCAACGCGCGCCGCATCCAACGCCGAGGCAGGCGAAATCGACACATGCGCTGCTGCAAGGGCAGCTGTATCGTTCAAGCCATCGCCCACCATCAGGACCTTGTGGCCATTCTCACTGAACTCCTGAATGCGCTGCGCCTTGTCCTGAGGCAGCGCTTCGGCAATCCAGTTCTCGATCCCCAGTTTCTCGGCAAGCGCTTTCACAGCACCCGTCGAATCGCCCGAAATCAGGATCACCTGCTTTCCGGCCGTAGAGAAGCCCGAGACCGCCTCAGCCGCGCCCGGTCGCAAGGCATCAGTGAACCGGAAGGCCACCGGCGCATTGGACCCAACCGAAAGCCAGGCAGAGGTCTCGGCCCCTTGTTCCGCACCGACCCAAGCCGCGCGTCCCAGACGCACGCGCTGGTTGCGATACTGGGCCTCTGTGCCATAGCCCGGAACCTCGGTGATGTCCCGCAGCTTGGCGGGTTTGATCCCGGCCTCTCGCGCCGCTTTAGCCAGAGCGACCGACAAGGGATGCGCCGATGCCTCGGCCAGGGCCAGTGCGATTTCAAGGTCGGCCGTGGTGTGATCGCCCAGATTGGTCACCTCGGGCGCGCCGGAGGTCAGCGTGCCGGTTTTGTCGAAGACAACCGTGTCGACCTCAGCCAGACGCTCCAGCGCGGTGGCGTGTTTGATCAGCATCCCCTTGCGGAACAACCGGCCCGAGGCCGCGGTGGTCACTGCAGGAACCGCCAGCCCCAGCGCGCAAGGACAGGTGATGATCAGCACCGCTGCCGCGATGTTCAGAGCCGTGCGCAGGTCGCCGGAATAGATGTACCAGCCCACAAAGCTGAGCGCCGACAGGATATGGACGCCGGGCGCATAGAGCTTGGCCGCCTTGTCCGCCAGAGAGGTGTATCGAGACCGGCCGGATTCAGCGATGGCGACCAGATCGGCCATACGATGCAGGGATGTATCTTCGCCAACCGCCGTGGCGCGGATAGTCAGAGGCCCGGTCAGGTTGACCTCGCCCGCGCTGACGATCTGCCCTGCCTCGGCAAACACCGGCAGAGTCTCACCCGTCAGCAGGGAGCGGTCCAATTCCGACTGGCCCGAGACGATTTGGCCGTCCACCGGCATCCGCCCTCCGGGCCGCACAAGGATCAAGTCGCCAACGGCCAGAGCAGATACGGCAACTTCTTCTTCGGTGCCGTCGATCAACCGAAGGGCACGAGGGACCTCCAGCGCTGTCAGTTCCTCAGCCGCCGACCGCGCGGCGGCGCGGGTGCGGTAGTCTAAGTACCGCCCTGCCAGCAAGAAGAAGGTCAGCGTCAGGGCGGCGTCGAAATAGGCATGTTCGCCGCTGAGTGCTGTTTCCCAAAGCGATGTCACCAACGCCAGCAGAATTGCCAGAACGATCGGCACATCCATGTTCAGCCGACGCACACGCAAAGCGGACCATGCATTGGCAAAAAAGGGCTGCGCCGAGAATGCTATCGCAGGCAGGGCGATTGCGGCAGAGATCCAGTGGAACATATCCCGCGTCGCGTCCGTCGCACCCGACCAGACCGAGACGGACAGCAGCATCACGTTCATCGAGGCAAACCCGGCCACCGCCAAGCGCATCAACAGGTCGCGTCCCGCCTTGTCCACACTGGTGGCCGACAGGGCTCCGGCGTCCAGCTCATGCGCCTCATAACCCGCGTGCTCGAGCACCGGGATCAGATCAGCAGCGCGCATTTCAGGCGCGGCTTTGATCATCGCACGCTTCAGGGTCAGGTTGACGCGCGCGTCCTCGACCCCGGGATGGGCGTTCAAAGCCCGCTCGACATTGGCAATACAAGCCGAGCAATGAATACCGGGAAGAGACAGCGCGATCTGCACATCCTCAGGGATCGGCCGCGCAGCTTCCGCCGGGGCGGCGATACACCCCGGACAAGCCGCCGTACCTGAGGATAGATGAGCCGTCACCGCCCTACCCTTTCACGTACAAAGGAACCCGCTGAGCGAACTCGGCCCCCGAATGATCGCGGGCGACCAGACGGATGTTCCAGTTCCCCTTGCCCAGCGTCGCAGGCGTTGCATAGGTAAGCCCGTCAAATGTGAAATCGGGCGAGAAATCATCGCGAACATGGGTTGCACGGCCCACGACGGCCTGCAACTCAGCCACCTGTACCGGCGCGCCGGTGGCATCTGTTATATGCAGGATAAGCAGACCGCCCGTGTTTTCTGCGCGTACTTCCCAACCCAGCGCCTGATGTTCCTTGAGGCGGTCATTGAACTCCTGACTGGCGACGTAGGAGTTCTTGACCTCCAGCCCCGGGAAGGTTTTGACCGCGCTATAGGCCAGGATCAGGTTCACCGTGATGATCACGCCAAAGGCACACACGAACACCGCAAGGGCGTGTTTACCGGTGAATTTCCGCTCGGACATGATCAGTTCCCTCGTCCGTTGAAGCTTGTGTCTTTATAGGCGCGCTCACCGCTGTCGAGGTCCTCGACCCAGATCCGAACGGCAGATGTATCCGCACCCGCAGGCCCAGTGTCAGGCGCCGCCGTAATATAAACGCGCACCAGTTGCGCAGTATCGGGGGCCACAGTCACAGTTTGCCCGTCAACACCTTCGATTTCCAGAGCCAAGGCCGAGTCGCCGGTCAGAGACAGATCGAACGGACGCTCTTCGCCATGTTTGTTGCGCAGGCGCACGTCATAGGTGTTGCGGATGGTGCCGTCCGACATCGTCACAAAGGTCGGATTGCGCACAGGCGCGACCGTCAGGTCGATATCGGACCGGATGAACAGGGCAAACAGCAGCGCGAAACCGACCAGAGACCACAACGCGGTGTACATGATCGTGCGCGGACGCAGAATGTGCTTCCAGATATTCTTAGGTGGCTGACCTGCGCGTTCATGCGCCTCGTCACTCAGCGCCATATAGTCGATCAAACCCCGCGGTTTGCCGATCTTGGCCATCATGTCGTCGCAGGCGTCGATGCAAAGGGCGCAGGTGATGCACTCCAACTGCTGACCATCGCGAATGTCGATACCAACGGGGCAGACATTCACACAGGCCATGCAATCGATGCAATCGCCCAGCTCGGAATCGGCCGTGCGCTTGCCCTTGCCGCGCGGCTCACCGCGCCATTCGCGGTAGCCGACGACCAGAGTGTCCTCGTCCATCATCGCGGCCTGAATGCGCGGCCATGGGCAGGCATAGATGCAGATCTGTTCGCGCGCGAAGCCACCAAACAAGAAAGTGGTGCCGGTCAGGATCAACATGGTCGTGTAGGCAACAGGGTGTGCGTTGCCGGTCACCAGATCACGCAGAAGGGTCGGCGCGTCGGCAAAGTAGAAGACCCACGCTCCG
Source organism: Ruegeria profundi (assembly GCF_049800715.1). Taxonomy (GTDB): domain Bacteria; phylum Pseudomonadota; class Alphaproteobacteria; order Rhodobacterales; family Rhodobacteraceae; genus Ruegeria; species Ruegeria profundi_A. The sequence goes on from NZ_JBNAFO010000003.1 coordinate 26,996, forward strand.
CCGGTTGCGAGGCCGATCAGGAACCAAGCGGTCCACTTCGTCAGACGCAAACGGGCCTTGCGGAGGTCCATCTTCTCTTGCCGGTGCAGGCGTAAGCGGGCATTGCGGTCGCCCTCGATCCAGCGTTCGACCAGAATGAACAGGTCGGTCCAGACGGTCTGCGGGCAGGCATATCCGCACCACACCCGGCCCAAGGCCGATGTGAACAGGAAAAGCCCAAGACCGGCCATGATCAGAAGGCCCGCAACAAAGTAGAATTCGTGCGGCCAAATCTCGATCCAGAAGAAATAGAAGCGGCGGTTAGCCAGATCCAGCAGCACAGCCTGATCCGGGAGGCTGGGCCCTCGGTCCCATCTGATCCATGGGGTGACGTAGTAGATCCCCAAGGTCACAATCAGGATAATCCATTTCAGGTTCCGGAACGGACCTGAGACGCGCCGAGGAAAGATAGGTTCTCGGGCGGCATACAAGCTGGGGGCGGGATCGGAATCGCTCACTGGCTGGCTCCAAGGATGGGTCTTATGGAAGTGTGTTCTTCCAGATCATGGACGCGCAAACATTGACATGGGTCAAAACGCGCATCGGACAAACACCTTTTACCGCGCGTCACCCGCCTGCCGCCTCAACCAGCTGACAAATGTCTTTACCGCCGGTCTTAGAGGCGTTTTGGCCGTCAAAACGTGGTATCCGCTGCTTTCAGGCTCAGTATGGAGCTCGACAAGTCGGCCCGCCTTGATGTCCTGCTCGACGAAATGTCGCACCGTGGCTGTGACACCCTGCCCTGCCCGCAGCCCTTCAAGCAGCAAGGTCCCCGGCAGCGAGATGCGCCGCCCCTGAGGCGGGTGATCCACCCCACGTCTGGCCAGCCAGGTCGAGGCCTCGGTGGTGCCAAACTCTTCCAGCCAAGGCAGCTGGCTCAATTCTTCCGGTGTCCAATCCGACCGACCGCCCAGCAGGCTGGGGGCCGCAACCACAACAAAAGGGGTTTCCAGCAGCATTTCGCAGTCCACACCGGGCCACCCTCCGGACCCGTATCTGATCGCAACATCGACACCGCCTGGCGTGAGTTCCACCAGATGCGGTGAAGGATCGATCGTCAGGCTGATTTCAGGGTATTTGGCCTGAAATTCCGGCAGTCGCGGCATCAACCACGAGGCGGCGAAGGTTGGTGTCAGCGACACATGAACCGGACGGGTGCCGCCTGCGCTCATCACCTCTTCCACGGCAGCGCCGATTGAACCGAACCCAAGCTGCACCGCACGCGCCAGATTCGCGCCTTCTGCTGTTAGGGAGAGGGACTTCCCATCGCGCCGGACCAGAGCCACACCCATGTGCTTCTCCAGCACGCGCAACTGCTGGCTTATGGCAGCGTGGCTCACATTCAACGCAGCGCCGGCTTGCACCACACCCCCCTTTTCAGCAAAGGCGGAGAAAGCGCGAAGGGACGAGAGCGGAGGCAGTTTCAACCAGTTCATATGTAATCCTAGCTTACATATAGAAATAGCAATTGGCTCGCATCCTGTACAGGGAAACATCATCCTAGGCGCATACAGAAAACGCGAAAGGAAAACCCCATGCTGAGTGTTTTTGCGAAATCGTTCATGACCGCGACACGGATCAACGAGCCCCATCTCAGGGACGCACCAAAGCTAGCCCGCAACAAATCGCGCTGGTTGCCCGAGCATCATTGGTGGAGGAAACACCCGCGCACGGTCGATCTTGAAGACCTTTGAAACGCGGTCTGTTCTGGATTGGCCAATGGCCCTATGATGGTTTTGGAAATAGGCACCGGCTGTTCAGGAAACGCGCGAACAGATGGAACAGCCGGTGCCGGGACCTGGGGGCAGCAAGCCGCCCCAAGGTATTCTTTTAGCCTTACTGACCGCCACCCAGTTGGTGGACATAGGCGGTCACGGCACGGATCTGCGCCTCGGTCAGGCGGGTATCCCAGGGGGGCATCACGCCAAAACGGCTGTAGGTCACCGTTTCAGTCAGGGCCTCTTCGCTGCCGCCATAGAGCCAGATGGCATCTGTTAGGTTCGGCGCGCCCTGGAAGACGTCGCCTTTGCCATCCTCGCCGTGACAGGCGGCACAATTGTCCTCAAAGACAACCTTGCCTGCCTGCGCGGCCGCATCGTCGGTCTGTGCATTGGTCAGCGACATCACGTACTGAACCACCTGAGTGATCTCTTCGCCTTCGAGGAGCTCACCAAAGGCCGGCATCTCGGAGTAGCGCGCATCGTCGCTTTCCTCGTTCCGGATCCCATAGCTGACGGTGAAATGGATATCCTCCATCGTGCCACCCCACAGCCATGCATCATCCAGCAGGTTCGGGAAGCCAGCCGCGCCCTGCGCGCCCGAGCCGTGACACTGTGCACACCAGGTGCGGAACACAGCGCTGCCTGCGTTGACGGCATATTGCTGCAACTCAGGGTCCGCCGAGATTTCCTCGAGCGGGGTTTCGACCAGCTTGGCGTTCCACGGAGCGTTGGCCTCTTCGAACGAGACCAGCTCCTGCTGGACTTCGGCCCGAGATGACCAACCCATGACGCCTGCCGTCGCCGACTGAACCAGTGGCCATGCGGGATACATGATCGTGTAAATCACACCCCAGAAGATCGTGGCGTAGAAGGTCCACAGCCACCAGCGGGGCATCGGGTTGTCAAATTCTTCGATGCCGTCCCAGCTGTGACCGGTTGTATTCGGGTCACCCGGCTGTTTTTCAGGTGTCTTAGTCATTTCCGCGCCTCCTCGGATGTGGCGGGTTGGTCTTGCTGCGGTGCGGGTGCATCAACGTGCCGGAAAGGGATGTTGGCGGTGTCGCTGTATTCCTTGCTGGCGCCTGGGCGGAACACCCAGACAATGATGCCAACGAAGAAGGCGAACAGCAGAAGCAACATCCAGCTATCTGCAAACTGCCTCAGGAGAGTATATTCTTCCATTGCACCCTCCCTCAGCGGTTTGCGTCAGGCGTGAAGGTCGAGAAGTCGACCAGCGTGCCCAGCATTTGCAGATAGGCGATCAGTGCGTCAGCCTCGGTCAGGTCGGATTGACCATCGAAGTTGCGGACATTGACCTTGTCACCATAGCGCTCCAGCAGCCCGTCATAGTCGCTGTCGGGATCGGCCTGAGCGCGGAAGTCGGCTTGCGCGTTCTCCAGCATCTCGTCGGTGTAGGGTGTACCGACCACCGCATTCGCCGCCATGATGTCGCCGATATACTTGCCGTCGATCTTGCGGTTTTCGAGGAAGCCATATTTCGGCATCACCGATTCCGGCACCACCGATTGCGCGTCGCGCAGGTGGCGTACATGCCAATCGTCCGAGTAACGGCCGCCGACACGTGCCAGATCAGGTCCGGTCCGCTTGGATCCCCACTGGAACGGGTGGTCATACATCGACTCGGCCGCCAGCGAGTAATGACCATAGCGTTCAACCTCATCCCGCATCGGCCGGATCATCTGACTGTGGCAGACATAGCAGCCTTCTCGGATGTAGATCTCACGGCCCGCCATCTCGAGAGGGGTGTAAGGGCGCATGCCCTCCACCTTCTCGATGGTGTTCTCAAGGTAGAACAGCGGGGTGATTTGAACGATGCCACCGATGGTCACGACCAGAAAGCTGAAGATCAGCAGAAGGGTCGCGTTGGTCTCAAGCACTTTGTGTTTGTCAAGAATTGCCATTGCTCCGGCCTCCTTTATTCAGCCGGGACTGCGACGGTCAGGCTGGCCTCTTTGGCCGGTGCCTTACGCACAGTCATCCACAGGTTGTAGCACATGATCACCGAGCCAGCGAGGAACAGAACCCCACCCAGACCGCGGACCACATACATCGGGAACTTGGCGGCAACGGTGTCAGCGAACGAGTTCACCAGGAAGCCGTTGGCATCCACTTCGCGCCACATCAGGCCTTCCATGATACCGGTGACCCACATCGACGCGGCGTAGAGAACGATACCGATCGTGGCGAGCCAGAAGTGCCAGCTGACCATCTGTAGCGAGTACAGACGCTCACGCTTCCACAGGACAGGCACCAGATAGTACAACGCACCAAAGGTGATCATGCCGTTCCAGCCCAGCGCGCCCGAATGTACGTGACCAATGGTCCAGTCGGTGTAGTGGCTGAGCGAGTTCACCGCACGGATCGACATCATCGGACCCTCAAAGGTGGACATGCCGTAGAAGCCGACCGAGATGACCATCATACGTATGATCGGGTCAGTGCGCAGCTTGTCCCATGCGCCCGACAGGGTCATCAGACCGTTGATCATACCACCCCAAGACGGCATCCACAGTACGATCGAGAACACCATGCCCAGCGTCGAGGCCCAATCCGGCAACGCGGTATAATGCAGGTGGTGCGGACCGGCCCAGATATACAGGAAGATCAGCGCCCAGAAGTGGATGATCGACAGCTTGTACGAGAATACCGGACGTTCGGCCTGTTTCGGGATGAAGTAGTACATCATGCCCAAGAAGCCCGCTGTCAGGAAGAAGCCCACAGCGTTGTGGCCGTACCACCACTGGATCATGGCATCCTGTACACCCGACCAGACGATAACCGATTTCGAACCCCAGATGCTGACCGGGATCGTCATGTTGTTGACGAGGTGCAGCATCGCAACGGTTACGATAAAGGCCAAGTAGAACCAGTTGGCCACATAGATATGCGGCTCTTTGCGTTTGATGATCGTGCCCAGATACACGGCTAGGTAAGCCACCCAGACGATGGTCAGCCACAGGTCCACATACCATTCAGGCTCGGCATACTCCTTGGACTGCGTGCCGCCCAGAACATATCCGGTCGCGGCCAGAACGATGAACAGCTGATAGCCCCAGAACACGAACCATGCCAGGTTTCCACCCCACAGACGTGCCGCGCTGGTGCGCTGAACCACGTAGAACGAGGTCGCGATCAGAGCGTTGCCCCCAAAGGCAAAAATCACCGCCGAGGTGTGCAGCGGACGCAACCGCCCAAAGTTCAGATAGCCTTGCGCCCATTCGAAGTTGAGCGTTGGAAATGCCAGCTGGAACGCAATAAAAGTTCCCGCAAGGAACCCGACCACGCCCCAGAAGGCAGTTGCGATCACGCCGTAGCGGATCACCCCGTCCATGTACTCGCCGGAGCGATCGACAAGAATATCTGGCTCATCCGTGTTTCGAAGCGTCCAGATGAACAGACCACCGGCGATGATCATCACCAGTATCGCATGCACCTGATACGCCAAATCGCGTGCATAATTGGACCCGATCGCGGCAAACAGCACGACCAGACCAAGCACGATCAGCTTGATGTAATTCGACATATTGCGTCCCTTTACCCTGCCCTGCGCGATTTACGTGCCGCACAGAACCTTTTTGACTGTCCCCCGTAATGTCGAAGAACACCCTCTGCCGCTTTGATCTGAGTCAAGACAATCCGTTGTTTTCTGTGACACCCATAGTCAAGTGGAGGGGCGCTGGTCGCATTGGATCGGCTGCTCGAAAGACGAGGTCGATATGGCTTACAAATCAATTCTCACAATCATGACGGAAACTACGAATGCGCAGGCAGCGCTGTCCCAGGCAGCGGCATTGGCCGAAGCGCAGGATGGTCATGCCGAGGCTTTGTGCCTGGGCGTCGATCGCAGTCAGACAGGGTATTACTACGCCGGGGCGAACGCTCTTATCCTTCAGGAAACCCTCAGCCGGGCCAATGCCGAGGCCGATGAGTTGCTTAGCTATGCCGAGGATTTTCTGGGAAAAACCGGCGTGCGGTGGTCGGCCGAAAACGGAGTCGCCCAGATCGCAGACATAGGACGCCACGTTGCCCATCGGGCGCGGTTCTCGGATCTGGTTGTCCTTCCGCATCCCTATGGCGAAGGGCGCGGTGCCGAGGCGGAACCGATTGTCGAAGCCGCCATGTTCGAAGGTCACGCTCCGGTCATGGTAGTCCCAAACGCGGGGCAACCTGTTTCGAAACCCAAAAACATCATGATCGCCTGGAACGAAAGCGTCGAGGCCATGCGCGCAGTACGCTGCGCTCTGCCGTTTCTGAAAGAGGCCGATCTGGCACGTATCGTGGTGATCGACCCGCCACGCCATGGGCCCGACCGCTCTGACCCGGGCGGTATGCTGTCCCAGATGCTCGCGCGGCACGGTGTCCGGTGCGACATCGAAGTCCTCAGCAAAACCATGACGCGCGTGTCGGACATTCTGAACCGCCATGCTATGGACACGGAATCAGATATGATTGTCATGGGCGCCTACGGCCATTCTCGCTTTCGCGAAGCGATCCTTGGCGGTGCTACGCGCAACATGCTGGAACAATCCGCTGTACCGGTCTTCATGGCACACTGATCGAGTCCTGACCCGAACAAAAAAGCCGCCCTGCGGGGCGGCTCGATCGCTTTTGTAAGTGACTGGCAGGTGGCGTCGCTAAACGAGGAATCCTCCGTCAGAGTCGTCTCCTGCCTCTTCCATCAGGCGACCAAGATCGGGGATGGTCACGTGGCGCTTGCCTTCAAGTAAGATAACCCCGTCCTTTTTCAGGGCCGAGATCTGTCGGCTCACCGTTTCAAGCGTCAGACCGAGATAGTCCGCCATCGCCTCACGCGTCAGCGGCAGGTCGAACACGAGCGGGCCTGAAAGCCCCTTCTGCGTGATCGACGCATCCCGGCGCGCGATGATCGAAAGCAGGCTGGCGATCTTCTCCCGCGCCGTCTTGCGGCCCAGAACAAGCATCCATTCCCGCGCGGCGTCCAGTTCGTCCAGAGTCATCTGCAAAAGCCGATGCGCGATATGAGGGGTCTCACTCAACAACCCTTCGAACGGCTTCTTGCGAAAGCAGCACATCACCACATCCGTGGTGGCCTGAACGTCATATGGCGCAGAATCACGCCCCGGACGCCCAACGAAATCACTGGGCAGCAACAGACCCACCATCTGGGTCCGCCCGTCCTCCATCGTCTGGGTCAGGGATGCGATACCCGACACGACTGAGCCGACAAAGTTCATCTGATCGCCGGACCAGATGATTGTCTGACCCGCTTCGAAACTGCGATAATATTTAATCTCTTCAAGGGACTGCAGCTCATCCGCATCGCAACGGGCACAGACGGCCCGATGACGAATCGGGCATTCGTCACAGTTGGAATGATCAAACTTTATCTCTACTGACATTCGCTTTCCTACTTGATCTCTATCAAAGCAACCAAGACTTGGGTCCCTTAAAGGTATCTCCATGATAGATAAATCACAATTGGCAAGGCTTGGACTTTTTGACGCGAAGGTGCCTCGCTACACCAGCTACCCGACCGCCCCCCATTTCAGCAATGACGTGGGGGCTGATCTTTTTGGTGACTGGATCGCCCGGATTAAACCCGGCAGCGCCATTTCGCTTTATGTCCATGTCCCCTTCTGTCGGCGTCTATGCTGGTTCTGCGCCTGCCGCACGCAAGGCACGCAAACCGACAGCCCCGTGGTCGCCTATGTCGACGTGCTGAAGGCCGAGCTGGACCTATTGGCTGCGCGCCTGCCCGAGGGGGTGGTTCTATCCCGCCTGCATTGGGGCGGTGGCACCCCGACCCTGTTGAATGCAGACCTGATGCGCGATCTGGCGCGCTACATTCTGGATATCGTGCCGCTGGGACCGGATGCCGAGTTCTCGGTCGAGATCGACCCGAATGAGATTGACGAAGCGCGTCTGGACGTCCTTGCCGAAGCGGGCATGAACCGCGCCTCGATCGGAGTGCAGGATTTCGATGATGAGATCCAGAAAACCATCGGGCGCATCCAAAGCTACGATACCACGCGGGATGCGGTGGATATGATCCGCGCGCGCGGGATCACCAGCCTGAATGCCGACATCCTGTTTGGCCTGCCGCATCAGACCAAGGCGCGGATGACTGAAAGTGTGCAGAAGCTTCTGTCGCTCAGCCCGGATCGCGTCGCGCTCTATGGCTATGCCCATGTGCCGTGGATGGCGAAACGGCAGCAACTGATCCCGTCCGAGGCTCTGCCAACGCCCGAGCAGCGCCTGGATCTTTTCGACACCGCCCGCCGGCTGTTCATGTGGGACAACTACGCCGAGATCGGAATCGACCACTTCGCAACGCAAGAGGACGGCCTGACCAAAGCGCTGAAAGCAAGCCAGCTGAAACGCAATTTCCAGGGATATACCGATGATCAGGCCGAAGTTCTGATCGGCGTTGGTGCAAGCTCGATCTCGCGCTTTCCGCAGGGCTATGCACAGAACAACCCCGCGACCTCGGCCCATACCAAGGCAATCCGCGACGGTCAGTTCTCGACCTCGCGCGGGCATTTGTTCAAGGGACAGGACGTGCTGCGCGCCCGTCTGATCGAAGCGTTGATGTGCGATTTCCGTGTCGACTCGGCCGAGATTCTGCGTGGCTATGATGTATCCAGCGCAGAGCTGAACAAGATGTATGCCGAGGTGAACGCAAGATTTGACGGCCTTTTGCGTGTCACCGAAGACGGGCTGTTCATCCCGCCCGAGGCGCGTGCCCTGACCCGGATGATCGCCCGCAGCTTCGATGCCTATGACCTGAGCAAAGCCGGACATAGCTCTGCGATCTGACCTAGGGTATTAGGGTCGGGTTTCGGCACCTCCAAGCCGATCCCGAACGGGGGCTTGACGCAAGGCTGGTGTTTTCTCCACACTCGGGGCGTGGGTCTTCGATCAGATCCACAGCCCGAGGCAGGCAAATCCGCAGACAAACCATGCCAACGCATTTGCGCAAGGCAGCCCCTTTCGTGCAGCCACTCTGCAACCTGAAAGAGGGACAGCACATATGCGCGTTTTCACCGTCCTAGGCCCCAGTCAATCGGGCAAATCAACTCTGGTCGAGGCCATCAGCCGCCTCGACGGGCGCCCGACAACATTCGACATCTCCGGAACCGTGCATTTGCACGGTTTTTCTTATTTGGACGAACCGTGGTGCGCGGTTGACGTGGATGGCGGCGGCGATGCGCTGGCCTATGTGGGACCAGCCATGGCGATATCGGACGCCGCCGTGGTCGTCGTCCCGCCAGACCCCGATGCGGCCGTACTATGCGCGCCGTACCTGCGGCTCGTGGAAGAGGCAGGCATCCCTTGCTTTCTATTCATCAACCGAATGGACAACCCCAACGGCCGTATCCGTGACATCATCGCGGCCCTGCAGACCTATTGCACCCATCACATCGCCTTGCGGCAGGTCCCGATCCGTGACGGCGAAACGATCATTGGCGCGGTCGATCTGATCTCGGAACGCGCTTGGAAGTATCAGGAGGGCCAGCCCTCGGCCTTGATCGAACTGCCTCAATCCGTCGAGGACCGCGAACAGGAAGCGCGTACTGAATTGTTGGAAACGCTGTCGGATTTCGATGACCATCTGCTGGAGCAGCTTATAGAAGACAAGCAGCCCCCTAGCGCCGAGATTTACGATCTGGCCGCTCAGGTCCTGCAAAATCACCAGCTGATTCCGGCCTGTCTGGGAGCCGCGCAACATGGCAATGGGCTCACCCGCTTGATGAAAGCGCTACGGCACGAAGCGCCTGAGTTCGATATCGCCGCCGGGCGGGATGAGGCCGCGGACAATGCACGTGCCATTGCCGGTTTTGCTGATGTGAAGAAACATATCGGCAAGATCACCGTGCTGCGTGGGCTGGGCGATGGCGTCAAAGCGCACGAGGCTTTGGGAGGCGAAACGGTCGGCAATTTGACGAGCCTGGACGCCAAAACACAGATCGGCGCTTTGGAGGCCGGACAGATCGGACTTGCGGTCAAGTCTGATCACCTGAACCCCGGATACATCTATGACAGCCGGTCGGCCACGCCGCTTCCGGACTGGGCGTCTTCGCATCCGGTTGCGCACCGACAGGTCGTCTCACCCGCGCATGAGCGCGACGACGTGCGCCTGTCAAACGCTCTGAGCCGTTTGGTCGAGATAGACCCGGGGTTGCATATGGAACAAGACGAGCTGAGCGGTCATTCCGTACTGGGTTCGCAGGGTCCGCAACACATGCGGCGCGTGACGGCCAAACTGCTGGAGGATTTCGGGATCGAGATCGAAACCGACCCCGTCGAGACCGCCTATCGCGAAACCATCCGTATGCCGGTCGAACATCGCCACCGTCATCGCAAGCAATCGGGCGGCGCCGGACAATTCGCCGACGTTGTGATCTCGGTCGCGCCTCTACCCCGTGGCTCGGGCTTTCAATTCGAAGAGGTTGTGAAGGGCGGTGCGGTGCCGAAGAACTACATCCCATCCGTGGAGCACGGGGCCAGAGACGCTTTGGTACAAGGCCCCGAAGGCTTCCCGGTCGTGGATGTCAAAATTACCCTAAGCGACGGCAAACACCACAATGTCGATAGTTCGGACTACGCGTTCCGGACGGCGGGCAAGAATGCAGTGCGTGAGGCACTGCCGCAGGCCAAGCCCGTGGTACTGCAGCCTATTCTCACGGCCGAGATTCATCTGCCGTCAGATTTCGTCGGAGATCTGGTTCCCACGATCAGTTCGCTGCAAGGGCAGGTTTTGGGGTTCGAGGGCAATCCGGATGCCTCAGGTTGGGAAATCTTCAACGCCCAACTTCCGGCCGTGGCGCAAGATGAGTTGCACCGAACTCTCGCCAGTGCCACGCGGGGAACGGGGTGGGTCAATCTGAGCTTCGATCACTATGAAGAGTTGCGCGGCCCGGTCCCAAAATCCGCCGATCGCGAGAAAGCCAGCGCTTGAGGGAAACGCGAGGCGGGCCTTAGCCCGCCGCCGCAATCAGTTCACGAGTGTAATCTGTTTGCGCATTTTCAAACAAATCCTCGGATGCGCCCATCTCAACCACGTCGCCGTTACGCATGACGATGACGTTGTGGGACATCGCCCGCACAACTTTCAGGTCGTGGCTGATGAACAGATACGCCAGCCCGTATTTCCGCTGCAGATCGCGCAGGAGATCAACGATCTGAACCTGCACCGTCATGTCCAGCGCGCTTGTCGGCTCATCCAGTACCAGTAGTTTCGGACGCAGCACCATGGCCCGCGCAATTGCAATCCGCTGACGCTGCCCGCCCGAAAACTCATGCGGGTAGCGGTCCATTGAGGCCGGGTCCAAGCCCACCTCTGTCATCACTTCGGCCACTAGCTCGCGCGGGGCGCGATGGGGGTCGACATTGTGAATAGAGAGCCCCTCGGAGATGATCTGCTGGCATGTCATACGTGGGCTCAGGCTGCCGAACGGGTCCTGAAACACGATCTGCATGTCCTTGCGCAGGCGCCGCAACTCTCGCGTGGACCAGCTGCGCACATCCTGATCGCGGAAGGTGATCCCACCCTCGGACGCGATCAGCCGCATGATGGCCAGCGCCATCGTTGTCTTGCCCGAGCCACTTTCGCCGACAATGCCAAGGGTTTCCCCTGCCCGTACGCTGAACGTTGCATCGTTGACGGCTTTCACATAGCCGACCGTGCGTTTCAGAAAGCCGCGCTGGATCGGGAACCAGACCTTCAGGTGATCAGTCCGAGCGACCTCTTCCGCGTCTGCGGCGACGGGGTCGGGATGTCCTGAAGGCTCGGCCTCCAGCAATTTACGCGTGTAGGGATGCTGTGGGTTGTTGAAAATCTCAGCCGTGAACCCGGTTTCGACAATCTCACCGTCTTTCATCACACAGACCCGGTCGGCGATCCGACGTACAATGCCAAGATCATGGGTGATGAACAGCATCCCCATGTTCTCAGATTTCTGCAGCTCGGCCAGAAGTTCGAGAATCTGCGCCTGTATGGTCACATCCAAGGCGGTCGTTGGTTCATCCGCGATCAGAACATCCGGTTTGTTGGCCAGCGCCATGGCAATCATCACACGCTGCCGCTGCCCGCCCGACAGCTGGTGCGGATAGCTGTCCAGACGATCCTCAGGGTCGCGAATGCCAACCTTGTTCAGCAACTCCACAATTCTGTCGCGCGCGGCATCCCCTGCCAAGCCCTGATGCAGCGCCAGCGATTCCGCCATCTGCTTCTGGATCGTATGAAGCGGGTTGAGAGAGGTCATCGGCTCCTGAAAGATGAAGCTGATATCGTTGCCGCGCACCTCCATCAACTTGTCCTCGGACGCCCCGATCATCTCGGCCCCGTCATAATTGACCGAACCTTCGACCATGGCGCTGTCGCCCAGCAGCGACACTGTCGACAATGCCGTCACCGACTTGCCCGAGCCGGACTCACCCACCAGTGCCACCGTCTCACCTCGATCCACGGTGAAGGAGACGCCTTTGACCGCAGCCGATACCTCGCCGTCCTGGCGGAACGAGACCTTGAGGTTGTTTACATCCAAGAGGCTCATGAGAAGGTCTTTCTGGGATCAAACGCATCGCGGACGCCTTCAAAAATGAAGACCAACAGCGACAGCATGATGGCGAAGGTGAAAAAGGCGGTGAAGGCAAGCCATGGGGCCTGCAGGTTTTGCTTGGCCTGCAATGTCAGTTCCCCCAGCGACGGGGCCGAAGAGGGCAGACCGAAGCCAAGGAAATCCAACGAAGCCAGCCCGCCAATCGTGCCGGTCACGATAAAGGGCATGAAGGTCAGCGTCGCAACCATCGCATTTGGCAGCATGTGGCGGAACATGATCGTCATGTTACCAACACCCAGCGCCCGCGCGGCGCGGACATATTCCAGATTGCGCGCCCGCAGGAACTCGGCCCTCACAACGCTGACCAATCCGGTCCAGCTGAACAGGATCATCAGAATCACCAGTAGCCAGAAACTTCGGCCCAGAATGGCGAACATAATGATGATGACATAGAGCGACGGGGTCGCGGACCATATCTCGATGACCCGTTGAAAAATCAGGTCGAGCCAGCCACCGAAGAAGCCCTGAATGGCCCCGGCGAAAATACCGATCAGGCTGGCCACGCCGGTTACCATCAGCGTGAACAGGATCGACAGGCGGAAACCATAAATCACCCGCGCCAGCACGTCCCGTTTGGTATCATCCGTCCCCAGTAGGTTCTGACCATTCGGCGGCAAGGGGGCCGCTCCAGGGCGATCGACACTGGTGTTGTAGGAATAGGGGATCAGCGGCCAGATCGCCCAGCCGCGCTCGAACCCTTCGGCCTGATATGTCCCTGCCTCGATCTGCTCGATGATACCTTCGGGGTCGTCGAAACAGTCCTCAAGCCCGCCGCTGTCGATCAGGCAGCGGACCTCGGGGTCGCGATAGATCGCCTCGGTCTGGAAATCGCCGCCAAATTCAGTTTCGGGATAGAAGTTAAAAATCGGCGTGTAGAATTGACCACGGTATTGCACCAGGATCGGTTTATCATTGGCAATGAACTCGGCGAATAGCGACAGGCCGAACAGCACTGAGAAGATGATCAGCGACCAGAAGGCCCGGCCATTGCGTCGAAAATTGCGCCATCGCCGCTGATTCAGGGGAGAAAGCGCCATTTACCCCTCCCTCTTCTCAAAATCGATACGCGGATCGACGAGCACATACATCAGGTCGCTAATGATACCGACAACCAGCCCCATCAAACCAAAGATGAACAGAGTGCCAAAGATCACCGGATAGTCCCGCGCCACCGCGGCCTCGAATCCAAGACGGCCCAGACCATCCAGAGAGAAGATCGTTTCAATAATGATCGACCCGCCAAAGAAGACGCCAATGAAAACCGCCGGAAATCCCGCAATCACGATCAGCATCGCGTTGCGGAAGACATGGCCATAGAGGACCTTGCGTTCCCCTAATCCCTTGGCACGGGCGGTCATGACATATTGCTTCTTGATCTCATCCAGAAACGAGTTCTTGGTCAGCAGCGTCAGCGTCGCAAAGGCAGAAATGGTCAAGGCAATGATCGGCAGCGCGATATGCCAGAAATAGTCGGCGATCTTGCCCAAAAGGCTCAGGCTGTCCCAATTGTCCGAGGTCAGCCCTCGCAGCGGGAAGATCTGCCAGTAGGATCCACCGGCAAACAGCACCAGCAGCAGGATGGCAAATAGGAAACCGGGGATCGCGTAGGCCACGATGATGGCTCCGCTCGTTACGGTATCAAACCGCGACCCGTCCTTAACCGCTTTGCGGATGCCTAGCGGGATCGAGACCAGATAGGCGATCAGCGTCGACCATAGACCCAGCGAGATCGACACGGGCATCTTTTCCAGCACCAAATCAATCACGCTGATCGACCGGAAATAGCTCTCACCAAAATCGAGCGTCAGATAGTTGCCCATCATTCCAAGAAAACGCTCAAGCGGCGGCTTGTCGAAACCGAACTCCTTTTCCAATTCGGCAATGAACTCCGGAGGCAGGCCGCGCGCACCCACATATTTGTCGTCGAATACACCGCCTGCAGGCTCGGACCCTGCACCTGCGTCTCCACCCCCGGCGAAGCCCGCAAAGACATCGCCCTGTCCTTCGATCTGAGCGATGATTTGTTCAACGGGTCCACCCGGAACAAACTGCACCAGCGTGAAGTTGACGACCATTATGCCCAGCAAGGTCGGAATGACCAAAAGCAGGCGTCTTAGAATATAGGCGCCCATTTTACCGCAGCGCGCCTTTTGCCTTCAAATCGGCTTCTTTCTCGGGGTTGATCCACCAAAGGTCCAAATGACCTAACGAATAGGGCGGCAGGTTCTCAGGGTATTCGTACATGTCGTAATAGGCTGTCCAGTAGTCCGCGATGTATCCCACGGGGATCACGAAAAACTCATACCTCAGGGAACGATCCAAAGCCATAAGTGCTGCGTCCTGATCAGCCTGATTGTCGGTTTCAAAAGACGCTTCAATAATCGCGTCGACCAACGGGCTTGCCAGGCCAGCGGGATTAAACAGGCTAAAGGCTGCCTCTTCGGACCCATACATCTGGCTCAATCCGCCGCCGGTCGACAGGAACGAACCATACCGCGTGGAATAGACCATGTCGTAGTCGCGCTCTCGGCTACGCAATGTATATTGTGCCGGATCAACCTTTTCAGCAGATGCATCTACACCCAGTGCCTGAAGATTCTGAACATAGGTTTCGATCATCGTCGCCGTCGATGTCGGCAAGTTCGAAGGGTATGGGATATTCACCTTCAGTGTTTGCCCTTCGGTATTGCGACGCACGTTGCCTTCGCCCACGGGCCAGCCCGCCTCGTCCAGCATCTTCGACGCTTTGCGCAGGTTGCGCCGGTCGTTCAGGCGCGCTGGGTTGGATTCATGAGCGACAACGACATCCTCGGATATAAAATCGGCTGGGACGACATCGCCAAGCGTTTCCAAGAAGGCCAGCTCTGGGCCCGCTGGGGCGCCCTGCGCTTCAAGCGGTGTGCCTTGCACAAAAGAGTTGCGAGGCGAATTCAATCCAAACAACAGGGATTCGTTTGCCCATTCGAAGTTGAATGCCAGTGCCAACGCCTTGCGGACGTTCTTATCTGCGAATTGGGGCTTGCCGAGATTGAACACAAAACCAGACGGCGTCGGCGGGCTGCCATCCATGATTTCGTCGCGCACAACCGAACCCTCTGTCAGCTTGGGGAAGTCATAGCTTGTCGCCCAGAGCTTGGGATCGCTCTCGATCCGCATCGTATATTCGCCCGCCTTGAAACCTTCGAACGCGGCAGTCTGGTCAGCAAAATATTCGACGCGAATAGTGTCAAAGTTGTTGCGGCCTACGTTGAATGGCAGGTCTTTGCCCCAATAGTCGTCGCGGCGCTTGTAGACGATACGGCGGTTGATATCGTAACTGTCCAGTTTGTATGGGCCCGACCCCACCGCCACTTCCAGACGAGGTTCATCCAGACGACGCGACTCGTCGGCTTCAAACCACGCTTTCGAGAAAACGGGCGTCGATCCTACGGTTTCGATCAAGCTACGGCGCGTGACTTCTGGGTTGAAAGTGAACCTCACGGTGTGATCATCCAGCGCCTCAGCCCCGGTGACCATACGCCCGACGGCCTGCGCGTAAGACGGCAGGCCCTGCTCGATAAACAAACGGTGGCTGTAAACAACGTCTTCAGCCGTGACCGGTGTTCCATCCCAGAACATGGCCTCAGGGCGCAAGTTGAAAATGACATAGTTGCGCCCTTCGTCGTACTCGAGGCTTTCCGCCAGAACACCGTAGTACTGACCGACGCTGTCATCCGCGCTTTCAAACAGGCGGTCATATTGGATTGTGGTTAACGCTCCGCTCCGACCCTTTCGTGAGTAAGGATTCAGCGAGTCAAAGGTTCCAGAGGCTGCCAGTGACATCTCACCGCCCTTGGGAGCGTCGGGATTGACGTAATTCAGATGCGGATAGTCCGCCGGGTAGTCCAGATTTCCAAAATAGGAGTACCCATGACTGGTTGTAACGTTTTCATCATTTGCTTGGGCGACCTCGGCTGATCCGAGCGTTACGGCGACCAACCCTAAGACCACCCCCCAATGCCGAATACTCATGTCGCGCGCAGCAGGCAGGAGGGGTTTCATATGGCTCATCCTCTGGATTGTTGTCGTCATCTATGTTTGTTCCGCCAGCTAAATCGCCAGTCCTGGCTGATTCAAGTTTAGAATGCGTGAACGCTTTGTGAAGATTTTCGACATAAAAAAAGCCGCTGCACAAGGCAGCGGCTTTGGGTTTTTTCGCAAACGTGATGGCAATCAGTTGCCAATGGTTTGCAGATAGGCAATCAGGTCAGCGCGTTCTTGAGGCTTTTTCAGGCCAGCAAAGCTCATGGATGTACCCGAGATATAGGCGCTGGGTCTTTCAACGAAGGCATCAAGCGCTTCGGGGGTCCAGTTGCCACCATGCGCCTGCATCGCCGCCGAATAGCCGGTGAAGCCTTTTGCCGACGCAACGGGCCGGTCTACAATGCCGTACAGGTAGGGTCCGGTGCCGTTCGCACCGTCTTCTAGCTTGTGGCACGCAGTACATTTGCGGAAAACTCTGGCGCCCTTTTCAGGGTCCGCGGCGGCCAGCAGGTCTTCAAAGACCACCTCTTCGCCATCGGCGCTTTCACCCGAGCTTTCGGTCTCGATGATGTAGGCAGCCTGTGCATCCCCATGGCCCCCATGCGAATGGTACAGGATGTCACCACCCCATTTGGCAAGAAGCAGCACAAGGAACGTGCCGAACAGGCCCGCAGCGGCCTTTGTAACTGTCATCGTGTCGAACATTGATCGCTAGTCCATTTCAGCTGTCTGAAAAGGTGTCTAAGGCTTCCCCTTGCGAGAGGCAAGGTATAGACACCGCGACGAAACGCCCAATTTTGTAACTTGTTGCACGGGACCGACCAAATGACCAAACGCATTGCCTTTCAAGGCGAACCCGGCGCCTATAGCCACGAGGCCTGCCGCAACGCGCGCCCGGAAATGGAGGCGCTGCCCTGCCGTACTTTCGAGGATGTGATCGAATCGGTTCGTTCCGGTGCGGCTGATCTGGCGATGTTGCCGGTCGAAAACACGACCTATGGGCGGGTGGCCGATATCCACCGGCTGTTGCCTCATAGTGGTCTGCAAATCATTGATGAGGCCTTCGTGCGCGTTCACATTAACCTGCTGGCCGTGCCCGGCGCGGCGCTGGACGACATCACCGAGGCGCATTCCCATCTGGTCCTGCTGCCCCAATGCGCGGGCTTCCTGCGCCAGCACGGTATTCACGGACGGGTCAGCCCCGACAACGCCCGCGCCGCGCGCGAGGTCTCAGAGGCGGGTGAAATCCATTCCGCCGCTCTGGCCAGCGAACTGGCCGGAGAAATCTACGGCCTGAACGTCTTGGCCCGCCATATCGAGGATCATGGCGACAACACCACGCGTTTTCTGGTCATGTCACCCGAGGCCGACCTGTCGCGTCGGGGCAAGCATGGCATGATCACCAGCTTTGTCTTTCAGGTCCGCAATATTCCAGCGGCGCTCTATAAGGCGATGGGTGGGTTTGCGACCAACGGAATTAACATGACCAAGCTGGAAAGCTACATGGTCGATGGCTCGTTCACGGCGACCCAGTTCTATGCCGATATCGTCGGACATCCGGAAGACCGGAACGTGCAGCTGGCCATGGATGAGCTTGAGCATTTCACCACCAATGTGGAAATACTTGGCGTCTACCCGGCGGCCCAACCACGCGGCTAGGATTGCTCACTAGACCAAGGCGAGTCTAGGCGCCATGCCGGTGGCGCTGCTCCAGTTCTCGGGCGAATTCCGCCAGGCGCATTTGAAAGCGTTTGCGAAACCGCGCTTGGCCCAGCTTCATCGACTGCAGCAGCAACCGCGCAGGCAGGGACTTGGCGCTGAGTGACAAGTCCACATTCAAGCGGGTCCGACGCTGAGAAAGGGCCATAAAGTCCACCACTGTAACCCCGATCATGCCCTTGCCCGTCGCCTCGAATCGCATTTGCGAGGGGTGGTCGCAATCGGTCAGCAGCACCGACATCTGGCGGGGTTTGCCACGCAGCTTGAACTCGGTCTCCCACGCCATGCCTGCAGCAGGTGTAACCCCGCCAGTGGTGCGGCGCACGTCAACGCCACGGCGCATCGCCATACGTTCGAACCGATCGAAATCGGCAACCATGTCAAAAACCGAGTGGATGGGAGCCTCGATATCTTCGCGCGCTGAAAACTGCATGTGGGCCCTTGCTGCTCGTTCTTTATTGCCAGTGTTTCTTTAGTCCAGCGTATCTGCAAGCCAGTTCTGAAGCAGGAAATGCGCAATCGCCCCCTTGCGAGCGGGCAGCAGGCGCGGATGCTCCCCCGCAAAGGCCTGCATCATCTCGGATTTGCTGACCCACATTGCCTCTTCGATCTCAACCGGGTCGATCTGGATGTCCCGAGACAAAGCTTCGCCGGCACAGCCGAACATCAGCGACGCCGGAAACGGCCAGGGCTGGCTTGACAGATAGGACACGGCACCCACGGGAACGCCCGCCTCCTCCATCACCTCGCGCCGGACGGCGGACTCAAGCGTCTCGCCCGGCTCGACGAACCCTGCAAGCAACGAGAACATGCCCTCGGGCCACCCCGGCGAGCGCCCCATAAGCACGCTGTCGCCATGGGTGATCAACATGATCACAACCGGGTCGGTGCGCGGGAAGTGCTGGCCACCACAGGCCGGGCAACTGCGCTGCCATCCTGCTTGCGATACGTCGCTTGGCGCGCCGCAGCGGGCACAGAAGCGATGCGTCTCGTGCCAGCCGATCACCGCCTTGGCTGTCGCCGCAAGCTCGGCATCGCGAGCAGACAGGCGCGTCATGATCCGACGCAGCTCGGCAAACACATGGCCCTCAGGCAGATCGGGATGCTGTTGCTCGGATGGGTCGATGAAATTGCCCAAGCTCGACAGATCCAGCCCCTCGGCCTGCCATTCGGAGATATCGGCAGCAAACACCGCCGCCCCGTCATCGGAACAGCCAAGCAAGATCGGAGTCTCAACCACTCCACCTGGGCCATTCGCGACCAGAGGATGCGCCATATTGACCAGCCCCAACCGATCCAGAGCCTCGCCCTGTACCAGCACTTTGCCACGCCACAGCAGCATGCAACGAGCGTTTGGATCTTGGGCCGCTTCGGTCAGCTTGTCTGCATCCCCCCGAAGATGGGCCGCACGATCAAGGCCTGAGCTGCCGAATGTCACGTTCTCTGCGTTTTTCATTGGGGTCCCCTCGGCCTCTTACGCCTAGGGCTGCCATGTCCGCGAATGTGTTGCAATGTCAATTCACTACTGCGGCATATCGACAGGTGCCACCGAAACACCGCATGACCGCCTCGGATTTTTCACTTATTTGTCCTCTTGGTAAATTTTCTTAACTCTCATAGCGCAAAAGTAGACAACCGAACGTGACCGCAATTTCCCCGCGCAGGAAAGACGCGCAGGACGCAGGAATGCATATCCGCATTCTGGCAACCACAGATCTGCATATGACCCTGACCGGGTTCGACTATTATGCTGATAAAACGGACCCGACCATCGGGCTGACTCGTACGGCGTCGGCGATCCGAAACGCCCGTCAACAGGTCGAGGTCGGTTTGACTCTTTTGTTCGACAATGGCGACGCGCTGCAAGGAACGCCGATTGGGGACTGGGCGGTGGAAAACGATGTCCCGCACCCGATGATGCAGGCTTTCAAGGCGCTGGAATATGACGCGATCGGCTTGGGCAACCATGATTTTGGGTTCGGGCTGGATGTTCTGGAGCGCTTCATAGGCCAAGCCCCTTGCCCCGT
Source organism: Ruegeria profundi (assembly GCF_049800715.1). Lineage (GTDB taxonomy): Bacteria > Pseudomonadota > Alphaproteobacteria > Rhodobacterales > Rhodobacteraceae > Ruegeria > Ruegeria profundi_A. The sequence continues at coordinate 47,147 of NZ_JBNAFO010000003.1, forward strand.
GATTTGCAGCAATCTGACCCATGTGGACAATCGACAGCCCTGGCTGCGCAGTGTTGTCCTGACACGGTCCATTGCGCAGGAAGTGCCAATCCGAATCGGCGTCCTGTCCGTGCTTCCGCCTCAAACCACGATGTGGGAGGCGCATCATCTGCAAGACAAGGTCATTGCCCAGGATATCCTGACCGCCGCCCGACGAACGGCTGAGGCGTTGCGCGCGCAGGGCTGTGATCTGGTCATCGCGCTGGCGCATTCGGGGTTGGAGCAATCGGCAGCTCAGCTGGGGCTTGAGAATGCCGTCATCCCCCTTGCCGCGATTGAGGGCATTGACGCGATTATTGCCGGTCATACGCATCTGACACTGCCCGGCGCGGGGCATCTCGGGCTTGACGGCGTTGATGCCGAAAATGCCCTGGTCCATGGCGCACCTGTGGTTATGGCCGGGTCCGCTGGGTCTTATCTGGGGGTCATAGACCTGCACCTGACCAAAGTACCCGAGGGGCGCTGGCAGATCACGGATCGCCACTGCAGCTTGGTCGCCACAGCCGATGAGGTCGAAGACAAGGACCTGTGCGAGATGCTCAAGCCCGCGCATCTGGCCACGCGCGTAATGATGGCCGAACCTGTCAGTCATACCGCGCAGAGCCTGCACAGCTATTTCAGCTTCTGCGCGCCGGATCGGGGGCTAGCCCTGGTCGCGGCGGCACAAGCGGCGGGTTTGCGCCCGTTTCTACACGGCACCGCGTTCGCCGAACTGCCGCTTCTGTCTGCGGTATCTCCTTACAAATTCGGCGGACGTGCCGGACCGAGGAACTATACGGACGTGTCTGTAGGTAAGATTTGCCTGCGTCACGTCGCTGACCTGCATGTCTTTCCCAACGAATTGCGGGCCGTCGAAATCACCGGCGCGCAACTGCGGGATTGGCTTGAGATGTCGGCGGGTGTTTTCAACCAGATCCACCCAGACGCCGAAGCCGAGCTAACCGATTCCCACCGGGCGGGGCATAACTTTGACGTCGTGTTTGGCGTAACCTATCAGATCGACCTGTCCAGCCCGGCGCGGTTCGATAGCAACGGCGCCTTGACCGATCCAACCGCCCAGCGCGTCCGCGACCTGTGCTTTGGCGGGCAAATAGTCCGCGACGACCAGAGCTTTGTGGTCGCCCTCAACAACTATCGCGCCAGCGGTGGTGGGCATTTCCCTTTCGTCACAAAAGCCCGGGCCATTCCTCTGCCGTCCAGGGATATCAAAGAGATACTGCGGGACTACCTGTCAGATCGCCTGCCCGCGGACCCTCTGGATCAGGCGCCTTACCCATTCTCCTTAGCCCCGCTTTATGGTATTCGCACGATCCTAAGAACCGGCAGCGGAGCGTTGAAGTATTTGCCCGAGCTAAGCAGATACTCCCCCGAATTGCTGGGGCCTGACACCGAGGGCTTTGAAAGGATACGACTGACCTTGTGACGGGTTGTCATTTTCACATCGCTTCCCTATATCAAGCCGTGAGAGGTTGGCGCGGGCGAGCGCCTCGCCAACCTGGTCAGGTCCGGAAGGAAGCAGCCACAACGAGCCCCGCTTGGGTCGATGTCCAACCTCTCACTTTATGGGAACCATTAGCCGCAGGAGGGCTTTATGATTGTAGCAAATACCCTTCGGGCAGATCGGTTCTAAACCCAACTCTCCGATTGCCTGAACACATCACCAACGGATGCGCGCCTGCCATCCGATGGGATTGCTATATCTGAACACAGGCAAACCAATGTCTTTTACTCTTTCAGACCTGGGATGGTCCTCTTACTTCGCCGCACAGCACGCGGCGCACGCACAATTCATGCCTTTTCGTATCACCGCCGTTCACCGGGACCGTCTGGTCGGGATGAACGAGACCGGTGAAACATCTCTGTTTGCCCCTGGTCACTCTACCGGCGATTTTGCTGTTGGAGATTGGGTGCTGGCCGATGACGAAAATCGGGTTCAGCATCTGCTTGATCGGCGCAGCCTCTTGCAACGCCGTGCTGCCGGAACCGGGGCCGAGGCGCAGTTGATCGCAGCCAATGTTGACGTGCTGTTCATCGTCAGCTCGTGCAACGCGGATTTTAATGTGCCCCGGCTCGAACGGTATCTGGCGCTGGCGCATCAGGCGGGCTGCTATCCTGTCGTGGTTGTGACCAAAGCAGATAGCTACTCGGACCCCGCAGCCTATGCCAAGCAGGCCGAAGCGCTGGCACCGTTTTTGACAGTCCTGACGGTCAACGCGCATGACGCGTTAGACCTGCAGCAGGTTCTGGCATGGTGTCCGGCGAGTCAGACAGCGGCTTTGGTCGGGTCATCCGGGGTTGGCAAAACAACGCTCGCCAACGGAATGACCGGTCAGGATCAGACAACTGCGGCAATCCGCGAGGATGATGCGCGAGGCCGCCACACCACGACGTCTCGCGCCTTACATCCGATGCAAAATGGCGGTTGGCTGGTCGACACCCCCGGCATGCGCGCCCTGCGCCTGCTCGACGCGCAGGACGGGGTGGACGAAGTGTTCTCGGACATTCTGGAGCTGGCCGAAACCTGCCGGTTCTCGGATTGCCAGCATGAGGCCGAGCCCGGTTGCGCTGTGCAGGCGGCGATTGAAGCAGGCACACTGGATGCAGATCGGTTGGAACGCTGGCGCAAGCTGAGGCGCGAGGATCAGCGTAACTCTGAAACCGTGGCCGAAGCGCGGGCACGCGACAAAGCCTTCGGCAAAATGGTCCGGTCCGCGATGCACGGAAAATCCGCGCGGCGCGGCGATTGAAACAAGGGCGCCGGTCCGCCGGCGCCCCCAATCAAGCGATCAATCGGGGCCAGAGCGCCGCATTGCGGCGGGCAAACACACCGATATGGCCGATTTCCGGAACGTCAAATTCTTCTGGTGCCAACAGGTGCCGCCGAGCTTTAGGCCCGTATAGTTCGGCCAACCGCCAAACGGCAGCTTCGGGGACCATCTCATCATCCGTGAAGGCAAACAGGTCGACGGGAACGTTAGCCTCTTTCCATGTAGCTTGCGGCAGGGTGTCTCCGATCTCGGGCAGATAGCTTTGCGGTGCGGTGCACCACTTGCGCCATTGCCAATAGACCTTAGGCGGTAGGTCTGTTCCAAACCCCAGTGCCTTGCCCGGCAAATACCCCATGCCGCGCACGACCAGAGGCACGTGACCGTACCAGAACAACCCTGCCAGAGCGCGGTATGGCCAAGGGTGATCACCCAATTTCACAAGGCCGGAACAGACGCAGATCATGCGATCAATCTTGTCGATATCCGGCTGCACCGGCCCCAGCATCCCTCCAAGCGAATGCCCAACCGACCATTGTTGCGCCAGCGGAAACCGTCGGCGCATCTCGGCCCGCGCGGCTGGCATGTCCTGCAACGCCCAATCCGCCATCGAGATTTTCGACCGACGCTGCGGACCCGATTTCGAATGCCCGAATTCCCGGTAGTCATAGATCAGACAGGCAATATCCCGATCCGATGCCAACCACTTTGCAAAATGCTTGTAGTAGTCACGCGGAACTCCCGTCGCACTGTTGATCACCACTACGGTTTCGGGCTGCCCCACGGGTCGGTAGATCCGCCCGGACAGGGCGCCATCCCCCACCGGGATCTGAACATCTTCGATCAGCTCTGTTTGGTTTGAATCCAACATGGGCATCCTCGGCGGAAAACTGAACTGATGAGTTCACATCACAACTTGACCTCAGACAGCCCATGCGAGTCAACTGCGATCCAGCTTGACCACGCGTCCACTTTGCGGATCGGCTTTCCGCAGCGCAGAAAGTTCAACTTGACTCAGAATGGTTTTGAACGCTAGCGATGGTGTGATGGTTCCCGGCTGTCACAAGAGGTCGGGATGAAAAGGGAACACGGTGCGGTTTTCCCCGGCTTGCTCGGGACGAACCAAATCCGCGACTGCCCCCGCAACTGTAAGCGGTGAGCGATGTCGAAGAGCCACTGGCCGAAAGGCCGGGAAGGTCGGCAGAGCAGTGACCCGCAAGTCAGGAGACCTGCCATCGTCAACATAACCCAAACTCGGGCGGGGTGTCCGGGCAGGCCGTGACAGACCCTATCTGCCCCACCTGATCCCAGCCCCTGTCCACCGCGCGGAGGGCGCAGGATGATCTGGAAGACGAAGACACATAGGTTCTCAGCAACCATCTGCCAACATACGGGCAAAACTTGCCCGGCACTGGCGCGGCTGGCGCGTTCAATGGTTGATGCACTGGACCAAGCTGGTCCGGCGACCACATCGGACTTTGAAATCGAAGGCAGCAGTGACCTGACCCATTGCTCGGACGGCTGCCATGCGCGATTCCGGGCCAGCCAGTCTCAGGTGCGGGTCTACTGCGGAGCGGACCCTGATACCGACAGCGAGACACTCGATCGCTATGCCGACCTGATGTTTGGTACCGACGCGAGCGGCCTGCCGAGCGCAGCGATGACATCCCTGCCCTGCGCCATGCTCGAGGCATCAGTGATTGCGCCGCGCAAACCGGCCCCGGCGGAACTGCAACTGTCGGCTTAAGAATCCGCCAAAACTCGGGCGGGCAAGATGGCCCAGTGCTTCTGCGCATCGGTTTCGACTGCGCAGGGGCGCAGCTTGCGCAACCGGTCCAGCGCTTGGGTTGGAGCCTCACCGCATTCGATCATCAATCTCAGCACAACCATGCCAGAGCGACCGCATCCGCCCTGACAATGGACAAGCACGCGCCCTCCGCCAGACAAAGCCTGACGCGCCGCGGCACTGACATCGGGCCATTGCGCATCAACCTCTGACGGTGGAACGCCGAAATCCTGAATCGGCAAGTGCACCCAGCGGCTGGCGCGACCCTGAACGTCGCGGCCAAAATCGCGGGCTCCGAACTGGACCAGCTCGGCCTCGGTTGTCATCGACAACACGAGGCCCGGCTTCCAATCTCCGATCGTTTCAAGGTCGCCTGCATAGTCGCCGCCCTTTCCCGGCATCGACGTCAGGGCAAGTGTGCCCCCGCCCACTTGCAAAGCATGAATGACCAAATTCGTCATGACAGCATCCCCCCGGAAGCGTTGATCCTGACTTTAATGTGTTTCGGGTTTTATCTGAATCACCCTGCGACACGAATGTCCCGAGAACGCCGCAGGCGTGGCAGGGTATTCGTGTCTCAAGTTAAACCCGAAACGCTCTAGGCTTGAGTCACAATCCGCAGAGTGTACCCCTGACGCGCCGGTTTCCAAAACAAAATCGTTCTTCAACTCATGTGGACGCGGGCGGCGCAGGCCTCTACGCTGCGGTGACGTCCCGAATCCGCCAGAGCAGACATGACCGACTCAGACAGCCCCGCCTATCAGGTTCTCGCCCGCAAATATCGCCCGGAAACCTTTGCCGATCTGGTGGGTCAAGATGCGATGGTCCGCACGCTGAAAAACGCGTTCGAGGCGGACCGCATCGCGCAAGCCTTTGTCATGACGGGCATTCGTGGAACCGGCAAAACCACGACCGCGCGGATCATTGCGAAAGGCATGAACTGTATCGGACCGGACGGAAATGGCGGCCCCACGACCGAACCTTGCGGCCAATGTGAACACTGCGTTGCCATCATGGAAGGTCGCCATGTCGACGTGATGGAGATGGACGCCGCCAGCCGCACCGGCGTCAATGATATTCGCGAGATCATCGACAGTGTCCGCTACCGCGCTGCCTCGGCCCGCTACAAGATCTACATCATCGATGAAGTCCACATGCTGTCGACCAGCGCCTTCAACGCGCTGCTCAAGACGCTCGAGGAGCCGCCGGCGCATGTGAAGTTCATCTTCGCCACAACCGAAATTCGCAAGGTTCCCGTCACGGTTCTGTCGCGCTGCCAGCGCTTCGACCTGCGCCGGATCGAACCCGAGGATATGATCGGCCTGCTGCGCAAGATCGCCTCGGCGGAGAGTGCTGAGATTGCCGAAGACGCCTTGGCGCTGATCACCCGTGCTGCCGAGGGATCTGCTCGCGACGCGACCTCATTGCTCGATCAGGCGATCTCGCACGGGGCCGGAGAGACGACGGCAGATCAGGTACGCGCGATGCTAGGCCTGGCGGATCGTGGCCGGGTTCTGGACCTCATGGACATGGTCCTGCGGGGCGATGCAGCTGGGGCGCTGACCGAGCTTGGTGGCCAATATGCCGAAGGGGCTGACCCACTGGCCGTGCTGCGTGATCTGGCTGAAATCACTCATTGGGTTTCGGTCGTGAAGATCACCCCCGATGCGGCCGAAGACCCCACTGTTTCCCCGGATGAACGCGCCCGCGGCCAGCAAATGGCTGAGGCCCTCCCCATGCGGGTTCTCACCCGGATGTGGCAGATGCTGTTGAAAGCGCTTGAGGAAGTTTCAGCCGCCCCCAACGCCATGATGGCTGCCGAAATGGCTGTGATCCGACTGACTCACGTGGCCGACCTGCCCAGCCCGGAAGAGCTGATAAAACGGTTGCAGGATACGCCTCCTCCCCCCAGTGGCGGCCCTGGTGGTGGGATGCCCATTCAAAGCAACGGCGCAGCTCCGGTCGAAGCCCGCGCCGCTACAAGCTACACCCCTGCGCCACGCGGGTCCGGCGGCGCACCAGTCGCCGCCTTGGCGCAAGATACACAGACGGCACTGGCGCGATACCCAAGTTTCGAACATGTGGTCGAGCTGATCCGGAACAACCGAGACGTCAAACTTTTGGTCGAGGTCGAAAACGGCGTGCGGCTGGTCTCCTATCAGCCGGGACGGATCGAATTCACCCCATCTTCGCAAGCCCCGACCGATCTTGCACCACGGCTGGGCTCGGCCCTGCAACGTTGGACTGGCAACAGATGGGCGGTATCCATCGTGTCGGATGGTGACGCTCCGACGATCGCCGAAATCCGCGACAAAGCCGAACTGGCGCTGAAAGAAGAGGCCACGGCGCATCCGCTTGTTCAGGCCGTTCTGGCAAGTTTCCCCAAGGCCAAAATCACCCGTATCGAAACACCAGAACAACGCGCCGCCCAAGTCGAGACCGAAGCGCTGCCCGAGGTCGAAGATGAATGGGATCCGTTTGAGGAGGATTGATAGGTGCATTTCGCACGTATCGATGCGGTCTATCACGAAGCATGTGACGTCTTTAACCCCGGATGGAACGGCGAAACGGTCAGCGAATGGCACGAGGCACTTGCTCTAGCGTCTCATCCCGTGTCGCTGTCCTTGCTGATCATTTCTGCATTTGCCATTTGGCGAAGGAGCCTTTGGATCGCCTTGGCGACATCGCTGTTGTGGGCGATCTGGACGGGCCATATTTTCGTTGCCGACATAGTGAATGATGCGCGCCGCACGGCCACCGACCTCGGGTGCGTCGGCCATTCTACCCTGTTCATTCGCTTGGCAATTGCGCTATGTGCTGGGATGACACTTTACACAGCATATATTCGCCTGAGGCGATCACACTTGAGGAGACACTAAATGCTTAAAGGACTAGGCGGCCTGGGCGATATGGCCAAGATGATGAAATCCGCGCAGGATCTTCAGACCAAGATGACCGAGATGCAGGAAGAGCTGAACAACCTGATGGTTGTAGGCGAGTCCGGCGCAGGGTTGGTCAAGGCAACCGCAACCGCCAAAGGAGAGCTGAAGGGCCTGGATATCGACCCGTCGATCTTCAATGGCGACGACAAGGAAGTGGTCGAGGATCTGATTCTTGCGGCCATCAAGGACGCTCAGACCAAAGCCGCCGAACGCTCGCAGGCCGAAATGGCAAAGCTGACCGAAAGCATGGGCCTGCCCGCGGACATCAAACTGCCGTTCTGATCTTTATCTTTTCAATAATACTCCCGCCGGAGGCTCCCTCCGGCGCCAGACAGGACAGGCCGTGAGTTCCAACAGCGACATCGACAATCTGATCGACCTGATGGCCAAGCTCCCTGGCCTCGGCCCCCGCTCGGCCCGCCGCGCGGTGCTGCACCTGATCCGGAAGCGTTCCCTGCTGCTAACGCCCCTGTCCGACGTGATGCAGCAGGTCGCCATCACCGCCCGCGAGTGCCTGAATTGCGGCAATGTGGGCACAACCGACATCTGTGACATCTGCAACGATGAGGCCCGCGCGACCGGAGAGCTTTGCGTAGTCGAGGACGTCGCCGACCTGTGGGCGATGGAGCGTTCAGGCGTGTTCAAAGGCCGCTATCACGTGTTGGGCGGCACGCTGTCGGCGCTGGATGGTGTTGGCCCGGATGAGCTGCGCATTCCCCGCCTCAAGGATCGGGTGGTGGCCGAAGGCGTCACCGAGATCATTCTGGCCCTGAACGCCACCGTCGACGGCCAGACCACTGCACACTACATCGCTGATCAGTTGGATGGGCAGGTCCGCCTGACCTCACTAGCGCAAGGCGTGCCGATTGGAGGCGAGCTCGACTATCTGGATGACGGAACGATTACAGCAGCACTGAGGGCCCGAAAAGAGCTCTGAGCATTGCGATATGACAGCAACCGGAACGCTTTCACCCCTTCCGGTTGCACACGAGAATCCGCCTCGCATGTCAGGTGTAAGCACCCGACGAGTAGGTCAATTCATAGGAATGGCTATAAATCTCGAAGACAATACCAAAGGGGTCTTCGACATAGACCATACGGTAGGGTTTCTCTCCGGGGTAATAACATCGAATCGGCATCCGTTGTTTGCCACCCGCTGCAACGATCTTTTCTACCAGGCCTTCGACATCCGGGTCTTGGACGCAAAAATGGAACGTCCCATTCTGGCGAAAATCGATATTGTTTTCCGGTACATAATTCCCGTCAAACTCGAAAAGCTCGAACCCGATGCGATCAGCAGTCGCGAGATGCGCAATACGTAGCTTTTTCCACTCAGGACCAAACACATCAGTGCACATGACACCAATATCCGTGTCATCCTCTACCACATCAGTCGGTGGCATGATCACGTAGAAACCAAGGACTTCGGAGTAGAACTTTACGGCCTCGTCAACGTTTGGGACGGACAATCCGATATGGGAGAATGTTCTTGGATGTTGCGGCATGGCTCGCTCCTTGTTTTATGGGGCGAAAGCCATTGTGCCGCAGCCGAGTTTCAAGCGCCTACCCAGCGAGGCATAGCCGGGTTCAGCCATGCACATAGGTGTTCTTTCGCGGCGACCTCAGTCAAGAATGGCCTTTGCCTGCCGCACGCGGCGTGTACTATGGCCATGACCTTATCCGTTTGATTTTGGGAACAGTTATGAAACGCCTTTTTGCCCTCACACTTGCCGCCTTTACAGCCACTGCAGCGTTTTCGCAGCAACTGATCGACAAGGGCTTTGTCGATGGCTGGAACATCATGATGGACCCCGAGCTGGGCAATGGATGCCTGATCCAGACGGTTTATCAGGACCTCTCGGTCGTTCGGATCGGTTATGACGCGCTAGGCAATCGCGGGTATTTCGCCGTCTACAACAAAGCTTGGGGCGATATAGAACAGGGTAAAACTTATCCGATCCGATTTGCTCTGGACGGCAAAAGCTATGACGCCACCGCCATTGGCTTCAACGAGCGTGACGTCCCCGGCGCGACCGTCTTTTTCACTGACCGGAATTTCGTCACTGCGATCGCTCAGAACAAGACGATGACGGTTTACAACCCGGCAGGCGAAGTAGTGATGGCCATCGACCTCAAAGGCACTGCAAAGGCGCTGGAATACGCGCGAGACTGTCAGAACAGAAAGCTTTAACGAATCGGGTCGAAAAGGGCGTCTTTGGCCGTGCAGTCCCGGATGACATCGCGGCCGCAGGGCACAGGATCAAGGTCGCGGGACAAGCACAAGCGCACCTCTTCGATGTAGCCCTGTTTGCAGGTGATGGTGATCATGTCGCGCTCGAGCTTAGGGTTGGCCTTTAGAAAGGCCTCTTCGACAATCGACGCGGGCAGTTTGACCGAGGTATCAAGCTGGCGGAACACCTCGGGGCGGGTCACGCGACCATAGGCTTCGCGCGACAGATCCATATAACCCCGCGCCGACAGGCCCGAACAGGTGCCGTGTTTCTTCCATTGATGCCATGCAAGGCCGGCACTGCCCTGAATATCTTCCATCGCACGGGTCATTGCGCGCAACGGTGGGGCCTCGGGTGTGCGGCAATAGGAAGGCCAGCCCTGATGGAACTGCGGCCAGAGCCCGTGCAAAATCCAACCGTGGTCATGCCGGGCGTCGCATTGGTCCGATCCGCGGGCATCCCCTTCGCGCGCGCACCAGTTCGGAGACCAGCTCAGCGCCAGAACGTAGTAGTCGAACTCACCGGCCTTTTCGCCCTCGGCCAGCGCGGCAACGGCGCTTATGGCCCACAAAACCAGCGCTAAAAACCCATGGCGCATTCGCCTCTTCCCTTCTTGCGTCGCGGCGACTATATACACCCCAAGTTCCCCGACAACGGAAACCTGCCCCAAAACCCGGGGCCGCCGAATTCCGGCGACGGGACAGATGTATGTATAGGAGACGGGCTGATGGCAAAACCGCTTATGGCCAAGGCAACAGCCGTATGGCTGGTGGACAACACCACGATCAGCTTTAAGCAGATCGCGGATTTCGTAGGAATGCACGAGCTTGAAGTGCAGGGCATTGCCGATGGCGATGTGGCCGCTGGCGTAAAAGGGTTCGACCCGCTTGCCAACAACCAACTGACGCAGGAAGAGATCGATGCAGCGCAGAACAACCCGCTGCACAAGCTGAAGCTCAAGTTCAACCCGTCGGCAACGGGCGAGGAAAAGCGCCGTGGCCCGCGCTATACCCCGCTGTCCAAGCGTCAGGATCGTCCGAACTCGATCCTGTGGCTGGTCAAGTTCCACCCCGAGCTTAGCGACGGTCAGATCGCCAAGCTGGTTGGCACCACCAAGCCGACCATCCAGTCGATCCGCGAGCGTACGCACTGGAACATCGCCAACATGCAGCCCATCGATCCGGTTGCCTTGGGCCTGTGCAAACAGTCCGAACTGGACGCCGTGGTGCAGAAGGCCGCCGCGAAGAAAGCCGCCGAAGGCGGCGTGATGAGCGATGACGAGCGCCGCAAGCTGGTCTCGACCGAGCAGTCGCTGGAAATGGATGCAGCGCCGAAGATCCCGACCGCGATTGAAGGTCTGGAAACCTTCTCGCTGTCGGACGAGCCGGAAGCCGAGAAGGAAGACAGTGATCCGATCGTGGACGCCGACAGCTTCTTCAACCTGCCCAAAGGCGGTGGGGACGACGAAGACGAAGACGATCTGCGCCCCTGATTTCTGACCCGCCCCGGTCTAAACTGACTGGGGCGTTTTCTTGGGACCTCTCATGCTCAGCATTCTATCTGCCATCTTTGGCCCACACCGCGCCGTAACGATCTACGCCTTCCTGAAAACCTGGGGTTTGGGTCTGGCTGCTGCTGCGGTCATGGCTTGCATCGTCGGCGGCCTGTTCCTGCTGGGGGATGACGGCGAGCATGAGCATCATTCCTTCATGACCGTCCCGGTTTTGTCGGCCACAGCGATCAATGGCGATCTCAAGAACGGGGTCATCGCTTCGGTTCGCCTGCCGGATGGGACGGCCACGTCGATCACCTCGACCGAGGCGCCAGTATCCCAATCGGTGGGCACAAGCGCCTGCGTGGAAAAACGCGTCTACGTGGACAGCGGAGAGGCACGATACAGGTTCAAACTGCCTCGGTTCTGCGAGGCTGGGTGATCCCAACGAACCGGAGGAAAACGCCCGGACAATACGCCGGGCGTTTTCTATTTCAGAGCATCTGGAACAGGATTCCAGCGACAATCGCGCCCCCAACACCGAGGGTCAAATAGGTGGCAAAGACGCGCGGTTTTACCAGTGACCAGACCGCAGCCATGGCCGGGATTGAGCTGACCGCCCCTGCCACCATGAAGGACATCGCAGCCCCTGCCGTCATGCCTTGCTCCATTAGCCCCGCCAGAAGCGGCGGCGCGACGTAGGAGTTCAGGTAGGCGGGCATTCCGACCAGCGCGGCCACGACGATGGGCAGCACACCTTCTCCGCCGACAACGCGTGCGATCAGGTCTGCTGGCACATAGCTGACCAGAAGCGCCTCAAGCACATAGGCCAGAGCCAACCATTTCAGCAGGAAGATACCGTTATGAACGAACTCAGAGCGGAAACGCTGACGTCGTTCGGGTTCCTGCCAGAACTTCCAGACGGGTTTGTCATCCAGCTTGGGGCCGCAGCCACAGCAACCGGCGGGTTTGTATTCCCGCAGAGGCTGAACGAAGGCTCCGTTGCGCATCAGAAGGCGCACGGCGAACCCGCCGAACAGACCTAAGGCAACCGCTGCAACGGCCTTGCCGATGGCAAAGGGCCACCCCAATGCGCCTGCGGTGATCAGCAATGTCGGCGGGTCGATGAGTGGTGAGCTGAGCCAGAAGGCCATCACGGCCGAGAGCGGCGCGCCCAGTGCCAGAAGCCCGGCGATGAACGGGATCACCTCACAGGAACAAAACGGCGCAAGCCCTCCGAACAGGGCGGCCAGAAAGATCATCCTGGTTTCCCGCCCCTCAAAAGCGCGCGCCACCATAACCTCGGCCCCAGTGGCCTTGAGATAGGACAGCAGAAGGACGGCGAACAGGATATACTGGCCCGTATGCGCCAGCGCCTTGGCGGCGAAGGTTACGACCTCAGCCCAGTTGCCCGGATCGAAAACTGCGACCAACGCCAGTATCGCGACGATCAAAGCCCAAGGCGTTTTGATCACATCCAGCGCGAGTTTGGCCGAGGCTTTTGGGTTTTGTGATAGTTCAGCCATCGTTTGCGGCCTTTCCTACTTCGTCTGCGCAGCATTCGCTTAGAATAAACTGCGCCAGGTTTCGCAACTCGTTGAAACAGGCGCGATTGATCGTCGTGCGCCCGATCTTTTCCTGTTCAACCACACCTCCTGCGGCCAGAAACCGAAGGTGATGCGCAAGGGTGGAGGGGGCGATGCCGGTGCGCGTTTGGATCTCACCCACGGTTAGACCGGCCTGCCCGGCCCTCACAAGTGTTTTCAGAACCTTCAACCGGGCCTCGGACCCCATGGCCGAAAATCCTGCTGCAGCGGTTTCCCACATCTGAAATCTCCATTAAACTAGATTTCTAGTTATTTAAGTGATTCGAATTTACTCGTCAAGCCGCATCACAAATTCACTCCGAGGCATGTAAGTCCAGATTGCCACCGCCTTAAGTCCAATCTATAAGCGCTCATGGCTATCTCGGTTGACACTTTCTTTCTTGAGCTGAACGGACAGGGGACTCTGCAGGCGCAAATCCAGCAGATGATCGCCGAAGGCATTCTGTCGGGTCGGTTCCACATTGGGGAAAAGCTACCGTCGTCCCGCAAGCTGGCAACCCATCTGGGCGTCAGTCGGATTACGGTGACACTGGCCTATACCGAACTTCTGGCCAATGACTACCTGACCGCCAAAGGGCGTTCGGGCTACTATGTATCAGAAAATGCGCCGGTCCCGCCGAAATACACACCCGTCCCGCGCAGCGAAGAGACGGTCGACTGGGACAACGCGCTGGCCCGGCGGTTTTCGGGCGGTAATGTGCTGACCAAACCTCAGGACTGGCGCAACTACAAATACCCGTTCATCTACGGGCAGGCTGACCGGACACTGTTTGACCACGCGAATTGGCGGCTATGTGCGGTTCGGGCGCTGGGACACAAGGATTTCGAGTCCCTAACGACTGACTACGCTGATCAGGACGACCCGCTGCTGGTCGAGTTCATTGCCCGCCACACCCTGCCACGCCGAGGCATCACCGCTCGTCCCGAAGAGATCCTGATCACGCTTGGCGCGCAGAACGCGTTGTGGCTGGCCTCGCGCATTCTTTTGAAAAAAGGGCGCACAGCGGCAATCGAAGACCCCTGCTACTACGCGTTGCGTGAGCTGCTGAGCCATTCGGATTGCACCATGGCCCCGATTCGCGTGGATGGTGACGGTCTGCCGCCCGAGGCCCTGCCAGACGACACCGATGTTATCTTTACCACCCCCAGCCACCAAAGCCCCACAACGGCCACCATGCCCGTCAGCCGCAGAACCGCCCTCTTGGAACGCGCGTCCGCGCTGAACGCCATGATCGTTGAGGACGACTACGAGTTCGAGATGGCCTATCTAGGCGCACCTTCACCCGCGCTCAAGTCGATGGATCGCGACGGGCGGGTGGTCTATGTGGGCAGCTTCTCGAAATCGCTGTTTCCGGGGTTGCGTCTGGGCTACATGGTCGGGTCCGAGACCTTCATCCGCGAGGCACGCGCGCTGCGGTCGCTCGTGTTGCGGCATCCACCCGGGCATGTTCAGCGCACGGCAGCCTATTTCCTGTCACTCGGGCACTACGACGCTCAGATCAGGCGCATGTCTAACGCCCTGGCCCAACGGCGCGAGGCGTTGGACGAAGCCGTTCAGACCCATGCGCTGCAGGTCGCGGGGCGCGGCGTGCTCGGCGGGTCCTCCATATGGATGCAGGCCCCCGCGCATGTGGACACCGCGCAGCTGGCGGCCACGTTGCAGGCGCAAGGGGTGCATATCGAACCTGGCGCGCCGTTCTTTTCGGGGCCAAGGCCGCCTGGGAATTTCTACCGTCTGGGATATTCCTCGATTGCACCCGACCGCATCGAGGCCGGGGTGAAACTGATCGCGGATGCGATCCGGGCCAGTTAGCCCTCGGCTGGACGTATTCCGCCGCCTCATCTGGCCCTAACGCCATCCGCACCCATACGCCAAAACCGTATCAAAGGCCGGGCTGAACCCCCCCGGCCAATTCACGCATTCAGTTTTGGAGAGCCACCGATGAAAATGACCACGGAAGAAGCCTTTGTTAAGGTTCTGCAGATGCACGGGATCGAGCATGCCTTTGGCATCATCGGTTCTGCCATGATGCCGATCTCGGATATTTTCGGGAAAGCTGGCATCACCTTCTGGGATTGCGCGCATGAAGGCTCTGGCGGCATGATGGCCGACGGCTACACCCGCGCCACCGGCAAAATGTCGATGATGATTGCGCAGAACGGCCCCGGCATCACCAACTTTGTTACCGCCGTCAAAACTGCCTATTGGAACCACACCCCGCTGCTGCTGGTCACCCCTCAGGCCGCGAACAAGACCATGGGTCAGGGCGGTTTCCAGGAAATGGAGCAAATGCGGATGTTCGCAGACTGCGTCTGCTATCAGGAAGAAGTGCGCGACCCGTCGCGCATGGCCGAAGTCCTCAGCCGCGTGATCACCAAAGCCAAGCGCGCCTCGGCCCCGGCACAGATCAACGTGCCGCGTGACTTCTTCACTCAGGTCGTCGATATCGAGCTGCCTGCCGTGGTCGAATTCGAACTGCCTTCGGGCGGCGCCTCTGCCGTGACCGAAGCTGCCGCTCTGCTGTCCGATGCCAAGAACCCGGTCATTCTGAACGGTGCTGGCACGGTGCTGTCAGCAGGCGGCATCGAAGCGTCGAAAGAACTGGCCGAGCGTCTGGATGCCCCCGTGTGCGTTGGTTACCAGCACAACGACGCTTTCCCCGGCTCGCACCCGCTGTTTGCCGGCCCTCTGGGTTACAACGGCTCGAAAGCTGCGATGGAGCTGATCAAGGAAGCGGACGTTGTCCTGTGCCTTGGCACCCGTCTGAACCCGTTCTCGACCCTGCCCGGATACGGTATGGAATACTGGCCGACTGACGCAAAAATCATTCAGGTCGACATCAACCCAGACCGCATCGGCCTGACCAAGAAGGTCTCGGTTGGTATCGTTGGCGACGCAGCCACCGTTGCAACCAGTATCCTGGCACAGCTTTCGGGAACCGCGGGCGATGAAGGCCGCGATGCGCGTAAGGCGAAAATTGCCGAAACCAAGTCGCGTTGGGCGCAGGAACTGACCTCGATGGACCACGAGCAGGACGACCCGGGCACCACCTGGAACGAACGCGCCCGTGCCGCCAAGCCGGACTGGATGAGCCCGCGCATGGCATGGCGAGCGATTCAATCAGCACTGCCGAAAGAGGCGATCATCTCGTCCGACATCGGCAACAACTGCGCCATCGGTAACGCTTACCCCTCGTTTGAGGAAGGCCGCAAATATCTGGCCCCTGGCTTGTTCGGCCCCTGTGGCTATGGTTTGCCGTCGGTGATCGGCGCCAAGATCGGCTGCCCGGATGTGCCCGTTGTTGGTTTCTCGGGCGACGGTGCCTTTGGCATCGCCGTAACCGAGCTGACGGCAATCGGCCGTGAAGAATGGCCCGCCGTGACCCAGATCGTCTTCCGCAACTACCAGTGGGGCGCGGAAAAGCGGAACTCGACCCTGTGGTTCGACGACAACTTCGTCGGCACCGAATTGGACACCAAGGTCTCTTACGCCGGTATCGCAGAGGCCTGTGGCCTGAAAGGCGTCGTCGCCCGCACTCAGGACGAACTGACAGCGGCCCTGAACCAGGCCATCGAAGATCAGAAGAACGGCATCACCACCCTGATCGAAGCCATGATCAACCAGGAACTGGGTGAGCCTTTCCGCCGCGACGCGATGAAAAAGCCGGTTGCGGTTGCGGGTATCGAAGCAGCAGACATGAAGCCGCAAGTCGAGGCCTGATCGCGGTGAAGCCCCTACATCAAATTCTCGGGGCTGCGACCAGTTCCAAAAAGATCATCGCCCTTGCTGAGGGCGATGATCCACGTGTTGTAGAAGGTGCGTTGAAAGCACGTGCCGAAGATGCAGCCGATATTATCCTTGTCGGCGATCAGACCAAAGTTGCCTCTTTGCTGGCTGAAAAAGGCGGAACCGATGTAGCCGGGATAGACATTCACGATCCGGCAACTTCGCCCCACTTGGATCGCTTTGCCGATGCCTATTTCGAACTGCGCAAACACAAAGGCGTAACGCCTGAGACTGCGAAGTCGCTGGTCCAAAACCGTCTGAACTACGCCGCCATGTTGGTCCATCTCGGGCTGGCTGACGGCACGGTCGGCGGTGCTGTGGAAACCACTTCGGACACTGTTCGTGCCGCTTTGCAGATCATCGGCAAAGCACCTGACGCCCATATGGTGTCCAGTTTCTTTCTGATGATCTATGACCGCGACCATCACACAGTTCAGGGCGCCCATATTTTCGCCGACTGCGGATTGGTCGTTGATCCGAACGAACGCGAGTTGGCTGAGATCGCTCAGGCCTCTGCTGCGTCCTATCTTACACTCACCGGAAAAGAGCCTCGTGTTGCGATGCTGTCTTTCTCGACGAGCGGCAGTGCCAGCCATCCGAAAGTGTCCAAGGTGGTTGAGGCTACACAAATTGCCAAAACCGCTAAGCCGGACCTGATCATCGACGGAGAGTTGCAGTTCGACGCGGCCTATGTGCCAGAGGTCGCCAGTAAAAAGGCCAAGAATTCGCCACTGGAAGGGAAAGCAAACGTGTTTGTCTTCCCCAACCTCGATGCGGGCAACCTAGGGTATAAGATCGCCCAACGCATTGGCGGGGCCGAGGCCATTGGGCCCATTCTACAAGGCTTGGCCAAACCCGCAAACGACCTCTCGCGCGGCTGTTCTTCGGACGATGTGCTGCACATGATCGCCGTGACCGCCGTGCAGGCACAACAAGTGGGTTCATCGCAAGAGCCAGCTCATCCAGCTACTGCATAACCTCTGCGGCTTTGCCGCTTAACTATAAACGTGTTCAAGAAAGATCAACGAACCGATGCTGGGTAAGACTGAACTCAAAAGCTCCTTCGGCGCGGATGTCGCCCAGACGGCTCGAACATTGTTCCCCGGGGTTATGGTGGCAATCACTGTTGCTGTAACGGCAAAATTCCTGTCGGAGCATTACGCGACCCCAGCCATGCTGATGGCCTTGCTGCTTGGCATCGCGCTCAGTTTTCTGGGCGAAGACGGAAAAACCGTCCCCGGCATTGGTTTTGCAGCCAGATCCCTGCTGCGCCTTGGCGTGGCGCTTTTGGGTGTGCGTATCTCGATGACGCTGATGATGGGGTTGGGTTGGGACCTGATCGCACTTGTGGTTGGCGGCGTATTGGCCACCATCGCATTTGGCTTGTTGATCGCGCGGTTCTTTGGTCACAAATGGCGCTTTGCGTTCCTGACGGCGGGCTCTGTCGCTATATGTGGCGCGTCCGCGGCAATGGCAATCAGTGCCATCCTGCCCAAGGATGAACGATCCGAAGAGCGCCTGATTTTCACCGTTCTGGGCGTCACCGTCCTGTCGACCATCGCCATGATCGCCTATCCGATTCTGGTGCGCACGCTGGGCATGGATGACGTGGCGGGCGGTGTGTTTCTGGGTGGCACGATCCACGATGTCGCCCAGGTTGTGGGCGCAGGGTTTTCAATCTCAGAGCAAACCGGCGACACCGCCACGCTGGTCAAACTGTTCCGAGTGGCGATGCTGGCCCCGGTGGTTCTGGTCGCCTCGCTGATCATCCGCAACGTCACTGACATGGACGAAGCGGGCAAGCGCCCTCCCATCCTGCCCGGATTTGTTATCGGGTTTCTGGTACTGGCCGCAGCCAGCTCGTTCGGTTTGATCCCGCCCTTCCTGTCCGAGTTGCTCAGCCAGACCTCCCGCTGGCTGCTTCTGATCGCGATCGCTGCGGTTGGAATGAAGACGAACCTGAAACAAATCCTCTCGGTCGGAGGCGCAGCCATCGCCCTGATCGTCGTGGAAACTCTTTTTATTGCAGGAATTATCCTCGCCGGACTAACATTCCTAACCTGACCCGCCGCCCCGACATAAGGACGCCAGATGACAATCCAGCAACCGAAGATCGACACCAGCCCGAAAGTCTCGGACGAGATCCGGCGCACCACCTGTTATATGTGCGCCTGTCGCTGCGGCATTAATGTCCACATGAAGGACGGAAAGGTTGCCTATATCGAAGGTAACCGCGACCACCCGGTCAACAAAGGTGTGCTTTGCGCAAAGGGCAGCGCTGGGATCATGCAGGTCAACGCGCCCTCGCGCCTGCGCAAACCCCTGCGCCGCGTTGGCCCGCGCGGCTCGGGTGAGTTCCGCGAGATCGAATGGGACGAAGCGATCAGCACTGCCGTCGGTTGGCTGAACGAGTTGCACGAGACTGCCCCGCACAAGCTGGCCTTCTTCACTGGGCGTGATCAGAGCCAGAGCTTCACCAGCTTCTGGGCACAGAATTTTGGTACACCCAACTATGCGGCCCATGGCGGGTTCTGCTCGGTCAACATGGCAGCGGGCGGCATCTACACAATGGGCGGCGCGTTTTGGGAGTTCGGCCAGCCCGATTGGGACCATACAAAGCTGTTCATGCTGTTCGGTGTGGCCGAGGACCACGACAGCAACCCGATCAAGATGGGCATCGGCAAGATCAAGGCGCGCGGCGCGCGGGTGATCGGGGTGAACCCGATCCGCTCGGGCTATAACGCCGTTGCCGATGATTGGGTCGGGATCACGCCGGGCACCGATGGGATGTTTATCCTGTCGCTGATCCATGTGCTGATGAAGGCTGGCAAGATCGACCTCGACTACCTTGCCCGCTACACCAACGCGCCGGTTCTGGTGAATGCTTCTGACGGCCCGGAGAAGGGCCTGTTCCTGCGCGATGCCGACGGAAAGCCATTGGTGATCGACCGTGTGACCGGTGAACCAACCGCCTTTGACAAACCCGGCGTGCGCCCGGATCTGTCCGCCACCTACGACAAGGGCGGTGTGACTCACCGCCCGGTCTTCCATCAGATGGCCGAGAAATACCTCTCGGACGATCACGCCCCCGAAAACGTGGCCGAGCGCTGTGGCATTCCGGCACAGAAAATCCGCGCCATCGCCGCCGAAATCGCCCGCGTCGCCTTTGAAGAGGCCATCGAGCTTGACCAGGAATGGACCGACTTCCGGGGCGAAAAGCACAGCAAAATGACGGGCCGCCCGGTCAGCTTCCACGCCATGCGGGGGATCTCGGCCCATGCCAACGGCTTCCAGACCTGTCGCGCGCTGCATGTGCTGCAGATCCTGCTGGGTACGGTCGAGGTCCCCGGCGGTTTCCGTTTCAAACCGCCCTATCCCAAACCCGTCGAGGCGCACCCCACTCCGCACGGAGACCGCCGCCCGGGCCGCCCACTGGAAGGCCCTCACCTTGGCTTCCCGCGCGGCCCCGAGGACCTGTTGCTAGACGAAGACGGCACCGCTCAGCGTATCGACAAGGCCTTTACATGGGAAAACCCGATGTCGGCCCACGGGCTGATGCACATGGTGATCTCGAACGCAGCCGCGGGTGATCCCTACAAGATCGACACGTTGTTCATGTATATGGCGAATATGTCGTGGAACTCCTCCATGAACACCAAAGGTGTGATGGAGATGCTGTCGGCCAAGACCGAGGACGGCAAATACGTCATCCCGCATATCATCTACTCGGATGCCTATTCATCGGAAATGGTCGCTTATGCCGACCTGATCCTACCAGATACCACCTATCTGGAACGGCACGACTGTATCTCGCTGCTGGATCGCCCGATCTGTGAGGCCGACGCCGCCGCCGATGCCATCCGCTGGCCAGTGGTCGAACCCGACCGTGACGTGCGCGGGTTCCAATCGGTGCTGATTCAACTCGCCAACCGCATGAGCCTGCCGGGCTTCACCAACGAAGACGGCACACCCAAGTGGAAGGACTATGCCGACTATATCGTCAATCACCAGCGCAAACCCGGCATCGGCCCACTGGCCGGGTTCAGAGGCGAAGATGGCACCAAGGAAGGACGCGGAGAGGTCAACCCGGACCAGTTGAACCGATATATCGAAAACGGAGGCTTCTACGTCGCGCATATCCCCGAAGGCGCGGATTACTACAAACCTTGGAACGCCGCATATCAGGACTGGGCCGTCGGCATGGGCCTCTACGACAGCCCGCAGCCCTACCTGTTTCAGCTGTACTCTGAGCCGATGCGCAAGTTCCAACTGGCCGCCGAAGGACACGGACCGAACCAGCCCCCCGACCACCTGCGACAACGCATCAAGGATGCCATGGACCCTCTGCCCATTTGGTACGAGACCGACCAGCAAGGCAACGAGGGCTTCACCGTCAACGCCCTGACTCAACGGCCCATGGCGATGTATCACAGCTGGGGCACCCAAAACGCGTGGCTAAGGCAACTGCACGGGCGCAACCCGCTCTACGTCCCCACCAAGCTGATGCGCGAACACGGGCTGCAAGACGGCGATTGGGCCAAGGTCACCTCTCCCCACGGCGAAATCACCGTACCTGTGATGGAAATGGCCGCGCTGAATGAAAACACCGTCTGGACCTGGAACGCCATTGGCAAACGCAAAGGCGCATGGGCGCTGCAAGAGGACGCGCCCGAGGCCACCAAAGGTTTCCTGCTCAACCACCTGATCCACGAATTGCTGCCGCCCAAGGGGGACGGTATGCGATGGGCCAACTCAGACCCGATCACCGGTCAGGCCGCGTGGTTCGACCTGAAAGTCAGGATCGAAAAAGCCGCCCCTCCAGCGGATACCGAAAGCCAACCCGAATTTGCGCCGATCAATTCCCCCGTAGGCACCGGCCCGAAGGATATCGCGTGGAAGGTAGGCAAATGATCCAATCTTCATCTGGCCAAAAATATCTCGGGGGTGAATTGAGCCGAAGGCTCAAGAGGGGGCTGGCCCCCTGCCCCGCTCACCAAAGCCGAGGTTCCTTGCTATGACTCAACTTCCCCAATCTACTGAACGTAAAATGGGTCTCGTCATCGACCTCGACACCTGCGTCGGGTGCCACGCCTGCGTGATTTCCTGCAAAGGCTGGAACACCGAAAACTACGGTGCACCCTTGTCTGATCAGGATGCCTATGGCGGCAACCCCTCGGGCACATTCCTGAACCGTGTCCACTCCTACGAGGTCACTCCGGCCGAGGGCCCTGCCCAACTGATCCACTTCCCCAAATCCTGCCTGCATTGCGAAGACGCGCCCTGCGTCACGGTCTGCCCAACCGGGGCCAGCTACAAACGCGTCGAGGATGGGATCGTGCTGGTCAACGAAAGCGACTGCATCGGCTGCGGCCTCTGCGCCTGGTCCTGCCCCTATGGCGCTCGGGAAATGGATATGGCCGAGGGCGTGATGAAGAAATGCACCCTCTGCGTGGATCGCATCTACAACGAAAACCTGCCCGAAGTGGATCGGGTACCGTCCTGCGTCCGCACCTGCCCAGCCGGCGCTCGACATTTCGGGGACCTCGGTGATCCAGACAGCGACGTCAGCAAGCTGGTCGCTGAACGGGACGGCATGGACCTGATGCCCGAAATGGGCACCAAACCCGTCAACAAATACCTACCGCCCAGACCCAAGGATCAGATCGAGGACCAGATCGACATTCTGGCCCCACTGCTGGCCCCCGTCGCGGAAGAACCCAAAGGGTTCCTCGGCTGGCTCGACAAAACTCTGGAGAAGCTCTGATGCATCCGGCCCCTTCCGTTATCATCTTCACCACCTTGTCCGGCCTCGGCTTTGGGCTGCTGTTCTTCCTTGGCCTCGGAATGCCCGAGGTTACAGGCTGGGTCGCCTTTGTCTTTTTCCTGATCGCCTATGGGTTAGCTGTCAGCGGATTGCTTGCATCAACCTTTCACCTCGGTCACCCGGAGCGAGCTTGGAAAGCGTTCACGCAATGGCGCTCTAGTTGGCTCAGCCGCGAGGGCTGGTGCGCGGTGATCGCACTGGTCCTGATGGGCCTGTTCGCAATCGGCTCGGTCTTTCTGGGCGAAAGGTGGAGCCTTTTGGGTTGGCTCGGCGCGTTGTTCTCGCTCGCCACGGTGTTCACCACGTCGATGATCTACACTCAACTCAAGACAATCCCTCGTTGGAACATGAAGCTGACACCGGCCATGTTCCTCAGCTTCAGCCTGGCCGGAGGGGCCTTGATGGCCGGACAAACCTCGGTCGCCCTGCCTTTGCTGTTGATCGCCGCTCTTGTGCAGATTCTGTACTGGCGTCAGGGGGACAAGGCGCTTTCCAGCTCGGGGACTGACCTTGGGACAGCAACAGGATTGGGTCAGCGCGGGTCGGTGCGGGCGTTTGAGCCTCCGCATACCGGAACCAACTACTTGCTACGAGAGTTCGTCCACGTGGTTGGCCGCAAACATGCCGAGAAGCTGCGGATCATCTCATTCCTGTTGGCCTTTGCGCTGCCCGTCGTCTTCATCGCGATCCCGTTAGAAGGGCTCGCGCTAAAACACCTGCTTGCGCTGCTGGCAGTGGTTTCTCACCTGGCTGGGGTTGCCGCGTCACGCTGGCTGTTCTTCGCGCAGGCGGAGCATGTGGTTGGGCTCTACTACGGCAAACGTTGAGCACCTTTGCAGCAAACGAAAAAGGGCGGCGCTCGATATTCGAGGCCGCCCTTTTCAATAGAACGTTTAATTTAGATCAGACCTGCATGCGCCATCGCGGCTTCGATCGCAGTCTTGGTGCTGTCTTCCAGTTCAGTCAGAGGTGAGCGAACTTCGGTGCTGCACAGGCCCAGTTTACTCAGCGCGTATTTAGCGCCGACTAGGCCGGGCTCGATGAAGATCGCTTCGTGCAGAGGCATCAGGCGATCCTGATAGTCCAGAGCCTTGGCATAGTCGCCCGCCAGCGTGGCCTGTTGGAACTCGGCGCAAAGTTTCGGAGCCACGTTGGCCGTGACCGAAATACAGCCTACCCCGCCATGCGCGTTGAAGCCCAGCGCGGTGGCATCTTCGCCCGACAGCTGACAGAAGTCGGCGCCACAGCTTGCGCGCTGCTGGCTGACACGGGCCAGATCGCCCGTCGCGTCTTTGACACCGACAATGCGTGGCAGCTTTGCCAGTTCACCCATGGTCGCGGGGGTCATGTCGATGATCGAACGGCCCGGGATGTTGTAGATGATGATCGGAATCTCGGCGCAATCGTGCAGGGCGCGGAAATGGGCCAGCAGGCCTTTCTGTGTCGGTTTGTTGTAGTAAGGCGTGACCACCAGCGCCGCATCGGCCCCGACATTTTTGGCAAACTGGACGAATCGAACTGCCTCGACCGTGTTGTTCGAACCTGCGCCCGCAATCACCGGCACCCGACCTGCGGCCGCTTTGACCACTTCGGCCACGACCGTTTCGTGCTCTTCATGGCTCAGCGTCGGGCTTTCGCCAGTGGTGCCCACGGGAACCAGACCGGTCGAACCTTCCTTTATCTGCCATTCTACCAAGTGTTTGAGCGTATCCAGGTCCAACTCGCCGTTGCTGAACGGGGTGACGAGGGCTGGCATTGAGCCTTTGAACATGGGTCGCGCTCCTTGAAGTGCGGTTGCAGTATTTGCGCCATCCTCGCTCACGTTTTTGGCTTTGTGAGTTGATACTGGCGGCGCAAGGTTTATCCTGAATGGCTCTATCCTCGGTTGGTTGGGAAATGCAAGGGATGACACGCGTTCTGGCCTTTTTGGCAACAGTGATTCTGTGTTTTGGGATGCAGGCAAGCGCCGCGCGGGCCGATGCCGCCGGTGATCTGCGCGCCGGGCTGGCCGAAATGCGCAAAGGTGACTGGAACGAAGCGCTAGCGGTTTCTGGCGCACGCGGCTCGGTTACGCGTGACATCATAGTGTGGCATTGGCTGCGAGAGGGCTTTGGCAGCTCAGGCGATGTGCTTGTGTTTCTTGAGCGCCGCCCCGACTGGCCCGGACTGGCTTGGTTGCGCCGCAAGAGCGAGCCGTCCTTTACCGGGGCTGATCCGGATCGAGCGGTGAACTTCTACGCCGATCAGCCGCCGCAAACGGCCGAAGGCGCGCTGAACTATGCCGTTGCGCTGAAAGCCAAGGGCCGGATTGGGGACGCCGAGGCCGATATCGTAACAGCCTGGCGCACCATGCCCATGGGGTCGGGCTTGCAAAAGGATTATCTTGAGAATTTCGGCAAGTTGCTAAAACCGCACCACACTGCCCGACTGGATCGGATGCTGTGGGACAATCATCTGGTCAGCGCCGGGCGTATGCTGCCACTGGTCAGCGCCGATCAGCGCAAACTGGCAGAAGCCCGAATTGCCCTGCAAAAACGCGAACCGGGCGTGGACGGTAAGATTTCTGCCGTACCCAAGGCTCTGGCAGGGTCTCCGGGGTTGGCGTTTGATCGCTTTGTCTGGCGCGACAAGAAAGAGCTGGACGACAGTGCCATTGATTTGATGCTGGCACGCTCAACTGGCCCAGACGCCTTGGGTGAGCCCGACAAATGGGCCGAGGGGCGACGCCGACTGGCCCGGCTTGAGATGCGGCAGGGCAGTGCGTCCCGCGCCTACGAGGTTGCCGCCAATCACCATATGACGCCCGAAATGGGCTATGGATACGCCGATCTGGAATGGCTGGCCGGGTTCCTGGCTTTGCGCAAGTTGAACGACCCGGCAACGGCAGTTCGGCATTTTCAAAACTTTGAAGCCGCGGTGAAATCGCCGATTTCAAGGGGCCGTGCTGGCTATTGGCTGGGTCGCGCTTACGCGGCGCAAGGGGATGCCGAGAAAGCCTATGACGCTTATGCAATGGGTGCAGATTATCAGACGTCTTTCTACGGCATTCTGGCAGCCGAGCAGATCGGGCGACCGTTTGACAGCACTCTCGCCAACCCGCCCCGCGCCGCGCATTGGCGGCAAGCCGAATTTGCGAACTCCAGCGTTTTGGAGGCCGGTCTGCTGCTGCTAAAGGCAGGGGAGGACAATCTCTCCGAACGGTTTCTGACCCACCTGGTCGAAAGCCTCGATTCAGCGCAAGCCAATCAACTGGGTGATCTGGTCATCGAGTTGAAAGAGCCGCATTTGGCCGTAATGATCGCCAAACGCGCGGCGACCACGGGAACGGTTCTTCCCGCTGCCTATTACCCCGTGCATCCGGTCGCGGATATCGGCCTGCCGATGGCCAAAGAGATGACATTGGCCATCGCCCGCCGTGAAAGCGAATTTGATCCGGTGGTGATCAGCGGCGCAGGCGCGCGCGGCTTGATGCAGGTGATGCCAGCGACCGCCAAACTGGTCGCGCAGGAGCTGGGGATACTAAGCGGACATAAGACTGGTCGACTGACCGCGGACTGGGAGTATAATGCCAAGTTAGGGGCCAACTACCTGTCCAGCCTTGCGGCGGATTTCAACGGCAATGTGGTCATGATGTCCGCCGGGTATAACGCCGGACCGCGGCGGCCGATCTCATGGATGGAGCGCTACGGCGACCCCCGCGCCGGTGAGGTGGATGTGGTCGACTGGATCGAGACCATCCCCTTCAGCGAAACGCGCAACTATGTGATGCGCGTGACCGAAAGCCTGCCGGTCTACCGCGCGCGTCTGGGGAAACCAGCCCTGCCCGTGCCCTTCTCGCAGGAACTGACCGGATCAACCCTTGCGGCGTTCGCGCCATAGTGTGAACAGCCCCGCTGCAACAACCAGCCCTGCGCCGATGACGACCTCGGGGCGGAGGACCTCGTTGAAGATCGCGATACCAAGGATCGCGACCCATACCAGATGGAGGTAGGCAAAGGGCTGCACCGCGCTGGCCTCGGCCGCCTCATAGCATTTGATCAGCAGCCAATGGCCAAAGGCACCGCTAACACAGAGCGTTGCCATCCAGGCCCAGTCCGCCTTTGCCATCGGCTCCCAGAACCACATGCCGACTAGCGTCATGGCAAC
The DNA here is from genome assembly GCF_049800715.1 of Ruegeria profundi. Lineage (GTDB taxonomy): Bacteria > Pseudomonadota > Alphaproteobacteria > Rhodobacterales > Rhodobacteraceae > Ruegeria > Ruegeria profundi_A. The sequence goes on from NZ_JBNAFO010000003.1 coordinate 73,766, forward strand.
GGCACCGCTGACGCCGGTCCAGAAAAAACTGGTAGCGGCGCTGTCCTGACGCGCGGCATAGCGGGTGAGCAGTGAATAGACCGCAAACAGAAAGGCCGAGATCAACGGAATGATCGCCCAAGGGTTAAACACACCGACCCCCGGTTGAAGGATGATCAACACGCCGACGCAGCCGACCCCGATTGCAGTCCAACGCCGCCAGCCCACGCTTTCTCCCAGAACCGGGCCACTGAGAGCCGCGACCAGAAGAGGGTAGCAGATGAAGACCGCCATGCTGTTGATCAGACCCAACTTGGTGAAGCCGAAAACGGCGACGCAAATCTCAGTCACCAGCAAAACGCCGCGAAAGATCTGGAGTTTCGGCTGATCGGTACGCGCCGCAGCCTTCAACCCACCCGGAGCGCGGGCCGCCAGTGCGATGACAAAAGCGGCGAAGAACCAGTAGCGGACCATCACCACCATATAAGTGTTATAGGTTCCGGCCAGATGGCGCGATATCCCGTCCTGCAGGGCAAAAACCACTGTTGAGGCGACCATCAGCGCGATCCCGGCCGAGATATTGTTCTGCTGCGTCACGCTTTCACCGCCCGTGTCATATGCCGTTTGCGACCGTATCCAGGCGCGCGGGCGACTGCGAAACCGGCCTCTTCCAACCCGCGGCGGACAAAACCTGCTGCGGTGTAGGTGGCCGCGGTGCCGCCCGGTGCCGTATGATCGGATACCTGCTGCATCAACTCCGCGCCCCAGAGTTCTGGGTTTTTGGCGGGTGAGAAGCCGTCCAGAAACCACGCATCGGCCTTGCCAGTCCAGCCGGGCAACGTCTGGCGAGCGTCGCCCTCGATCACCTCAAGGTGCAGCGTGTCGAACTGACAGGACCCGCCGCGCCATTGCGACAGGAAGCGGTCGTTCCAAGGTTGCAATTCGGGGAAAGCGGCCAAGGCGCGCGCCATATCCTCGGGGGCCATTGGGAAGGCCTCAAAACTGGTGAAACGCAGCGGGGTGGTCTGGCCTGCGGCCTCCCACGCGGACCAGGCGGTCAGCAGATTCAGGCCGGTGCCAAAGCCCAGTTCGGCAATATGAAACCCTGGCGCAAAGCGCGCAGGCAGCTCGTTGCCCGACAGAAAGACATGCCGCGTCTCTTCTAACCCGTTTTGCAACGAGAAATATGGGTCATCGAACTGGTCAGAAACCGGAATCCTGTCCTCTCTCCATGTCAATTCGGCGTGCTGGTCTGCCATCGGGGAATCCTGTAGCTAAGCGGCGCGACACTGAACAAGGAAGAGGGGTTTGGCAATGGTCGATGTGACGGTACGCGGCGCTGGCATTTTTGGCCTGTCCATCGCCTGGACCTGCGCCCGGCGCGGCGCGAAGGTGCAGGTTGTCGATCCCTTTGGCCCCGGCGCGGGCTCCAGTGGTGGGTTGGTCGGCGCCCTGGCCCCGCATGTGCCCGAGAACTGGAATGCAAAGAAAGCCTTTCAGTTCGATAGCCTGATCATGGCCGAACCCTTTTGGGCGCAGGTCGAAACGACCGGAGGGGTCTCAGCCGGCTATGGGCGTCTGGGGCGTCTTCAACCCATCATGGATGAGCGCAGCCTGCAGCTGGCGCACCAACGGCACGCCACCGCGCAAGAGCTGTGGCAAGGTATGGCCGAATGGCAGGTGCTGTCTACGTCGGAGGCAGGCCAATGGTGCCCGCCCAGCCCGACCGGCTATGTCATCCAAGACACCCTGACCGCGCGGATGCACCCGCGCAGGGCCTGTGCCGCGCTGGTTGCGGCGCTCTCGGTCATGGGGGTTGAGGTGGTCGCCGAGGCCCCGGACAAGGGCCATGTACTGCACGCGACAGGTGTCGCCGGGTTGCAGGAGCTCAGCCAAAGTTTCGGAAAAACTGTCGGCAATGGCGTCAAGGGACAGGCGGCATTGCTGCGCTTTGATGCGGGCGCGGTGCCGCAGCTATTCGCCGATGCGATCCATATCGTGCCGCATGCAGACAGTACGCTTGCCATCGGCTCGACCTCTGAGCGAGACTATAATGATCCGACCAGCACTGACGACGCGCTTAACGATTTGATCGACCGCGCCACCCGCGCCGTTCCTGTGTTGCACGGAGCCGAGGTGATCGAGCGGTGGGCCGGTGTTCGCCCCCGCAGCAAAAGCCGCGCTCCGATGCTGGGCGCGCACCCGCTGCACGACGGTCAGTTCATCGCCAATGGCGGCTTCAAAATCGGCTTCGGCATGGCCCCGAAAGTGGCCGAGGTGATGGCGAACCTCATGCTGGACGGTCGCGATGAAATCCCCGAGGATTTCCGACCCGAAGCGTCACTCTGACCGCGCTTCTGCCTGCATGCACTGTCGCCCATCGGGGCCTCGAACCCATAGGTCCGGCCCATTGCGGCAGAGTGTGGCGGTCTCGAAGTGTAAAAGCGGCGCGGTTGCCCTGAACGAAAAGCGCGTCAGCGGGCCGGCCATCTCCTCCGCAAACAGCATCAGAAGTTGCGCCAATAGCGGCCCGTGTACGACCAGCCCGCCATACCCTTCGACATCGCGCGCATAGTCCAGATCGTAGTGGATACGGTGGCCGTTGAAGGTTAGCGCGGAATACCGGAACAAAAGGGTGCTGTCGAAGCGCACCTCGCGGCGCTCAGTTTCGTCACGTCGCGCCATGGGCGGCGTTGGCTTCACCTCGTCCAGAGCGGGATCTTCACGATAGACCAGATCCTGCCATTCGGTGACGCAGAGCGCCCCATCCTGCCAGATCTCATGCTTGAGCGTGACAAACCCCAATGGCCCAGTTCGCCCGGCTTTGCGGCTCTGCTTCTCGAGAACGGAATGCCGCTCGGCCTCTGCACCTGCCCGCAGGGGGGTATGGAAGTGCAACCGCCCTCCGGCCCACATCCGGCGCGGCAGGCTCATGTCCGGAATCAGGCCAATCCCGACCCGAGGGTGCCCGTCGCGCCCCAAATCAGACGGCGCGCGCGGGGACCAGAAATAAAGCTGATGAAAGAACGGCGGCAACGCAGAACCGTCAGAGATCGTAGGCTCTAACCCCAGCGCAACCTGCAAGGCCGCTGCCCGGGCCGGGTCCATCACATCGCTTTGCCGATCCTCACGCATACCGTACCCGCCTAAAGACGCTCGACCTCGGCCCGCAGCTTTTGCATCAACGCATGGATGGTCTTTTCATAGCGCTCACTTGTCAGTCGTCCCCCGTCGTCAAACGCGTTGGAGCTGTCGGCCAGATGGACCTCGGGACCTTGCAGAATGCGCGGCTGGAACGGCACCAAATAGGCGCGAAGGACCATCTGGGCGCGCTCCCCTCCGGCCCGACCCGCTGCGGCTGACATTACTGCAACCGGCTTGTCGGCCCAAGGTTTGCCCGACGTGCGGCTGACCCAGTCCAGCGCGTTTTTCAGCACGCCCGACGGCCCCTTGTTGTATTCCGGTGTGGATATAATCACCGCATCCGCTTGCGCGATCTGGTCGGCCAGCGTTTGCACGGCGGCTGGGATACCCTCACCCTCTTCCAGATCCCCGTCATAAAGGGGCAGGTTCAGATCCGCTTCGACAAAGCTGGCAGGATCAAAAAGGCGTGCCGCCTCGCGCAGAAGCTTACGGTTTGTTGCTGACTGACGCAGGGAACCGGACAGGCCAAGGAGGGTCGGTTGGGACATTGCGGGAAACTCCGTTTCAGTGTTTCCCAATAGGTAGACCGAGACGCGCCCGATCCAAACCCCATTTCTTGCACAGATCGTGCGCGCACAGGGGCAGCCAGAAGGCCGCCCGAAATGCTCACGGGATTACGAGTTCGCGCTGGGTACGATAACGATCTCGACCCGGCGGTTCTGCGATTTGCCTTCCGGCGTTAGGTTTGAGGCAACCGGGTTATCTTCACCGCGCCCGATGGTGACGATCCGGCTGTAGTTCACACCGTTCGCCTGAAGGACGTCTGCAACCGCATTGGCGCGACGCTCGGACAGGCCTTGGTTGTACGAGGCCTCGCCGTCACTGTCGGTGTGACCGATGATTTGCACGTTGGAGTTCGGATAATTCACGAGGTTCTGACCAACCCGCACCAGATCGGCGCGCAAGGCCGGGCGGACCGTCGCACTGTCAGTGTCGAAGGTGATGTCATTGGGAACGGTCACAATCAGCCGGTCGCCCGAGTTGACAATGGTGATCCCGTCATTGGCCAGCTGCTGACGCAACTCTGCCGCCTGTTTATCAAGTTGGTTGCCGATCAGGCCTCCACCAGCCGCACCGATCGCACCGCCTGCTACCGCGCCCAAAAGAGGGTTCGAGTTGTTCGCGATTGCGCCGACACCAGCACCAACCAAACCACCCAAAACCGCGCCCTGCTTGGCATTCTGATTCGGATCGGAGGGCAGGTTCAACGTGCCCGGATCGGTACAGGCCGCCAGAGTCATGGCCGAGCATAGCCCGGTTGCCAGAAAAAACTTGGAAATCGTCATGGTATCACCTTCTGCTCGGGCACCCGTTGATCGGGTTTGCCTTGTTGCAGATCAGTATATCACGGCAGCGTTGCGCGGGCTCAAGCAACAAAGCGGTGAAGTCGGCGAATCCCCGCCCATACTTGTTCAGACGGTCTGCGCGGCCGGATCTTTGCCCTCCTGCTCGTTCCACAAATCCCGGAGCGAACTGCCTTGGCCACGGAAACTTTGGCCCGTGTCTTCACAGGCCCAGATACGGTCGGTCCGGAAATGCCGGAACCCGCCCCGCAGCTCGCACCACCCGGCCAGCATCGTGCATTCGATGTGGTAGATCAGAGCCACAGGCCGAATGACTCGCTCAGAGCGTTCGCCCGCACCGTTGACATAGGTGATGCGCAGTTTCTGCTCGGCCCGTATCGCTTCGCGGTAACTGGCCACAGGGATGCATCCTTTCGCGGGATCATCAACCGGCGCACCCCAGGTCGAGACCTGCAGCCAATCGGCAGGACAATGAAGCGCGTCGATCTTGTCACAGATGCGCCGCGCTGCCCGTTGCAGATGACTGTCACCGGTGCGCGCCAGCATCGATAGCCCGACCCACAGCGCCTCAACCTCTTCGGCGTCGAAATTCAACGGTGGCAGATCATAGCCGCGCCGCATCAGATAGCCAACGCCTGCCTCGCCCTCGATCGGCGTGCGCTGCGCCTGTAGCTCGGCGATATCACGGTAGACCGTGCGCGTGGAGACCTCGAGCTTTTCGGCCAGTTGATCGGCCGTCACGGGCGCATCTGCGGCCCTGAGCATCTGGATGATTTCGAACAACCGGGTCGAGCGGCTCATGTCGGGGTCTCCTGTCAAACTGCTGACAACCTAGCACATCCCCCTGACAAGGGGGTGTCAGGAGTGGTGCGCGAGATTGGGTCAGATTTCAAAAACCCGGAGGCCCAATATGCCCAGTCTAGACAACCATGTTCTGATGCACCTGAAACTTGAACGTTGGTCGCAGGATCACACCCTTCGCGCCTATGAGATCGAGCGTGAACTAGCCGCAGATCGACACCGCGCACAACCCGCGCGCCGCAAACGTTCGCGGCGGTTTTCCCTCGGGAACCTGAAACTGTTGTGGACCAACGTGGTCTGAACTTAGAAATCCGCCTTGGCACGAAACTTCATCGCCACGCCCCCTTCGGGGCTTTTCAGGCGCAGCTCTTCAGAATGCAGCATAAGGCGCGGGAAATCGCGCGCTGCGCCTTCGGCGTAAAACGGGTCACCCAGAATCGGGTGACCCAAGGCCAGCATGTGAACGCGCAACTGATGCGAGCGGCCGGTTTTCGGAAACAGACGTACGCGCGTCGTATCACCTTCGTATTTGACAACACGCCAGTCAGTGACGGCTTGCTTGCCTGTATCATGACACACCATCTGACGCGGTCGGTTCGGCCAGTCGACGATGAGCGGCAGATCAACCGTGCCCGTCTTGGCCTCCAGCCGCCCCCAAACGCGCGCTATGTAGGTTTTACGGGTTTGGCGCTGCTCGAACTGCATGCTCAGGTTGCGTTGCGCGTGGGGTGTCTGCGCAAACACCATCACGCCCGAGGTATCCCTATCCAACCGATGCACCAACAGGGCCTGAGGGAACACCGCCTGCACGCGGGTCAGCAGGCAATCCGCCAAATGCGCACCTCGCCCCGGCACCGACAACAAGCCCGAGGGCTTGTTCACCACAATGAGTTGCGCATCTTCATGCAGCACATCCAGCGGTGTCTGGGGGGGATCGTAGGTCTCATTCATGCCCGCGTGCCTATCCCACAGCGCCACTTCCCGCAACGTCGTCCTTGCGCGCGGCACGCGTATCGTGAACCGTTGAGGCAAAAGGGGAGAGGTCATGCATCCAACAATCGAACGCATGCAAGAGGTTGTCGCCAAAGGGGACGAAGACCTCATTCACGAGCTTTTGGCCGAGGACGTCCGCTTCATGCCGCCCACCTACTACAGCACATGGACCGGCCGCGCGCCGGTTGCGGCGGTGTTGGGCCATGTGGGTAAGGTATTTTCCGACTTCCGCTATCGACGGATCATGGGCAGCGGCAATGACTGGGCGCTGGAGTTTCAATGCAAGGTCGGAGATCTGGATGCGGTCGGCGTGGACCTGATCACGCTAAACGACGAGGGTTTGATCCAGCAGTTCGAGGTTGTGATGCGCCCTCACAAGACCATTGGTGCCCTGCGTGAAGCGATGATGGCCCGGGTGATGACCGACCCCCGGTTTCTGGAATTCAAATCCGCCCTAAGCTGATCATGTCAAATCCGCTTGCCGCCGATCAGATTCTGCGTGTGCCCCTGCTGCCAGTTCTGGCGGCGCAGGGCTTGGCTGTGCGCCGCAAGGCCCAGCTGCTGCCGGAACCGATTGGTCCGCGCGAAGGGCGAACGGGCCGTGGGCCTCGCCTGCGCCTGTTGATTGCGGGCGACAGTTCTGCCGCCGGCGTAGGCGCGGGCACGCAAGAACAGGCGCTGTCAGGCCATTTGGTCAAACACTTGGAGCGGCATCACTCGGTCGAATGGCGGTTGGAGGCAACAACCGGACACACGACACGAGATACGCTTGAGAGGTTGCAAACGATTGGAGGCACATACGATGCGGTCGTCACCGCGCTCGGCGTGAACGACGTGACCCGAGGCGTGACCTATGAACGCTTCGTTGAACGGCAAAACCAGTTGGCCAGGATGCTGACCCAACGCTTCGGTGCGCGACGCGTTGTGGTAACGGCAGTACCGCAGATGAACCGCTTTCCGTCCCTGCCCCATCCTTTGGCATGGGTATTGGGTCGACAATCCGAGCGCCTGGATCGTGGTCTGCAACAGGTCGTTGCTGCCCATCCGCAACTCCGACACTTGTCACTGGATTTACCGAATGATCCCGCTCTGGCCGCGCCGGATGGATACCACCCCAGCCCCAAAACCTACGCGATTTGGGCCGAAAGCGCCGCGCGTCTTCTGCTTCAGGCCTGAGCCCTCGCCTGTCGGATCATCGGGATCGAATACACCACAAGCGCCGCCCAGATCAGAGGAAAGGCAATCATTCGGGCCCGGTCAATCTGTTCTCCGAACACGGTAACTGCGGTTATGAAGATCATGGTGGGCGCGATGTATTGCAGGATACCCATCGTCGACAGCCTGACGAGCTTGGCCCCATTGGCATAGACCAGCAAAGGCACCGCCGTCACGACGCCTGCACAGGACAGCAAGACAGTATCCGAGGCCAGTATTCCGAAATGCCCGGTTCCCTGAACCCCCAGCCACGTCACATAGGCGATCGCGGGGATCAAAAGGATCAGAACCTCAAGCAGAAACCCCTGATTGGGGCCAATCGGCAAAGACCTTTTGAAGAAGGCGTAGAATCCCCAACTCACCATCAAACCCAGCGCCGCCCAGGGAAGACGCCCAGCCTCGACCACCAGAACCAAAACGCCCAAAGCCGCCAGACCAACAGCAACCAGTTGCACGCGCGTCAGAGGTTCTCGCAGCAATACAGCGCCCAAGGCGATACTGAACAAAGGGTTGATATAATACCCGAGTGCCGCATCCAGCGCATGCCCGGTTGAGATCGCCCAGACATAAATCGCCCAGTTCACCGAGATCAGCGCCGCCGTCAAAGCCGCCATTCCCAACATCTTGGGATTGCCCAACGCCGCCTTGAGGTCGCGTGTCCGCCCCAGATAGACCAGCAGAAGCCCCGCCACCGGCACAGACCAGATGACCCGATGCGCCACAACCTCGACCGGGCCAATATGGCTAAGCGCTTTCATATAAAGTGGCAGGAAACCCCACATGACATAGGCAGAAACCGCCAGCACAAACCCTTTTGGAGTGTCCGCATTCTGTGAAGGTGAGGAGGCAGTCGCCACGAGAAATCTCCGATAAGTATCGGACCCATTTACGGCAGTTCCGGAAGGGTTGAAAACTCTGAAAACAGTGAAGTCGCACATAACGAATTGTGATGGGTCGACTTCGAAACCGCGCTTTTAAGCGAGGCTTTGCCTCGCGCTCCGGGATATTTTTAACCAGATGAAGACTGGATCCCCTGCTTCATCTGGCCCTAAATATCCCGGGGGAGTCGCGGCTTGCCGCGGCGGGGGCAGAGCCCCCTGTTCTGCGGGTTAGACTTTCACGCGCTCGGACTTGGGATCATACATGGGCTTCAAAGACGCCTCGGCCTTTACTTTGACACCGCAAACGTCGATTTCGTAGCTCGATGCAAGAACATCCGCAGTTTTTTCGCCTTCACACGGCACATAGCCCAGACCGATAGCACCACCCAGAGTGTGGCCGTAGTTGCCGGAACTCAGGTAGCCGACATACTCACCATCGCGCACAATAGGTTCGTTGTGGAACAACAGCGGCTCGGCATCGGTAAGCTTGAACTGCACGAGACGGTTTTTGGGACCGCTCTCTTTCCGCGCGATCACGGCTTCGCGGCCGATGAAGTCACAGCCCTTGTCGACCTTCACGGCAAAACCAAGCCCGGCATCAACCACGTGATCTTCACAGGTTATGTCATGCCCAAAATGGCGGAAGCCCTTTTCGATGCGGCAGCTGTCCATCATGTGCATGCCGCACAGCTTAAGACCCATGTCCTGCCCGGCTGCGTGCAGCGTCTCGAACGCATGTCCTGCCATGTCTGAGGAGACATAGATCTCCCACCCCAGCTCACCCACATAGGTGACGCGGTGCGCGCGGGCGAGGCCCATGCCAAGCTCGATCTCTTGTGCCGTACCAAATGGGTTGGCCGCGTTCGAGAAATCGTTGGGCGAGACTTTCTCGAGCAAAGCTCGCGCGTTCGGCCCCATGATGGCCAGAACGCCTTCGCCGGCGGTCACATCTGTGATGACGACGTTGAAGTTGCCCGCATGGCGCTGCATCCATGATTGATCCGCCAGACGGGTCGCGGCTGGCGTGACGACCAGGTAGGCGGTCTCGGTCAGGCGGGTCACGGTTACGTCGGCCTCGATCCCGCCGGCGCGGTTCAAGAACTGGGTGTAGACAATCTTGCCACTCGGCACCGAGTAGTCGCCGCCGCCGATGTAGTTCATGAAACTCTCGGCGTCGGGGCCTTCGACGCGGATTTTCCCGAAGGAGGACATGTCATACATGCCGACATTTTCGCGCACGGCGCGGTGTTCTGCGGCAGAGTTTTCGAACCAGTTCTGACGCTTCCAGCTATATTGGTATTCGCGTTCCTGCCCGTCATTGGCGAACCAGTTGGCGCGTTCCCAACCGGCCAATTCCCCCATGACCGCGCCTTGTTCCAACAGGTGATGGTGGAACGGAGTTCGCCGCACTCCGCGTGCCGTGGCTTTCTGACGGTAGGGGAAGTGATCGGCGTAGAGCAGGCCCAGAGTCTCTTTCGAGCGCTCGAACAGGTACTGCTTGTTGCCTTGGAAGGGCTGCATCCGGCTGATGTCGACATCGCCCAGATCAAACGGCTTCTCACCGCTGTCCATCCATTCGGCCAACGCCATGCCCGCGCCACCGGCCGACTGGATACCGATCGAGTTGAAGCCCGCCGCGACCCAGACATTGTCCATCTCGGGCGCAAGACCCAAGTGATAGGCATCATCGGGAGTGAAAGATTCAGGTCCGTTGAAGAAGGTGTGGATACCGGCTTCGGCCAGCATCGGCATACGGTTCACCGCCGCTTCGAGGATTGGTTCAAAATGGTCGAAATCCTCGGGCAGTTGATCGAACTCAAAGCTGTCAGGGATACCATTCATGCCCCAAGGCTTGGCGTTGGGTTCAAACGCACCCAGCAGGATTTTGCCCGCGTCTTCCTTGTAATAGGCGCATTCGTCCGGAACGCGCAGAACCGGCAGTTGTGTAAGGCCATCGATGCCTTCGGTGACAATGTAGAAATGCTCGCAGGCATGCAGCGGAACGTTCACGCCCGCCATGCGACCCACTTCGTGGCCCCACATCCCGGCGCAGTTCACCACCATATCGCATTCGATATGGCCTGAGGCGCTGCCGTCGTCGGCAACCCAGTCAACGCCGGTGACCTTGCGCCCTTGCTTGACGACATCGGTGACCTTCACACGCTCTTTCACAATACCACCGCGTTGGCGCGCGCCCTTGGCCAGCGCCAGCGCGATATTCGCCGGGTCACCCTGCCCGTCCAACGGCAGATACACAGCCCCTTTGACGTCTTCGATGTTGAGATGCGGATACAGCTCGGCTACGCGCTCGTTCGAGATTTCTTCGACTTCGACTCCAAAGGCGCGTGCCATGGCGGCTTGGCGGTAGATCTCTTCCTTACGCTCTTCGGTCAGAGCGACAGTGATCGAGCCGCAGCGCTTGAAACCTGTCGCAACGCCGGTTTCTTCCTCGAGCGAGCCATAGAGTTCCTGACTGTACTTCGCCAGCTTGGTCATGTTCGCCGTCGCGCGCAGCTGGGCGATCAGACCAGCCGCATGCCAGGTCGTGCCGCTGGTCAGTTGCTTACGCTCAAGCAGCACAACATCTTTCCAGCCCTTCTTGGTCAGGTGATAGGCAACCGAGCATCCGATCACGCCGCCGCCGATGATGACCACGCGGGCCTTGCTGGGAAGATCAACCATAATGCAGACTCCGTTCGTTCAGGTTTGTCCCTGAATGGCATGAAAAATCGGCGCGGAATCTATCAAAAACGTCATCGTATCCGCAAAAATCATCTCTGCGCGGCTTGTCTCTTTTGTTGGCGCATCACAAAGGGCGTCACGCCGAAAAAACTCCGGTAAACTGATGAGAACCCGTTCGGGAAACCGCAGGCCAAACCTATTTCGCGCACGCTCATGGTGGTATTCAGTAAAAGGTTGTTCGCTTTGGCCAGCCGCATTTCACGATAGAACCCGTTGGGTGTGGTGCCGAAGAACGCTTTGAACTTCCGCTCAAGCGATCGATTCGAGATATTCAGACTGTCCACAAGGTCCTGGATCGGCAAAGGGTCTTCGATGTTGGCCTGCATCAGCTTGATGCACTGATCCAGTTTCTTGTCCCCAGTCGCGGTGTTTTTCGCGCCCGAGAACGGCTGCATCGACGAAAAATCGCGGATATTTTCATGCAGCATGACGTCCGCCACGGTCAATTGCGTGGGCCCCGAGATATGCCGCCCGATCACGACCAGTGCGATATCGGTGGTGGCCCCCATACCTGCACAAGTGACGACTGCGCCGCGCTCGGTTGCGATGGACAGTTTCGCTTCGAACCGTGCACCGCGCTCACGCAGGAATGAGGCGTTTTCCCAATGAGTTGCCAGATCGGCTGTACCCTGCTCGTCGATATACCGGCTTGCCGCCTCGGCCAACAAAAACACCTGCGCGCCGCGATAGGTATAGTTCGACACCACCCGACCCAAAGATAGGTCGGGGTGATCCGGGTCCGAATTGCCGATCACAAACAGATAGGTGGCATCGGGTTGGTTCGGGATGGTTTCGGTCTGGACCGTTGCGTCGCTGCTGCTTGCCACCGGACCGCCACGCAGGGATCGGTAGGTATAGGTGAACGGCGGTGTTGCAGACACCCGATTGGAAATCCGCAGAACATCCACCAGCGACGCGAGTTCCAGCAGCACAAAGCCCGGCGCGACCAGAATGTCGAAATGCACGGGACTGGTCTGACGCGTGTCGGAGGCTGGCGATGGTGTCTCGGACATACCGTTCCCTTGTCGGTTCAGACGATCCGATGACCGGCTGATTCCAGGCGACGCGCGAGGGCCTCGATATGATCCGGGCCGATCTCGCAGCATCCGCCAACGATTGTTGCGCCTTGCTCGACCCAGGCCATCGCGTGGTCGGCATAGGCCTCGGGGCTGAGATCGTGGCGCTGTGCGAGACTATCAACCGTGGGGGCGTCTTGCAAAAACCCCTCGGCGATATGGGTGAAGCCGTTGGCATAGGCGCCGTAGGGCAGCCCCATCCCTGACAATATCTCAAGCCCGGCTGGAACCGCTTCAGGACGGGTGCAGTTGATCAGCACGGCTTGCGGTTTGTAGCGCTCGACCAAGGGAGCAATCTGATCCAACGGCTCACCGGATCGCAGACGCGTTCCGTCCTCATCCATCGGAGACAGGGCCAGCCACACAGGTTTCCCGCAGCCAGCAGTGCCCCTCAGGGCGCCTTCGGCCTCCATCACCGACGAGACGGTTTCGATCAGGATCAGGTCCACACCATCCCCCATAAGCGCGACCAGTTCAGCGAATTTGCGTCCGGCCTCCTCCGGATCAGGCTCGAGATCGGGTCTGTAGGAGGCCAATAGCGGCCCGAGCGCTCCGGCAATGCGCCCGCCATTACCTGCGCGCGCCAGATCGGCCTGAGACACGGCGGTGTGGATCAATTGCGCCAACTGGTCCTCGATCCCTTCGCGCACAAGGCGCGAGCGGTGGACGGCATAGGTGTTGGTTGTCGCAACTGTGGCCCCGCGCCGGAAGTATTCGGCATGAACCTCGCGCACCAATTCCGGTTGATCCATCATCACCCGCGTCGACCAGAGCGGCGTCGGTTGATTACCGCTGCGATTGACCAGCTCCTGCCCGATCGAGCCATCTAACAGAGTAATTTCGGCCATGTCATAAACTCCTTACGGGATCAGCACCAATTTCCCCGGCAACGCTTTGGATTGGAAATCCTCTTGTGCCTTAGCAATATCCCTTAGGGGATAGGTGCGGGAAATCAAAGGCTTGATCCGACCGGCATTCATCAGCTCAGCCAGACGGCCAAACACCTCAGGCGATTGGTGAGTGCAGCCGTGAATGGTAATATCGCGCAGGTAGATGTCGCGCAGATCGGCCTGCACCATCGGGCCTGCAATCGCACCTGATACAGCGTAGTGCCCGCCGGGTTTCAGGGCCAGCACGAGGCGCGCCCATTTAGGGCCTCCAACCACGTCAATCGCGACGTCGAACATGTCTGCAGGTAACGCAGCATCGCGATCAAAGGTCTCAACCGCGCCTTGGGATTTCACAACCTCGGCCTTGGCGGCACCGGTTATGCCCCAGACGGACGCGCCGCGCAGGCGGGCCAGTTGCACCGCCGCCAGACCGACACCGCCCGAAGCGCCCGTGATCAGCACCTTGTGGCCAGCGGTGACCCCGGCGCGGGTCAAAAGGTTCTCGGCCGTGCCAAAGGCGCAGGGAATGGCCGCGATCTCGGTATCTGACAATGGCGAGGCAGAGACATCGTAGAGATCATTCGCTTCGACCAGACAGTATTGGGCAAAGGCGCCATCAATCTCAGAGCCTAAGGCAATAAACCCCTGTGGATGGCCAGGTCGCGGGCGCGGCAGATTGATCGGGCAGGTCACGCGCTGACCGGGTTGAAACCCTGAACCCGGACCGGCTGCTTCGACAATGCCGCACAGGTCGCCGCCTTGAATTCGAGGGAATTGAAGCGCGCCGCCCCACCCTCCGGCATCGATATCCTGATCGACGTCATCGGTGGCCCCGGTCACGTCCGAAGAGTACCACCCGACCCGCGTATTGATATCGGTGTTGTTGACCCCGGCAGCTGCGACGCGGACCAGAACCTGCCCGGGACCGGGCGTTGGAACGGGAATATCCTCGCGCCACTGCAAAGCCTCCGGCCCGCCGTGATGAGTGAGGTAAACGCCGGACATATGTGCAGGGATCGTCATTTCAGCCTTCCGATTTGGACTTTGGTGAAAGGCAGACTGGGGCCCGCCATGGGCCCCAGCTTGGAGTTTTGTGCCAATTTGGCAATCCCCAAAGGGATCAGGCGCGCAGACGCTCGTTGGCGGGATCCCAGAGCGGCTGGTCTTCCTGCACCACAGCCCGGTACTTCTGGCCGTAGATCTCAACCTCAAGCTCTGTGCCCGGGTTTGCGACCTCGGTCTTGACCATGCCCAGCGCGATAGACTTGCCAACACGATAGCCCCATGCGCCCGAGGTCGTCTCGCCCACGATCTGATCGCCCTGCCAGATGCAAGACATGTAAGGCGCGTCGCAATCGCCTGCGTCCACTGTCAGCGTGACAAAGGATTTCTTCACGCCCTGCTGCTTTTCGTTCAGGATCGCAGCCTTGCCGGGGAAGTCCTGCGGTTTGTCCAGTTTGACGAACCGCTCCAGCCCGCCTTCCAGTAGCGAGTAGTCGGTCGACAGATCGCCCTTCCACGCACGGTAGCCTTTCTCGATACGCAGCGAGTTCAGGGCGTACATGCCGAACGGGGTCGCGCCCGCGTCGAGGATCGCTTCGTAGATCGCGGGCATGTCTTCGTTGAGGGCGTGAACCTCCCAACCCAGCTCTCCGGCGAAGGATACGCGGATCAGGAAGGCCGGTTTGCCTGCAACCGTCGCGGACTGATGCGTCAGCCAGCCGGTGGACAGATCCGCATCGCTTAGGCCCGAGAGGATCTCGCGCGATTTCGGGCCGGTCACGATCAGCGTGTCGCGGGTGGTGGTGACGTCTTCGACCGAAACGCTGGAGGGCATGGCGGACATCAGGATGTCGCGGTCGTGCCACTGCGCGGTGGCAGCAGTGATCATCACGAACTCATCCTCGCCCAGACGGATACAGGACATCTCGGTCAGGATACGGCCACGGTCGTCCGAAATGTAGACGAGATTGATGCGGCCAATCTTGGGCAGACCACCGGTGACTAGGCCACGCAGAGCTTCTGCCGCTCCTTCACCTTTGACCATGAAACGCGAGAAGCCCGGCAGGTCCAGCACGCCGCAATTGTCTCGTACGGCTTCGCACTCTTCCTTGATGCGCTGCTCCCACGGGCCGGAGCGGCCCCATGTATGCGTTGCTTCCAGCGAGGTGTCGTCGCCCGGCTTGGCAAACCAGTTGGCACGTTCCCAGCCGTTATAGGCCCCCATGACACCGCCGAGTTCTTTGACCTTGGCATGGACTGGCGACAGCTTCTTGTCGCGCGCAGCAGGCCATTCGTGGTGCGGGAAGTGCATGGCGTATTCGTTGCCATAGACCTCCATGCCCTTCTGGTTGCAGTAGTCCTGATCGGTGTAGTCGGTGTAGCGGCGCGGATCGACGGCCCACATATCCCATTCGGTGTGGCCATCAACGATCCATTCGGCCAGCACTTTGCCTGCACCACCACCTTGCGCGATGCCGAAGGTAAAGCTGTGCGCTTCAAACGCGTTCTTCACCCCGGGCATTGGGCCGATCATCGGCAGACCGTCCGGCGCGTAAGGGATCGGGCCGTTGATCACGCGACCAACCCCCGAGGTTGCCATCAGCGGAACCCGTTCCATCGCGTCGGTGATGATGTCCTCAATCCGGTCCAGATCGTCGTTCCAAAGCTGGAAGCTGAAATCCTCGGGCATCGGATCGTCTTCGGTCATCCACTCGCCCTTACAATTGGGCTCGTAGGGGCCAAGGTTGAAGCCGTTCTTTTCCTGACGCAGGTAGTATGAGATATCCACGTCGCGCAGCAGAGGCAGTTTGCCACCGTTTTCCTTCGACCATGCCTCAACCTCGGGGACTTCGTCGGTCAGCAGGTACTGGTGGCTCATGACCATGGCAGGCACCATGCGGCCGCCATAGGGTTTGAACATCTCACCCACACGCTGCGCGTAATATCCGGCTGCGTTGACGACATAGTCACAGGCAATGTCGCCCTTTTCGGTGTGAACGGTCCAAGTGCCGTCATCGTGTTGCGTTACATCGGTGGCCGGGCAGAAGCGGATGATTTTTTGGCCCAGATCACGCGCGCCTTTGGCGAAGGCTTGTGTCAGCTGCGCCGGATCAATGTCGCCATCGGTCGGGTCGTACAGCACGCCTTCCAGATCATGGGTTTCAAGGAACGGGTAGCGCTCTTTCGCCTGCTCTGGGGTCCACATCTCCATCGGGATGCCCTGGTACAGACCCATCGACATCGCGCGTTCGAATTCCTGCATGCGCTCTTTACTGTGCGCCAAACGGATAGACCCCGAAACGTGGTAGTTCATCGGATAGTCGACTTCTTCGGCCAGACGCGAATACAGCTCGGTCGAATAGCGCTGCATGTTCATGATCGCCCACGAAGTCGAGAAGGTCGGCACGTTACCCGCCGCGTGCCATGTAGACCCCGCAGTCAGTTCGTTCTTTTCCAGCAGAACGCAGTCCGTCCAGCCCTTTTTCGCCAGATGATACAAGGACGAGCAGCCGACAACGCCGCCACCGATGATGACCACACGGGCCTTGGTTGGAAAATCACTCATGTGTTTTGATCCTCTGTTACTGTGCCCGCTGGGGCAGATCGTCTGAGATGTCGTAGTAGTCACCCTTGTCCGCGACAAAGATGTGCTTTGAGAGTTTCAGTCCCGTCGGTTCGCTGAGCGCCCCCATCGAGATCGAAATCGTGTCTTCTTCATTGTGCTGCCAGAACAGGAATGAGCCGCACTCGCTGCAGAATCCGCGCCGTGCGGTCTCTGAGGCGCGGAACCAACGCAGCGTGTCACTGGCGGTGAAGCTCAGGTTGTCCTGATGCGTCCATGTCGATGACCAGACATGACCCGATTGTTTGCGGCACTGACCGCAATGGCAGACGGAGGGCGGCGAGAGGTCTCCGTCGATCGTAAACGCGACTTTGCCGCAGAGGCAGGATCCCGTCTGCATATAGCTACCCCCTTGCTGCGGGCGCAGAGCTGGCACCCAGCAACACGCCATAGATGATGAAACAGGTCGCCATGATCCGGCGGACCCAGATATTGAACACAGCCCCCAATGCCGCCTTGCCCATCAGCGCGCCCAGCAGGGTAAAGCCGGTATAGCTGAGCGTCGTGATGATCAGAGCGGTCGGCATGATCACCCCCATCTGCTGCCAGATCGGCACGTCGGGCTGCACGAATTGCGAAAAGGCCGCCAGATAGCCAGCAACGCTTTTTGGATTGATTGTCGCCACCGCAAGCGCATGCAGATAGACATGCCGCGCAGGGCGCTCAGTGGCAGGCGCCGGCCGTTTCGCGTTGATCCATCCGCGAATACCGACCCAGATCAAGAACCCCGCCCCGACCAGTTTGGCAATGAAGAAGGCGGTAGGTGAGGCTGCGATCAAGGCCGTTACACCCAGCGCCGACAAAATCAGAAACGCGCTGGCCTGTGTCAGGATCGCAAGCACTCCAAGCATCGCCTTTGGGAAAGGCAAGCTCATACCGTTTGAGATACAATTGACCGCATTCGGCCCCGGAGTGGTGACGAACACCACCCAGAACAGCGCGAATATGGTCCAGGCCTCAAAGCTCATCAGTATACCGGTGGTGCAATGACCCAGATGGCCACGGCGGGCTCATCATAGGGGTTTGCCCATTGATAGGGTTCGTGCTTGATCCGGAAACTGTCGCCCGGGCCGACCGTGAAGTGCCGCGCGCCGATCGTCAGGTCCAGTTGGCCCGAGATCATATATCCGACCTCCTGCGTAGGTCGGTCAGCGGTTTTTTGCATTTTGGATCGGGGCTCAAAGGTGGAATGCACCATCTCAAAATCATCGGTCAGGTCTGGCGACAGCAGTTCTTCGATCAGACCTTCTTCACCCGAGCCCATTGGACGTCGTGACACAGCGCGAACCACATAGCCTTGCTCCTCGACCGGGGCGGCGGAATGTGAAAACAGCATCGACATGGGAACGCCCAGGCATTCCGCAATCTGACGCAGGTCCGAGATTGAAGGGTCGGACATGTCCCGCTCGACCTGACTCAGCCACCCGACCGAGCGGTTCAGGCGGTCGGCAATTTCAGTCAGCGTCAAACCCCTTGCCTTGCGCAACGCTCGCAAGTCCGCTCCGAGCGTCGCGCGTTGAGGGGTTTGCGTGTTCAAAGCCGGACTCCGATTCTCGTGAAATTCCTTTTATGTTTTTCACGATGCCTCAGTTCCGTGAAATTTCAAAGCATTTTTTCACGACAAATCATAGACCAGCGACCAAATCCAAGAACCACAAGGATTTAGTTAGGGTTGCCGCCAGGCGGAGAACACGTTTTGAAGAATTTTGGTCAATTCGGACGCGTCCACTTCCGTGAAAGCATCCGGCTGGTCGCTGTCGATGTCAAACACGGCAATAACTGCGTCCGAGGCATCGCGTACGGGCAAAACAAGCTCTGACCTTGTGGAAGACGCGCAGGCGATATGACCAGGAAAGGCATCCACATCCGGAACCAGCTGCACCTCACCCGTGCGCGCGGCTGCGCCGCATACGCCGCGCTCGAATGGGATGACCAGACAGCCGTGACCGCCTTGATACGGGCCGATTTTCAGCAGGCCCGGTTCGGTGACGCGATAGAACCCTGTCCAGTCAAAGCGATCATCGGCATGGTGCACCTCGCACGCGATGGTCGCCATAAGAGAGATCCGATCGGTTTCGCCTTCGGTCAGCGAGGCGATGGTTTTGGCAAGGGTGTCATAGTCGACGGTCATATTGGCATTGCTCCGATCCGGGTCTTGGGGGGCGACGCCCCCAGTCCCCGGAGTATTTGCAAAAGCTCAGAGGGTCAAATGCGTTCGATGGCGATCGCCGTGCCCTCTCCGCCTCCGATACAGATCGCAGCGATCCCGCGTTTCAGATCGCGTTTTTCCAGAGCGTTCAGAAGGGTGACCATGATCCGGGCACCAGATGCGCCGATTGGGTGACCCAGGGCGCAGGCTCCGCCATTGACGTTGACCTTGTCGCGCGGCAGGCCCAATTCGTGCATGAAAGCCATCGGAACCACGGCGAAGGCCTCGTTCACCTCCCACAGGTCCACATCATCTTTGGTCCAGCCCAGACGCTCAAGCAGCTTTTGCGCCGCAGGAACCGGAGCGGTTGTGAACAGGCCCGGGGCCTGCGCATGGCTGGCGTGGCCCAAAACGCGCGCGCGGACGGTTAGTCCTTTCGCCTCAGCGGTGTCTACAGAGGCCAGAACGAGAGCGGCCGCTCCGTCAGAAATGGAGGAGGAATTTGCCGCCGTTACAGTGCCGTCTTTGCGGAAGGCTGGTTTCAGCGTCGGGATTTTCTCGGGTCGGGCGGATTTGGGCTGCTCATCCGCCTCAAGCACCAGCGCCCCCTTGCGGGTTTGCACCGTAACCGCGGCAATTTCCCCATCAAACGCGCCACTGTCTTGGGCAGCCAACGCGTTCGAAAGGGATCGCAGCGCATATTCATCCTGCGCCTCGCGGGTGAACTGATAGGTCTCGGCGCAGTCTTCGGCAAAAGTTCCCATCAGACGGCCTTTGTCATAGGCATCTTCAAGCCCATCCAGAAACATATGATCCACAACCTGCCCGTGCCCGATCCGCGCACCGCCGCGCATCTTGGGCAGCATGTACGGCGCGTTCGTCATACTCTCCATCCCGCCCGCGATCATGGTATCTGTGTGGCCCAATGCGATCTGATCAAACGCGATCATGGCGGCCTTCATACCCGAGCCGCACATTTTGTTGAGGGTCGTGGCGGGCACCTCTTCACCCAACCCGGCGGCAAACCCCGCCTGACGCGCTGGGGCCTGTCCCTGCCCCGCCGGAAGCACGCAGCCCATCAGGACTTCGTCGACAGTCTCCGCACCCGCCTGCTGCAAGGCGGCGCGAATCGCGGTTCCACCAAGTTCGGCAGCGGGAACGCCATCAAACATGCCCTGGAACCCTCCCATGGGTGTACGGGCCGCGCCTGCGATCACTACGTCTTTCATCGAAAACCCCTCCTCTTGCCGGAACTTGAATACCGAATGTTAAGAATTGCCGTCTAGCGTATTTCTACGACGCAATTTCAGCTGAAAAGGGCGGTCAATCATGGCGCTGACCAGCACAACTACCGAAGGGGCACAGATCATCACCGTTCATTCGGAACGGATAGATGCGGCCATCGCCATCCAGTTCAAGGAAGACATGCGCCGCGAAACAGAAAGTGACGCAGCTCGCATCGTTCTGGATCTGGCAGGCGTGGAATTCATTGATTCAAGCGGATTGGGGGCCATCGTCGCCTCGATGAAACAAATCGGAAGCGAGCGCCGACTGGATCTGGCCGGGCTGCAACCCGTGGTCGAAAAAGTGTTTCGCCTGACACGAATGGACACCGTTTTCAGGTTGTTCGATTCCCTCGACGACGCGCTGTCGGCGCAAGCAGAGTAACGCGGCCAACGTAGATGTGTGTAACGCCGTCCAGTGATCAAACCTGCCTGCAACTGAGTTTTCCAGCGATAGAAACGGAAGCAAGCGCTGGCATTGCGAAATTGAGCGCAGGCCTGGCCAAACACGGCTTGCCTGTTGAAAAAGCGGACGATGTGAAGATCGCCTTGGCGGAAGCGATCAACAACGTCGTCGAACATGCCTATTCTGACATTGAACCCGCCAAAGTGCAGGTCTGTTGCCGGTTGGAGCACAACCAGTTGGACATTCTGATATCGGATACGGGGCGTCCGCTGCCCGGCTGCAAACCTCCGGATGGGACCCCGGCCTCGGTTGAGACCAGCCTGCAGGACCTGCCAGAAGGGGGTTTCGGGTGGTATCTGATTCACGAACTGACAAGCGAGATTCGGTATGAGCGTCGCGATGGTTGCAATCTGTTGTCGCTACGGTTTGACGTCCCAATACCAGAATGAACCAAGGGATTTGACGCGAAATGGCCACAATAAGGCCTTTTTCGAACCATTGCGCCGCCCTAAACGACTGTCAAACATATCACCGTAGCTCAGATAGCTTCCCTCGGCGCCAAGTGTCACAGCCCCCACCCAGTGAACGGCGCCGAGGAACCTCCCTCCCCTCATTGAAGAACTGGACAATCATTCCCTGCGCGATAGGTTCGCTGTGTTCAAGGCAAGGGGATGATGATGCGGGATTTACACAAGCCGGGCCGGTCCGAAGTTCTGGCCACAAACGGGATGTGTGCGACCTCGCACCCCCTTGCCGCGAAAACCGCCGTCGACATTCTGGAACGCGGCGGCAATGCCATGGATGCAGCCATTGCCGGGGCGGTCTTGCTGGGAATTTGCGAGCCGCAGATGACCGGTTTGGGCGGCGATTGCTTTGTCCTCTACAATCGCGCGGGGGAAAACCGGATCCGCGCAGTAAATGGCTCGGGCCGCGCACCTGCTGCTGCGCAGGCCAGCACGCTGCGGGATCGGGGCTTGACCTCGGTGCCTCTGACCAGCCCAGACGCGGTTACGATCCCGGGCGCGGTCGACGCGTTCTGTCATCTCAGCCAAACCGAAGGCCGACTGGGACTTGATACAATTCTGCAACCGGCCATTCACTATGCAGAACAGGGTGTGCCGGTTGCTCCACGCGTTTCTTTCGACTGGCACAACGGCGAACCGACCCTCCAAGGGGCCGCGCGGGATCACTTTCTGATCCACGGGCAAGTCCCCAAGACAGGTCAGGTCTTCCGCGCGCCAAAACAGGCCGAGGTTCTACGACGGATCGCAAAGGATGGCCGGGCTGCCTTCTATTCAGGTGAAATCGCGGAGGATATGATCGCCGCCCTTTCCGCCTTGGGGGGCCTCCACACCGCCGAGGATTTCCAATCGACCCAATGCACCCCCTCCGAACCGATCCGCGGCACTTATCACGGCGTTGATCTGGTCGAGCACCCCCCCAACGGCCAAGGCGCAACGGCGATTTTGCTACTGAATATCCTCAAGCATTTTGACCTTGCCAGCATGGACCCATTGGGCGCGGAACGAGTGCATATCGAGGCCGAAGCGACAAAACTGGCCTATGACGCACGCAACCGTTTCATCGCAGATCCCGACCATATGGCGCGGGCCGAACGGTTTTTGGACAAAGACATCGCCGCATCCCTCGCGGCTTTGATCGACCCCAAACGGGCCATGCCCGCCGCCGCCCCGCTGACCGAAGCGATTCACAAGGACACCGTCTACATTACCGTCGTCGACCGCGATCAGATGGCCGTGTCGTTGATCTATTCGATCTTCCACAGCTTCGGCTCGGGGATCGCGTCCGAGAAATATGGCATCTTGCTGCAAAACCGAGGCGCAGGCTTCACCCTGCAAGCCGGGCACCCAAATGAGCTGGGTGGCGGCAAACGCCCGATGCACACGATCATTCCCGGCATGCAGGCCGAGAACAACCGCGTTACGATGCCCTTCGGCGTCATGGGTGGGGCGTATCAACCCACAGGACATGCGCGGTTCGTGTCAAACCTGATGGATTTCGGTTTTGACCTGCAAGAGGCCATCAACGCCCCCCGTGCCTTCGCCGACGGAGGCATCCTGAAGCTCGAGCGCGGGTTCCCCGAAGCGGTTGCTCAACAATTAAGCGAAATGGGTCACACTGTGGAGGTCCCAGAAACTCCACTGGGTGGCGCACAGGCCATACGAATCCGTGAAGACGGTGTTTTGGAGGGGGCCAGTGACCCTAGAAAAGACGGTTGCGCGTTGGGATATTGATCAACGCGCAGATGCAACGCCCCGCTCAGTTCAGATGGAAGTGCAGCGGGTATGATCCATCTTCAAATGGGCCGAACATGTTGGGGATGTCGGGATGCTCAACCGGCTCACCCGAACGGTCCTCGATCAGATTTTGTTCAGAAACATAAGCTACATAGAAGGATTGATCGTTCTCAGCCAACAGGTGATAGAACGGCTGGTCCTTGATCGGCCGACTGTCTTCGGGGATGGCTTCGTACCATTCCTCGGTATTCGAGAACTCTGGATCCACGTCAAAAATCACCCCTCGGAAGGGATGTTTCTTATGTCGCACAACTTGTCCCAGGCCGTACTTGGCATGTGTCTTTAGCATTGTTTCAGCCCCCAAAGAGGTTACTACCTCTTTCCGGGCAGAAAAGCCAATCATTGATGTGAAATTAAGGGAAACAGTCTGTGAACCTCTTACTGACAGTGTTCGAAATTGCAGCACCGGTGTTCCTTTTGTCAGCAATCGGCTTTGTCTGGGTCAAGCTTGGCTTTGAATACCGCCTACAATTTGTGACGCGTTTTGCGATGACGCTGGCAGTCCCCAGCCTGATTTTCGTGGCCTTGATGCAGACCGAAATTCCGGGGGGTGACCTGTCACGGTTCACGCTGGCCACCATTGCGGCCAATCTGGTTCTCGCGGTCGTTTTCTGGGTCATTGTAAAGGTGCTAAAGCTTGAGCAACGCACCTACCTTTCGCCGCTGATCTTCGGAAACACCGGCAATTTGGGCCTTCCCCTATGCATCTTTGCGTTTGGTCAGGCCGGTTTGGGATATGCGGTTATCTTTCTGGCCGTGACCGCGCTGTTTTCCTTTACCTACGGGATCTATCTGGTCGCGGGCAAAGGCGCGTTCGGACAGGTCATCCGCCAACCCATGGTCTGGGCCACGCTGCTGGGGGCGCTTTTCCTGTGGCAGGATTGGGAAACACCTCTGTTCCTGACCAACACCTTGGATTTGCTGGGGCAAATGGCTGTTCCGATGATGCTTGTGACCGTTGGAGTTGCGATTGCGCGCCTAACCTCTCGCAGTCTTCGCCAGGCCATTTGGCTGTCACTTCTCAAGCTGGCGGTCTGCTTTACCCTCGGATGGGGCGTTGCCATCCTCTTCGGGCTTGAAACCATCGCATTCGGTGTTCTGGTCTTGCAAATGTGTACCCCGGTCGCTGTCACTTCATACCTGCTAGCCGAGCGGTTTGAGGCCGACGCAGACGCCGTAGCAGGCATGGTTATGGTCTCAACGGTGCTGTCTGTCGCCGCGTTACCGGGTGTTTTGGCTATCGTTCTGTAACGATTGTGATTTCCTCAGCGCTCAATCTGCGCTAGAATGCCAGAAAAAAGGCACGAGGCACATGAGCAGAATTCTATTCGTACTCCTAGGGGTGCTGCTTTTGGCATCCTGTGGTGGCGGGTCTAAACAGCCACCCAGCAGACTAAATGACGCGTGCAGCATTGCGCGCGAGAAACCTGACTACATCAAAGCCTTCAAAAAAACCGAGCGGAAATGGGGTGTCCCCGTTCACGTTCAGATGGCGACGATCTATCAGGAAAGCCGCTATCGTCATGATGCGCGCACCCCGCACCGCTATGTGCTGGGCGTGATCCCGATGGGTCGGCAGAGCAGCGCCTTTGGCTACAGCCAGGCTCTGGACGGCACGTGGGAAGAATACCAGCGTGAAACCGGAAAACGCCGCGCCAAGCGGGACCGAATTCGCGACGCGTCCGATTTCATCGGCTGGTACATGAACAAAACCTACGAGCGAAACGGCATCAACCTGGGCGACACGCGCAACCAGTATCTGGCCTATCACGAAGGTCATACAGGCTATGCGCGCGGCAGCTACAACCAGAAATCCTGGCTATTGAATGTGGCCAGCGATGTCGATGCACGGGCCAACCTGTATCAAGCTCAGCTGGCCAGCTGCCGCTACTGACTTGGGCGGGTCAGCGGTCGCTAGACCCGAACCGTTTGCTGTTCGAGAACAAGCTCTGATCGAGGCGTCCGCCCTCGGTCAGTTCCCCCAGAAGAACCGTGGTTTGAGTGCCTGCATTATCGTGAATCACCCATTTCCGCAGCTCGACGGGGTTGTCCGTAAACATCAGCTCAATCCGCCCGGACTCGGGGTTTTTAGGATCCTGTGCCGTCACAACGGTTGCGGTCCCGTCAAAGTCGTGTCCGACGACCATATTGGCCTGCCCCAGATTCACGTTCCGAGCCAGCACAAGTGACAGAGGCGTCCGTTTCAGCGGGTATTGTTCGGGTGGCTGGTTGGATTTCGGGTCAAAGATCAGAACACTGCCAGTTCGCGCAAGAACAACAGCACTGTCGGGCGGATCATATTCGAACCGCATCTTACCGGGCCGTTGAATCCATAGCTTGCCGGTACTGAGCGAGCCATCATCATTCACTTGGGTAAAGCTGGTCTGAACCGTTTTCATCTTGTTCAGATAATTGGAGATCTCCGACAGCGGCAGCTTGTCCGCCGCCCATGCGGCAGGCGCGGCCAGTGTCAAAGCAAGGGCAAAAGCAATCTGTTTCATACGACTCAGATAAGGCTTCTGCCCTTGTTATTAAATATCCTACTGCTCGGGGACGAGGATTTCCCGCTTACCCACGTGATTTGCCGCCGAAACAACGCCTTCGTCCTCCATCTGTTCGACCAACCGGGCGGCTTTGTTATAGCCGATGGCAAGTTTCCGCTGGATGTAAGAGGTGGAGCATTTGCGATCCTTGATAACAATCGCTACCGCTTGGTCGTACAGTGCATCCTCGCCGTTCGTGTTGCCACCGGTGCTCAGGCCTAATACGGCGTCGATGTTGTCGGCTTTTTCCTCAGCCGGGCCATCGACCACACCGCTCATGTAATCGGGCGGACCGAATTGCTTCAAGTGGTTGACGATTTCTTCGACCTCTTCGTCCGAGACAAACGGGCCGTGGCAGCGGGTGATCTTGGCACCGCCCGCCATATACAGCATGTCACCCTGCCCCAGCAGCTGTTCAGCGCCCATCTCACCCAGGATGGTGCGGCTGTCGACCTTCGATGTCACCTGGAACGAAATCCGGGTCGGGAAGTTCGCCTTGATCGTACCGGTAATCACGTCGACCGAGGGGCGCTGCGTGGCCATGATCAGGTGGATACCCGAAGCCCGCGCCATTTGCGCTAGACGCTGAATGCAGGCTTCGATCTCCTTGCCTGCGACCATCATCAGGTCGGCCATCTCGTCGACGATGACGACGATATAGGGCATCGCTTCAGGCGCGAACTCTTCGGTCTCGAAGGTGGGTTCGCCGGTCTCATCGTCAAAGCCCGTCTGGACCGTGCGGCTGAACATCTCGCCCTTCGCCAGCGCGTCCTTCACCCGGCCGTTGTAGCCTGCGATGTTGCGGACACCCATTTTGGACATCTTGCGATAGCGATCCTCCATCTCGCCCACGACCCATTTCAGCGCGACTACCGCCTTTTTCGGGTCGGTCACAACGGGCGAGAGCAGATGAGGGATGCCGTCATAGACCGACAATTCCAGCATCTTGGGGTCGATCATGATCAGGCGGCATTCATCAGGGCTCAGTTTGTAAAGCAACGACAGGATCATGGTGTTGATCGCCACCGACTTACCCGAGCCGGTCGTCCCCGCGATCAGCAGGTGAGGCATCTTGGCCAGGTTGGCCACAACGGACTCGCCCCCGATATCCTTGCCCAGCGCCAGAGGCAGAGCATGGTTGCCATCGCCGAAATCACGGCTGGCGAGTATTTCGCGCAGCACCACCATCTCGCGGTTTTCATTGGGCAGTTCGATCCCGATCACCGAGCGTCCGGGCAGGGTCGAAACACGAGCCGAAAGCGCCGACATAGACCGCGCGATGTCATCGGCCAAACCAATCACGCGGCTGGCTTTGAGGCCCGGAGCAGGCTCCAGCTCGTACATGGTGACAACCGGACCGGGGCGAACGCTGACGATCTCACCCTTCACGCCGTAGTCGTCCAACACGTTCTCAAGCATCCGCGCGTTTTCTTCCAGCGCCTCGTCACTCAGGTGGTGACGCTGAATGCTGGCCGGGTTGGACAACAGGCCCAAGGGGGGCAGCTCGAAATCGGAATGCCGTTCTTCGAAAGACAGGGTCGGCTGCGCCTCGGCCTGTGCACGACGGGACGGCGGCGGCGTGCGACGGACAGGTTGGGCAACAACTGGCTTGCGCGGCTCGGCCACTGGGATCTTCACGGCTGGGCGCTGTGGCACAACGGGTTCCGGTGTCGCCGTGTCTTCGAACACCGCGTCATCGTCGAAATCATGCGCGGCGTAGTCATCTTCAGGCATGTAGTTCGCCTCGGGCACATAGTCGGGCTCGGGCTGATAATCATGCGTCGTGTCTTGCCACGTCGGTTCAGCCGACAAAACAGGCTCGGGTGGCAGGCCAGCAGCGGTCATGGGCGGCTCGGGTGGCAATTCATCCGCCCCTCTGGGATGGAAGATCAGCGGGTCCGGTCCACGACCCCGGCCCTTAGTCAGGGGCAGGTTGGGGTCATGTTCCGGGGCCATCTCACCCGTGGCCACCTTGCGATTGCGCACAGCGGCCGAAATCTTCGAGCGGATACGATATTCGCCCGGCATTTCATCAAAACCCTGAACAGGCATAGCTTCGACCAGTTCAGGTTCTGGCAGCGGCTCGGGGCGACGGATCAGGGCTGGCATCCGGGCCAGCAGGCCGGTTTTGGGGGCGGGTTCGGGCTCTTCCTCGGTCTCTTCGAAGATTGGGTCGTCAAACGCGATCTCATCGTCGAAAACGGGTTCAACCCGCGCGGCGCGGTGCTCTTTCCATTGTTCACGACGCTCTCGCGCGGACTGTACCGTGGCCGAGGCACCCCGACCCAGCAGGTTCATCAGCATGTCGTAGGACATCACCAGCCCCAGTAGGAAAGCACGCGTTCCACGCGTTACATCAACTTTGGTGAAGCCAAGAACAAAAATACCCAGCGCCAGCATTCCGACTGCCATGGCCAGCGACATCAGCTTAACCAGGAAATGCGAGGAGATCGGCAGAAGCGTCAGCAAAGCCCCCATGACGGTGTCGCCAAACAGGCCACCCAACCCATAGCTATGGGTCGCGCGCCAAACCTCGCCTGGAACCAGAGTGGCGGCGTAGACCGAGACAATGGCAATCCAGATCGGCGCAAAGATCAGCCGTGCCACGGCGCGATCTTCGCCGAAATGACCGGCAAAACGCACACCCCAGCCGATCAGAACCAGCGCGATCCCCCAGCTGCCCCAGCCAACGATCATGAACAACGGCGCAGCGATCGAGGCACCGATCCGCCCCATCCAGTTCTGCACCGGCGCGTCGGTCGAGACCATCCAGTTCGGATCTTCCGGCGTGTAGGACCAGATCATTGCCGCAGCGGCCAGCCCCAACAGGATCAGAGCGATTCCGATCAGTTCCTTGGTGCGCCGCTCAATCGCGGCCTGAGTCGTGCTGTCCAGTAATGGATCGCGGTTGCGCGCGTTCAATGATGCCATTTTGCCCTCGTACCTCACGAATAGATGCAGTCACGAAGCTTGATCAGCCCCTGCTGCAACTCTTTTTTTGGAGCCACCAAAGCGGCCCGGATAAATTGCTCGCCCGGGTTTTGCCCCGGATCACCTTGAGAAAGATATGCGCCCGGCAGAACCCGAACGCCGGTCTCCTTCCACAGCTTCAATGCGGTTTCTTCGCCGTTCTCGACTGGCAGCCACAGGAAAAACCCGGCCTCGGGCGGCATGTAGCCCTGCAGGCCCGAGAATACCTCATCCGCGATGGCGTATTTGTCCTGATAGAGCGCGCGGTTCTCGATCACATGCGTCTCATCGGCCCAGACGCGCGCGGCAGCAGCTTGCAGCGGCAGCGGCAATGGCGCACCCGCGTAATTTCGCAGCTGTTTGACCCGTTTGATACTGTCCGGCCCGCCCGCAATCAGGCCCGAGCGCAGCCCGGCCAAATTCGAACGCTTGGACAGAGAGTTGAACAGCAAGACCCGCTCAGGATCAGCGCCCAGCTCTTGTGCGACGGTCAAAGCACCTGTCGGAGCCTCATCGCGGTAGATCTCGGAATAGCATTCATCAGCGAAAATGCGGAAATCGTATTTCTCGGCCAACCCGATCAACTCGGCCCAGTAGTCGCGCGAGGCGACGGCCCCCTGCGGGTTCGCAGGCGAGCAGATATAGGCGGCAACCGTTCGGTTCAGCACATCGTCAGGCAAGCTGGCATAGTCCGGCAAATGGCCGGTCGCGGCGGTGGCGGACACAAAATAAGGCTGCGCCCTGACCGAGATCGAGGCGACCATATAGACCTGATAAAACGGGTTCGGACACAGAATGATGGGATCTTGCCCGTTCTTCTGTTCGGGGCACAACGCCATGGCAGCATTGTACAGCCCCTCACGCGTGCCGTTCAGGGCCATCACGTTGATATCGGGGTCCATCGTCACGCCATAGCGGCGCTTGATCCAGTCGGTGATCGAACCGCGCAGCTCGGGCGAGCCTTCATTCGGGGGATAGCCCTGAAACCCGGCGGCATTTTCCGTGATGACGTCAGTGACCCAAGCGGGAAAGTCATGCATCGGCGCGCCGATGGTCATGTGAATCACGTCTCCGCCCGGTTGATGGTGGTCCAACAGGGTGCGCAGACGCGGGAATGCGTATTCCGGTAGGTTCGAAAACCGCTCGGGGAAATTCATATCTACTGCCTCAATATCGGGATCGTTTTCGCCCCGTTTGAATGGCAGATTACAGATCAGACCCCGCCCCGTCCAGACAAAGAGGTTCCGAATCAGGGGATTGTGGCATTCACGCCAATGCGGTTTCCGCCGCCGAACCCAACCGCAGCAGTGCTTCTTCCGAGCCGGGATAACCCAGCATCATCAATCCACAACCCGCAGTTCTTGTTGGTAGCGTCAGCGCCGCAAGCCCCATCAGATTGCCGATACGCGTATTACGCAGGGCCAACAGATTCTCGGTTACGTAGTAGTCGTGATCGCTGAGGAGCCGCTCTAGGTTGGGCGGTAGGATGGGAGCGGTTGGCGCCAGAACCGCATCAAACTCAGCGGTCGCCGCATCCCATGCCGCGCGGCAGGCCTTGAGCTTGGACCACGCGGCCACATAGTCGGGGCCTGAAACATCTTTGCCGGTGCGGAACCGCTCAAGAATCTCGGGATACATCGCCTCGGGGTTGGCTTCGATGACGTCTTTCCACAGCCCGTAGGCCTCAGTCGTGTAGAGCACACCCGAAAGCGCCATTGCATCGTGCAGTTCAGGCACCTCCAGCGGCACGATCTCGGCCCCGGCATCGCGCAAACGGTCCAGCGCATCGTCGAAGGCCTGTCGCGGCGCATCGCGCAGGTCGTCCTTGGCGACGTTTTGCAACTCGGCAAAGCGGCGGCCTTTCAGGCTGGCACCACGCAGATCCGCAGGTGTGCTGCCTTCCAGCAAGGCCAGCATATGCGCGGCGTCTTCGACGGAACGCGCCAGAGGGCCAACCGTGTCGAACCGCAGACAGAGCGGCACGACCCCTTCGAGGCTGAGCCGACCGGCCGTGGTTTTCAGCCCCACCAGATTGTTCCAAGCCGCCGGTATGCGCACCGACCCACCCGTGTCCGAGCCAATCCCGCAGGCCGCCAGCCCCCAGGCCACCGAGGCCCCGGCCCCCGAGGATGAGCCGCCCGGCACGGCGTCCTCATCATCCACACAAGGCGGGGTGTCCGTGATCGGGTTCAGGCCAAGCCCTGAAAACGCCAGCTCGCTCATATGGGTTTTACCAAGGCAAACGGTGCCCATGGCCGTTGCGTTGCGCAAAACCACCGCATCCGCGTCCGGCACGCGCCCTTTCAACAGGGCCGAGCCCGCCTCGGTTCCAATACCAGCCGTGTCGAACAGATCCTTCCAGCTGATCGGCACGCCATCCAGCAAGGATCGACGCAAGCCTAAGGCGGCGCGCTCTTTCGCGGCTTTCGCCTCAGACCGGGCGCGGTCATGGGTGACGCGCGCATAGATACGGTCGCGATGGGGATGGGCGTCAATGGCGGCCAGATAGGTCTCGGTCAATTCAACGGGGTCGATTTGCCCCATACCGATACCACGGCCCAAATCACAGGCCGTCATGGTTAGCCATTCCTGCATCACACCCCTCCTTGCGTCTGACTTTCTGGGACGGTAGCGACAGGACCGCACATGGACAATCCCGAAAGGGCGCGCATATTGCAGGGCATGACACAGGCATCGAAAATCCTGATCGTGGGCGGAGGCCTGAACGGCGCGGCCCTGGCATTGGCACTGGCGCAAACCGGGCATTCTGTTTGCGTGATAGACACGTTGGGCGAAAAGGTCCGCAAAAACGCGGCATTCGACGGGCGGTCTTATGCGCTGGCGCTGGCGTCAAAGCGGTTGCTCGATGCAATCGGCGTGTGGGAGCGGGTCGAGGACCATGCCCAGCCCATGCTTGAGATCAAGGTAACCGACGGCCATGCGGGTATCGGGCCGTCGCCCTTTTTCATGCATTTCGACCATACCGAGATCGAGGAAGGCCCGATGGGCTACATGGTCGAAGATCGCCACCTGCGCCGCGCGTTTCTTGAGGCGATGGCGCAAGACAAAGCGATCACCCAGATCAACGGCAGAACGGTCGTTTCGCAACAGGTCGATGCAACCGGCGTGACGTTGAAGCTGGATGATGGTGCGAGTGTTGTGGGTCATCTAATCGTAGGCTGCGACGGGCGCAGCAGCGGAACCGCGTCCCGCGCCGGGATCAAGCGTACCGGTTGGGATTACGGCCAGACTGCCCTTGTCTGCGCGATTGAACACGAACTGCCGCATCACGGCATTGCCCATCAGTTCTTCATGCCTCCCGGCCCACTTGCGATCCTGCCACTGACCGGCAATCGCAGCTCGATCGTCTGGAGCGAACGCACCGAAGTCGCACAGCGTATCAACACCCTGCCCGAGGCCGAGTATCTGCAGGTCTTGCGCCCCCGGTTTGGAGATTTTCTGGGCGACATTCGTCTGCAGGGCGACCGCTTCACCTATCCGTTGAACCTGACCATCGCCAATTCCTTCATCTCGGATCGACTGGCCCTTGTTGGCGACGCCGCACACGGGATGCACCCTATTGCAGGCCAGGGCCTGAATGCCGGGCTGCGGGACGTGGGCGCCTTGGCCGAAGTGCTGACCTTGGCCGGACGACGCGGCGAGGATATCGGCTCGGTTCTGGTGCTGGAGCGCTATCAGGAATGGCGGCGGTTCGACACGGCCTCGCTGGCGATGGCGACCGATATGTTCAACAAGCTGTTTTCGAACGACAACCCGCTGCTGCGCCTTGGGCGGGACATCGGGATGGGCATTGTCGGATCCCTGCCCGGCCTGCGCCGGGGCTTTGTTCGCGAAGCCGCCGGGTTGACCGGCGACCTGCCGAAGCTGTTGCAAGGACGGCCGATCTAGAGCGTTCTTTAGCGTTCAAAAACGCTCAGTCCAACGCGCGGGCTTCATCGACCAGCATCACCGGGATGCCGTTGCGGATCGGAAAGGCCAGACCGGCAGCCTTCGACACCAACTCCTGCTTGTCCGCATCATAGTGCAGCGTCGTATGCGTCTGAGGGCAAATCAGCGCCTCAAGCATGTGGCGGTCAAAAGCGTGTTCAGGCTCGCTCATTGCAATTTTTCCTCGTTTGATCCGCCCCGCAGCGCGAATTCGATCAATGTCACCAGTGTCTCACGCCTTGTGCGCAGACAGGGGGCTTCTAGTAAGGCCTGTTTGTCTTCGGGATCGAAATCCATCAGCATCGACAGCGAATTCACCAAGAGCTCATTATCAGCTTCTTTCAGCGAATCCCAATCGGTCGACAGATCACGCGAGTCGAAGAAGCGTTCCAGCAGGTTCAGAAAGCGGCTGCGGTCGAACACGTCGTCCTTCTCGGCCTTGCCCAGATCGCGGTCAAACCCTTCCCAGGACACTTCGCACCTGCGATACGGCGTAAAAGCGTCCAGTTCGGATTTGATACGGAACCGGGACACACCGGTCAGGGTGATCAGATAGCGGCCATCCTCAGTCTCGGAGAATTGCGTGACGCGACCGGCGCAACCGATCCGATGCAGCTTTGTGTCATCGCTCAGCGAGGGGTTCGGCTGAACCATTCCGATCAGCCGTTCCTTTGTTTTTAAGGCATCGTCAAGCATCTGCAGGTAGCGCGGCTCGAAGATGTGCAACGGCAGTCGCGAGCGGGGCAGCAGCAGCGCCCCGGGCAGTGGAAACACGGATATCGTATCCGGCAAGTCGGCGGGATGAATCATAGACCCGAGTCTAGCTCTGATCCGAAATTAGGCAAATATCATCGAGCTGAGTTTGCGCCGCCCGTTCAGAACAATCGGATCGTTGGGCTTGAGCGCATCGAAGATCGTAAACAACTGTGTTTTGGCAGCACCCTCGTTCCACTCACGATCGCGGCGGAACAGCTCCAACAGCTGTGTCACAGCATCTTCTACATCGCCATTGGCGTGCAAGGCCTGCGCCAGATCGAAACGAGCCTGATGATTGTCCGGCTCGGCTTCAACCGCTGCCGTCAACTCGGCTACCGGGCCCGCATCCGCCGCCTGCTTGGCCAGCTCCAACTGGGCATGAGCGGCTTCGAGTTCCGGAGCGTTGGATATCTCGGCAGGCGCACCGTTCAGGATCGCCTCGGCCTGTTCCAGATCGCCCGAGGCTATATGCGCACGCACCAGCCCACCATAGGCAGCGGCATGGTTGGGGTCTTCGCCCAGAATCGCGGCAAAGGTTTGCGCTGCATCTACGGCTGCACCTTCAGCCAGCATTTCCTCGGCCGCCTGCACGGCGTCCTCCAGTTGACCACCGGGGCTTTCGCCACCGGCCGCCTCGATCACGCGGTCAATAAAGGCCTTGATCTCGGACCCCGGCAACGCGCCTTGAAAGCCGTCCACCGGCTGACCCTTGAAGAATGCATAGACGGTCGGAATCGACTGAATGCGCATCTGAGACGCGATCATTTGCGCCTCATCTACGTTAATTTTGACCATTTTGACCGCGCCTTTTGCCGCGGTCACCGCCTCTTCAAGCGCGGGCCCAAGCGTCTTGCAAGGCCCACACCAAGGTGCCCAGAAATCCACGATCACCGGAACATCCTGAGACGCCTCGACCACATCTTCCATGAAGGTGGCTTCGCTGCTGTCCTTGATCAGATCGGTGGCTGAGGTGCTTTCCGCGCCGCTCAGAAGGTCCATGGCATTCACTCTCCGGTTCAAACGTGCGCCCTATATGCAGTCCCTTGCTGCAGAAACCAAGAGCCGAGTTGCAGGTCTAAAGGTCGAAACTGGCGAAAACGGGGGCGTGATCGCTTGGTTTTTCCCATCCGCGCGCATCGCGCAGGACACGGCTGGAATGCCCCGCGTTCGAGATATCCGGCGTGGCCCAAACGTGATCCAGTCGCCGGCCCTTGTCAGCGGCGTCCCAATCGCGCGCCCGGTAGGACCACCAACTATAAAGCTGCCCTTCAGGGATGTCCTGCCGCGTGATATCGACCCAACCGCCCGCATCTTGCGTTTCGGCCAGCGCCTCAACCTCGATCGGCGTGTGCGAGACGACCTTGAGCAGTTGCTTGTGTGACCACACATCATCCTCGCGCGGGGCGATGTTCAGATCACCCACCAGAATGGACTTCTCAGGCTTTTCCGCATGGAACCAGTCGCGCATGTCGGTGAGGTAGTCGAGCTTTTGCCCGAACTTCTCGTTTACCTCACGATCCGGCACATCTCCGCCTGCAGGGACGTAGAAGTTCTGGATAGTGACGCCATTTTCCAACCGCGCTGCGATGTGACGAGCATGGCCGAGACCGGCGAAATCCTTGTCGCCCACTTCCTCCATCGGGATGCGCGACAGGATGGCGACACCGTTGTACCCCTTCTGCCCACGGGCCACGATGTGGGTGTAGCCCAGTTCCGCAAACCCTTCGGTCGGAATTTTTTCGACCGGAGATTTGCATTCCTGCAAACACAGCACATCCGGTGCCTCTTCCTGCAGCAATTTCAGCACAATAGGCTCGCGCAGGCGGACCGAGTTAATGTTCCAGGTGGCAAGTGTGAAGGGCATGATTGGGGAATCCTCTGTCGCGATTGGGCTTGGCGTAGCACGGCGTTGGGCGCCACGGGAACAGGACACATACGGTTAGGGTTCGTCAATGACCGATATGCGGGTGATACGTGCTTTTGCTGCGATCAATCCACGTCGCCGAAATAGACGAAACTCATTTTGTTGCCATCAAGATCCCGGACATAAGCTCCGTAGAAGTCAGGGCCATATTGCGGGCGTGGGCCCGGCTCCCCTTCACTGGTTCCGCCAGCAGAGAGTGCCGCCGCATGGGCTGCCTGTACTTCAGCCTCACTATCGCACAGCAAACCGACCATATTTCCATTGCCAGGCGTTGCTGCTTCCTTGTTGTACGGCGGCGTGACCCAAATCCGCCCACCACCGCGCAGACCATAGCAAAATCCATGGGGCATGAATTCCATGACCACCGTTCCACCAATCAGGGGCAGGACGGCATCAAAGTATTCCCTCGCCTTTGCCACATCGTTTGAACCGATCATCACGTAATTAAGAGACATAGTATACCTCACGAAATAAATGGAACATATCGGGAACAAATGACATCCCATCGACCTTGGCGCAACCCCGAAATGCGTAGGCCACGAAATGACCTATAACTCAGGCGCTGGTTCAAGAGACGCATCTTGCCGAGTGAAACAAGCATTTATTGAGCGTGTAGTGATAGGCAGCCCGCAACCTAGGCATGAGCGATCGCGAACGCGCTCAACGAAAAAAAGCCGGGCCATCTGGCCCGGCAGTCCAACAGGGAGGTACATGTCATTACCCGGACATGCACGGGTTGGGAGTAACCTAATTATGACTTCAGGGTATCACTTTGATCCAAATCAATCCATAGGCGATCAGGATACCAGTCGATATCCACCTGACTCTGTGACCAAAAGGCGCGCATTTGACGGGTCAGGCTCGATTTTCTGGCGCAGACGGTAGATGTGCGTCTCAAGCGTGTGGGTCGTAACACCCGCGTTGTAGCCCCAGACCTCATGCAGCAGGACATCGCGCGCCACCACGCCATCGGTCGAGCGGTAGAGGAACTTGAGGATGTTGGTTTCCTTCTCGGTCAGACGGATTTTCCGGTCTTCCTCGGTGATCAACATCTTCATGGCAGGCTTGAACGTATAGGGGCCAAGCACAAATACGGCGTCTTCCGACTGTTCATGCTGGCGCAACTGGGCGCGAATGCGGGCCAGCAGAACCGGGAATTTGAACGGCTTGGGAACATAATCATTGGCACCGGCATCAAGACCCAGGATCGTGTCGGCATCGCTATCATGGCCCGTCAGCATCAGGATCGGGCTTTTGACACCCTGTTTGCGCATCAGGCGGCACAGTTCTCGACCGTCAGTGTCGGGAAGACCCACATCCAGAATCACGAGGTCATAGATCGCTTCGCGCGCGCGCTCCATCGCGGACGCTCCATCAGAGGCTTCGAACACGTCGAAATCCTCAGTCATCACAAGTTGCTCGCTGAGCGCCTCGCGCAGGTCCTCGTCATCATCCACCAATAGGATTTTCTTGAGCTGAGCCATTCTTGGGTCCTCCAAAGCCTTTCCCATCACTTGCGTGTGGAATATGCAATCAACAAGATTTACTGCAACCGTCTCACGCCTTCGTGTCAGACGCAGCGGAAATGTTTCACAATTCCAGCCGAAAGCGCTAGGAAAAGGGTCGAACGTTATAGGGTAACATAGATGAGTCTCATCCCCGATATCACCGAATTGCTGGCGCGCGCGCGGGCTGACCTGCGGATGGGCGTGCCAATCGTGCTGCTGGATGACAATGGCGGCAGCGTTCTGGCCATCTCGGCCGAGACGATCACGCCCCAGCGACTGGCCGATCTGCGCAGTTTGGGTGGGACACCTGTGGTGGCCATCACTGGGCGACGGGCGGAAACGCTAAAAGCACGCGCTTACGATGGTGATTTGGCACGGGTGTTGATCCCAGCAGATGCTGACATGGCATGGGTACAAGCCGTAGCGGACCCATCGGACGATCTGAATGCGCCGATGAAAGGCCCGCTGATGACCGAAAGGCAGGGCAATGCCAATCTGCATCGCATTGCCATCGCTCTGGCCAAATCCGCCCGATTGCTGCCTGCTGCCGTGGTGCTTCCAGTCGAAGACGGCCGCAATTTTGTGGCAACCCACGGATTGACCTGCATCGATCACACACGCGCCGCGCCGCATCTGGCAGATCGCAGCGCCCTACACCCGGTTGTCGCCGCGCGCTTGCCGATGGAAGTGTCCGAGGCCGGTCGGTTGCACGTTTTCCGCCCCGAAGACGGCGGGGAAGAGCACTATGCGGTCGAGGTCGGGCGACCGGATCGCAGCAAGCCCGTCTTGGCTCGGCTTCATTCGGCCTGTTTTACCGGCGACATCATGGGCAGTCTGAAATGCGACTGCGGCCCTCAGCTGCGCGGCGCTCTAGCCCAGATGGGTGCCGAGGGCGCCGGAGTTTTGCTCTACCTGAATCAGGAAGGGCGCGGAATCGGGCTGGCCAACAAGATGCGCGCTTATTTCTTGCAGGATCAGGGCTTTGACACGGTCGAAGCCAACCACCGCCTTGGGTTTGAAGATGATGAGCGCGATTTCCGCCTCGGGTCGGATATTCTGAAATCGCTGGGCTTCAGCTCTGTCCGGTTGCTGACCAACAATCCTGCGAAGATCGCCATGATGGAGCGCACTGGAATCGCCGTCGCAGAGCGGGTTCCGCTGAAGGTCGGGGAAACCGCGCATAACCGCGGATATCTTGAGACCAAGGCCGCGAAATCCGGGCATTTGCTGTGACACCCGCAGACTTGGTGCTGACCCCCCGGGGTATTCGGTTCCGGGGACGGTCCTTTCCCTGCTCAATCGGAAAAGGCGGGCGGAGCACCGCGAAACGCGAAGGCGATGGCGCCACGCCAGTCGGTGTTCATCGCATGGTTGGAATGCTCTACCGCGCGGATCGGATATCGGCGCCTGCGTCATGGGCCATTCCAATCGGCCCGCAAGACCTGTGGTCGGACGATTCGAAAGACAGTCGTTACAACCAACTGGTCACTGCCCCCTATCCGTTCAGTCATGAACGGTTGCGTCGCGCGGACCCTCTCTATGACTTGGTGCTGCTGACCGATTGGAACTGGCCGAATGCGGTGCCGAACAAGGGCTCGGCAATCTTCCTGCACCAATGGCGGAGACCGGGTTACCCGACCGAAGGCTGCGTCGCCTTCCGCCGCGATCATCTGCGCTGGATCGCCGAGCGGATCACACCCGGCACCCGCCTGATCATTCCTGAGGTCTGACCCGTTCGCCAAAGATGGCCGAGCCGACGCGCACATGGGTGGCCCCCAGCGCAATCGCCTGTTCGAAATCGCCGCTCATACCCATTGAAAGACCCTTGAGGCCGTTTCGGGAGGCAATCTTCGCCAGCAAGGCAAAATGCAGCGCGGGTTCTTCCTCGACCGGCGGGATGCACATCAGACCGCGTATGGGCAGGTCCAGCGCCCGGCATTCTGCAATGAACCCATCCGCATCTGCGGGGAGGATACCGGCCTTCTGTTCCTCTTCCCCCGTATTGACCTGGATGAAGAGGTCTGGGCAGGACCCCAGCTCCTGCGCCAAGCGCGCCAGAGTTTTGGCCAGTTTCGGGCGATCGACCGAGTGGATAGCGTCGCAAAGCTCCATCGCCTGACGGGCTTTGTTGGTTTGCAGCGGGCCGATGAGGTGAAGATCAACGCCTTCGAATTGCTCCTTGAACGCGGGCCATTTACCGGCCGCTTCCTGCACGCGGTTCTCTCCAAAGCACCGGTGGCCTTGCTCTAGCACATCCTGCACACGCTCATTTGGCTGTACCTTGGATACGGCGATCAGCTTCACCGACCCGGCAGCCCGCCCTGCTTTGGCTTCGGCTTTTGCGATACGGGCGGAAATCTCTGACAGCGACATGATGATCCTCAAATCTGGTTTGCAGCGAGACAAACACCAAGTCGGCGCAAAAGAAAAGGGCGGGTCCGAAGACCCGCCCTAGAACCGTGTGGTTCAGATCAACTTAGAAGTTGAACTGGACGCCCAGGTCAGCAACCGTGGTGGTGTCGCCATCACCAACTTTGTTGCTGCCGATGCCGCCGCGCAGCGATACACCGCCGCCCAGGTCGTAGATTGCACCAAGGCCGAAGGCCTGAGTGTCAAACTCGGCGCTACCGTCACCATACGAGAACAGGATCTGAGTCGCTGCGCCCAGGTTGTAGCCAGCCGACAGACCCCAGAAGGTGTCGAATACCAGATTGTCCGGGTCACCGTCCGAGCTT
The DNA here is from genome assembly GCF_049800715.1 of Ruegeria profundi. Taxonomy (GTDB): domain Bacteria; phylum Pseudomonadota; class Alphaproteobacteria; order Rhodobacterales; family Rhodobacteraceae; genus Ruegeria; species Ruegeria profundi_A. The sequence goes on from NZ_JBNAFO010000003.1 coordinate 113,016, forward strand.
TCGTCACCGACCAGACCAGTGATGGTCAGATCGCCAAACGTGACGTGACCGGTCAGAACGACCATGTCTGCGTCAGCTTCTACGGTTGTCGCGTTTGCGTCATCGATGACACCGGTCGCGGGATCGTAGTCAGCGATTGTTGCATTCAGGTCGTCAGATTGTGCGTAGCCGATTGCCACACCCCAGTTGCTGCCTGCGTAAGCTGCGCTGATGCCCCACTGTTCGGAATCGCCTGTTTCCCAGACAAAATCGTCCGCAATGATTTCATAATCGTCGCCAGCGTCGTCACCCGAGTACGAAACAGCGACGTTGAAGTCGCCAAAGGTGTAACCAGCGTACACGCCGTTTTCGCCAGCACCAGTCGAGGTGTAAGCGTCAAACGCGAAGTTGGCACCAACGTACTGACCAGTGAACAGTGTCAGGCCAGGTTCAAAACCGTAGTAGTCTTGAAGGTTGTCGATAACGCCGGCAATGTTGCCAACGTCAACACGCAGACCGCCGTATGTGGTGGTGAAGACTGCGCCGTTCAGGCCTGCGGTACCGGCAGAACCGTCAGCATTGTCGTCAGCCTGCAGACGTACACGACCCGAGAAGCCTACGCCGCCGTCGGTTTCTGCGTTCGCGTCGATGTTCAGGCGGAAGCGCGAATCCAGGAACGCATCATCGTTTTCAGTCGTCACGACTGTACGCTCGGTGTCACCACTTGTGGTGTTGGTGTCCGAAACGATTTCAGTGGACGCGTTGTCTTCAATGTACTGAAGACCAAAGCGGCCAAAACCGCTGAAGCTGACTTCAGCTGCTGCAACGCCTGCGGTCGCTACCAGCGCTGTCGTTGCGAGAAGAACTTTTTTCATCTTGTTACCCTCGGTTTCATTTAAGAGTTTTCTACTCGACACATACCTAGGCATGCGTCTCAGCACGGACATCGTTTCGCTTGTTTACCCCCCTTTGCGCAAGCTCAGCCTAAAGAAGCTGACCGCATTGAGGTTGGATTGGTGCAAGGATGCCACAGTCTGCTCAACGCGGATTGGATGTATACACTGGTAATCGAGAAGAATAGGCTTGTTGCGCGCGGTTTGCTTGGCTAGGAGTAGCTCCCAAAGACCGCAATACTAGTGAAATAGGACCAATAGACGATGCGTTTGCCGACGACTTTGGGTTTAATCATTCTGACTGCGACACTGGCGGCATGTGGGCAGAATCGGAGCGTCGTCAACAATCCGGATATTCTATCTACAGGCACGCGCTCGGACGAGCGCGAACTGTCCGATCCCGAACGCACCTCCCTTTGGGATCTTTTCAGTGCCAACAATGCCGAACAGACCACCAACGTAAACCGCTACCTATGGGCGGCGTCGCTAGATGTTCTGAATTTCCTGCCCGTGCAAGAGGTTGATCCCTTTACCGGAGTAATCGTAACAGGTTACGGCACCCCTCCGGGCGGTGGGCGGCAGTATCGCGCCACCGTGCATATAAGTGACCCGGCGCTTGCCGCGCGGTCCCTTTCGGTTGCGCTGCAGTCCAGCGGGGGCTCTCCGGTCAGCGCCGCAACCACCCGCGCGGTTGAGGATGCGATCCTCTCGCGCGCAAGACAGCTACGGATTGCAGACAACAAGTTCTAGCAACCCGATCAAAATCGCTCTAAAGACCACGCCGGGTTCCTACCCGGCGTTTTCAGTTACGAAGGACCGCATGATGTCGCGCTACTCGGCCAGTGAAATCGAAGCAAAATGGCAAGAGGCCTGGGACAAGGCCGGAATCTTCACCGCCGACCACACGGCGGACAAGCCGAAATACTACGTGCTTGAGATGTTCCCCTACCCGTCCGGCCGAATCCATATGGGTCACGTGCGCAACTACACGATGGGCGACGTGATCGCGCGGCACAAGCTGGCGACCGGCCACAACGTCTTACACCCAATGGGGTGGGACGCGTTCGGGATGCCGGCAGAAAACGCCGCGATGGCAATTGGCGGCCACCCCAAAGACTGGACCTATGACAACATCGCCGACATGCGCGGTCAGATGAAGCCTCTGGGCCTGTCGATCGACTGGTCGCGCGAATTCGCCACCTGTGACCCCGAATATTATGGCCAGCAGCAGGCGCTGTTCCTCGATATGCTCGAGGCCGGTCTGGTTTATCGCAAGAACGCCGTCGTGAACTGGGACCCGGTCGATATGACCGTTCTGGCCAACGAGCAGGTCGAAAACGGGCGCGGCTGGCGTTCGGGCGCTTTGGTCGAACGCCGCGAGCTGACTCAATGGTTCTTCAAGATATCGGACTATTCTGAGGAGCTACTGGACGCCCTGGACACGCTTGAAAACTGGCCCGCTAAAGTCCGCCTGATGCAAGAGAACTGGATCGGCAAGTCGCGTGGCCTGCAATTTGGCTTTGAACGCACCGACGGTGGTGAGCCGATCACCGTATACACGACTCGCCCCGACACCCTGCTGGGCGCGTCATTTGTCGGCATCTCGCCAGATCACCCGATTGCCAAACAGCTTGAGGCTGAAAACCCAGAAGTCGCTGAATTCGTTGCTGAATGCCGCAAAGGTGGCACCACCGAAGAAGCGATCGAGACCGCCGAGAAGTTGGGCTATGATACTGGCATCAAGGTTAAGCACCCGCTCGATCCGAATTGGGAACTGCCGGTCTGGATCGCAAACTTCATCCTGATGGACTACGGCACCGGCGCGATCTTCGCCTGCCCGGCCCACGACCAGCGCGATCTGGATTTCTGTCGCAAATACGGCCTGCCCGTGGTCGATACGTTCTTTGCGCTGGACGATGAGTCTCCGGTCGACAAGCTCGCATTCGTTCCGCCAAAAACCGAGAAAGTCCGCTGGGTCAACCATTTTGCGGGTCTGACCGAGGCAACCGGCGAAGAGGCCATCAACGCCACCGTCGATTTTGCCGAAAAGGCCGGTTGGGGCGAAGGTGTCACCAAATTCCGCCTGCGCGACTGGGGTCTTAGCCGCCAGCGCTACTGGGGCTGCCCGATTCCCGTGGTTCACTGCGAAAAATGCGGCACGGTCCCCGAGAAGAAAGAGAACCTGCCGATTGAGCTGCCCTATGATGACGGCAACGGCAAAGCCATCGACTTCTCGATCCCGGGCAATCCGCTCGACCGTCACCCTAGCTGGCGGGATACGCCCTGCCCGTCCTGTGGCGCTCCGGCCAAGCGTGAAACTGATACGATGGACACGTTCGTCGATTCGTCCTGGTACTACGCCCGTTTCACCGCTCCGCGCGCGGAAACCCCGACCGATCTGGCAGAAGCCGAGTACTGGATGAATGTCGACCAGTATATTGGCGGCATTGAGCATGCCATTCTGCACCTGCTCTATTCCCGGTTCTTCGCCCGGGCGATGCAAATCACCGGCCACCTGCCAAAAAAGGCCATTGAGCCGTTCAACGCTCTCTTCACCCAAGGCATGGTCACGCATGAGATCTACCAGACCCGCGACGCTAACGGCCGCCCGGTCTATCACCTGCCCGAGGACGTGACCGACGGTAAATTGGCCGATGGCACCGAGGTCGAGATCATCCCTTCGGCCAAGATGTCGAAATCCAAGAAAAACGTCGTGGACCCAGTCAGCATCATCTCGGCCTTCGGCGCAGATACTGCCCGTTGGTTCGTCCTGTCCGATTCGCCGCCCGAGCGGGACGTGGAATGGACAGCTTCCGGCGCCGAGGCCGCGTTCAAGCACCTGAGCCGTGTGCATCGCATCGCCTCCGAGATCGCCGAATCGAACGTTCCGGCCAAAGGAGAAGACGAAACCCTGCTGCGCGAGATGCACAAAGCGATCCATGATGTGTCGGGTGGTGTCGAATCCTTCGGCTTCAACGCCTCCATCGCCAAGCTTTATGCCTTCACCAACACGCTGGCGAAGTCGAAAGCAGGGACCGAGGCCAAGCGCGAAGCCGCTAAGACTTTGGCACAGTTGATGTCGCCGATGACGCCGCACCTGTCCGAGGAACTCTGGCAGCTACTGGGTGGTGAGGGTCTAGTGGCAACAGCTGCTTGGCCGGTCGCGGATGAGGCGATGCTGGTCGATGACACCATCACTCTGCCGATCCAAATCAACGGCAAACGCCGCGCGGAAATCAGCGTTCCCAAGGATATGCCCAAGGATGAGGTTGAAAAAATCGCGCTCAGCACCGAAGCTGTGCAAAAGGCGTTGGAGGGAGCCGCGCCGAAGAAGGTGATTGTTGTCCCGGGCCGGATCGTGAATGTCGTCGTGTAACCGCAGAAGTTTCTTGTTTGCCCCGCTGGCTGCCTGTTTTCTTGGGGCCGCCTGCGGGTTTGAACCGATCTATGCGCCCGGTGGGGCGGGCTCAGAACTCTTTGGCAAGGTTGAGGTATCGGCCCCGAACACGGTCGAGAGTTACCTGCTGGTTCAAAACCTCGAACAAAAGCTGGGGCGCAGCGCGACCTCAGGCAATGCCTACCGTCTGGATGTCCGTGTTGAGACCGCCGTCCAGGCTGCTGCAATCACGTCCACCAACGAAATCAACCGTTTGTCCATCGACGGGCGCGCCGAATACACGCTGAAATCGAATGAAACGGGTCAGATTTTGGCCTCGGGCGAAGCTACGGATTTCGTGGGCTATTCGGCGGCAGGGTCCACCGTTTCGACCCTGGCGGATGAGCGCGACGCCCGAGAGCGCCTGATGGTGATTCTGTCCGACCAGATCGTCAATCGCCTCTATGCGACGCCGGGCCTGACCTCATGAAGTTGAGCCCGCGCGAGGCTGACGGGTATTTTGCCAGACCGGACGCGGACAAAACCGGGCTTCTGATCTACGGCGCCGACACCATGCGCGTGGCTTTGAAGCGCCAACAGGTGCTGATCGCCTTGCTTGGGGCAAATGCCGAAGAAGAGATGCGTCTGACCCGGATGCCCGGCAGCGATCTGCGCGGCGACCCGGCGCTCTTGCTGGATGCGGTCAAGGCGGTTGGATTTTTCCCCGGTCCCCGCGCAGTGTTCGTGGAAGAGGCAACCGATACCGCCGCCCCCTCGATCCTTGCCGCGCTTGAGGATTGGACCCCCGGAGATGCTCAGATCATTGTGACAGCGGGCCAGCTGAAAGCCAGCTCGAAAATCCGCAAGGCCTTCGAATCGCATCCGGCAGCTTATGCGGTGGGCATCTATGACGATCCGCCCTCTCGGGCCGAGGTCGAACGGATTCTGACCCAAGCCGGATTGCAGAACATCCCGCACGACGCGATGTCGGCGCTGGGAGAGTTGGCGGTCAGCCTCAGCCCCGGAGATTTCACCCAAACGGTCGAGAAGCTGTCGCTGTATAAACGCGGCGACGAGAGCGAACTCAGCCTTGAAGACATCGAAGCCTGCGCGCCCCGCTCGACCGAAGCGGCGCTGGATGATGTATTGAACGTGGTCGCCGAAGGTCGCGCCGGAGAGATCGGGCCGCTGATCCGTCGCCTGCAGGCGCAGGGCACCAATGGGGTGACGCTGTGCATCGGCGCGACCCGGCATTTCCGCACGCTTTACGCCTGTGCCTCAGACCCCGGTGGGGCGGCACAAGGCATCGGCAAACTGCGCCCGCCCGTCTATGGCAAACGACGCGACCGTATTTTGCGGCAGGCTCAAGGATGGGGTGCGCCAAAGCTACAGACGGCGCTGACAGTACTGACAGATACCGACCTGTCGCTGCGCTCGGCCGGACAAACGGCCCCTGCGATGGCCTTGGTCGAACGCGCGATGATCCGGCTGGCGATGCTGGCCCGGTCGCGTTAGCGACTCAGCCAGTCGCCCGCCGACCTTCCTGCCCATCGCCCCGTCGCCAGGCAGGCCGTGAGAAGGTAGCCGCCAGTAGGCGCCTCCCAATCCAACATCTCACCGGCACAGAACACTCCGGGCATCGCGGTTAGCATCAATTCGTCGGTCACAGAAGCGCGCGTGAGGCCTCCGGCGGTTGAGATCGCCTCATCCATCGGGCGCAATCCTGCGTGGCGTACCGGCAGGCCTTTGATCAATGCGGCCACATCGTTGGGTGCGTCTGGAAGGGGCCGGGCAAATTCCATCAACAACGCGGTTCGCACCGGCCCGAGTTTCAGAGCTTTGCGCAGGTGATTGGACAGGCTCATCTTGCCGCGCGGTTTTGCCAGGCGTGCGGCCACTTCTGAGACAGGCAGGTCAGGCATCAGGTCGATCGTCAGGGGCGCGCCCTCTCGCACGGGCTTGCAGATAGAGTAGATACCCCCGCCTTCCAACCCGCGGGCCGAAATCACCGCCTCGCCCCGTGTGCGCTGGGTTCCGGCTTGCAGCGCGACCCCTTTGATCGGCGCGCCGAAATGCGCGGTAATGTGATCCGACCAGTCGACTAAAAGCCCAGCATTTGCGGGTGCAAATGACGCAAGCTGCACACCTTTATCTGCCAGCCATGGCACCCAGGCTCCATCCGAGCCCAACCGCGCCCAGCTGGCCCCGCCCATGGCAAGCACGGTTGCGTCGGGCTGCAGCCGTTGCGGACCATCCGGGGTATCAAAAACCAGCGCTTCCCCCTCCCACCCGGTCCATCGCCAGCGGGTTCGGATCTCGACACCGCGATCAGCCAGACGCGCGAGCCATGCACGCAGCAAGGGTGAGGCCTTCATAACGGTCGGAAAAACACGGCCTGTGGAGCCAGTGAAAAGCTCTTGCCCCAATTTGCGCGCCCAGTTCTGCACGGCCTGCGCATCAAACTCGGCCAGCATCGGGCGCAGCCAGTCTGCGGCTTCATCATACGATTGGATCAGGGTCTCAAGGGGTTCTTCCTTGGTCAGGTTCAGACCCGACTTTCCGGCCATCAGGAACTTGCGCGCAACCGAGGGTTTGGCCTCGGCCACAAGAACCGAGTGACCGACAAGGGCAAGCTGCTCGGCCGCCATCAACCCGGCCGGTCCTGCCCCGATCACCACTGCCTGCGCCATCCTCGCCCTCTTGCCTTCGCCGCCCGCAGGCGCATCATTCCCAACTATGACGAACAGTGATCCGATCTGCCCGCTTTGCGACCGCCCCATTCCCGATGGCGGCGGTAGCCTGCATCATCTGATCCCAAAACTCAAAGGAGGCAAGGGCGGACCAACCGTTCTGCTGCACCAGATCTGTCACAAAGAGGTCCACGCCACCCTGTCCGAGGCCGAGCTGGCACGCAGCTTCAACACGGTCGAGGCCCTGCGCGCCCATCCAAGGCTTGAGAATTTCCTGAACTGGGTGCGCAAACGTCCACCCGGTTTCCGGTCGAAAGTTCCGGGCAAACGGCGCGGGCGCTGATCAGATCGCTCTGCGTTTGATTTGAATCGAAATACACTGCCTCTCCCTGCGGTCGAACGCGCATTTCGATAGCTTTGCGTCAAAAAAACGCAAAACGCGTTAGCTGGGCAGAACCGGATCGCCAAACGCATCCGAAAGTGCGATGGGCAGCCCTTCGACCTCGATCCCCTGATAGTCTGGAACAGGCGCGAATTGGGCTCCTTGCACATGCTGGAACTCGAGCGTCGTGTAGGGCCGCTTCCAGAGCCACTCGCGATTCTCGACCGCCCAAAGGTCAGGATCGGGCGGAGCCTCTTGCGCGAAGGCATAGAAATGCAGGTCAAACCCATAGGCCGCCACATCCTGCATCGACAGAAGCTTCATACCCTGAGCACGACAGAACGCATCCTCGGAGGCGATATCCCCTGTGCGCAAGGTGATCTGACCCACGCGCGCCTCGGCGAACGGGGCCGCAGGGTCGGCGGCATTTTCCGGGCGGTTGCCTTCAAAATCATGCTGCAAAAGCTCAATCACAAAGCCTTCGGGGTCGCTCAGATGCGCCATATACCCAATATCGAGGAACTGACGCGGCTCACTGACAGCATAACCTTTGGCCCGCAGATCCTCGGCGGCCAGATCGACATCGGGCAGAGTGATCCCAATCTTCCAATAGCGATGCCCCTGATCATGGGAATACCCCCTGCCCCCCGGTAGCAGCAACAGATCAGCATCTTCACCGGCATATCCTACACGCCGGGATTCGCCGATTTCCTGCACGGACATACCCAAAACATCCCGATAAAACCCGGCCAGACGCGCCGGATCAGCGACGCGCAGCCTGACTGCGGACAACCTCAGCGACATAGCTCTGCAATCCCCGCTGCGATCTCTGGTTTGGCCGCCAGGCTGTCGGCCACCAGCTCGCGCGCCGTCGGCAAAAGATCGTCCGGCGAGACGATGCGATCCACCAGACCGAACGCATAAGCCTCCTCAGCTGAGATCTTCTGGCCCGACATCAGAATCAACTTGGTACGCGCCGGACCAATCAATGCGGCCATGCGCTTGGGGTCGGAGGGCTGCGGCAAAAAGCCCAGCTTCATCACCGGATAGAAGAACTTGGCCGAAGGCACCGCGATTCGAAGGTCGCAGGCCAACGCCATGCCGTTTGCACCACCCGCCAGCGTTCCGTTCAATGCCGCAACGGTCAAGCATGGCAGCGCCGCGATTGAACCCGACAACCGCTCCCAGACGTCCGAGGTCGCAAGCCCCGCGCGGGCTTCTTCCAGATCAGCACCGGCGCTGAAGACCTTGCCTGCGCCGGTCAGGATCAGGGCGCGAGCCTCGGTTGCGGCCTCAGAAATTTCGGCCAACTCAGTCAGCATCGCGCCTGTCAATGCGTTGGCCTTGCCCGGATTGTTGATCGTGACGGTCCACAACCCGTCTTCCTTGGTCAGTTCGATCACGTCAGGCCGATCCTTTGGCGAATGTCGTCCTGGCGCAGGGAAATTTCGGCCCCCAGGTATTCATCGGCGTCAGAAGAACTCATCCAGAGCAATGCCCGTGCAGGCCAGTCCGCCGGGATGTGAACATCCCAGTCCAGCTGGCTGACGGGGTTGATGCCGCTGGCCTTGATGACACGCTGCATATCGGTTGCCACTGTTCCTGGCGACAGGCCCATGGCGCGGATGCCGTTATGAGCCTCTTCCAGATGCAGACATTCCGTCAGCATCTTGGCCCCGGCTTTCGAGGCGCAATAGTGGCTCCAGGCCTCAACCGGGTTCGAGGCTGCGCCTGAAGAAACGGTTAGAACGGTCCCGCCGCCCGCCGCCCGCATCACTGGCAGAGCGGCACGCATTCCGTAGAAAACACCTTTGAGGTTGATATCAATGGCCTGACTCCAGGCGCTGACATCGGCATTTGACAGGTGAAAGATTGGCTCGATCACACCGGCATTGCCGATCAGAACGTCCAAACCGCCGAAACGCGCGACGCAATCGGCCACCGCTTGTTCGACCTGCGCGAAATCGCTGACGTCGCAGGCCAGTGCCATCGCATTGTCGCCCAACGCAGCCGCAAGCGTATCAATTTGATCATGACTACGGGCCACCAGCGCGACATTCGCCCCCGCTGCGGCAAACACGCGCGCGGCCTCGGCGCCGATTCCACGGCTGGCCCCTGTTATGAGTACTGTTTTTCCCTGCATTTAACGCTCCTCACGTCTTGGGCTGACCTTTGGCTACAGGCGTAACGCGGAAACGGGGAATGGGTCCAGCCCTTGCCCCCTTGACGATGCCTGCCACAAGCCCGACCATGCGCGCAAATTGATCAAGAAGGGTTACCTTATGTCTGTTTTCATCCGCCGCAGCTGTGGCGCCGCTCTGGCCTATGCCGTCGCAACTCAAGGTGCATATGCCGACCTGACTGCAAATGACGTCTGGAACGACTGGCAAGAGTATTTCCGATCCGTAGGTTACACGGTCGAGGGCGAACCCAGCAGTGCTGGCGATGTCATGACCATCAACGATATGACCCTGTCCATGGACTTCCCCGAAGAGGACGGACAGTTCCAGATGACCATGCCCGAGGTCACGTTGACCGAAAACGGCGATGGCACCGTCAACGTCGGCTTCCCCGGTAGCTTTCCGATGGTCATTTCGGGCGGCGTTGAAGATGAAAAGTTCACAGCAAACCTGACCTACAGCCAGACAGATTTGGAAATGGTTGTGTCAGGTGATCCGTCCGACATGACCTATGACTACTCGGCGGCAGCCCTCGGGATTGTGTTGGATTCGATCGAAGGCGGCGACGAGCCAATTCCTGAAGATGCGCTTGAAGGTGGTATCGAATTTACAGGTATGGCTGGCACATCGCGCATGCTGATCGGCGAAAATCGCGAGATCACGCAGACGCTCGACGCCGACCAAATGGCCTATAAGTTCAGCTTCAAAGACCCTGAAACCGGGGAATCGGGGTTGATTGATGGGGTACTGAACGGCCTGACATCCAGCGGCGACAGTGTCCTGCCTTCTGGGTTTGATCTGGCCGACCCGCAGGCACTGTATGACGCAGGCTTCGCCTTTTCCGGCATGGTCGCCTATGGCTCGGGCAAGACAGACATCAGCGGCGTTAGCGAAGGTGAGCAATTCACCATGGCAAGCTCGTCGCAAGGTGGCCGACTTGAGGCCAGCGTAGATGGCGAACGTGTGGCCTATGACCTTGAACAGAATGACGCGAAACTGGCAGTGACCACCGGTGACCTGCCCTTCCCGATCGAGATAGCAATGGCTAAGGCGGGACTGAACCTAGACATCCCAGTGCAAGAATCGGAGGAAGCCGCGCCCTTTGCCTTCGGCCTGAACCTGACCGATTTCACCATGTCTGACGTCCTTTGGAGCATTTTCGACCCGGCGGGCAACCTACCACGCGATCCGGCCACCATTGCGTTGGACACCACCGGCACCGCGAAAGTTCTGTTGAACATCTTCGATCCGGAACAGGCCGCTGCGCTTGAAGAAGAAGGCGAAGTCCCTGCCGAGCTGCATTCGCTGAAAATCAACGAATTGCTGGTCTCGATGGTTGGCGCGCGCTTGACCGGGGACGGTGATTTCACGTTGGACAACGAGAACCTCGACGAATTCGGGATGCCCATTCCGACTGGCGTTGCGAACCTGCAATTGGTTGGGGCCAATGCACTGATCGACAAGCTGATCGGCATGGGCCTGATGTCCGACAACGACGCCTTGGGTGCGCGTATGATGATGGGCATGATGGCTGTTCCGGGTGATGAACCCGACACGCTGAATTCGACAATCGAATTCACTGAAGACGGTCAGATCAAGGCCAATGGTCAGCGCATTAAGTAATGATATCCGGGAGGGCCGCTAGTGATCGGCCCTCCCACACAATACCGTCAGGGTCTTGCGAGAGGCGCGGTGCAAGGCTAGGTCCTTGGCAGCACATCCGGAGGCCGCATGACCCGCACACCAGAAGAAATCAGCCAGCAATTGCTTGACGCCGCAAACCTCGCCGGGGCCGAGGCGGCAGATGCCATCGTGATCGACGGATCCTCCGTTTCGGTCGAGGTACGTGGCGGCGCGCTGGAACATGCGGAACGCTCAGAGGGCACCGATCTGGGGCTGCGGGTGTTTCTGGGAAAGCAGCAGGCCATTGTTTCAAGCTCTGACAGCCGTCCCGAAACGTTGACGGCCATGGCCGAACGGGCCGTCGCCATGGCGCGCGAAGCGCCCGAGGACCCTTTCACCGGTCTGGCGGCCAGCGAGGAATTGACCAACGGCTGGGATCTCGACGCGCTTGAGCTGTTTGATCCCTCCCCGGAACCCTCTGCCGAGGCGCTGATGCAAGATGCGCTGGCGGCTGAGGCCGCCGCTTTGGCCGTATCCGGCGTATCGCAAGTCTCGGATGCGGCGGCGGGCTATGGCACACATCGGGTGCATCTGGCGGCCACCAACGGATTCTCGGGCGGGTATGCGCGCAGCAGCCGGTCAACATCCTGCGTTGCGATCTCGGGCGAAGGCACCGGGATGGAGCGGGACTATGACGGCGACAGCCGCACCTTCCAAGCCGACCTGCGGGACGCCGAGGAGATTGGGCGCAAGGCAGGGGAACGCGCGGTCGAACAGGTTGGCGCGCGCCAGCCCGCAACGGGCAGTTTTCCGGTTCTCTTTGACGAGCGCATTTCATCATCATTGATCGGGCACTTACTGGCCGCCAGCAACGGCGCGGCGATCGCGCGTGGGGCGTCGTGGCTGCAGGATTGTCTGGGCGAACAGGTATTGCCCGAGCATCTGTCGCTGATCGAAGACCCGCACCGCCCACGTATTTCAGGTTCGCGCCCGTTTGACGCCGAAGGGCTGGCAACGCGCCGTCGGGCGATTGTCGAGAACGGAGTACTGACCGGCTGGACGCTGGATCTGGCCAGCGCACGTAAGCTTGGCATGAGCTCAACCGGCAATGCAGCGCGCGGTGTCTCGGGGCCGCCATCGCCAAGCAACTGGAACCTCAGCTTGACCCAGGGCACCCAAAGCCGCGCCGACCTGGTGCGCGATATGGGTACCGGGTTGCTGGTGACCTCGATGATCGGATCGACGATCAATCCCAATACCGGGGATTACTCGCGCGGGGCCTCTGGCTTTTGGGTCGAGAATGGCGAAATCACGCATCCGGTCAATGAATGCACCATCGCGGGCAACCTGCGCGACATGCTGAAACGGATCATCCCGGCAAATGATGCGCGCCCTTATCTGTCGCGCGTTGTGCCCTCGGTGCTGATCGAAGGGATGACCCTTGCCGGCAACTGACCTGCCACTCCTGATTGACGCCGCACGCAAGGCCGGAGAGATCGCGACCCGTTTTTCGGGCGCGCAGGCCCAGCGTTGGGACAAGCCCGACGGTGCCGGACCGGTGACGGAGGCCGATCTGGCCGTCAACGACATGCTGGAGCAGATGCTGCCCACGGCGCGGCCCGACTATGGCTGGCTCAGCGAAGAGACCGAGGATAGTCCGAAGCGCCTGTCGCGGGACCGCGCCTTCATCATCGACCCGATTGACGGCACCCGCAGTTTTGCCGAAGGCTCGCGCACCTGGGCACATTCGCTGGCCGTTACTGAGCACGGAGAAGTCACCGCAGCTGTGATCTACCTGCCCCTTCGCGACCTGTTCTATGCGGCGGCGAAAGGTCAGGGCGCCACCCTGAACGGTGCGCCAATCCGCGCCTCGGAGGCTTCGACGCTTGGGGCTGCCACAATTCTTGCTGCCAAGCCCAACATGAACAGCCACCATTGGCGCGGTGGCGAGGTGCCGGGGTTTGACCGTGCCTATCGCCCGTCGCTGGCGTATCGCATGGCCTTGGTCGGTGAGGGGCGTTTTGACGGCATGTTGACCCTGCGACCCAGTTGGGAATGGGATATCGCGGCGGGCGACCTGATCATTCGCGAGGCCGGAGGGGTCTGCACTGATCGCGCAGGCCAGCCCCTGCGGTTCAACAACGCGCAGCCACGGCTAAACGGCGTTCTCGCCGCGGCGCAGGATATCCACAACCAGCTTTCGTCCCGGCTTGATCCGAACGGCCCCGGCATCGCCCCATGAGCAAACCGCGATCTCTGAGCCTTGCGGCCTACCGGGTCCTGTCCTGGGGGGGTGCGCAGCAAAGCATCCGACCGGATCAGCCCCGCCCGGACGGAGAACTTGTCTGGGTTCACATCGCAACCCGCGATCGCCTGCGCGCGATCAGTGACTTTTGCCTTAGACTGCAACAGGCCCGACCCGGCCTGTCGCTCCTGCTGAGCGCCCCGCCAGAGATCGACCTGAGCCGCTGGACCGGTAGCCCCTTTCCCATGGTCAACCTGCCCGCCGAACAAACCGGCGCGGCGCGGGCTTTTCTGGACCATTGGAAACCCGATCTGGGTCTGTGGGTCGGAGGGGGATTGATGCCCAGCATCATCACCCGCGCGGAAGAGCGCAAAATCCCGATGCTTCTGATCGAGGCGCAGTTGGATGTCGTCTTGTCCCGCAATGCGCGGTGGCTGCCGGATATCAGCAGATATACGTTCGATTGCTTCGAGCATATCCTCACCACCACCGACGAAACGGCCCGCCAGATCAGGCGAATGGGGGTTGCCTCCTCCAAAGTGCGCAAGGCGCCCCCACTGCAGTTCAGTCCGAACCCGCACCCCTGGCCTGAGGACGAATTGATCGAGACCAACCACGCCCTCGCCGGACGTCCGGTCTGGTTGGCGGCGCGGGTTCAGGCGAAAGAGTTCATCTCGGTTCTCAGCGCCCATCGGCAGGCGCTGCGCATTCTGCCGCGATTGGCGTTGATCCTGCACGTGGCGGATCGGGCCGAGGCCGCGCCGCTGCAACGACGGCTTGAAACCATGGACTTGCGCTGTTCCAATTGGGATGACGGTGGCCCTATCGAGGACACGACGCAGGTGATTGTCAGCTCTGAGCCCGAAGATCTTGGCCTTTGGCAGCGTGTGTCACCTGTGTCCTTCATGGCCAGCTCACTGGAACGCGGCGCGGGCGGGCAGGACCCGCTGGATGCTGTCGCGCTGGGATCGGCGGTTATCTATGGCCCTCATGTCGATATCTATCAGACGGTTTATGCCCGTCTTGCCGAGGCTGGTGCCGCCCATCCGGTCAAAACCGCGACCGAGCTTGGCGATGCGGTCGTCGCCCTTCTGGCCCCGGATCGCGCGGCGGGGATGGCGCTGGCGGGATGGCAGGCGATCACCGAAGGGGCTCCTCAGGCCGAGCGGCTAGTCGACATGCTGCAGGACCTTCTGGACCAGCGGAGTAACCACGATGCGCGCCCCTGACTTCTGGAACTCGGACCCCGCGCGCCCGGCGCTGCGCGCGCGATTGCTCAGCCCATTGGGGCGGCTTTACGCGGCGGCGACGGCGCGCCGGGTCAGCTCTGATCCCGGACTGAAGCCAGGAGTGCCAGTTATCTGCATCGGCAACCTGAATGCAGGCGGAACCGGCAAGACACCCACGGCGATCTGGGTACTGGAACAGTTGCGCAACGCGTGGCACGAGCCGCATGTCGTCACGCGCGGCCATGGTGGTTCGCTGGAAGGCCCGGTTCGGGTCGACCCCACCAAACACAGCGCCGCGCAGGTCGGGGATGAGCCGCTTCTGCTGGCCATGTTCGCCGAGGTCTGGGTCGCCAAGGACCGTGCCGCAGGTGCGCGCGCTGCGGCCGAGGGGGGCGCAAGCGTGATCGTTCTGGATGATGGCTTCCAAAATCCGGCGGTCGCTAAAGATTTCTCGATTATCGTAGTGGACGCCCAGCGTGGGTTCGGCAACGGCCTGTGCCTACCCGCCGGTCCTCTCCGCGAACCCGTAGAGGTCGGCCTGAAACGCGCCGATCTGGTTCTGTCATTGGGCGATACGCAAGCGCAAGAAGACTTCGCGGCGCAATGGGGACATAAGCTAACGGTGCCTCATGCAACGGGCGTTGTCGCGCCATTGCAAACCGGCATGGACTGGGCTGGATCGCGGGTTCTGGCCTTTGCCGGGATCGGCCACCCTGAGAAGTTCTTCCAGACCCTGCGCCAGCAAGGGACTGAGCTTTTGCGCGCTGAGGCACTCGACGATCATCAACCGCTAACCCCGGCTCTGATGACCCGACTTGAAAACGAGGCGCGCCTGCTTGGCGCTCAGATGGTTACAACGGAAAAAGACGCAGTGCGCCTGCCGCAAGCTTTCCGCAACAAGGTCGTCACCCTGCCCGTCCGGCTGCAAGTGAACGACCCCTGGCAGGTCAAAGAGATGATCCTGAAAGCGGCCCCATCTCCTAAGTGACGGAAATGATCGGCCCGAGCACAGGCCGACCAATGGGTAGCTAGCTGCCCAATTCGTCTTCGATCAGCTTTTTGAAGTCCTCATAGGACTGGTTCGAAACCTTCTTGCCGTTCACAACAAAGGACGGGGTGCCCGTCACATCATCACGCTCGGCGTTTTCCTGATACCACGCCACCAGAGTCTGGGCGCGTGTGCCGTCCTGCAGGCAGGCTTCCAGCTGGTCATTGTCGATACCCGCCAGACGGCCGATCTTGCGCAGTTCATCCACGATCTCCGTTGGACCACCGGCGCGGGTCCACTCGGACTGACCCTGATAGATTAGATCGGTGATGCCAAAGAACTTCTCAGGCCCTGCGCAGCGCGCAACCATCGACGCCCACAGGCCATAGCGGTCAAAGTAGACCTCACGATAGATGAACTTGACCTTGCCGGTGTCGATGAAGTCCTTCTTCAGCTGCTTATACGCCCCCTGATGGAAGGTGGCGCAATGCGGACAGGTATAGGAGGCATACTCGATGATCTCGACCGGCGCATCCTCGGCCCCCTGCACCATCTCAACAATCGTAGAGGTGTCGAGATTGGCTTCTTGCGCAATGGCGCTGCCGACCAGAGGATTGACGGAGGTCGCGTTCGAAGCTGTCATCCAATAGCCACCAGCGGCTACGGCGACAGCCGCACAGATTACGGTTGCAATACGGCTCATTCTCAGCCCTTTCTCAGCGTTTCTGCTTGGATAAAACGTTGCGGCCCAAACGTTCAAGGGCCGCACGTAAATCTTCATCATGTACATCCTGCGAGACTCTGCCCGCTTCGGCCATGATTTCAGGTTTGATCTCTGGTTTCGCTTGTTTCGGCTTATGCTCGAAACTGGCCTGCCCCTCGGCAAATCCGGTCGGAGCGGTCTGAGTGATGCGCACTCGGCTGATCGCATTGTAGCCGTAAACGGCGTTCACCTTGCCGCGCAGTTGTTCTTTCTGCATTTCCAGCATGGGGGCCTGCGGCCCGGTTGTCAGCACGGTCAGGGTCGCCCCCATCCCGTTCCTGCCATAGCCCACATTCACGGGTCTTGCGATGGCGGCAGTGTCTTGGCCCACGATCTCGGCCCAGTGGGTCAGAAGGCGCGAAACGGCAAAGCCCCGGCTTTCGCCGACGCGCCTGATCTGATCGTTCAGCAATGTCGCGGTGCGTTTGAACCCGCGGGTCGAAGAACGTCTGCGCTGCATCTGGTTTCCAACTCCTGCACCGCTATTGTAGTAGGCAGGCCAGCAGGCGCCAGCGAAACCCGACAGTGAGATAGATAAAACTTGCGTGACAGCCCCCAATTTAACCTGAGCGCTGAATTGCTCGACTGGTATGACCGCCACGCGCGTGAGATGCCATGGCGTGTCGGCCCTGCCGATCGCGCCGCAGGCGTGGTGCCGGACCCTTACCGGGTCTGGCTGTCCGAGGTCATGCTGCAACAGACAACCGTCGCCGCCGTCCGGGACTATTTCACCCGCTTCACCACGCGCTGGCCGACCGTGCAGGCGCTGGCTGCCGCCCCCGATGATCAGGTCATGGGAGAATGGGCGGGCCTCGGCTACTACGCCCGCGCCCGCAACCTGCTGAAATGCGCCCGTGTAGTGGCGGATAAGCACAACGGACGGTTCCCCGACACCTATGACGCGCTGTTGGACCTGCCCGGTATAGGCCCCTATACCGCCGCCGCGATCTCGGCCATTGCGCTTGACCGGCCCGAAACTGTGCTGGATGGCAATGTCGAGCGGGTGATGGCACGGCTTTACGATATTCACGACCCGTTGCCCGGATCAAAACCTGTTCTGAAGGAGAGAGCAGCCGCACTGACACCAGAGCTGCGCCCCGGAGACTACGCGCAGGCCGTAATGGATCTGGGAGCCACAATCTGCACACCCAAATCCCCGGCCTGTGGAATCTGCCCCGTGCAGACCCCCTGCCTTGCCCGCGCTGCAGGCACGCAACCTGAGCTGCCGAAGAAGTCGCCCAAAAAGCCCAAACCCACGCGATTCGGCCATGTCTACATCGCGCAACACCCAAACGGAGCGTTCCTGCTGGAACGCCGCCCCGACAAGGGTCTGCTGGGTGGTATGTTGGGCTGGCCCGGCTCGGACTGGTCCGAGACCCCGCCCGAGGCCCCGCCGTTTTCGGCAGAGTGGCGCGCGCTGAACGGCGAGGTACGTCATACGTTCACGCATTTCCATCTGGTACTGCGAATCTGGACCGCACCGCTGCCCGAGGGCACCGAACCCGACGGGCTGACCCTATTGCCCAAACATGACTTCAAACCCGGCGACCTGCCGACGGTGATGCGCAAAGCCTACGACATGTGGCGGGGTCAATAAGCCCGCTGGGCAAGCCCTGTCCGTCCGGCTAGGGTGCATCTGCCTAATTGGAGCATCATGGATGATCGCGACTCAAACCCTTTCGCGCTGGCAAGCCGCTCTGCCCTATTGGGTGTCCTTCCTGTTGATCCCGCTGATCTGGGCAACGGCCTTTGCAGGGGGTTGGTGGGTTTTGCTGATCCCGCTCTCCACATGGTGGGCCTTTGCGGTTCTGGACCGCCTGACCGGCCTAAACCTACAAAACGCCGACCCTGAAACCCCCGATGACGCGCTGCATTGGTACATCCTGCTGACCAAACTCTGGGCGCCTGTCCAATTCGTCACGCTGTTTGGCCTGATCTGGTACGCAACCCATAGCGATCACCTGTCGAGTTGGTCGAAGATCGGGCTGTTCTTCGGCATGGGGGTCATCTCAGGCACGATCGGGATCAACTACAGCCACGAGCTGATGCACCAGAAATCCCGATCTGAGCGTTGGCTGGGCGATCTCCTTCTGGCGATGGTCCTCTATTCTCATTTCCGGTCCGAGCATCTACTGGTCCATCACCGTCATGTCGGCACTCCGCGCGACCCGGTCACGGCGCGCTACAACGAAGGTTTCCACCGTTTCTACCCCCGTGCCCTTTGGCAATGCCTGATCTCAGCTTTTCGGGCCGAGCGGGATAAGCTTGCCCGCAGGGATCGCCCCTGGACTGACAGCTCGAACCCGTTCTGGCGCTACTGGGCGCTGCAAGGCGGAATGCTAGCCCTCGCCGCCCTGATCGGAGGGTGGCCCGGCCTCGCCCTGTTCCTACTGCAAGCGGGCATCGCGATCTGGCAGTTAGAGCTGGTCAACTACGTAGAACACTACGGGCTGACCCGAAAACACTTGGGCGAGGGCAAATACGAACACGTTCTGCCCCGGCATTCGTGGAATGCCTCGCAAAAAGCGTCAAACTGGCTGCTGATCAACCTGCAGCGCCACTCAGACCATCACTACAAACCCAATCGTCGCTTCCCGCTGCTGCAGAACCACGCGCAAGAAGACGCACCACAACTGCCATACGGCTACCCGGTCATGACCATCGCTGCGATGTTCCCGCCGCTATGGCGCCGCGTCATGAACCCTCGCGTCCGCGCCTGGCGGCGGCACTACTACCCCGAGATCACGGACTGGCACCCCTACAACAAAGCACTGAACCCCGGCCCAAGGGCGTGACCGCAGCGCGCACCGCGCGCTGCCTGGCCTAAATGGAGGGTCCGCATCTTTGATGCTGCCCAAACAGGCGGGAGCCGTTCACAACACCCAGATATCCATAGGGGTTTCGACACCGCGCACCGTCTGACCCTGACGTTTCTGGAACCCATCCATCAACGCTCCACCATTCGGATTCTCGCGCAACGCCTGCTCCCGCAACGCATCACTGACCACAATCCGGGCGTTAAAATCACGGGTCATTGCCTCCAGCTTTGCCGATACATTCACCGCATCCCCAATCACGGCAAATTCCAAACGGTTGGCCCCGATATCCCCCAGTACGACCGAACCAAAATGCACGCCGATCCCGACATGGATATCATGCTCTCCCGAACGAAGCCGTTCCTGGTTCCAATCGTCGATGACGCCAACCATCGCCCGCGCGCAGCTCAGCGCATTGGTGGCGTCCAAAGGCGTTGCGACCGGAGTGCCAAAAGTCGCCATCAGCCCGTCACCCAGATATTTGTCCAACGTGCCATGGTGGCGAAACACCTCAGCCTCCATCCGAGCGTGAAACCCGCGCAACACCTCGATCACCTCATAGGGGTCCCGTCCGGCCGCAAATTTCGTAAAGCCCACAATGTCTATGAACAGCACCGCGATGTCCGCCTTGCGCACCTGCTTTAGCGGCTCGTCATTCTGGCTGAGCTCATCGACCACATTGGGCGAGAAGTAACGCGACAGATTCGCCCGCTCCCGCTCCAGCCCTGCATTGCTCATCAACAAGCGATTTAGCCGTCGCATCGAAACCCCAAGCGTCACCGCAACCATGACGAACACGATCACCTGCTGAATGCGCTGTGGGATATCGAAACTGTTGGGATCCAACAGCTCTGCAACGTCCGGATAGCCCTGCAGAGCCGCGGCCACCTTCTGGCTGATCCCCGGAATCGGCGTGGCTACCCACCAGGCAATGATCCAACCCGCCGTCCAGATCAATGCTGTCCAGGAGCCAATCGCGACAACCGTGCGCCACGAATAGGCCAGCGTCCCAGCAGCCAAAATGATGAAGAAATACTGAAAATTATCGAACCGGTACTGCATGGCCAAAGGCCGCACATCATCGCTGAACGGGTTCGGCACAATCATCCCAAGCGTCATGATCAGAAGATCGACAAAGATCAGCAGCAGCTCGGTCCGTGATTGCCCAACCCGCCCTGCGCGACGGATCAACCAGCCGTTGGCGCAGATGAGAAGCAGGATGAAATGATACCACAGTACCTCCCATTGCGGGTTCAGAAAGATCAACAAAACCCCGGTCAAAGCCATGGCGATCCACCGGGCGCGGACGGCCAGTTCCAGACCCTCTTGCTTGTGCCGTTGCATTGCTGCTTCGGTGTATTTGTTGTCCAGATCCACAGCATCCGGCTGCGTAACGGCGAACCGTTCCAGTCTGGATGGGCTGGCAGTTATCTCGCTCATGACAGGAACCTCTGAGGCGGTGCAGGCGACGCGCCCATGCAATCACCTCTGACTGCAAAACAAAAGACCCCGCCGAGAACGGCGGGGCAAGGCGTAGTGCCTTGTGTCAGGCCACAGGCACCGGCGGTTTTCGTGATATCAGTTGTGCATCTCGGCCCGGATCTGCTGGCGCAGAACGTC
Source organism: Ruegeria profundi (assembly GCF_049800715.1). Taxonomy (GTDB): domain Bacteria; phylum Pseudomonadota; class Alphaproteobacteria; order Rhodobacterales; family Rhodobacteraceae; genus Ruegeria; species Ruegeria profundi_A. Next base: position 133,800 of record NZ_JBNAFO010000003.1, read on the forward strand.
GATCGGCACGGTCTTGCCATCGCGTTTGAAGCACCAATAAGTCCAACCGTTGCAGGAAGGGGCGTTCTCAAGATGCGCGCCAACCTGATGGATCGAGCCTTTGACGTTGTCGCCAACCAACGTTCCATCCGCGCGAACCTTGGCTTTGTGGCGCTGGTTCATCGAGTAAAGCTCTTCGCCCGGGCGCAGCATCCCACGTTCGACCAATTGACCGAAAGGAACACGCGGTTCGGCGCGTTTGCTGGCGCTGACCTCCAGTGCTTCGCGGTCGAATTTGCGCACCTTCGAGATGCGTTTCTCTGCCACTTTGCGATAGCTTTCTTCGCGCTCGATGCCGATGAACTCACGGCCCAGCATCTTGGCGACGGCGCCTGTTGTGCCGGTGCCAAAGAAAGGATCCAAAATCACGTCGCCCGGATTGGTCGAGCCAATCAGAACGCGGTGCAACAGAGACTCGGGCTTCTGTGTCGGATGCGCCTTGTCGCCGTTTTCGTCCTTCAGGCGCTCATGTCCGGTGCAGATCGGCAGAACCCAGTCACTGCGCATCTGCACGCCCTCGTTCAGCGCTTTCAGAGCTTCATAGTTGAACGTGTATTTCGCCCCTTCGCGCTTCGAGGCCCAGATCATCGTCTCATGCGCGTTGGTGAACCGCTTACCGCGGAAATTCGGCATCGGATTCGACTTGCGCCATACGACGTCATTCAAAATCCAATATCCCGCATCCTGCAGGGCCGAGCCCACGCGGAAGATGTTGTGGTACGAGCCAATCACCCAGATCGCGCCATTGGGTTTCAGCAGACGATGCGCCGCCTTCAGCCACTCACGCGTGAACTGGTCATAAGCACCAAAGCTTGAGAATTGATCCCAGTGATCGTCGACCGCATCCACCTGGCTGTTATCGGGGCGATGCAACTGGCCTTTCAGCTGCAAATTGTAAGGCGGATCCGCAAAGATCAGATCAACCGACGCCTCAGGCAGACTGTTCATCACATCGATGCAGTCCCCAGATAGAATCGTGTTTAAAGGGAGCGCTTTTGCGCCCTTTTTGGTGGTCGTTGTCATATCACTGCCTCAAGTATCCACGGCGCTTTTGCGCTCATTTGGTTGAGACAAGGATGAGTCAAAGACGATTCGCCGTCAATTTCTTTTTTGAATCAGCGACTTACGATTTACTCTTGATACAAGATATTGTGTACCGTCTTGAACGAACGCCTATGATGTGGGGTCACGCCAAGATTTTGCAGCGCCTCGCGGTGTTGTTTTGTCGGATATCCGGCGTTTGCCTCCCAGCCGTAGCCGGGATGCTGTTGCGCTAAATCCACCATCAGCTGATCGCGCCAGTTTTTCGCGATGATCGAAGCCGCCGCAATCGACACAGATTTGCCATCCCCCTTGATCACGGCCTCAGACGGGATCTGCAGGTCATTGGGAATCATGTTCCCGTCGATCAAAAGGTAATCAGGCGCTGGTTCCAGTGCCTGCACCGCGCGAAACATGGCCAGATGCGAGGCGCGCAGGATATTGAGCTCATCAATCTCCGCGACCGAGGCCTCGGCCACGGCGATCTCGGCCCGGTCCCGCAACTCTGCCTCCAACGCTGTGCGTCGCTTGAGCGAGAGCTTCTTGGAATCGTTCAGCCCGTCAGGAATATCGTCTGGGTTCAGGATCACAGCGGCGGCAACCACAGGTCCAGCCAACGGGCCGCGCCCGACCTCATCCACGCCTGCTATCCGGATATGGCCCTGCGCCTGCAGCCCCTGTTCAAGTTCATAAGTCGGTTTTGTCATCCCTTCGGAAAACCGCGTTTTCACAGCCGCCGCAACAAAAAAGAGAGGGCAGCTTGCGCACCCTCTCTCAGCGCGGTGCTGTTTCGCACCGCTCCTGCTCGACCGTGTTACTTGTAAACGACGCGGTATCCGTGATGGCGCAGGCATGCAGGTTCATACGCCCGCTTCACCTTGTTGCCATTCCAGAACCCGACCTTGCACTCTTGCGGCAGGCTGTTGGCATGTTTGTAGTGCTTCTTGAGACAGTTTGTTCCCAGCAGCGGACGTTTCCCGTAATTGTCATGCTGGCGCAAGCAGCGTTGTGGCAGGTCATAGCGTGCCACGTGCCTAGGCAAAGGCTTCACCTTGTGGTGTTTGACCTGAGGCGCAGTTTGCACGTGGTTGTACTGCCGCGCGGCCTTCTCACGATCCTTGCGCTTTTCCTTGTTGTAGTAATGCACCCCCGCGCCAATAATCGCGATCGCGGCCAGCCCCCCGAGAATATCTCCCGTATCCGCAGCACGCGCCTTTGAGGCCGACACGCCGGTAATCGCCATAGCCGTTGCGATGATCAGAGCGATGAATTTCTTATGCATGATGCCTGTCCTTTCCGAGATTTTAGCGACCCCGTGATGGACCGCGTCTTTGATGCCTCAACACTGGGTCCACCCCTGTCAGACAAGCAATATCGGCCGCGTGTTATTGGATATCAGGCGCTGCAAACCCCTTTGGTCATTGAATATCAGCCCAAGCCGTGCGCAGGATGCAGCTTATGAAACAGATCTTCTCTTCTCTGGTCGCAGCTGCGCTGATATCGGTGGCCCCGGTGGCTTTGGCCGCAGAATGTTATGCCGACTACAAGGCTAAACAGGACAACCCGCTGCGCCTGCACTACGGCGTGATGCAGGTGTCGTCCTGCGACAAGGGGCAGGCAACGAGTGAAGTCGCCCTGCGCCTCAGCGGTTCGGGGTGGACCCTGCTGAATGTCCAGTCCGTTTTCGGGCCGGAAGGGTTGGATCAAAGGAAGGCCAATGCCGGAAAATTCTATCTCCGTTTCTGAGGCGCGACGCTCGGGCGTGCGCCTTGTCGGTCTGGGCATTGCCGCCATTGTCGTGATCCTGATCACCGCCGCGCTGTTCCTGTTCTGGACACTGCCCGATGCCAACGCATTCAACGCTCGCGTCGAACGGTTGTTTATCGAGGCAGATCTGACCTCACAAACCGAAATCCGGTTGCTTGAGATTCTGGCCCAATCGGGGACGGCCTTTGCCGATACGCTGTCCAGCTACCGCATGGTGATTTACGTGCTGCTGGTCTTTGCCTGCGCGATGATGATCTCAGCCCTTGTGTTTCTGGTGATGCTTGCGCTACTGAACCGGCGCATGGCACAGATCGAACGCACCGGCATCCAGGTGACATCGCTGCTGATCAGCCGCGAGGAAAACACCGTCTACCTGAACAACATGGACTTCAAACTGACCCCAGCGGCCATGGAGACCCTCTCGGTTCTGGCGGAATCCCGATTGGATGATGAGGTCCTGTCAGGCGCGCAGATCGAGGCGACGATCTCGGGTCGAGATGCCGCCGATTGTGACGAGGCCGCAGGCGCCACCCGCATCAAACGGCTGCGCGACGCCTTGGGCAATCAGATGGTCAGTGAGTTGCTGGTCAAGAATATCGCCAAAAAGGGCTATATGCTTTCGATCGAAAAAGACGTCATCCAGATGGTTTAGAATCTGCGCCCCTCTTGGAATGCCCGACCAAAACGCCCATTCTATAGGGACCCCGGGCAAGGGAGGGATGGCGATGAACGTCCACACCACACCAAAATCCAACGGTTATGACATCTCGGTCGAACATCTGTCCGACAGGATCGCGATTTTTCGCGATGGCATCCTGTTGGCCGAAAGCCGGAACGCCAAGGTGATGTATGAAACCCGGCTACCGCCGACGATCTACGTCCCGCGTGCGGATGTTTGCGTCGACCTGAGCGGTGAAACCGGCCTGCAGACCTTTTGCCCTTTCAAAGGAACCGCCACCTATCACGATATAAATCTGCCCGGAGATCGCTTGGCCAATTCGGTATGGGCCTATGATGACGCCCTGCCAGAGAGTGCTGCAATTCGGGGGCATATTGGTTTTATGCCCAGTGCCTATACGGATATCGACCTGGGCAAGAACCAACTACGCGACACCGAAAACACCAATATCAGCGGTCCGCTGATCGACTGGCTGATGCGTGGGGCGTCCCTGTCGGATACACCAGAAGCGTTCACCAAGGCGTTGGCCGAAAAGATGCTGGAACACGGGATAGCGATCCAGCGCCTCAGCATTCTGGCATGGTCCTTGCACCCCCTGATCGCAGGCAAACACTTCATATGGGAAAAGGGTGAGGATGAGATCCTGACCCGCGCGCCCACCTATGAAATCTACGACCACCCCGCATTCATCAACAGCCCTTTGCGCCATGTCTCGAACGGATTGGGCGGCGTGCGCCAAAGGGTAAATGACGAAAACCCGCATAACAGCTTTCCCATCATCGAGGATCTGCGCGCCAAAGGGGCCACGGACTATGTCGCCATGCCGCTGCCCTTCTCGGACGGGCGAACTAACGTACTAACGCTCAGCTGCGATCATCCCGACGGCTTCACGACGGAGAACCTTGGTCTGGTGTTCGAATGCTCTGCCGTTATCGCCCGCTTTTACGAGGTGTTTATGCAGCGTGAAAACGCACAGGTTCTGCTGGAAACCTATGTAGGCAAACGCTCAGGCGCGCGTGTGCTGGGCGGAGAGATCCGACGCGGCGACGGAGATGAGATTGATGCGGCCATCATGTTCTGCGATCTGCGAAACTCGACTAGCCTGGAGGAGAGCCTTGACCGGGATGCCTATATCAATCTGCTGAACGAGTTCTTTGAAACGGTCTCGGGTATCGTGGATGAAAACGGGGGCGAAGTTCTGAAATTCATCGGCGACGCCGTTCTGGCCGTTTTCCCAGCGGGTGAGGAACCCGCGCAGGCCCGTGCGAATGCCCAACAGGCGGCAACAGAAATCGTCGAAAAACTCGCCGAACTGCGTTCAGCGGATCCTGATATCCACTGCGACTGCTCAATCGGCGTGTCCTATGGCCGGGTGACCTACGGCAATGTCGGCTCGCGCGAACGGTTGGATTTCACCGTTGTCGGTCAAGCCGCCAACGTCGCTGCGCGTCTGGGTGAGCATAGCAAATCGACCGGCTACCGTATTGTCGTCTCGCAAGACATTGAGCCTTCCTGCAGCAATGCGATCCCGCTCGGCGATATCAAACTGCGCAACGTGTCTCAGCCAGTCACGTGTTTTGCCTTGCGTACGGCGGCTGATGTTGAGGTCGGTGATCCAGCTTAACCTTGGCGGTTTGTAAAATTCGCTGTGTTTGATCTGCTTCGACAAAATGGTACGCAATGTAAGCTAGGGCCCATCTCACCGCCCTGAGGATTGGTGCAAAATGCACCAGCTCTAGCCCGCACCCAACAAGATCAAAGCGGTCTGCGCCGGTGATATGGTGCTTTGCAGTTGCGATATCTGACTGCGGGCCAGATAGGTATCCGTCAGTTTCTGAATAGCTTCAGGCTCTGTGAATTGGGCCAAATCATCCGATCCAGTCAAGCCTGACAAACGGTCCTTGAACACCTCAAGCTGCCTGTCCAGATCGAGCTGCGCAAACGAGGATGGCAGGCCAAGTGCAGTCTCCATCATGCTGCGTAAGGGCGGCAAGCCCATCAAATCGAACCATTTCGTATCCGCGCTGCTGTCACCGGCAGCCAATTCGCCAAGCGCATGTTGCGCATAGAGGGAAATCCGCATGGTCTCATTCGTCTCACCCACGGAAACTTCGAAACGGGACACCAGATTGTCTTCGACGATCTGCTCCATATTCGCAATCAGTCCGGTCTTGCGCTCCTCTCCGGGGCCAAAACCGAAGGCTTGAGAAAACTCGCGATACCGCTTGTCGGACAATCGGTTGGACAGGGCATCATCGGCTCTGGTTCCATCCTCCAATATCTTTTGGATAAAGAACCGATTGTTGATGTCCTCTTCCAACCCGAAGGCGCCCAAGGCCACCTGTAACAGCCGGCGATCCGACACCAGATCTTCAGCGGATTGAACCTTGCTTATGTTTTCCAGAAAATACTGCCTGTCCCTCTGGTTGACGCTGGAGTTCGTAAAGCCCTCAAGTTGCGCGTCATAGGTCCGCTGCAAAAAACGCCAGCCCACAATGCCGCCAGAGGGTATGACAGGCTGGAACGTCATTGCTGGTACGCCATCAGCCGCTCTTCCCGCGGCAGCAAGGAGCGGAGTGATTTGAGGCATTTATAGTATTGTTCGGCCACCAGCGCTTCGGTCGCCTCGCTCAGGACACGGCGACTGTCTGAATCCGTGAACACCTGGCTCAACTCCTCAACCCGGCGCAGCAATTGCTGACGCGCCTGATCAGGCTCCATATCACCGGACAGTACCAACTGCGCGGCATAGCAAACGCGGCGCACAGGCGTTGTGACTTCGTCTGGGTGGATCGCATCTCGCAGACGCAAAACGTTGGCTTGCGGTGTCATGATCGAAAACCGGCTGCGGCGGTCTCCATTCTCGATCACCACACCATTTATCAACACCCGCTCTTTCGGGGCAAGTTTCAGGACCAGGCCACTCATCCGGCGGCCCTCATGTGTCGCAGGCCACGCAGAACGGCCATGTTGATCTCCAGCAAAGGTTCTACCGTCGCGGTGTTTCCCAAAACCTGTGCGCTGTGCTGCTCCGTAAATTCGGCCAGGTAGAAGATCCGCGCGCGCAAATCCTTCGGCAGCGAGTTATCCGAGTCCGCCACGCCGGTCGCCAGCACTGTCCACAACCGCCGATTTTCATGCAATGCCTGAACAAATCCGGAAAAATCCGTTGCCTTCCGGGCCGCTGCTGCTTTGAGCCGATGCGTGATTTTCGAGATCGCCTCATACTCGGTATCCCGCGGCGTGCGGGTAGGAGTGGCAGATTGCGCATAAGCGCGTTGAGCGTAGCTTTGCAGTGTCACTTGAAATCCTTCCAATAGGCCGTCTTCAGGCAGTCACGACCGGGGCGCGGCGTTCACGCCCCGGCCAGGTTCCGGATTTAACGGAACAGAGACAGGATCGACTGCGGCGCTTGGTTGGCAATCGACAGCGACTGGGTGGCCAGCTGCTGTTGCACCTGCAGCGCCTGCAACCGGGCCGAGGTTTCTTCCATATTGGCGTCCACCAGAGAGCCGATGCCCGATTTGAACGAGTCCGACAGGTTCGAGATGAACTCTTTCTGTGTCTCGATCCGGCCCTGCGCCGAGCCGAAAGAGGCCGAAGCATCGATGGCCGTGTCGATCAGACCCTCGATGGTACCCAAAGCAGCCAGTGCCCCTGCGTCGGTCGAAACGTCGATCGAGTCCAGAGCACCAAGACCCCCCGCGCCGGCATTTGTGAATTGGGCCGCGATGGTCACGTCACGATCGGCATCAGCACCAGCCGTTGCGGTACCGGTCACAAAACTCAGGGTTCCCGGGCTGCCCGAGTCATAGTCGATCGCGACACCCGTGATGCCTAAAGAGTCGATCTTGTTCTTCAGACCCACGGCGACGATCGCATCCGTGTAGGCTGCATCATAGGTGCCCGAGGGATCGAGATCAGAGTCTTGAACGGTATAGGTCGCAACCTGATCACCCACCGCAATCGAAATCTTGTCGCCCGCTTCGAAGTTGTCGGTCGAGCTGTCGATCACGATGTCACCGCTGCCACCAGTCTTATCCATGGTGAAACCAGCAGTGTCGTTGTCAGTTGTCACGTTGTCCGAACCTGCCAGAACACCCTTTGCGGTGTAGCCACCAACCGAAAGATCCTGAGCAGCGACGCTGATCGAAGACGCGGTCACGTCACCCGCCGCATCACGATCCAGAGACGCCAGTATCGACGCCGGGCCCGACGACCCGTTCACCAGGTTCAGACCGTTGAACTGAGCCGCACCAACAACAGATTCGATCTGATCCTTAAGCGCGCTCACGTCAGCGTTGATCTTGGCACGATCCACGTTGTCTTCCTGCGCCCCAACGATCTTTTCCTTCATCTGGGTCAGAAGGTCGGTGACAGTTTCAGACGCGTTCCGCGCAACGGCTACCGTCGATTCACCCAGCGAGAGGCTGTCTTTAATCGCGTTGAAGCCTTTGACGTCCGATTCCATTACTTTGGAAATCGCCCAGACGGCCGAGTTGTCTTTTGCTGTTGCGACATCCTTGCCGGTGGAGATCGCGTTCTGGGTCATCTCGAGGTTTTTGTTGACCGATTTCAGGGTCTGCAGCGCAACCATCGCGCCGTTATTTGTCAGAATACTGGACATAGTTCCATCCTTTTGCGTTAGGGCTTCAGCGCCCAAGATCACCCCGCTAGATCAGCGGGCTTTGGTGTCTTTCTGACCTGTGCGATGCGCCGTCCGGCCCTTCGCGCCACCCGCTGTTTCAGGTGCAGAACCACCTTTGACCTTGATCCCCTAACGGAGTGCTAAAGCGGCCCAACTCGAAATTTCAGATTTGAATCAACTCTGGTCCTATGCGCGTTTTTCCAGCTTTGCCTGACCCCGCACGGTAAACCCGTTGCGCTGCCCGTCGGCTCCATAGGTGCTGAATTCCTGACGGACACGGCGCAGCTCGGCCATGCGGGTGGCAACCGCGCGAATCCCCTCGGCCGCGCTGTTCAGCAGCGCCTGATTGCGCTCCACCTTTTGATGGACGCGAAGCAGATCATCGCTGCTTAGCACCTGAAGATCGTTGATCGCACCGATCAGTTTCTCTTTTTCAGGGACCATATGATTGAGACGCTCAAGATCACCGTCCACAAGCGCGGCGCGCTCAAGATCAAGAACCTCTTCCAGTGATTTGATCAGAAGATTGGGTTCATGTGTCATCGGAATTCTCCATCAAGGATTGGAACAGAAGTTCAGACAGGCCAACGCCACCGGATTGCGCCATTTGCCGGGCCTGTTGCTGCACAAGAAAGGACGAGAACTGGTCCTCTCCGGCGCCGCCACCGAACGAAACGCGTGCTTTTCCCAAGCCTGCGGATTTCAGCATTTCGGCCAAAAACGCCGCCTCGAGCTCGACTGCGGCGGCTTGCAGGCGGTCATGGGTTGAGGGCGGCGGCGGCATCGACTGGAGGGGAGGGATTTTCATCGGCTTCTCCGAAAATTGCATCGAACTTTCTTGATCAAAGACGAAAGCGGTTAAAATAAACGTAACCTCCTTTGGGCAGTTTGACGGTCAACCACGACGGAGCCGGAGCAAAATGCCCAACCCTCTTACGCTGATGACACCCACGCAAACCGCGGCCACGAAACCGGGGACGCGCGAAACCACATCCGAGATGTCCACGCGCTTTCAGGATGTTCTGGAGGAAAAGACGCCGCAGCCAGAAGCCGAGGATGAAGCCGCCGTTGAGCAGGACATCATGCCCGAGGATCCTGCACTCGAAGAGGTTCTCGCAGGCCCCCTGCCGATCAAGCCCGACACTCCTGAAGAACGGGTGTTTGAGGACCTGACCGCACTGCCCGTACCGAGCGCGACGCAGGTACCGCAAGGGTCTGAAACTGCGCCTATTCCCTCAAATCTCGAGGGTGCAGAGGCGCCGAAAACCGACACAGGCGCAATGCACCAGGTTACGATTGCGGCACCGCAGCGCCCCGAGGTCGAAAACACGCGCGGTTCGCCTGTTCAGTCACAATCCAGCATAGCCCAGCCGGCGTCTGCCAAAGCGTCGGACGGTCAGGTCTTGCCCGCAAGGCCAATCGCTGGGCAGCCTGTTCCAACTGAGCGTGCACAATCCTCAGTTTCGGCGCTACCTGCTGAAACAGGGGCTGCGCCCCAGACAAATGCGACTCCAACTGCGCCTCAACCTTCCAAACCAACGCCAACTCTTGCGCAGATGCAGGTGATGGCGTCTGTGCGGAGCGCCGATGCCGAAACCACCACGACGATTCCTGAAACTAATGGTGTGATTGCCACGCGCGAAGAACCGCTGTTTCAAAACGTCCGCGACACGGCTTCGCTTGCGCAGCCCGCAACGCAGTCTGCAAAGGCTGAGATCACCCGGGCCATCGCCGGGCAGATGGCAGCGGAAATTCAGGTTCGGACTGGTTCCGGTACGATCGAAATCGCGCTCAGCCCCGAGGAATTGGGTCGGGTTTCCGTCACGCTCAACGGTCGCGAGGATGGCATGATTTTGACCATTGCTGCCGAGCGCCCCGAAACATTGGACCTGATGCGCCGGCACCTTGCCGTGTTGGAGGCTGAATTCCAAAGCCTTGGATATAGCGACATCTCGTTTGACCTGAGCACAAAGGACGATGCGCAGGATGATTCCGCAAACCCGAAGGCAAGCGACGATGGCTCTCTCCATTCGACAGAACCGGACACGCCAAACGCTCCGATCATTCCCCGAAATCTCTCGGGTCGTGGCATTGATATGAGGCTTTGACAGATGATCACTCCAACAAGTTCAGCGCAGACTGGAACACAGACCCCGACCTCGGCCGCATCGCAAGCGTCCAAGCTGACTTCAGATTTTGAGACCTTTTTGCTGATGCTCACCGCACAAGCGCGAAACCAGGACCCGTTGGAACCTATGGATTCCTCGGAATACGCATCTCAGCTGGCCCAATTCTCGATGGTTGAACAGCAGGTTCAGACCAATGACCTGCTGTCTTCCCTAAACACGGCGATGGGCGGACAAAAGCTGAGTGAGCTGTCCAATTGGGTAGGCGTTGATGTTCGATCAGCCTCGGCCTTTCGATTCGAAGGCCAGCCGGTCACTCTGTTTGCTCAGGCCGATGCAACAAGTGATGAAGCTATCATGGTGATCCGCAACTCAACCGATACGGTGATCGACCGCATTCCGGTCAATCACACAGACACTGAATTCCTCTGGGCCGGAACCGACGCTTCGGGCAATCCTCTGAGCCAGGGCACCTATTCTGCCACGTTGGAGAGTTTCAAGGATGACGAGCTGTTGTCTCAGCGTCTGGCCGCCAGCTACAACCGCGTGGTTGAGGCGCAAATTTCCGATGGCGTCGTGCATCTGTCCCTGCAAAGCGGGGCCACCGTCCGCTCGGATGAGGTGACGGCGATCCGAACAGGCGCTTGATCTGACCGGGCTGGCAGTCCAAACCTTGGCAAATCACGATTCCCTTGCTGAGCGGTACGTCTCCTGCCCCACGTTAACGCGCCTCCATCAGACCTGATTGACCAGCTGCGCACGCGCGGGCTGATCACGGGGTCCGTGCAGTTCGAACCTCTGTTTGGGGGTCGGACCAATATGGTGTGGAAGGTTCTGGGGGAGAGTGGCGACACGGTATTGAAGCTTTACCGAACCAAACTGCGCAACCCCATGTTCCGCAATGACGCCCAACTCGAAGCGCTGTGCTTGCGCGCGTTTGAGCAGGAAGGGTTCGTGCCCAGATTGCAGGCAACAGGGCAGCATAAGGGCGACGCCTGGGTTCTGTACGATCACGCGCCGGGTCGCCCGTGGGAAAGTGACACGGCTCAGGTCGCCTCTTTGCTACGCAAATTGCATGGCTCGACGGTCGATTTACCGCTGCCCGCGGGACGGAACGGCAGCCCCGATTTGGCTCGCCACGGGGCCGAGCTTTTGGCGTTGTGTTCCTCCAGCTTGCGAGATCGCGTCACCGCAATGCGGCCCGAGGACCCTGTGCCGCCAACAAAAAGAACGTGTCTGATCCACGGCGACCCTGTGGCCGGAAACATTCTGGTGGATGGCTCCAACCTGACCCTGATCGACTGGCAATGCCCGGCAATTGGCGAACCCTGCGAGGATCTGGCCCTGTTCCTATCGCCTGCCATGCAGCACCTCTATCGCGGCGCGCCACTGAACCCAGATGAGCACGCGCAGTTCCTAACCGCGTATGGCGAGCACGAAACAGTTGCCCGCTACGAAGCATTGCGTCCGTGGTATGCATGGCGAATGGCGGCCTATTGCTTGTGGCGGTTTGAGAACGGATCAACAGACTATGAAAAGGGCCTGCAGCTTGAGCTAGAGGCGCTTGAGGACCACGCTATTTCTGGATGACGGCGTCTTCCCAGGCCGTCAGGAATTTCCTGCGTTTGAGCGTGTCGAGGTAGGTCAGCAAAGCAGGTTCCAGCGTAATTACCGCGCTCTCCTGCGCCTGCAGTGACGTGAGCAAGGGCAAAGGTGCCAGCTCAGGCCCTGCAACGATCAGGTGGCGGACAAACGCCTCGGCGGCAGCAGGGTGTTGCGTGTTTTTCGTCACCATTGCCGTGCGCATCATGGTGGTCTGAAAATCGCTGGGCAGAATGACCTCGAGCACCTCTTTGCCGTCGACCCGCGCCGTTGCGTAGCTGCCAAGCACGTTATAAGCGACCGCGATTGAACCGCTTGTCAGATCGTCAATCATGTCGCCCGAGCAGCAATAAAGACGCAAGTCCAGCCCGCCCATGACCTCCATCAGGCGCCAAAAGGTCTCAGAGGCGCGGGCATCTTGCGTGGCGAACAGATAGCCCAAGCCGGATTGGCGGATATCATAGGTTCCGACCTTCCCACGGAAGGCTTCGGGGCGCGCGCGCAAGGCCTCGATCAGTTCCTGCCGGGTTTGCGGAACGGGATGCCCTGCGAAGGCCGCACGGTTGATGACGATGGCCGCCGGTTCCTGGGTAAAGGCAAACAAGCTGTCATGCCACTGCGCCCAGTCCGAACCCGGCATATTCTCCAGCGGCATTGCGAACCCATCATTGGCAAGTTTCAGCTGCAGATCCATCGCGCTGGAAATGACAACATCAAACGCCTCGGGCGCTGACCGCACACGCGCATTCAGATCGGCGGTTCCGGTCACTAGATACTCTACGGAGACGTCCGGGTTTTGCGTCAGGAACCCCTCTATCAACGGCGCGAAAAGCGCGGTGTCGGTGCTGGAGATGATGCGCAAACGCGGACCATCAGCGGCAGCGTTGAACACCCGCTGGTCTTCCCACTCCTCGGCCGCGCAGACTGAGGCCAGAAGTGTGAGGATCAAAGCAATAAGGTAACGCATGCGCCTTTGCCTTTTCGGTTGGTCAGGATCAGATCGCCGCCATGGGCCTTCGCGACATCCTGAACGATGGTCAGACCAAGCCCCGAGCCAATAGTCCCGGCCGCATTCTTACCGCGCTCGAACCGCCGGGTGAGCGTGTCAATTTCGCTTGGTGGAAAGCCCGGCCCCTGATCGCGCACGCTGATCTGCGCTTGCGTCCCTTGCGAGACCTCGATCTCGACCACGCTTTCGGCAGGGGCATATTTTAGCGCGTTGTCGACCATGTTGCGTACCGCATTCTGGATCAGGATCGGATCGCCCGAATAGATCACAACGGGGTCTCCGACCAATGTCAGGGAAAGGTCCTTCATCTCGGCAATGGGTGTGAGGCGCTGAACCAGATCGCGGACGAGGGCGACAAGATCAATCTCTTCCCGCTCCAGATGATCGGCGCGAAAAGTGATCATTGCGTGATCCAGCAATTGCCCCGCCGCCCGAGAGCTTTCGTCAATCGCCCGAACCATTGAACGCAAAGCCTCTCTATTCTCTTCTTTTTCAACACGTTGCAAGGTTGTATCCGCATAGGATCGAACCGTTGCCAATGGCGTCCGGACCCGGTGTGCCGCCTCGGCTATGAAATCCTCGGACTGGCTGAGCGACTGATCCAAACGCCCCATCAAAGAGTTCAGCGACGACACTAGCGGGGCCATTTCCCGCGGCACCGGTTTTCTGAATGGGCTGAGGTCTTGTGGGCCCCGGCGAGTCACCGACGTCGTCAGCTTGTTCAACTGTCCGATGGTGGCTGACGTTGCCCAGAATGATAACCCGGCGACCAAGGTAAAAAAGCCGATCCCCAGATACGCCGCGTTTCGTGAAATCTGCCTGAGGGTTTCGGCCAATGCGTCTTGCGTTTGACCAAGGGCCACTTCGACTTCGGTCCGGGTTCCTAGCCCTACCAAAGTGCGGCTGGCGCTGACCTGGCGAATGGTCTCTCCGCGCACCTCGCCCGATTGAAAGGTCCATTCGCCGTTGGGCGTACCATTCGTGGCTGAAAGATCGTCGTAGCCGGACAACAGTTCTCCGTCCTGAAAGATGGCGTAAAACACCCGATCATCCGACGGCGTACTTAGCATCGAGAAGGCGGCGTAGGGGATGTCGACCTCAAGCTCTCCGTCCCGAAGGGCGACGGCATCGAGGATCGAGGTGACGGAGGCACCAAGGATATTGTCCTGCCCTTGCTGCGCGACTCGAGCGGCATAACTGCGCACTGTAAAGAACAAAAGCAACGCCAGAATGGCCGCGCCGCCAATCAGGGTCAGCACCAGACGATTACGAAGAGATCCTGAAACCGCGGGGCTAGCTGACATGATCCAGCCTGTAGCCCAGGCCACGCAACGTGGTAATTTTCAACTCCGAACGCTCGAGATGTTTGCGCAGGCGGGCGACATACACCTCGATAGCATTGTCCGAGACATCGTCATCGTAGGAAAACAGCCTGTCCGCCAGCTTTTGTTTCGAGAACACCTGACCGGGCGCATTGATGAAGAACTCCAACAGGCGCAGTTCCCGGTTACGCAGCGACAGCGTCTCACCGCCGACAATCAGGTGACCGGCAACCGGGTCGAAGACGATACCGCCGATCTCGATCGTCGATTTGGCGATCCCGGATTTGCGGCGTAGAACGGCGCGGCAGCGGGCCTCAAGCTCTGCGTGATCGAAGGGCTTGGTGACATAGTCGTCCGCCCCCAGATCCAGCGATCCGATTCGATCCGAGACCTGACTGCGCGCGGTCAAAACGATGACAGGTGTGTCCAGATGACTGGCGCGGTGGCGTTTGAGGAAATCGCGCCCATCCCCATCGGGCAGCATGATATCCAGCAGGATCAGGTCGTATTCCTCGGCCTCGACAAACGCGGTCGCATCGTCCAAAGTTGCAGCATGATCAACGACATGGCCGTCCAGTCGCATCCGCGAACCGATAGCGTTCGCGAGGTCCATATTGTCTTCGACCAGCAGGAATTTCATGAGGCGTTCGCAGTATTTTCGCGCATGACAGGTTGATGTCAGGTTAATGTGTTTTCTTGACCACAATCTGTGCCGCCAAGCGGCCAGTTGTCAAATGGGAGGACATCATGACAACTTTCAAACTGGGCCGTCGCGCCCTGATCGCGGCTGTGGCCGCTGTTGGTCTTGCGGGACCTGTTCTGGCTGACGGGCACGAAGTCGTGGACAGCATCCACTTCCTGATCCCCGGCGGCGCAGGCGGCGGCTGGGACGGCACTGCACGCGGCACCGGAGAGGCGCTGACCAAGGCAGGTCTTGTCGGCACCGCTTCCTACGAGAACATGTCGGGCGGCGGCGGCGGTAAAGCCATTGGCTACCTGATCGAGAACGCCGACAGCAACCATGGCACGCTGATGGTGAACTCGACGCCCATCGTGATTCGCTCACTGACGGGTGTGTTCCCGCATAACTTCCGCGACCTGACGCTGGTCTCGGGCACAATCGGCGACTACGCGGCCATTGTTGTCGGTAAGGACAGCCCGATCAATTCGATGGCGGACCTGCTGGCCGCCTATGACGCGGACCCAGGTGCAACAGCAATCGGCGGTGGCTCGGTTCCGGGTGGCATGGACCATCTGGTTGCGGCCATGGTGATGGAAGCAGCAGGCAAGGACGCGCTTGGCGTCAAGTACATTCCTTATGATGCAGGCGGCAAAGCCATGGCAGCCTTGCTGTCGGGTGAGATCGCAGCGCTGTCCACCGGTTTCTCGGAAGCGGTTGATCTGGCCAATGCAGGCGAGGTGAAGATCATCGGCGTGACTGCGGATGAGCGTGTGGACGCAGCGCCCGACGCGCAGACCATGAAGGAACAAGGCATCGACACCACCTTCGTCAACTGGCGCGGTTTCTTCGCAGCGCCCGGCCTACCCGAAGACAAGCTGGCCGCCTATCAGGATGCCATCGCCAAGATGTACGACACCCCCGAGTGGGAAGAAGTGCGTGCCCGTAACGGCTGGGTGAACATCCACAACTCGGGCGACGATTTCTCGACCTTCCTCGAGCAGCAAGAGCAGCAGATAAGCGATCTGATGAAAAAACTGGGCTTCCTCTAAGCACCACTCACGGCAGAGTGGCCCGTCCGCTCTGCCACAATCAACAAAAAACACGAGGGAGGGGATGTCATGGCGCTGGATCGCTGGATCGCGCTTGTTTTGCTTGGGGTCTGTCTGGCCTATGGCTACGCCGCCTGGTTTACGATGGATGGCAGCCTGCCCCCCTTCATGCAGCGCAACCCCATTTGGCCAAGCACCTTCCCTAAAGTGCTATCTGTTCTGGGCATCATCGCCTGCACGATCATCCTGCTGGGCTTCGAAAAATCCGAACCGAAAGCGGCGGATATCGACTACCGCCGACTGGGCGACTACCACCTTGATCAAGCTTTGATGCTGCTGGCCCTTATGGTGATCTACGCCCTGTGCCTTCGTCCCGTCGGCTTTCTGATCTCAACTTCTGCCTTCCTTATCCTCGGCTCCTTCATCCTGGGCGAGCGCAAATGGCACATCATGCTGCCGGTTGCGTTCATCGCCACCGGCGCGGTCTGGTATCTGGTTCAGGAAGTCCTGGGCATCTACATGCGCCCCCTGCCGGGCATTTTCGGAGGCTGACATGCTTGAAGGACTTCTGATCGGCCTGCAAACGGCATTCTCAATCCAAAACCTGCTGATGGTCATCGCCGGCTGTCTGATTGGCACCTTCATCGGCATGCTTCCGGGCCTCGGCCCGATGTCGATCATCGCCATCATGATCCCGGTCGCGATTTCGATGGGCGATCCGTCGGCAGCCCTGATCCTGCTGGCAGGCGTCTACTATGGCGCGATTTTCGGCGGATCGACCTCATCCATCCTGCTGAACGCGCCGGGGGTCGCGGGTACAGTCGCCTCAAGCTTCGACGGCTATCCGATGGCGCGACAAGGCAAAGCCGGTAAGGCATTGACCATTGCGGCCATCGCCAGTTTCGCAGGCGGTACCTTGGGGGCCATTCTGCTCATGGTCTTCGCCCCTGCCCTGTCCTCGGTCGCGCTGTTGTTCCACTCGGCTGAGTATTTCGCGCTGATGGTCGTGGGACTGTCTGCCATTGCGGCCTTTGCAGGGTCGGGTCAGGTCGCCAAAGCAATGATCATGACGATCCTTGGCCTGATCATGGCAACCGTGGGCGAAGGCGCTTTGTTCAACCTGCCCCGTTTCACCATGGGGATCATGGACCTGCAGTCCGGCTTTGGCTTCATCACGCTGGCCATGGCCATGTTCGCCCTGCCTGAGGCGCTGTTCTTAGTGCTGAAGCCCAAAGACCTGAAAGGCGACGACGGAGAGATCAAGGACCTGCGCATCACCAAAGATGAGGCAAAAGCCATCGCGCCCGTGATCGGTCGCCAATCCGTGCAAGGTTTCTTCATCGGCGTCCTACCGGGTGCGGGGGCAACAATTGCCAGCTTCCTCGGCTATGCTGTCGAACGCAATATTGCACCTAAGCAGGAACAGGAAGAGTTCGGCAAAGGCTCGATCAAGGGTCTGGCCGCACCGGAGTCCGCCAACAACGCGGCCTGTACCGGGTCATTCGTGCCCCTGCTAACGCTGGGCATCCCGGGGTCAGGCACAACGGCCATCCTGCTGGGCGCTCTAATCGCGCTGAACGTGACACCCGGCCCGCGCCTGATGGTGGATGAGCCTCAGATCTTCTGGGCCGTCATCATGTCGATGTTCATCGGCAACCTGGTGCTGCTGATCCTGAACCTGCCGCTGATCCCCTACATCGCCAAAGTGCTGGCCGTACCGCGCAACTTCTTGATCCCGTTCATCCTGTTCTTCACCCTGATGGGCGCCTATATCGGCCAGAACAACGCGACCGAGCTACTGCTCCTCGTCGGTTTCGGCATCTGCGCCACCGCATTGAAATTCGCGGACTACCCCCTCGCCCCGCTTCTGATCGGGTTCATCCTTGGAGGAATGATGGAGGACAACTTTGCCCGCTCGATGCAGCTCTATGACGGTATCGCTTTCATCTGGGAACGCCCGATGACCCTAGGCCTGCTGGTGATCGCCGTCCTTCTGGTTCTGCTGCCAAGCTACCGCGCTCGCCGTGCGCGGGCACGGGCCGCGGGGATTGCGGATGGGGACTGACCCTCTGGCCGGCATCCGCGTTCTAGATCTGACGAACGTGCTTGCCGGCCCCTATTGCTGCTACCAGCTCGCATTGATGGGCGCCGAGGTGATCAAGGTCGAACGCCCCGGCTCGGGCGATCTTGCCCGGGTGTTGGGCGCCGATCCTGAGCGCAATAAGGCGGGCATGGGGATCAGTTTTCTGGCGCAGAATGCCGCGAAGAAATCCGTCACGCTGGACATGAAATCCGACCGGGGCAAGGCGCTGCTGAAACGTCTGGTTCACTCGGCGGATGTATTGGTCGAGAATTTCAGGCCCGGCGTTATGGATCGATTGGGTCTGGGCTATGAAACCCTGAAAGCTGAAAACCCGCGACTAATCTACTGCGCGATCAGTGGCTTTGGGCAGAACGGACCCCGCCGCGATGATCCCGCTTATGACCAGATCGTTCAAGGGGTCAGCGGTGTCATGTCGATCACCGGCGCGCCAGATACGGCGCCCTACCGCGTTGGCTACCCACTGGCGGATACGGTCGGTGGCCTGACCGCAGCATTCGCCATCTCATCCGCCCTGAACGCGACCCCACGTGGCGCGTTTCTGGATGTTGCTATGACCGAGGCGGTGATTTCTACGATGGGTTGGGTCGTCTCGAACCACCTGATCGGTGGCGTTACGCCTGCCGCGCATGGGAACGAAAACACAACCTCGGCCCCCTCGGGCACCTTTGCTACTGCAGACAGTCCGATCAACATTGCCGCCAACCGCGATGAACAATGGCAGGCGCTTGCTCAGCATCTGGGCCGGGACGACCTGCTGGACGATCCAGCCTACACAACACGAGAGGATCGCAAGACCAACCGTCACGCCTTGCGCGCGGAATTGGAGCACACGCTGACCACGCGACCGGCAAAGGAATGGGTTCGAGAGTTGAATGATATTGGAGTGCCCACCGGGCAGGTTCTAACCGTCTCCGATGCGCTCGACGACCCGCAATTATCTGGGCGGGGTTTGATCGGTAAGCTGGACATTCACGGTGAAGACCTACAGCTCGCTGGCAGCCCTATTGTCATGGATGGCGCGCGCAGACATCCTGGGACCGCGCCGCCGGAATTGGGCGCAGACAATTCCGCAATCTGGTCTGAACTCGGACTGTCGCAGGATGAGATCAACGCCCTGAAAAAGGAGGGCATCATATGAGCGATGTATCCGATTGGTGGCAAACCTCGATCATCGACATGGAGCCTGGCCGGATACACCTGCGCGGAGAGCCAATCCAGGATTTGATCGGCAATCTGAGTTTCGTCGAAATGATCTGGTTCATGCTGCGCGGCGAGAAACCGACTGAATCACAAGCTCGTTTGTTCGAAGCAGCTTTGGTTGCGGCCGTTGATCATGGCCCGCAAGCACCCTCAATCGCTGCCGCCAGAATGGCCGTGACCTGCGGACTGCCCCTGAACAACGCGATGGCCAGCGCGGTCAACATGCTGGGCGATGTGCATGGCGGGGCCGGAGAGCAGGCCGTGCAGCTCTATCATTTTATTGCGGAGCACCCGCAGGATCTGCCAGTCGCATTGGACGACTGGATCACCACTCACGGAAATATCCTGCCGGGTTTTGGCCATCGCTTTCACACCCCGACCGATCCGCGCGCCCCGCGCCTGATGGCGCTGGTCGCCGAAGCCGTCGGTCAAGGGGCATGCAGCGGTGATTTCATGCGGATCGGGCAGGCGATTGAAGCCGAGCTGGCCCATCGCAAAGGCAAACCCGTCCCCATGAATATCGATGGCGCGACGGCCGTGATCTATGCCGAGTTAGGCTTTGCCCCACCCTTGGCGCGTGGGTTGTTTTGCTTGTCCCGTTCTGTCGGCATCCTGACTCACGCATGGGAGCAGATGGAGCAAGGTGGCCGCAACAAGGGACCGACCCCGCCCGCCTATCGCTGGACTTATGTGGACCCCAAAACCAAGACCTAAACGTCCAGTCCTTCGGTCGACAGATCATCAAGTCGCGGCATCAGGTGCAATAGTTCCTTAGCGTAGTCCGTCTGCGGGTTGGCGAACAGGGCATCGGTCTCTTGGATCTCAACCATCTGCCCTGCCTTCATCACGGCAACGCGGTCGCACATCTGCCGCACGACCGGCAAGTCGTGGCTGATGAACAGCATCGTCAGGCCCAGATGCTCTTGCAGGTCTTTCAGGATGTTCAGGATCTGCGCTTGGATCGAGACGTCTAGCGCACTGGTCGGCTCATCGCAGATCAGGAACCGAGGCTGCGTCGCCAATGCGCGCGCGATGGAGATACGCTGGCGCTGCCCGCCCGAGAACTCATGAGGGTATTTCAGGCCCGCTTCCGAACCCAGCCCGACCTGATCCAACAGCTCATCCACCCGACGCTTGACGTCTGAACCGCTCATGAGGCGGTGATGACGGATGGGTTCCGCCACGATCTCGTCCACGCGCATTCTGGGGTTCAGTGAGGAATAGGGATCCTGAAAGATCATCTGGATGTTCTTGCGGTACGCGTCCTGCACGGCTTTGTCGCCCAAATCACTGACCAATTGCCCATCAAACGTGATCGAGCCGCCATCGACCGGGTACAAGCCAGCAATCATCCGCGCCACGGTGGACTTGCCCGATCCGGATTCACCCACCACGCCGAACACCTCGCCCGCACGGATATCAAAGCTCACATCATCGACAGCGGTGAAATAGGTCCGATCCCAAGGCAAAAGACCGCGCCGTTGCAGGAAGCGTTTGGTCAGGTTGCGAATTTCAAACACGGGCTTCGATGTGTCGTTGTCCACTTTCGGCCAATGGCGCGCCATATCCTCGATCGCAAAGCGCGTCTCACGCCCGCCATAGCTGATCTGAGGGAACCGGTGCAGCTTGAGCGTCGGCCGTGGCACCGCCGCAATCAGCGAGCGCGTGTATTCGTGCTGCGGCTGCCCCATCACCTGCGCCGTTGTCCCGGTTTCGACAACCTTGCCAGCATACATGACGGTCACGCGGTCGGTTGTATCGGCAATGACACCCATGTCATGGGTGATCAGAATGACGCCGACCTGCCGTTCCCGCGCCAATTCCTTGATCAGGTCCAGAATTTGCGCCTGAACCGAAACATCCAGCGCCGTGGTCGGCTCATCCGCGATGATAACGTCCGGTTCGGTACACAGCGCCAAGGCGATCACCACACGTTGGCGCATCCCGCCCGAGAATTGGTGCGGATATTGGTCCAGACGCGTATCCGGGTCCGGAATCCCTACCCGGTCAATCAGGTCGCGGGCGCGTTGATTGGCCTCGGCGTCAGTGCAGCCCAAATGGGCCAGGATGGTTTCGGTCAGCTGCTCTCGCACCGTGAACAATGGGTTCAGCGAGGTCAGCGGGTCCTGAAAGATCATCGAGATCTTCTTGCCACGCAGGCCACGCATCGCCTCGGCGTCAAGGCCACTGATCTGTTCGCCACCCAGCTTGATCTGGCCGCTGGCGATCCGTCCGGGACGTTCCAGCAGACCCATGACAGCCGCGCCGATGGTGGATTTGCCTGCACCGGATTCGCCCACCAAACCGTGGATTTCACCAGGCTCGACGGAAAGGTCTGCGTGATCCACCGCAGTGAACAGCTTGCGGCGGGTCGGGAATTCGACGGTGAGGTCTTGGACGGTCAGAAGGCTCATTAAATCACCGCAGTTTTGGGTTCAGCGCATCGCGCAGCCAGTCGCCCAGCAAGTTCACGGACAGGGCGAGGGCCAGAAGAGTGCAGGCAGGGAAGAACAGAATCCACCACTCTCCCGAGAACAGGAACCCCTGCCCGATACGGATCAGCGTGCCCAGTGAAGGTTGGGTCGGAGGCGCGCCGACACCAAGGAAGCTCAGCGTCGCCTCGGCGATGATGGCCAGCGCCAGGGAGATCGTCGCGATGACCAGAACCGGGCTGAGGACATTAGGCAGGATGTGTCTGAACATGATCGGAATCGAGCCGCGACCGATCAGCCTCGCAGCCTGCACATATTCCTTGTTCTTCTCGACCAGCGCAGCCCCGCGGACGACCCGCGCAAACTGCACCCAATCGGACAGAGCGATGGCGATGATCAGCACATAGATCGCCATCTCATCGCGATATTCCGGCGGGGTCACGCCCTTGGCGATGCCAAAGATCAACATAGCGACCAGAATGGCCGGAAAGGTCAGCTGAACGTCGGCGATCCGCATGATCAGCGTCTCGACCCAGCCGCCAAAATAGGCCGCGACCAGCCCCAGAACGACTCCGATGATCAGGGCCAGCAATACGGCGGCAGCCCCGACGAACAAGGAAATGCGCAGCCCGTAGAGGATGGTCGAGAATACGTCCCGACCCTGGTCATCTGTGCCCAACAGGAAGGTTTCCTGCGTAAACGCATTCGGTGTGCCCGGTGGTGTAAAGCCGTTCATCAGGTTCAGCGTCGCCGGGTCGAACGGATTGTAGGGCGCGATCAGGGGCGCGAAAATGGCACAAAACACAAGGATCAGCACAACGGCCGAGGCGATGACAGCCACGGGCGAATGCCGGAATGACCAAGCGAAATCGCTGTCCCACGCTTTTGCAAAGCGCGACTTAGAGGCGGGTTGCGGGGTTTCGATCGTATCGGTCATGTGGCCCTCGCGTCGACACGCAGGCGCGGGTCAATGGCATAGTAGAGAAGATCGACAATCAGGTTGATCGTCACGAACATGACCGAAATCAGCATCAGATAGGCGGCCATGACGGGAATATCGACGAACTGGATCGCGTTGATGAACAGCAATCCGACACCGGGCCATTGGAACACGGTCTCGGTGATTATGGCAAAGGCGATGATCGAGCCCAGTTGCAAACCTGTGATCGTAATCACCGGCACCAGCGTGTTTTTCAGCGCGTGGCGGAAGTTGATCACCCTGTCCGACAGCCCTCGGGCGCGGGCGAAACGCACGTAGTCGGCGCGCAGGACCTCGAGCATCTCGGACCGCACAAGACGCATAATCAGAGTCATCTGATACAAACCCAGCGTGATCGCGGGCAGGATCAGCGCCGTCAGGCCCGAGGTGGTCAGAAACCCGGTTGACCAACCTCCGATCATGACCGTCTCACCCCTGCCGAAACTGGGTAAGAGGTCAAGTTCGACCGAGAAGATGTAGATCAGCAATATCCCGATCAGGAAGGTGGGCAGAGAGACCCCGATCAGACTGACCGTCATGATGATATTCGCCGCCACCCCTTGTCGTCGGATCGCGGTGAATACGCCCAACGCGATGCCCATGGTGATGGCGAGGAAGCCTGACACGAAGGCCAGCTCAAGCGTCGCGGGCGCACGTTCAGCGATGATGGTCGAGACCGGGCGGCCCTGACGGTAGGACACTCCAAAATTGCCCTGAACCGCACCCTGCAGGAACTTGGCGTATTGCACGATAAATGGCTGATCGAGGCCCAGTTCCGTCCTCAGCCGGTCGATATCGGCCTGAGTGCGTTCCTGACCCAGCATGTTGTCGATCGGATCGCCGACAAAACGAAACATCGAGAACGCGACCAGACCCACGACCAGCAAAACGATCACGGATTGGAACATCCTTCGAACAATATATGCGAACATTCAGAATCCCCGGTTGATCGGCCTGTCTAAGCCGCGTCTGACCAAATGGTCAAGATACCGCTAACGAAACTGGGGCCAGAACGACTCGGCCCCTCGAACAGCGTTTTCAGTTTACGGTCACCCACCGCAGGATGAAGAAGTTGTCCGGGCGTTGGGTCAGCCCGATATTGCCGCGCGTTCCCCAGACCAGAGGTTGCACATACATGGGAACATAGACCTGCTCATCCTGAATGATGTTGGTGACCTCGTCCAACATGGCCTGACGGGCGCCTTCATCCAGTTCGGATTGAATCTGCGGCAGCAGTTCATCTACACGCGCGTTCGAGAAGCCTCCAAAATTCCAACTGCCCAGCTTTTTCTCTTCGTTGGGTGTCGCGACCAGAAAGCGCACGGGGTGTTCGGCGTCGAACGTGCCGGGGCTCCAGCCCAGTAGGTACATGTCGTAGTTGTCCTCGCGCAGTTCGGGCCAGTAGTTGCGCACCGGCATCGCGTCCAGCTCAGCCGTTAGACCGATCTGTGCCAGCATGCTGACAATCGCCTGACAGACAGCCTCGTCATTCAAGTAGCGGTCATTGGGGCATTTAAGGCCGAACGAGAATCCATCCGCGTATCCGGCCTCGGCCAGCAAGGCCTTTGCGGCCTCGACATCGTAGGCGGGGCGCTCTGCATTGGCCGCCGAGTAACCGCTCATCGCAGGGCTGACAAGTTGCGACGCCGCCTCGGCATTGCCGCGCATGATCGTGGCAAGGATGGCATCGACGTTCACCGCATGCGCCACGGCCTGACGCACACGCGCATCCTGGAACGGGTTGGGTTTGCCAGCATCGTCGGTGTATTTCAGGGCGTCGGCCTGATGGTCAAAGCCCAGCATGATCACGCGGGCCTCAATCCCCTGAATGACCTCGACCTCATCATTGCCCTGAAGGCGCGCCACGTCCTGAATCGGGACAGGCTCAATCATATCGACATCGCCGGACAGCAAGGCCGCGACGGCGGTGGCAGAGTTCTGGATCGGGTTGAATTCGGCGCGAGTGATGTTGTGCTCTGCGTCACCCCACCAACCTTCAAAAGGTTCCAGAACGGTGCGCAGACCGGGTTCGCGCGCGGTGATCTGAAACGCACCGGTGCCGTTGGCATTCAGCGTCGCGTGGTTCCCGGTTTCCTTGTCGGGCAGAGCGGCCTCATTGGCCTCAGCCCAGCCCTGATCCATGATCATCCAGTTTGCAATGGAGGACGGAAACAGCGGGTTGGGTGCAGTGGTCATGAAATCGACGGTGTAGTCATCGACCACCCTGACCTCGCTGATCGGTGCAAACCAGCTGCGGGTATCCGAGACCTCATCCGAGGCGCGTTGGTAACTGAAGAGAACATCCTGCGCGTCGAATGTGCTGCCATCGTGGAACGTCACGCCCTCGCGCAGGGTGAACCGCCAGCCTTCGCCGTCTCCAATCGATTCCCAACTGGTGGCCAAAGCAGGCTCAACGCTCATGTCCTTGCCGCGGCGGACCAGTCCTTCGTAGACATTGTTGAGGAACCCAAGAACAGCGGCCGAGTTGACGGCGTGCGGGTCCATGGTCTGTGGATCGGTGGTCGAGGCCCATTTGAACTCGGCTGCCTGAGCGGCGCTTGCGGCCAAAAAGGCCAAACCAATGGCCGTTGCCTTGAAGGTCATGGCGATACCTCTCTGTTTTGAGTGAACAGTCGTGAAACACCAAAAGACAGGGCGCTGATCTGCGCCCTGCCCTGTCTTGGATCCTGAACCTTAGTTCATGGTAAAGTATTTGATCTTCGGCGAATCTTCCGGCTCAACAATTGTGCCGACATTCGACTTCATACCCCAGTTCAGCACTTGGTGATGGATAGGGATATACAGCTGATCGTCCTGCACCACTTGCCAGATCTCGGCGATCTGCGCGTCGCGCTTCGGAAGGTCCGTTTCAGAGGCCAGCCCCTGGATCTTGGCATCCAGTTCCGGGTTGTTGTAGCGGGTCGCATTCCACGAGCCGTATTTCTCACCCTTGGTGTGAACCAGGAAGTTGAAAATATACTCAGAGTCGTAGGTCGGAACGCCCCAGCCCAGCATGTAGAAGTCGGTCTCGAGGTTCGAAAGCAACGGGAAATGCTGCGCCTTGGGTTTGGCATCCAGATTCACCGTGACACCAATCTGCGCAAGCATGCCAACGGCAGCCTGACAGATCGCTTCGTCATTGACATAGCGGTCGTTGGGGCAGTTCAGCGTGATCGAGAACCCATCCGGATACCCAGCCTCGGCCATCAGCGCCTTGGCCCCTTCGATATCAGTCGTCGACGAGCTGTCCATGCCCTCATCCCAACCGTTCACGAAAGGCGGTGCAATCATGCCAGCAGGGGCCGACTGGCCGCGCATAACGACCTGCTTGATGGCATCCCGGTTGATGGCTTTGGACATCGCCTGACGCACGCGTACGTCTGCCAACGGGTTCTTCCCGTCCACATTGTCCGAGCCCAGATCGGCATCACCCATGTTCATACCGAAGAAGATCACCCGGTTCTGAGGCGCGGTCCGCACGTCCAGACCATCGGTATCCGCAACGCGGGCCAGATCCTGAACGGGGACGTCCTGAATGAAATCGACCTCCCCCGACAGCAAAGCAGCAACCCGGGTCGCGGCGTTCTGGATCGGGGTATAGATGATCTCGGTCACTTCTAGGGGGAACTCATCCTTGCCCCAGTAGTTCTCGTTCGCGGTCAGAACGGTTTTCACGTCGGGTTCACGGCTGACCAGCTTGTACGGGCCGGTACCGTTTGCGTTCTTGGCGGCGAATGTATCCTCGCCCCCTTCATAGTCCTGCACCTTCACGGCGTTGTTCGCCTCGGCCCAGGCCTTGTCCATCATAAACATGTTGGTCAGGTTGTTAGGCATGATCGGGTTCGGACCGTCGGTTTCGATCTCAACCGTGTATTTGTCCGGCGCGCGCACCTCTTTGACCGAGGCGAGCAACTCTTTGTAGTCGGAATCCGGCGTCATCGCGCGGTTGAGCGAGAAGACAACGTCTTCGCTGTCGAACTCGGCGCCGTCATGGAAGGTCACGCCTTCACGCAGTTTGAACACCCAGACGTTCGGGTTTTCCTCAGACGGGGCCCACTCGGTCGCCAGCGACGGCACAAGCGCCCCGGAATGGTCGCGCATCACCAGCGTTTCCATGATCTGATGCGCCATGGCTGAGGTCGGACCCTCGTTTTGCGCATGCGGGTCCATCGTCAGCGAGTCGCCTGCGCGTGCCCAGCGCAGCGTTTCCGCAGAGGCAGTGCCAGCCAATAGGGCCATGGCACTGGCTGCTACCAGCAAGTGTTTCACTTTCATTGTAATCTCCCCAATTCTTTTTAACCCGCACGGATGGCGGGTGATCGACGAAGCGCGATCAACGTGCCCTTGATAATCCAAATCATTCTGAAACTTGCAATGCCTAATTGGGGTGCTGGACCCTAGGGGAACCTGCCAGATTTTAGCCGTTTGGCCGGATTTCGCTGGTCCTTTGACGATCGAGTTGCATACCCTAACTCTTTCTTCGAGACTCGGTTCGCGGTAAAAAAACGTAGCCGCATCAGGCTGGACATCGTGTCGGGGACATTGATTTGAAACAGACAAACCGCAAACCGCCCAACCCGAGGCGAGAGCTTCAGAGCGTGCGCAACCAGAGCGTATCGTTTCTGGGTGTCGCGTTTCTATTCAGCATCTTCGTCAACCTGCTGATGCTGACCGGGCCGCTGTTCATGCTGCAGGTCTATGACCGGGTTCTCAGTTCGCGCTCGGTCGAGACGCTTACGGCGCTTTTTCTGCTGGTTGGGCTGCTCTACGGCCTAATGGCCATGCTGGATTACGCGCGCGGCCGGATCGTGGCGCGGTTCGGCGCCAAATTCCAATCCTCGCTGGACGAGAGGGTTTTTGACGGAACCATTCGGCGGGCACTGTATCCACAGATCCGCTCGGCACCAGCAACGGCCTTGCGCGATCTGGAGGCCGTTCGGTCGCTTTGCGCGTCGCCTGTTTTCCTCGCCGTTATGGATATCCCGTGGACGCCCGTTTTCCTGGCTGCGATCTTCCTGTTTCACCCCTTGCTCGGCTGGCTGGCGGTTGCTGGTGGTAGCTTGCTGATCGTCATCGCATTGCTCAACCAGATCTTGACCAAACAGAAGGTGGCCGAGGCACAGGTTGCCTCGGGCCGGGCCAATGCCTTTGCGGAACAAGCGCGGCAAGCCGCCGAGGTAGTGCGGTCGCAAGGCATGCAGGGCGACGTCGCACAGCGCTGGTTGTCACAGCGTAGCAACGCCTTGTCACAGAGCATATCGGCCAGCGACTGGACCGGTAGTTTCACGTCTTTGACCAAATCGCTGCGCCTGTTCCTGCAATCCGCGATGTTGGCGCTTGGCGCTTGGCTGGTGTTGCGCAACGAGATGACAGCCGGGGCCATGATCGCCGGTTCGATCTTGCTGGGCCGCGCTTTGGCACCTGTGGAAATGGCGGTGGGCCAATGGGGGCTGATCGAAAACGCGCGAACCGCATGGTCTCGTCTTGGCACCTTCCTCGATGAAACCCCTCCCGAGCAGGCCAAAACCAAGCTGCCGGTGCCCGAGGCGCGTCTCGTCGCAAAAGGGCTGACGGTCATTCCGCCCGGCGTTCAAAAGCCAACCCTGCGCAATGCCTCGCTGCTATTGGAACCCGGCAAGGCGCTGGGTGTGATCGGCAAAAGTGGCTCGGGCAAGACAACTCTGGCCAAGGCGCTTTTGGGTCTGCTGACCCCCGCAGCGGGTGAGATTCGCTTGGGTGGCGCGACACTGGACCAATATGCCGCAGATGATCTGGGCCACTACATCGGTTACCTGCCGCAGCAGGTCACACTGTTCAACGGAACGGTAACTGAGAACATCGCCCGGATGTCGCAACAACCCGATGACGCCGCTGTTGTCGCCGCCGCCAAAAAGGCCAACGCACATGAGCTGATTATGTCTTTGGAGAAGGGCTATGACACCTTTCTGGAAGGCAATGACAGCCAGTTGTCCGGCGGTCAGAAACAACGGATCGCGCTTGCCCGGGCGCTCTATGGTGATCCTGTTCTGCTGATCCTGGACGAGCCGAACTCGGCCTTGGATGCCGACGGCACCGAGGCGTTGAACCGCGCGGTGCGCAGCCTCAAGAAAAGCGGCAAGGCCGCAATCATAATGACGCACCGCCCGCAGGCGATTTCCGAATGTGATGACCTGATCGTGGTCGAGAAAGGCCAGATCGTCAAAGCAGGCAGCCGGGACGAGGTTCTGGGCTCGATGGTCCAGAATGCCGGTGCGATCAAACGACACCTCAATAAAGTGGGTGAGAAATGAGCAACCCTCCTGCGCGCCGCAGTTGGCGCATAACCTTCCCTGCAACTGTGGGCTTTGTTGCGCTGCTCATCCTCGTTGTGGGCATCGGCATCTGGAGCGTTCGGACCCAACTGGCCGGTGCGATCATCTCACAAGGTGTGATCGAGGTGCAAAGCAACCGTCAGGTGGTCGAGCATCCCGATGGCGGTGTCGTCGGCGAGATCTTTGTGCGCGACGGGGATCTGGTGGAAAGTGGCGATCTGCTCCTGCGTCTGGACGATACGTTTCTGGCTTCGGAAAAGACCGTGGTCGAGACGCAATTGTTTGAACTGCTCAGCCGTCAGGCCCGGTTGGAAGCGGAACGCGATGGGGCCACCTCCGAGGAGTTGGCGGCAAAGCTGCGAGAGGTACAGCAACGCGAAAACATCCCAGACGATCTGATCGCAGGTCAGCAGCGCCTTTTTGACGCCCGCAACGAGACGTTGACGCAACAGACTGAGCAATTGACCCGTCAGAAAACCCAGATCGAAAACGAAATCGACGGCACACAGGCGCAGCTAACCGCCGCTCAAAAGCAAATAGAGTTGATCAGTGAAGAGCTCAAGGATCAGGAAAGCCTGTTGCAGCGCGGCCTGACACAGGCCAGCCGCGTCTCGGCTCTGCAACGGGAAGAGGCCAATTTGACCGGCGCCATCGGACGGCTCGAGGCGACCATCGCCCGGCTCAAAGGGCAGATCGCATCGACTGAGATCCAGATATTGGAACTGAACGCGACCCGCCGGGAAGAAGCGATCACAACGCTGCGTGACGCGCAAACGCGCATTGCCGAGCTTGCTGAACGACGCCTATCGCTGACCGAGCGCCTCTCGCGTCTGGATATCCGCGCGCCCGTTTCAGGAACCGTTTATGACAGTCAGGTTTTCGCCCTGCAGTCGGTCATCCAACCGGCTGAACAGATGATGTATGTGGTGCCTCAGGATACGCCGCTTCTTGTGGCAGCCAAGGTCGATGCGATCCATGTAGACCAGCTGTTTCGTGGGCAAGAGGTCGCCCTGCGCTTTCCCAGTTTCAACCAGCGGGAAACGCCTGAACTGGACGGTCATGTCATCAATGTCTCGGCGGACACATTCACCGATGAAGGCACAGGCTTTACCTTCTACCGGGCCGAGCTGGTCCCTGATGACGGTCAGCTGGATCGCCTGAACGGCCAAACTCTGCTTCCGGGTATGCCGGTGGAGGCCATGATCAAAACAGACGAGCGCACTCCGCTGTCCTACCTGACCAAGCCGCTGACCGACTACTTCACGCGAGCATTCCGGGAATAACACATCGCGCCTGGGGCAACCTGTCCTAGTGTCGCGACTTGCAATCCCTGTTGATTTAGTATACCGCCGCATACAAAGAGCATGTCCGGGCGTCAGATCCATGTCTGAGACCGGGACCTCAAGCACCTTCTAACGCCAATACGTCGGGATAGCCATGAGCCTGTATACTGATTACCTTGCCGAGATCGAAACACGCAAAGAGCAGGGGTTGAACCCCAAGCCCGTCGACGACGGTGCCCTGACAAAAGAGATCATCGACCAGATCCGCGACTCTCAAAACGAACACCGCGCGGACTCGCTGCATTTCTTCATCTACAATACCCTGCCTGGCACAACCAACGCCGCGGGTGAGAAGGCGGCGTTTCTGAAAGAGATCATTCTGGGTCAGGCCGATGTCGAAGAAATCTCGCAGGATTTCGCGTTCGAGCTGCTGTCTCACATGAAAGGCGGCCCCTCGGTCAAGGTACTGCTGGATCTGGCATTGGGCGACGATGCGGCAATTGCGGGCAAAGCGGCTGAGGTTCTGAAGACTCAGGTCTTCCTCTATGACGCGGATACCGACCGGCTGAAAGCAGCGCTCGATGCAGGCAATTCCGTCGCGAAAGACATCCTTGAAAGCTACGCCAAGGCCGAGTTCTTCACCAAGCTGCCCGACATCGACGAAGAGATCGAAGTCGTCACCTATGTTGCTGCCGAAGGTGACATCTCGACTGACCTGTTGTCGCCTGGCAATCAGGCACACTCGCGCGCGGACCGCGAATTGCACGGCAAATGCCTGATCTCCGAGGCCGCGCAACAAGAGATCGAAGCGCTCAAGCTGAAGCATCCCGGCAAGCGCGTCATGCTGATCGCTGAAAAAGGCACCATGGGTGTGGGATCGTCCCGTATGTCGGGTGTGAACAATGTGGCCCTGTGGACCGGCAAACAAGCCAGCCCCTATGTGCCCTTCGTCAACTACGCCCCCATCGTTGCAGGCACCAACGGCATTTCGCCGATCTTCCTGACCACCGTCGGCGTGACCGGCGGCATCGGACTGGACCTGAAGAACTGGGTCAAAAAGGTCGATGAGGATGGCAACGTAATCCTGAACAATGACGGCAACCCGATCCTGGAAGAGAAGTACTCGGTCGCCACTGGTACGGTTCTGAAGATCAACACCAAAGACCACAAACTGCTGAGCGAAGACGGGGAAGAGCTAGTCGAAGTGAACTCGTCCTTCACGCCGCAAAAAGTTGAATTCATGAAGGCAGGCGGTTCCTACGCCATCGTTTTCGGTAAGAAACTGCAGACATTCGCGGCCGAAGCACTGGGTGTTGAGGCACCGCTGGTCTTTGCTCCGTCGAAAGAAATCAGCCACGAGGGCCAGGGCCTGACAGCGGTTGAAAAGATCTTCAACAAGAACGCCGTTGGAACCACACCCGGCAAAACCCTGCATGCCGGATCGGACGTGCGCGTCAAGGTCAACATCGTCGGCTCACAGGACACAACCGGCCTGATGACCATGCAAGAGCTTGAGTCGATGGCGGCAACTGTTGTCTCGCCCATAGTCGATGGGGCGTATCAGTCTGGCTGTCACACGGCCTCGGTGTGGGATGCTAAGGCGCAAGCCAACACCCCCCGCCTGATGAAGTTCATGAATGACTTCGGCCTCGTCACCGGGCGTGACCCGAAAGGCGTCTATCATTCGATGACCGACGTGATCCACAAAGTGCTGAACGACATCACCGTGGATGACTGGTCGGTCATCATTGGCGGCGACAGCCACACCCGCATGTCCAAAGGCGTGGCCTTCGGGGCCGACTCGGGCACTGTTGCTTTGGCGCTGGCCACAGGTGAGGCCTCGATGCCGATCCCTGAATCGGTCAAGGTGACCTTCAAGGGCACGATGGCCGGGCATATGGATTTCCGCGACGTCGTACATGCGACCCAGGCGCAAATGTTGGAACAGCATGGCGACAACGTGTTCCAAGGCCGCGTGATCGAGGTTCATATCGGCACGCTGTTGGCCGACCAGGCCTTTACCTTCACCGACTGGACTGCCGAGATGAAGGCCAAGGCCTCGGTCTGTATCTCGAATGACGAGACCCTGATTGGCTCGCTGGAACTGGCCAAGTCCCGCATCCAGATCATGATCGACAAAGGCATGGAGCACGAGAACGGCATGCTGCAAAAGCTGATCAACATCGCCGATGCACGCATTGCCGAGATTAAGTCGGGCGAAAAGCCAGCGCTGCGCCCCGATGACAACGCGAAATACTTCGCCGAAGTTGTCGTTGATCTGGACCAGATCGTTGAACCGATGATCGCCGACCCGGATGTCAACAACGCTGATGTCTCAAAGCGCTATACCCACGACACGATCCGCCCGATCTCGTATTACAATGCCGAGAAGCATGTGGATCTGGGCTTTGTCGGGTCCTGTATGGTGCACAAGGGCGACATCAAGATCGTGGCCCAGATGCTGAAGAACCTTGAAAAGGAAACCGGCAAGGTCGAGTTCCAGGCCCCGCTGGTCGTGGCAGCCCCGACCTACAACATCATCGACGAGTTGAAGGAAGAGGGCGACTGGGAAGTGCTGGAGAAATACTCTGGCTTCGAATTCGACGACCTGTTCCCGAAGGAAAAGGCGCGGACTGAGTACGAGAACATCCTGTATCTAGAACGTCCCGGCTGTAACTTGTGCATGGGCAACCAGGAAAAGGCCGCCAAGGGCGACACGGTTCTAGCCACCTCGACCCGCCTTTTCCAGGGCCGCGTTGTGGCAGATGCGCCAGACAAGAAAGGTGAGTCCCTGCTGGCCTCGACCCCGGTTGTTGTCCTGTCGGCCATTCTGGGTCGGACACCCACGATCGAGGAATACAAAGCCTCGGTTGAAGGGATCGACTTGACCAAGTTCGCCCCGCCAGTTGCGAAAAACCCAGCCACTCAATCGGCGCATTTCTAACGCCGCATTGGACAAGTTTTTGCTGCGCGCGGCCGTTCATCGGTCGCGCGCAAGTGTTTTCAGCGGGCGAAGCTAGCGCAGTTCGGCTTCGGTATTACCACCATCGACTGTGATGACGTGACCGGTAGTGCGCTCCATCAAGGCCAGATTGACGAACCCTTCGGCGACATGATGCGCCTCGACCTCACGGCCCAGAAGATTGCCGCCCATATAGACCTCTTCGCTGACACCCCGCGCGGCGGCGCGTTCCTTGATGAACGCATCCGTCAGCAGGCCGGAGCGTATCTTGTCCGCATTCACACCGTTGACCCGAATACCAGACCCCGCCAGTTCCAACGCCAGTTGCCGCATCAGGAACATCGTCGCGGCCTTGGGGGTTCCATAGGCGCCCAGGTTGCGACCGGGATTGACCGCCTGTTTGGAGATATTGAATAGGATCTGTCCACCCCGCCCCTGATCCTGCATCAACTTGGCAGCGGCGGTGGCAAAAGCCTTGTGCGCGAAAAAGTTCAACTCGAAAGCCGCTCGGAAGGCATCATCCTCCAGCTCGACCAGAGCGCCCCCTGTGGCCGTACCCGCATTGGACACCAAAATATCCAGCCCCCCGAAGGCGGCGACCGCAGCCGCCATCGCGGTATCGGCAGCGTCAGCTTGCGTGATGTCGAGCGCGCAGGCCGCATGCCAGCGACCCAACTGGGATAGGGCGGCATCCAGAGCCTCTTGATCCCGATCCACCAGAACGACATTCGCCCCCTTGGCGGCAAAGGCTTTGGCGGTTGCCAGACCAATCGCTCCTGCCCCGCCGGTCACCATGACGACCCGGCCCTGAAACGGCGGTGGGGTGCCTTTACCCAGCTTTGCTTGCTCCAACGACCAATATTCGCAATCGAACATGTCCTTTTCGCCAATCGGATAGAACCCGCCCGCATCTTCTGCGACGGCGCGCACGCGGATGTTCTGCTCAGCCAGATCAGCCGAGGCCGCGGCCGCCTTAGCGTTCACCCCAATCCCCAGCACACCGATCCCTTCGATCCACGCATGTTTGGGATCAGGGGTCAGCATGGTCTTGGGTTCCGCGGCCTGAGGGGCCTGACGGTCGAAATAGGCGCGGTAATCCACAGCGAAGGCTTCGACCTTGGCTTTGATGCTCTCTCGGTCGGTTAGGTCCGCCTGTTTCAGCACCAGCGGCCAGCCCTTGGTACGCAGCACGTGATCCGGTGAGGCCATGCCGCGAGCCGCCAGCGCATCCACATCGCCCCGCGCCATAAACGCATGTGTCGCGGGGCCATTTCTCAGATCAAAGACGGGCATCGCGCCGTCCCGATCCGCCGTGACCTCGGCGATCACACCGCGCAAGACGGGCAACATTTCCAGCCCGTTGGCAGGCAGACGTTCGCCAATTGGCGTAAGTTCGGTCAGGCCGAGATAGTCCGCGACCTCATTGGTATGCTGAACGATCTTGTCATAGCTTTCCTGCGCGGTGGCGCCAAAGGCGAAATGACCATGTTTAAGGAGCAGCAGCCCTTCAACATCAGGGTTGGCGTCGTACACATCCGCCGCTGCTTTCGCGAGGCTAAAACCGGGCATGATGTAAGGCACGATCCCCAGCCGGTCGCCGAAAATCTCGCGACAGATCTCCTCGGCATTGGGCAAGTCGGCGAGGATCAGAAACGGCGTCGCGTGGGTGTGATCGACGTATTTGTGTGGCAGGAAGGCATGCAGCAGCGTTTCCACTGACGGGTTGGGCGAGGCCGAATTCAGCAGGCTTGAGCGCTGATAGTTCACCATGTCTTCATCCGACAACTTATCGAGTGCGCGTAGCTTCAACAGTGGCTCTTGCCAGACACCGGGCAGTCCGGGCGCTTCGATCGTGTCCAGATCCCAGCCCGAGCCTTTGACGTGCAGAACCGGCCGCATCTCGCCGAACAAATCGGGGCGCTCTAGCTTGACCGAGGTATTGCCACCGCCATGCATCAGCAGATCCGGGTTCTGACCGATGAGGCGCGAAGTGTAGACCCGCTCTGCCAATTCCTGATCAGCCGGATCGGCGCCGGCAGCCGCACGCCAGTCTGCGGCGGCCTGCGCCTTGTACATGTTTTCGATCATGTCTTTTGTATCCTTGTCGTTCTGCGCTCAGGCGGCTTGGCCAACCTTTTCAGGGAACATGGCCGCCAGACCTTCGGCGCTGGCGTCGCATACGCCCCTCTCGGTGATCAAGCCGGTGACGAGACGGTTCGGCGTGACGTCAAAGGCCGGGTTACCTACATCCGAGCCATCAGGGACGACACAGACCTCTCCAATGCCGCCCTCCGTCATGCCGAACACATGCGAGATTTCGCGGTCCGGTCGGTCCTCGATTGGGATTTCGGCGACCCCGTCCCGAAGCGTCCAATCGATAGTGGGTGAGGGCAAGGCCACATAAAACGGCACGTTGTTGTCATGTGCGGCCAGGGCTTTCAGATAGGTGCCGATCTTGTTGCAGACATCGCCGGTTGAGGTTGTTCGATCCGTCCCAGTGATCACCAGATCGACCAGACCATGCTGCATCAAATGACCACCGGCATTGTCGACGATGTATTGATGGCTGATGCCATGTTCGCCCAGCTCCCAAGCAGTCAAGGCCCCCTGGTTCCGGGGTCGCGTTTCATCAACCCAGACATGGATCGGCAAGCCAGCGTTTTGCGCCTGATACATCGGGCTGGTCGCAGTGCCCCAGTCTACGGTGGCCAGCCACCCGGCATTGCAATGGGTCAGCAGGCGCACCGGCTCACCGGCGGGTTTGCGGGCGGCGATGTCGCGGATCAAAGCAAGCCCATGTTCTCCGATCCGGCGATTGATCTCGATATCCTCTTCGCAGATATCATCCGCCAGCGCCCAGGCCGCGGCGGCGCGTTGATCAATTGGCAGAGGCAGCAAGGCCTCCCGGCAGCGCTGCAACGCCCAGTTCAGGTTCACCGCCGTTGGCCGGGTCGCGTTCAGAACCGAAGCTGAATGTTCAAAACTCTGATCAGACGGGTCGCGGGACATCGCATCCGCCATACCATAGGCAGCGGTCGCCCCGATCAGAGGCGCGCCACGCACCCACATCTCGCGGATTGCGGCCTCAAACTCGGCCAGAGAGGACAAGGTGGCGATCCGGAAATCATGCGGCAGCCAGCGCTGGTCGATGATCCTGACCTCTCCGCTTTCAGCGTCGCGCCAGATCGAGTGGTAGTGAACACCGCCTATCTTCATCTTCTGCCCTCCGGTCGGGTTTCATGGGGTCTGCCACACGTTCCAGTATTTTCACGCAGGCCTCAAGCGCCGATGGGTTGTTTCCGCACGGCTTTTAGAAGCGGATTACAGATCGGCTAGTCCCATAGCGGCATAGGCGGGCGGCATCAGGGCACGCCGCCAACGACCCAATGGAAAGCGGCGGGCTGTCTCGGACATGACATTTGGCAATCCGCTGGTCTGACCCAGGGCCAACCGCGCCAGGGCCCGACCGCTATAGGTGCCCATGGCGACTCCGTTGCCATGATAGGCGAAGCCCGCGAACATCCCTGCCTGTCCCGGAACCGGCCCAACAAAAGGCACCAGATCGCGCGACATGCACACCATGCCCGACCAGATATGAGTGACGTCCACCTCGGACCACGCCGGAAACATGCGCTTGAAGTCGCGTTGCACCTGCATGCGGATCGCCGCCTCGGCTTTGGGTGAGGACTGCAGCCCGCCCCGCATGCCAAACAGGAACCGACCATCCGGCATCACGCGGAAGTAGTGCAAAAGATTACGCGTATCATATGACATCTGATCTGAGGTCCAACCCTGCGCCGCCTTCTCGACCTGTGTCAGAGGACGGGTGACAAGCACAGTGGATTGGGCAGGCATGTAACGCGCCGACATCCAGGACGGGATATCTTCGCTGGAGTACCCATTGGTGCAGACCAAGACCTTGTCGGCTCGGATTTGGCCTTTTGGTGTTTGAACAGCAAAGCCTGACGCGGTCTTCTCAATGCTCAGAACGGGGCTGTTCTGAAAAAACACTGCGCCTTGCGCCCGCGCGGCTTGGGTTAAGCCAAAAAGGTATTTCCGGGGGTTGAGGCCGAAGCCAACAGGAGTTGTGTACCCACCATGGAACGGCCCGTTCAGGCCTAGACCGAACAGGTCAGCAGCTTCATGCAGTATGCCGTTCTCATCGGCATTGCGCCTCAGCGCCTCCATCGCGCGGTGGGAATGGGCCAGTTGCGTCTCGCCTTTGGAGTGCCGATCCACGTCGATCCCGTAGCGGTCCAGAAGGCTTTCGACGAGTTGCACCGCGTCGCTTTCAGCCTCGGAATACGCTTGCGCCGCGACTTCTCCATAGCGACGACACATTGCCTTGTAGCTGAGTTTTGATCCACCCAAACAGCAGAACCCACCATTGCGTCCCGAAGCCCCCCAACCGGGTGTTTCGGCCTCACACACTGCGACAGACACGGCGGCATCCGCCAAATGCAATGCGGCTGAAGCTCCGGTGAAACCGCCGCCGATGACGGCTACATCAACCTGCAAATCACCCTGCTGTTCGGGCCAATCGGGGGCGGCAATAGTTTCGTCCCACCAGCACCCCTGCCTTGGCCCATCACCATAGGTGTAGTCTGGAAATATCCGTTTCATTCGGCGCGCATAGCGGCCATCTCATCCTGCTTTTGCCGCATCATGGCACGCTTGGTGACCAATGAGGCAGTGATGACGCCGATGGTCACAACAGCAATCATGAGGGTCGACAGCGCGTTAATCTCAGGGCTAACACCAAGCCGCACGGCCGAAAAGATTTTGATCGGCAAAGTCGTGGCAGACGGACCCGAAGTAAAGGACGCGATCACCAGATCATCCAGCGACAAGGTAAACGCCAACAGCCAGCCTGAGATAACCGCAGGAGCGATGATCGGCAGGGTCACCAGTCGAAACGCTTGCGCGGGCGAGCAGCCAAGGTCCAAGGCGGCCTCTTCCAGCGACTGGTCAAAGGTCACAAGGCGCGAGGAGACTACCACCGACACAAAGCACATCGAGAAGGTCGTATGGGCCAGAACGATGGTCAGAATCCCCCGGTCCAATCCGATGCCGATGAAGAGCAGCAAGAGCGACAGGCCGGTGATCACCTCGGGCATGACCAGCGGCGCGTAGATCATTCCCGAGAACAGGGTGCGGCCAAAGAAGCGCCCTCCGCGTACCAGGACATAGGCCGCGGCGGTACCCAGAATGGTTGCCAGCGTCGATGAGAACACGGCCACCCGGATCGTCACCCATGCCGCGTCCAGAAACGCTTCGTTCTGGGCCAGCTCTCCGTACCATTTGGTCGAGAACCCCGCCCAGACAGTCACCAGCTTGCTTTCATTGAAGCTGAAGATGATCAGGATGATCATCGGGATGTACAGGAACGCGAACCCCAGTGTCAGGGTAACCGTGTTGAACCAGCTTAACCTGTTCATTTCTCAGCCTCCGCCTGTTTCTGCTGGTTGCGCTGGAACAGCACAATCGGCACCACGAGGATCAGCAGCAGAACCACCGCCACCGCGCTTGCCACCGGCCAGTCACGGTTTGAGAAGAACTCCTCCCACAGGACCTTACCGATCATCAGGGTGCCCGAGCCGCCCAGAAGTGAGGGGATCACGAACTCACCGATCACCGGGATCATGACAAGGAAACAGCCCGCAATGATGCCGGGGCGCGACAAGGGGATCGTTACCAGCCAGAAGGCCTGGAGGCGCGAACACCCCAGATCCTCGGCGGCTTCGATCAGTGACTCATCCATGCGCTCCAACGACGAATAGATCGGCAGGATCATGAACGGCAGATAGGTGTAGACGATCCCGATATAGACAGCCGTATTGGTGTTCAGAATCGTCAGCGGGGTCGAGATGATACCCGTCCACAGCAAGAGCTGGTTAAGATACCCTTCGTTCGACAGGATCCCCATCCACGCGTAAACGCGGATCAGGAATGAGGTCCAGAACGGAAGGATCACCAGCATCATCAGTGTCGGTCGCCATTCGGCCGGCGCGCGCGCCATGCCATAGGCAATCGGGTATCCCACCAGCAACGTCAGAAAGGTTGAGATCACAGCGATCTTCAGGCTGGAGAGGTAGGCCTTCCAATACAGGTCATCCTCGGTCAGCCAGACGAAATTCTCAAAATCCAGCTGGCTGAAGAAATCCTTGATCCCGGCCCAACCCTGCGACAGGTCCAACGTCGGCGTGTAGGGCGGGATCGCCAGTTCCGTGTCCGAGAGTGATATTTTTAGGACAATGAAAAACGGCACCAAAAACAGCGCCAACAGCCAGACATAAGGAAGTGCGATCAGCAGCGCGCGGCGCATCAGCTTGCCAACAGGACCGCAGCCGTCGCTGTCCAGGACAGCCAGACCGGGTCTTCCCATGTGAATGACCGACGCGAGATGCGGCGAGTATTGGCCGTTTGCGCCTTGATGATCGTGCCGTTCGGCAGCTCGACATGATAGGTCGAGAGGTTGCCCAGATAAGCGATATCCAACACCTTGCCCTGCACGGCATTGATTGCCTCGGCAGGGCGGTCGGTTGAGATCGTCACCTTCTCGGGCCGGATCGCCAGATGGCAGGCCTGACCCTCCGAGAAGCCGTTCGCCGAGGTTGCCGTCAGCGGAGCCTGCCCTTCGGCCCAGTCGATCCGATAGGTTTGCTCACCATTCGCGGTGGCGTGGCCTTCGATGATATTCACGTCACCGATGAAATCCGCGACATAGACCGAGTTCGGGTTTTCATAGATGCGATCGGGCGTGGCGACCTGCATCAAAC
The DNA here is from genome assembly GCF_049800715.1 of Ruegeria profundi. GTDB lineage: Bacteria > Pseudomonadota > Alphaproteobacteria > Rhodobacterales > Rhodobacteraceae > Ruegeria > Ruegeria profundi_A. Next base: position 173,814 of record NZ_JBNAFO010000003.1, read on the forward strand.
GACCTTGATCCATTACCGCCACGCGGCTGGCGACGGTCATGGCTTCCTCCTGATCGTGGGTAACGATCACAAAGGTTGTGCCGGTCTTCTCCTGAATATCCATCAGTTCGAACTGCGTATCCTGTCGCAGTTTCTTGTCCAACGCGCCCAGAGGCTCGTCCAACAGCAACAGCTTGGGCGCCTTCGCCAGCGACCGCGCCAGCGCGACCCGTTGCCGTTGACCGCCCGAGATCTGATGCGGCTTGCGACGAGCGAATTGCTCGAGCCGGGTCAGGCGCAGCATCTCTTCCACCCGGTCTTCAAGGTCATGCTTGGGCATGTTGTCCCGGCGCAAACCAAAGGCGATGTTTTCCCAGATGCTGAGATGCGGAAACAGCGCATAGGACTGGAACATCATGTTCACTGCGCGTTTGTTTGGCGGGATCGGGTCGATGTCCTGACCGCCCAGAATGATGTGCCCCTCGGTCGGCGTTTCGAACCCCGCCAGCATGCGCATCATCGTGGTCTTGCCGCAACCCGACGGACCGAGCAAGGCAAAGAATTCTTTCTCGAAAATGTCCAGAGACAGATTGTCTATGGCCGTGAAATCTCCAAACCGTTTGGTGACATTCTGGAATTGGATCAAGGGTTTCGCCTGCGGGTCATCCCACGGCGCAAAGACGTCAGAGTTCAAAACGGCCCCCGTTCGACAATCTGGAAGTGGGCGCAAGGCGATCCCCGCCGCCTTGCGCGAAATCGGATCAGGTGCCCGATTTGATCTTGGTCCACAGACGGGTCACAACCCGCTGCGTTTTCGAGTCATAGGGCGACTTAGTATATAGATTGCTCATCGTTTCCTCCGTCGGATAAATCGCCGGATCGCCGATTACATCTTCCAATAGAAACTCTTGTGACGCCTTGTTGCCGTTGGCGTAGTACACATAGTTCGAGGCCGTCGCCATGTTTTGCGCATCCATTATGAAGTTAAGGAATTGATGCGCACCGTCTGGATTTGGAGAATCCGCTGGAATTAGCATCTGGTCCGACCACATTAGCGAACCTTCGGCGAAAGGATTGTAGGCGATTTCAACTCCGTTTTCTGCCTCAATAGCTCGATCGCGAGATTGTAAAACGTCGCCCGACCAACCGACTGCCACGCAGATTTCACCATTGGCCAAGGCGTTGACATATTCCGAACTGTGGAATTTCTGAATATGTGGGCGCACCGCCAACAATGGTGCTTCGGCCTTCGCTATGACATCTGGATCGGAACTATCGGGATCCTCACCCAAGTACTGTAGGACCATTGGAATTATTTCAGTAGGGGCATCCAAAAAATGCACACCACATGACGCCAGTTTTTCCATATTTTCAGGCTTCAGCACGAGGTCCATCGTGTCCAACGGAAAATCGTCGCCTAATACCTCTTTGACCTTGTTGACATTGAGGCCCAGTCCGGTGGTCCCCCACATATAGTTTATCGAGTACTCATTGCCGGGATCATATCTGGACGTCCTTTCTTCGATGACGTCCCACATGTTGGCCAAATTAGGCAATTTGGACTTGTCTAGTTTCTGGTAAACACCAGCCTGAATCTGCCTTTGCATGAAGTCCGCAGTAGGTACGACAACGTCATACCCTGAACCTCCAGCCAGCATCTTGGTTTCAAGAACCTCGTTGCTGTCGAACACGTCGTAGATCAGGGTCAACCCTGTCTCTTCCTCGAACTTTGTTAGAAGCTCCTCGTCGATATAGTCCGACCAGTTATAGACTCGCACCTCTTCGGCGAAGGCCGCCGAAGTCCCCAATGCGAGAATCGCTGTCAGTGTCAGCGTCTTGAACATCATTTTTGTTCTCCCTGCGATTATGGTGGGTATTGTCCCGTTTTTTTGGATTTGATCAAGTTTTGCGTTTTTCGACTTTCTGAACTATGGTTCCAAAAGGTCAACAGCCCGGCAAGTCGGCACCCATCGAGACAAGGCAAACCAATTGGATTTGATCAAAAATAAGGCACCAAAGCCCAATATTGACGCCGGGAAACGGCCCGCGCATGAACAGGTCTACCACACCCTGAAATCCATGATCATGTTCGGCGAGCTGGTCCCAGGTCAGCCCGTCACCATTCAGGGCCTGACTGATTCGCTCGGCGTCGGCATGACCCCCGTGCGTGAGGCGATTCGACGTCTGATCTCGGACGGCGCATTGGTGTTTCAGGGCAATCGCAGGGTCAGTGTGCCCCTGTTGTCCAGCGGTGATGTTGAGCAAGTGATCTTCGCCAGAATTGCCATAGAATCAGAGCTTTCAAGGCGGTCCACCGCCAAAATGTCCGCCAGCGACATTGATCAACTGGAATCTATCGACCAGCAATTGGACCAGATGATCGCGGATGGTGACGTTAATGGCTACCTGCATCTCAACCACAGATTCCACGAAACGCTATATGCACATGCCGATGCGCCCGTTCTGAGCGATCTGGCCGAGCGTCTGTGGCTCCGATTCGGGCCATCCTTGCGTGTGGTCTGCGGCCGCTTCGGCACTCAAAGCCTGCCTGATCGCCACAAGGACATCATCAAAGGACTGCGCGCCGGGGACGCGGAAAAAGTGGCCAAAGCGACCGCTCAGGATATCGAGCAAGGCATGGAGCTGATGATCGAGTCTGCCTCGGACATCTAGAAAACACCGATTCGATTGACAGGAAATAATTTGATCATATTGTGACTCGCAACCACCGTTGCAGGAGTCTTTCGGATGTCCACGATCACAAACCACATGCCCACCGCCGAATTGCAGGCGCTGGATGCCGCCCACCACATGCACCCGTTCTCCGCCAACGGAGCGCTGGGGAAAGAGGGCGCGCGCGTTATAACCCGCGCCAATGGCGTCTATCTGACAGACAGCGAAGGCGAACAGATCCTGGATGCGATGGCCGGCCTGTGGTGCGTGAATATCGGCTACGGACGTGATGAGCTGGCTGACGCCGCCGCGCGCCAAATGCGCGAGCTTCCGTACTACAACACCTTCTTCAAAACGACCCACGTGCCCGCAATTGCCCTGGCCAACAAACTGGCCGAGCTTGCCCCGGGCGATCTGAACCATGTGTTCTTCGCAGCTGGCGGGTCCGAGGCGAACGACACCAACATCCGTCTCGTGCGCACTTATTGGGCCGAGAAAGGCCAGCCCGACAAGAACATAATCATCAGCCGGCACAATGCCTATCATGGCTCGTCAGTGGGCTCTGCCTCACTGGGCGGTATGGCCGGAATGCACGCGCAGGGCGGGATTCCGATCCCGAACATCCACCATATCAATCAACCCAACTGGTGGGCTGAAGGCGGTGACATGTCGCCCGAAGAGTTCGGCCTCGCCCGCGCACGCGAGTTGGAGGACGCCATCCAGGAACTCGGCGAAGATCGCGTCGCGGCCTTCATCGCCGAGCCCGTGCAAGGCGCAGGCGGCGTGATCGTTGCGCCCGATACCTACTGGCCCGAAATCCAGCGCATTTGCGACAAATACGATATCCTGCTGATCGCCGATGAAGTAATCTGTGGCTTTGGCCGCACCGGCAACTGGTTCGGATCGCAGACCGTCGGCATCAAGCCGCATATCATGACCATCGCCAAGGGCCTCAGCTCGGGCTACGCGCCTATCGGAGGCTCCATCGTCAATGACGAGATCGCCGAGGTGATCGGCGGCACGGAATTCAACCACGGCTACACCTATTCCGGCCACCCGGTCGCGGCTGCTGTTGCTCTGGAAAACCTGCGCATCCTCGAAGAGGAAAAGATCGTCGAGCATGTCCGCGACGTAGCCGCCCCCTACCTGAAACAGAAATGGGAGGCGCTGGCCGATCACCCGCTGGTGGGCGAGGCCAAGATCGTCGGCATGATGGCGTCGATCGCGCTTACCCCCGACAAAGCCAGCCGCGCCAAATTCGCCTCGGCCCCCGGCACGGTGGGCTATATCTGCCGCGACCGCTGCTTTGCCAACAACCTGATCATGCGGCATGTGGGCGACCGGATGATCATCTCTCCGCCTCTGATCCTGACCCCAGCGGATATCGACGAAATGTTCGTGCGCATCCACAAGTCCCTGGACGAAGCCCAAGCTGAGATCATAGCGCAGGGCCTGATGAAAGCGGCCTCCTGATCCGCTCTTCATCTGGCTGAAAATATCCCGGGGGAGACGCCGATAGGCGGCGGGGGCAGAGCCCCCCCCTCTACCTCAACCGCTCAAGCAAACGAATGGACGCGTAGCCATCTGGCAGTAGTCCTTGCGCCAGTTGATAGGCCCGCACTGCATTCACCGTATTCGGCCCGGTACGCCCGTCTATGCCCTGAGTATCGAACCCGGCCTGCGTCAACCGCGTTTGCAATTCCTTTTTCTCGGTAAAACTCAGCACCCGGTCGCCACGCGGCCAACTGGCCTGAAACGGAGCATCTCCACTCAGGCGGTCTGACAAATGGCCGATCCCGATTACATAGGCATCCGCACCGTTATACGCCTCAATCACGCTGAAATTGTCGAAGATCATCAGCGCTACACCCTGCCCGCCCGCAGGCAGCAAGATCGCAGCCCGACCATGATCGCGCACCGGTTTGCCATCCAGCCCGACCACACCACGCGCCGCCCAGTCAGACGGCATCAGAGTGTAATCCCGCTTGGCCGTCGCATAGTCGAACCCCTCGGGCAGTTGCACCTCAACACCCCAGGGTTGCCCTTTGGTCCACCCATGCCGGGCCAGATAGGCGGCGGCCGAGGCCAGCGCGTCTGTCGGATCCTCAGACCAGATATCACGCCGACCGTCGCCATCGAAATCAACCGCGTGATCCAGATACGAGGTCGGCATGAATTGCGTATGCCCCATGGCGCCAGCCCAGCTGCCCACCATGCGACCCGCACTTACATCCCCGGCCTGAATGATCCGCAAGGCGGCAATCAACTGGGTCTCGAAAAACGAAGCGCGACGGGCATCAAAGGCCAATGTCGCCAGTGAGCGGATCGTCTGATTGGTGCCACGATAGGAGCCAAAGGAAGTCTCAAGGCCCCAAATGGCGGTCACGACCTCTTTTTCAACGCCATATTGCGCCTCGATCTGGCGAAGGACTTTCCGATGCCGGTCCAAACCCGCGCGACCATTTAAGATGCGTGTGTCCGAGACAGCCGCGTCCAGATATTCCCAGATCGGCTTTGAAAATTCGGCCTGATTGCGATCCCGTTTGATAACCTTTTGATCATAACTCAGCCCGGCCAGTGCCTGATCCAAGGTCTGCTGAGTGATCCCCTGCTCCACCGCCCGCCGCTGAAACGCGCCGAGCCATGCCTGAAAGCGGGCATTGCCTTCTACCGACACCCGAACGGCCTCAGCCGGGGGTCGCGGCACCGGCCGGAGGGAGACCACCACATCCGCCGAGGCCAATTGTATCGTATTGTCCAAAAGTCGATTTTCTGACCCTTGAGAAGTTTCTGCTGAACCTGCCTGCATCATGGATGCCCACAATGCGGCGGTCATGACGCCGCCTATGCATTTACGCATTCCGTTTTTTCCTGATTACTGCTCTGGCGCAGAATAGCGCAAAATGGGCGGTTTTCAAAGCACGCAGACCGGTTCTGCCGATAGGGTCATCCGAGGATTTTCTGGCCGTTCTGCCAGACGGCCAGCAGATCCCCCTCAGGGCCGATATGCAAGACATGTGCCAGCGCGCCTTTGACCAGACGTCCGATCTGGCGATTGCCGATCAAGTTCGCGGGCACAAGGCTGGCCATCTGCAGGGCCTTAGCAAACGGCACATCGACCTGCGTGGTAAGATTCCGCGCCGCCTGCAACAATTCCAGATGCGCGCCGGCCAATGTTCCGTCGGCCAGCGTTAGCCGGTTGTCCTCCCGGTGGATTTCACGGCCGTTGAGCTCAAACACGCGGATATCCGACCCTGCCGTCGCCATGGCATCGCTGACCAGAAAAATCTCACCCGGCCCCTGCTTGGCGTTCAATGCATTGCGGATCATGGCAGGATGCACATGGATCATATCCGCGATCAATCCCGCCGAGAATTCCCCCTCGGCCAATGCCGCGCCAACGGTTCCCGGCGCGCGTCCTTGCATCTGGCTTTGCGCGTTGAACAAATGCGTCACACAGCGCGCACCGGCCTTGGCGGCAGCAACGCAAACCTCATAGCTGGCGTCCGTGTGCCCCAAGGCGACCAATACACCTGCCGCCGTCAGCGTTTCAATCTGGGCGCTTGTGACGCTTTCTGGTGCCAGCGTCACTTTAAGCACCGGCAATTGGGCGGCGGCCTCAAGCAGGACCGCGACGTCCGCATCTTCCATCAGTCGGATGAAGGCAGCGTCATGCGCGCCTTTGCGGGAGACGGCCAGATGCGGGCCTTCCAGATGTAGGCCAACGATCCCCGGAACGCCTTGCCGCACGGCCTCAATCGCGGCCGAGATGGCGTTTGCAGTGACCTCGGGCGAATCCGTGATCAAGGTCGGCAGGATCGAGGTCGCCCCGATCTGCGCATGAGCCCCAGCCATGATCTGCAGCGCGGCAACATCCGGCTGGTTGTTGAACATCACCCCACCGCCGCCATTGACCTGCAGATCAACGAAACCCGGCGCGAGAAGTCCACCCTCCAGCGTGATTGGCACATGCCCAGAGCCAAGTTCCGACATGGGAACGACGCCATCAACCCGCCCACCCCGATGCAACAGCGCGTGGTCTTTCACGATGCCGTCCGGCGTCAAAATATCCGCTCCGATGAGGGCGTGGGCTGCCTCAGTCATACCGTCTCCGTCACCTTCTTGAGGTGCCGGGGGGCATCCGGGTCAATGCCGCGCGAGGCGGCGAAAACCTCGACCATGGAATAGAACGAAACGATCAGGCTCAGCGCGTCGGTCAGCGGGTGTAGCGTGCGGACATGTTCGACCGGTGACGCAGATTTGACCTTGGTCGTAGTGGCAAAAACGCGGGCCCCTTTGGCGCTGATCGCATCGGCGACTTCGGACAGCGCGGATTCCGCAGCATCGGCAGTAGCAAAGCTGAAGACAGGAAACCCTTCTTCGACAATCGAGACCGGCCCATGCAGCACTTCGGCCGAAGAATAGCTTTCGGCATGCAACTGGCAGGTCTCTTTGAACTTCAACGCGGCCTCGTTGGACATGGCGAGCACCTGCCCGCGCCCCAAGGTGAACAGCGACGGGTTCGCCCCAATCGCAGCCCGTACCTCGGGCCAGTCGATACGCGCAGCCTCCGCCAGCCGTTCTGGCAAATCGCGAATGGCCGCCAAAAGCGCCTCGTCCCGCGCCCATTCAGCCAAGACCCAAAGGCCCGCTACGGCCGAGGACACAAATGTCTTGGTCGCGGCCACACTCAGTTCCGGGCCCGCCTGAATATCAATCGTATGGGCGCAGGATGCCGCCAGCGGAGAGGCCGCGTCATTGGTCAGCCCGATGGTCAGCGCGCCATCACGATCCGCGCTGCGAACCATCGCCAGGATATCCGGGCTTTGACCGGACTGGGACACGGCCAGACAAAGGCTGTTTTGCAGCCGGAGCGGCGCGTTGTAGATCGACGCGACAGAAGGGCCGACCGAGGCCACCGGCAGGCCCAACAGGATTTCCGACGCGTATTTGAGATAGGTGCAGACGTGATCTGAAGACCCCCGCGCCACGCTCGTCAGAAAGGCGGGATCAAGGGTCCGGGCGACCTCGGCGGTGGACGCGATGTCCTTTTGACCCCGGCTGAGCAGCCGTTCGACCGCGTCGGGTATCTCATCGATTTCCCGGCGCATCCGGGTGATCTGCTGTTGCATGTGCTTTCCTAGCTGTTTGCAAGGCGCAGTTCGGCCACGAAATCGTAGGCATCACCGCGATAGACAGAGCGGGTGAATTCCACCACCCGTCGATTGGACAGGAACGAGGTCCGCACGATCCGCAGCCCGGCCACGCCTGGCTCGACCCCCAGAACGGCGGCATCGTTGGCCTCAAGGTTGATGGCTGAAATTCGCTGCATGGCGCGTACCGGGCGGTTGCCGTCGCGTTCCAGCACTTCATAGAGCGAGGATGTTACGCCTTCTGGATGCGGCAGGATATCGACCGGCAAGGCCGCGTGCTCAATCGCCATCGGCCGGTCATTGGCCATGCGCAGCCGAGACAGCCGCGCTACCTCTTCGCCCGAGGACAGGGCCAGCGCCATGACCTCTTCAGGTGAGGGTGTGTGGATGCCACGGTCCAGCCACTCGCTGGTCGAATCCAGCCCCCGACGGGTCATGTCTTCGGTAAAAGAGGTCAGCAGAGACAGCGATTGTTCGACCCGAGGCGTTCCGTCCGCCACGAAACTGCCCGAGCCCTGACGCTGCACGATGATGCCACGCTCGACCAAATCCTGCAGCGCGCGCCGGACGGTAACACGGGACAGGCCGGTCAGATGGGCCATCTCACGCTCGCCAGGTAGCGGGGCGCTTTCGGCCAGAACACCGGCCTCGATGCTTTGTTCAAGTCGCTTGCGCAACCGCACGTAAAGAGGGCCTGTGGCCTCCTGTAGCCAGTCGGCAGATTTCAGGAATGTCTCGATAGTGTCGCTCATCAGCCCGCCCCTACCTTTGCCCGCTCGGCCAGGTGACGCGCCAGGATCAGGGCACCGTCAAGCGGCGAGCCCTTGGCCTCGGTCATGCAGGCCTGCATGTGAAGCGGCAGATAGTCTGCGTAATGCGGTGCGACCCCGCCGATCATGCAAACGGGCGATTCGTCGGTGTGACCAAGTGCACGCAGCCCTTGCGCCAGATAGTCGGCCCCGCCTTGCATCAGTTCCTGCGCCACGGGATCGCCACCAGCCGCAGCCACGATGATCTCGGGGGCGAGGCCTGCGAAATCCGAGGGATTCGCCTGGCCAACAAACGCAACGATTTGCATGGGATCGTCGTCATATTCCGCGCTGATTTTTCGGGTCAGCGCGCTGTGCGGTTGAATGCCGTCCATCGCCAATAGAACGCGTTGCAGCAGCTGAACGCCTAACCAGTTGCCCGAGGCCTGATCGCCGATCAAAGCTCCGTAGCCGCCAATAAACTGCGTTCGCCCATCGGCCTGACGGGCCAGAAAGGATCCCGTTCCAACGCCGATCACAGAACCGTCCTGCGCGCCCAACGCGCCCACAACCGCCGATCTGCGATCATCTTCGACCTCGACTATCCGCGAGGGAAGGCTGCGCGCAACCTCCGACGCCGCAACGGCATCCGTCACCCCAGCCAGTCCCGCGTAGGTCGGAATCTCGGCCAGATGCGCTCGGGGCAATTGCGCCTTATCGGCCAAAGCCTGCAGCCCCTCATCGAGGGTGCGCAGCGCTTTCTGACGATCCGAGAAGGCATTGGCACTACCCAATGTCACCTCGACCCGACCGTCAGGTGTGACCATCGCGAACCGGCATTTTGTGCCACCGCCGTCGATTGCAATCAGGTATTGGAAGGACTCATCCATATAGATACCTTTAGGATACCTTTTGCCGAAAAAAAAGACCTCAGCTTATAGAAACTGAGAATTGCCGGCCAAATCGGGGGTTTTAGCATATTTTTCCAAGGAGAGGTAGACAAAAGGTATTATATAGGTATTACTCTCATCTGGGGAGGAATCAAATGCTGCCGCAAACGGAAATGCTGCGCGACGAGGTCGAAGGGCTTGACCTGCGGCCAGATGTCGACATCCTTGACTATCTGCTTGAGGCGCAGAAGGCAGCATTGGGTGGGCTTGACGGTTGCTTGGATGCCCTCTCAGAGGGGGCTGCTATTCTTACGGATACGGTGCGTCAGGGCGGCAAGATTTACTACGCTGCGGCCGGTTCCTCGGGCCTGATGGGGCTGGCGGACGGTGCTGAATTATCCGGAACCTTTGGCCTTTCGCCTGAGTCCATGGCGATCTGCATGGCAGGCGGGGTGCCACAGGGCGCGGCGATGCCCGGTCATACAGAAGATGATGAAACTGCGGCGCAAACTGTGGCGGCCAAGGTACAACCGAGTGACGCTGTAATCGCCCTTTCCGCCAGTGGCAGCACGCCCTATGCCGTCGAATTCGCCCGTCATGCGCGCGCGCAGGGTGCCAAGGTCATCGGGATCGCCAACAACGCAGAGGCCCCGCTGTTCGACTACGTGGATTGCGCCGTTCACCTGAACACGCCACCCGAACCCATCGCTGGCTCAACGCGCCTTGGGGCCGCGACGGCGCAGAAAGTGGCTCTGAATATGATGTCCACGCTGATGGGCATTCGCCTTGGCCACGTCCATGACGGGATGATGATCAACGTCATCGCCGACAACCATAAACTGCGGCAACGCGCCGAAGGGATCGTTGGAAAAATCGCCGGGGTTTCGGCAGAGCAGGCCAGTGCTGCGCTTACGCAGGCGTCCGGTAACGTGAAACAGGCAATCTTGCTGGCCGCGGGCGCCGACAGCCCGGACCGGGCCGAGGCGCTTTTGGCGCAATCTGATGGCCACCTGCGCCCAGCGCTAAAACAACTTTAAAACCAAACAAAATATCAAGGGAGAAAAGACCATGAAGAAGATATCACTAAGCGCCGTTTTGCTGGCGTCGTCGGCCCTTGCAGGCGCCGCCTATGCCGAAACGGTTCTGACTATCGAAAGCTGGCGCAATGACGATCTGGCGCTGTGGCAGGAAAAGATCATCCCTGCGTTTGAGGCGCAGAACCCGGATATCAAAATCCGATTCACGCCCTCGGCCCCTGCAGAATACAACGCGGCCCTGAACGCCAAACTGGATGCCGGGTCGGCCGGAGACCTGATCACCTGCCGTCCGTTCGATACCTCGCTTGGTCTTTATGAGGCCGGTCACCTGACGGATCTGTCCGATTTGGGCGGCATGGCCAATTTCTCGGACGTGGCAAAATCTGCGTGGCAGACCGATGACGGCGCGGCGACCTTCTGCGTTCCCATGGCCTCGGTGATCCATGGATTTATCTACAACAAGGACGCCTTCAACGAGCTGGGTATCGAAGTCCCGACAACCGAGGCTGAGTTCTTCGCTGCGCTCGACAAGATCAAAGAGGACGGCACCTATATTCCAATGGCCATGGGCACCAATGACCAGTGGGAAGCGGCCACCATGGGCTACAATAATATCGGCCCGAACTATTGGAAAGGTGAAGAGGGGCGTCTGGCTCTGATCGAAGGCTCACAGAAGCTGACGGATGAGGCATGGGTCGCTCCCTATCGCCAATTGGCGAAATGGGGTGAGTACATGGGCGACGGGTTCGAAGCCCAGACTTATCCGGACAGCCAGAACCTGTTCACTCTGGGCCGCGCAGCCGTCTATCCCGCTGGCAGCTGGGAGATCAGCGGTTTCAACAATCTGGCCGATTTCGAAATGGGTGCGTTTAAGCCTCCCGTCCAGAATGCAGGTGATGAGTGCTATATCTCGGACCACACCGACATCGCCATCGGCCTGAACGCCGCGTCACCCAACGCAGAGGCCGCGCGCACCTTCCTGGATTGGGTCGGCTCGGAAGAGTTCGCGACCATCTACGCCAATGCCCTGCCAGGCTTCTTCTCGCTGTCGAGCTTTGACGTGGCGATGGACGACCCGCTGGCGCAGGAGTTCGTAAGCTGGCGTGGCGAGTGTGGCTCAACTATCCGCTCGACCTACCAGATCCTGTCGCGCGGCACGCCGAACCTTGAGAACGAGACGTGGAATGCCTCGGCTCAGGTCATCAAGGGCGAAGAAAGCCCCGAAGACGCCGGTCAGCGCCTGCAGGATGGCCTCGCCTCCTGGTACGCACCGCACCAATAACCACTCACGAAACCAACGGGTCCGGCCTTCGGGCCGGACCCACCCAGAACAGTCGAGGCATAAGATGGGCAACAGCCGGATCAAATGGCACATAGTGGTGTTCCTTGCGCCCGCCGTGCTGGTTTACACTGCCGTGATGATCCTGCCGCTTTTCAACACGCTGCGGCTGGCGCTTTTTACCGAGGTCGATCAATCCCGCGTCTTTGTCGGGCTGGACAATTTCCGTACCCTGTTCGGCGATCCCTTATGGTCGGATGCGTTCTGGAATGCGTTAGGTAACAACTTCTGGTTTTTCTTCATTCACATGCTGGTGCAGAACCCGATCGGCATCGCTCTGGCCGCCATGCTCAGCCACCCGCGGCTGAGGTTTGCCGCTTTCTACCGCTCGGCCATCTTCATTCCGACAATCCTGTCTTTCGTGATCGTTGGCTTTGCCTGGAAACTGATCCTCTCGCCGATCTGGGGCATTGCGCCGGACATGCTGGCCGCTGTTGGCCTGAAATCCCTCTATGCTCCGTGGTTGGGGAAAGAGGAATATGCCCTGACCACCCTGGCGCTTGTGTCGGTCTGGCAGTTTGTCGGCATCCCGATGATGCTGATCTATGCCGCCCTGCTGTCGATCCCCGAAGAAATCCTTGAGGCCGCCGAGGTCGAAGGCATCACCGGTATGGCCGCCTTCTGGAAGATCAAACTGCCGCTGATCCTGCCGTCTATCGGCATCATCTCGATCCTGACCTTCGTGGGGAATTTCAACGCGTTTGACCTGATCTATGCCGCGCAAGGCGCACTGGCCGGCCCCGATTTCTCAACGGATATTCTGGGCACCTTCATGTACCGCACCTTCTTCGGGTTCCAGTTGCAGCTGGGCGATCCGCATATGGGCTCGGCCATTGCGACGGGGATGTTTGCGATCATCCTAACCGGCGTCTGCGTCTATCTGTTCCTGATCCAGACCCGCATCCGCCGGTATCAGTTCTGAGGGTGGCAAGATGAACAAAGCCCGCAGAAACCCGTTCAATATCGCCGCCATGCATGGCGCGCTGATCCTGTACACCCTGATCGCGCTGTTCCCGGTCTTCGTGATCGTGATCAACAGCTTCAAATCCCGCAAAGCGATCTTTCGTGAGCCGCTGGCCCTGCCCGATGCCGAGACATTCTCGATGATCGGCTATCAGACAGTGATGAAACAGGGGGATTTCTTCCTCTACTTCCAGAACTCGATGATCGTCACGGTGGTGTCGCTGTTCTTCATCCTGCTGTTCGGCGCAATGGCCGCCTTTGCGCTGAGCGAGTACCGCTTTCGCGGCAATACCCTGATGGGCCTCTATCTGGCCTTGGGCATCATGATCCCGATCCGCATCGGCACCGTTGCCATCCTTGAGATGATGGTCGCAACCGGGCTGGTGAACACGCTGATGGCGCTGATCTTGGTCTATACCGCGCAGGGTCTGCCTCTGGCCGTCTTTATCCTGTCCGAGTTCATGCGGCAGGTCAGCGACGATCTGAAAAACGCGGGTCGCATTGATGGCCTCAGCGAATACACAATCTTCTTCCGTCTGGTTCTGCCGCTTGTGCGCCCAGCCATGGCAACAGTTGCCGTGTTCAACATGATCCCGATCTGGAACGATCTGTGGTTCCCGCTGATCCTGGCCCCGGCCGAGGAAACCAAGACGCTCACACTGGGCAGTCAGGTCTTCATCGGGCAGTTTGTCACCGACTGGAACGCGGTTCTGTCCGCGCTCAGCATGGCGATCCTGCCGGTCATGGTTCTCTATGTCATCTTCTCGCGGCAATTGATCCGCGGCATCACTTCGGGGGCGGTCAAATGATCCGAGTCCTTATCGCAGGTCTGGGCAATATGGGCCTCAGCCACGCGCTGGCGCATCACCATCATCCCGACGCGCAGATTGTCGGGTTGGTCAATCGCTCGGGCCAGGTCGACCAGTCCGAATTGCAGGGTTATCCCGCCTTCTCGGACTTCCACACCGCTCTGGCAGAGACCGCACCTGATCTGGTGGTCATCGCGACCTATTCCGACAGTCACGCCGACTATGCCTGCGCCGCGATGGAGGCTGGCGCGCATGTGTTTGTCGAGAAACCTCTGGCCACCACGGTCGAGGATGCGCGCCGCGTTGTCGCCAAAGCGGTCGAAACGGGGCGCAAGCTGGTGATCGGCTATATCCTGCGCCACCACCCCTCGTGGATGCGTTTGATCACTGAGGCGCGAGGCTTGGGCGGCCCTTACGTGTTCCGCCTGAACCTGAACCAGCAATCCACCGGCCCGACTTGGGAGACGCATAAGGCGCTGATGCAGACCACCTCGCCCATCGTCGATTGTGGCGTGCACTACGTGGATGTGATGTGCCAGATCACCGACGCCCTGCCCGTTCGGGTCAACGGCATGGGCCTGCGCCTATCGGACGAGATCGCACCGGATATGTATAATTACGGCCAGTTCCAGGTGGTGTTCGAGGACGGCTCAGTCGGCTGGTACGAGGCCGGATGGGGCCCGATGATGTCCGAAACCGCGTTCTTCGTGAAAGACATCATCTCGCCCAATGGCGCCGTTTCGATCACCGAGGGCAACAAAGGCGCTTCGGACGAAGTGGACGGGCACACCAAAGTGGGCGGCATTCTAGTACATCGCCCGGATCGGGACACTCTGATCGAAATGGACGGCGAACCGGGCCATCAGGAGCTGTGCGATGCAGAGCAAGCCTACATGCTGCGCGTCATCGCCGAGAATATCGACCTGACCCGCCACATGAGCGACGCGGTGCAATCCCTGCGGATCTGCTTGGCGGCTGATGAAAGCATTAGAACCGGGCAACCGGTTGACCTGAAGGAGGCGTGACGTGACCGCCCTGAAGCTGAGCAAAGTGTGTAAATCCTTCGGGCCAGTTGAGGTGTTGAAGAACATCGACCTGACGGTCGAGGAAAACGAATTCGTGGTCTTTGTCGGCCCCTCGGGCTGCGGGAAATCGACCTTGCTGCGGGTAATTGCGGGATTGGAGGATGCGACCTCGGGCACAGTCGAAATCGACGGCGAGCAGGTCAACTCCGTCCCCCCGGCGAAACGCGGGCTTGCGATGGTGTTCCAGTCCTACGCGCTCTATCCGCATCTCACGGTGCGTGGGAATATGGCGCTGGGGCTGAAACAAGCCGGGCACCCGAAGGACGAAATCTCGCGCCGCATTTCCGAGGCCAGCCGGATGCTGTCGCTTGAGGACTATCTGGAGCGCCGTCCCGCCGAACTCTCAGGCGGCCAACGGCAACGCGTCGCCATTGGACGTGCGATTGTGCGCAACCCGAAACTGTTCCTGTTTGACGAGCCGCTGTCCAATCTGGATGCCGCCTTACGTCTGAACACGAGGGTCGAGATCGCCAATCTGCACCGCCAGATTGACGCCAGCATGATCTACGTGACCCATGATCAGACCGAAGCGATGACACTCGCCGACAAGATCGTGGTCCTGCGGGACGGGCGTGTGGAACAGATCGGCAGCCCAATGGACCTCTACAACAACCCCGCCAACCGCTTTGTGGCCGAGTTCATCGGCTCCCCCGCCATGAATTTTGTCCCAGCGGATATGATCGGCGGCCCGAAGGGCACCTATTTCGGCATCCGCCCGGAATATGCCACCCATTCTGAAACCGGGGCACTATCCGGCACCGTGGTGCATGTGGAAAACCTAGGTGCGGATACGAATATCATGGTCGATATCGGAACCGGAAAACCCTTCACCATCCGCGCCTTCGGTCAACACAGGGTTGAGCCGGGCGCGCAGACCGGGATCGCATTCGATCAGGCCAACGTCCTCGCCTTTGGCGAGGACGGGCAGAGACTTTAGCGCTACGCGTCTTCCCCAAGCTCTTTGACGGCGGCCAAGAGCCGGGCGATTTCCTGTTCCGTGTTGTAGTGACAGAAGGAAATGCGGATGCAGTCCGATAGCCCCAATGGCCCCAGCACATTGCCCGAGTAATGGTCGGCCTTGCGCGTATGGGTTCGTATGCCCTGCTGATTCAGCGTCTCGACCACATCTTCGGATGCCTTGCCTTTGACCACAATCGACACCAGCCCCTCACGCGCTGGGTTGTCAGCCCCGGCCAGAATGGTGACGTGGTCCATATCGCGCAGACCGGGCAGGTTGCCGCTGCCGTTGATTGCTGTATCGGTCAGGTGCGTCTCGTAGTCATGAATGGCACGACCCGCAGCCTCGATCCGCGCGCGCGGGTCGGTCTCGTCCGATACTTCCCCACCCAGCCAGTCGAAATAGGACACCACATCCGACACCGTCGCGTAGGAACCGGTATCGCGGGTGCCGAACTCCCACCCTGTCGCGGGGGCGTCGATCAGCATGTCATGGGGCGTATGGGTTAGACGGTCAGAGATCCAAGCAATCCCGTATCCGTGGCGCGAGAACACTTTGTAAGGTGAGATCGCATAGCCATCGACGTTGTAGGCATCCAGATCGAGCTGCCCATGGGCCGCGTGCTGGATGCCGTCGACAATGATCATGCAATCCGGCGCAACCGCCCGGATCGCGGCCGAGATCGCGGCCACATCCATGCCCATGCCTGTCACAGGTGAGGCATGCAGGATCGTCGCAACCGCCACATCCGGGGTCATCAGCGCGGTGTAGTCCTCAGCCGTGACCAGACCGGTATCGTTGTCATGGGGCACGTTCACGTAGTCGAGCCCTGCAATCTCGGCCCAGCGGCGCGCGGCGCTGCGGGTGGCCGGGTGTTCGATGGAGGACCCGATCACTTTGGCCCCTTTGGGTGCGGCCAAACTCGCGGTACGGATCAAGCGGAACAACAGCTCGGTCCCGCTTTCGCCAGCAAAGAACTGGCCGCTTGAGGCGTTCATGAACACGCCCAGATCCTGTTTGGCCTGGTTGATCACATTCTGCGTGCCCTGCCCCGCAGGGTTGATACGGCCCGGATTGTCCGGGATCGCCGCATAAAAAGCCGAGGTCTCAGCCACCGATTTCAACGTCAGGGCGCCGCCTGCATTCTCAAAGAAAATGCGTTCGCCCTGAAACGGGCACGTGTCGACATGAGCGAACCTGTCACGAATGGCATCAATAAGCGCGGGGTTGTCTTGGATCATGGGTCAGTCCTGTGGAAAGTCGATGCGTTCGGACAGCATGCACAGACGTGCCGAACAGATCGAATTCAAACACCGGTTTTGTCCCCATGACAAGAAAAAGGGCCGGTTGAAACAACCGGCCCTTCTGCGTCAGTTGAACCGAGGGATCAGTTCGAACCGGCGTTCAGCTTTTCGTTCTGCTCACGCAGCGTGTCCGAGATGATTGCGTACCATTCGCCGGACTGGCGCATCTCGTTCAGACCTTTGTTCATCATGGCGATGTATTCGCGGGCAAACGGGTTCGAACGGTGGGCCATGAAGCTCATCGACGAGAGTGTCGAAACATAGGGGTTTTCGACGATATCGTCCGATGTCAAACCCATGTCATTCATGGTTGAGGCAAACAGCTCAACCTCGAATGCAGCAACGTCTGCTGTGCCGGTGAGAACGGCGTCCAGGCACTCACGCGCTGAGTTGGGATGAATCAGGTTCAGATTTTTGCCGTTCAGGCCAACTTCTTCCAGAACAACCATGCTCCAACCCGCCATACGGCAAAGGGTTGCACCTTCGAGATCCGAAAACTCTGTTGCGGCGGCGTATTCGCTTTCGGGCAGCGTGAAGAAGCCACCAACAACGTCGTAGATCGGAACAGACGCCACGAACTGCGTGCAGCGGGCTTCGGTTGCTTCGGACCACTCATAGGACCGGTTGGTGCAATCCGGCAGCGTCCAGGCGATCGAGATGTCAAACGCGCCCAGCGGCAGCAAAGTGTCCAGGTGCGAAGACCAGTCATCCACGAAGCTGACCGAGAAGTCGCGGCTGTTGCCGGCGCGCTGCAGGCTGGTCGTTGCCAGACGGGTCATGATGCCGCCGCCGCTCAGGGATTCTGTCGTGAACGGCTCCCAGCCGTTGCCCGCAACCAGTTTGATCGGCGGTGCATAGACGTTCGACCGTTTCACGCTGGCCGCACGCTGTTCTTCCGCTGCGATGATTTCCTGCGCCGACTGACCGTTGGGCAGGCTGCCATCCTCACACGGCAGAGCCAGGACCAGGCCGGGCTCTAGCGAATTGGGGTTGGTGATCTCGTTGCGGTTCGCGTTGAAGATCGGCTGATAGTTCGATGTGCCATAGGCTGCGATCGCGATGGTTGCCATCGTGTCGCCGTCCTGCACGGTGTAGTTTGAACAGGCTTCCTGCGCTGCTGCAGCACCTGCGGAGAGTGTGAGGACGGCGGTTGCCGTCATCACTTTGGTATTGAGTTTTTCTCTTAGCATTTTTTATTCCTCCCATAAGTTGGAATGTGGAGATGAGGTTTCAGTTGATTGCGTCTAGCAGTCTTTCGTTATGCTCATTCAGGCTATCCGAGATGATGGCGTACCATTCCCCGGTTTCACGCATTTCGTTGAGGCCCTTGTTCATCAGGGCAAGGTATCTTTGACCCTGAGGATTGGACCGGTGAGTAATGAAGCGAAGGGACGACAACGTCGAGACATAGGGGTTCTCGACCAGGTCGTTGGCATTCAGGCCCATTTCGCTCATGGCGTCTGCGAACAGCTGCAATTCGAACGTGGCGATGTCAGCCGTTCCGGTGATGACCGCATCCAGGCATTCCCGTGCGGTGGCGGGCTGCACAACCGTCATGGTATCGTCGCGCAGCAAACCTTCTTGCTCCAGATCGTGCAGAGGCCAGCCTTCCATACGGCAGATCGTGGCGCCGTGCAGGTCGTCAAAGCTGGTGGCTCCGGCGTATTTGCCGTCGGGCACGCTGTAGAAACCGAACACGATGTCATAGACCGGAGCCGAGGCGTGGAACTGCGTGCAGCGGACCTCGGTCTCCCATGACCATTCATAGCTGCGGTTGGTGCAGTCGGGGATGTTCCAGGCCATAGACACGTCGAACGCACCCAGCGGCAGCAGGGTTTCGATATGCGAGTTCCAGTCATCTACGAAGCTGATCGAGAATTGCTCGTTATTGCCACCACGCTGCAGTGTTGTGGTGCCCAGACGGGTGATGAACCCGCCACCGTTCAGGGTTTCATCCGCGAACGGAGCCCAGCCATTGCCGGTCACCAGTTTGATCGGCCGTTTGAACGCACTGCTCTGCGCAGAGTTTGCAAAACGTTCCTGCTGTGCCGCGATGATGTCGCTTGCGCTCTGACCGTTTGGCAGGTTTCCGTCCTCACAAGGCAGGACCAGAGACAGCCCGGGATCCAGCGCGTTGGGGTTGCTGATCGCATCGCGGTTCGCGTTGAAGATCGGCTGGTAGTTGGACGTGCCATACGCGGTCAAAGCGATGGACGCCATGGTATCGCCGTCCTGTACGGTATAATTCGTACAGGCTTGTTGGGCGGCAGCGGCTCCGGCACTGACCGTCAATACGGCAGCGGTTGTCAGCGCAACACTATGGAGCGTTAAGTTGGGCATTCGGTGTTTTCTCCAGATAAAATTTGAGATGGCTTTTCAGTTTTCTCAGCCGTTTTCCATTTGATAGCGAAGAGCGGATGAGACGATGTCTCGCCATTCGCCGGATTGCTGCATGATCGCCAGACCCTTGTTGAGCGTTTCCAGAATCGCTTCTCCGTCCGGGTTGTCCTTGTGCGTCATGACATTCAGCGACTTGATCGCCGCCAAATTCGGGTTCTCGACAATGCGATGTTCGTAGCCAAGCCGACCGATGGCCCCGTCGGCCAGGTGCGCTTCGATTGCGACAATGTCGGCCTCGCCCGTCATCACGGCTTCAAAGCACTCGTCCGGCGATTCCGGACGCAGCAAGGTGATGATCGGCTCGTACAGACTGACCGCATCCATATGTGACAGCGACCAACCTTCGGGGCGGCAGATCGTCGTTCCGGCGAAATCAGCGTAGCTGAGCGCTTCGACATAGCTTGTGCCTTCGCGGGCGAAGAACGTGTCGACCACTTCGTAGAACGGGTTCGAGAAGTTGTAGGTCTCACAGCGGTTGCGGTCGTTTTCGGACAGCGCCGCGGGTTCTTCGCAATTCGGACGCGACCAGGGGAACGTGCCGTCAAACGCAAGCGTCGGCATCAGAAGATCCAGATGCGAGTTCCAGTCGTTGACGAACTGAATCTTGTAGGCCTGCTCGGGCGCGGCGCGCAGCATCGCGGTTTCCACCAGATGCGTATAGAGGCCACGGTGCGGCAGTGCTTCGTCGGTGAAGGGTTGATAGTCGCCGCCGGTGATCAATAGCACCTGACGGTCGCGCACCTCAGGGCGTTCGCCCGTACCGGCGTCGCGGATCAGGGCGGCGCCTTCGGCGCGTGCGGCCTCAATTTCCTCACGCGCGGCGGCCTTTGCTTCAACCACGGCCTGTTCACTGACCTGCTTGGCCTCAGCTTCGGCGGCGGCCACACGGGCTTCGGCCTCGGCGATCGCCTGTTCTGCACGCTCTTCGGCAGCTTTGACTAGCTCGGCAGCCATTTCGGCGGCCAGACGCTCAGCCTCGGTATCAGCCAGAACCGGAGTGCGACCGATATCTTCAAGGCAGGGCATTGCCAGCACGTCACCGACCCGAATGATGTTCGGATTGGATCCAATCACATCGCGGTTGGCGTCAAAAATGATGCGGAAGTCTTCCGTCGCATAGACCTGAATCGCCAGCTCTCTCAGACTGTCGCCGCGCTGAATCTCGTAGTTCGAGCACGCCTCTTGTGCGGATGCTGCACCTGTAGCCGCCGCCAGGGCCAGGCTCGATATGATCAATGTGTTTTTCATGGGTCCCGTTGCTTTGCCTTATTATTGTTTCGCAAGTTTCACGACTGCGATTGAGAGGTTGTCTTGATCAGGGTTGTTCTTCGCCAGCACCGCCTGCTGCAGTGCCTCTGCGATTTCTTGCGCCAATGCCTGCGCGTGGCTGCCTACGACCGCCTGAAGCTCGTCATCCGTCAGGGTCTGCAGGCCATCACTGCCGAGGATGAGGATATCTGCAGCCGTCATTGCCAGCGGATCTTCCGGGCAATCCACTTTGGGAATTGCACCGCCCATAATGACCGAGGTCAGCTGATTGCGGTCCGGATGAGACCGCGCCTGCGCTTCGGTCAGCGTGCCGTCGGCAACCTGCGCGTCGATCATCGGCGCCATTGAATGGTCTTCATTGATCTGCATCAGCCCGCCGTCCCGAAACAGGTAGAGCGGGCTGTCGCCAATCGAAATCCAGAACAAACGCTGCCCCAACAGCAAGGTGCCCAGCAAGGTGGACCCCATGTTGCAGCCATCGCCCTGTTCTTCATTGCGGTTCGAAATCAGCGCGTTGGCCTGCATGGCCGCCAAAGGCAGCGCATCTATCGCCGCGCGTTCCGACAGAGTGTCGCTTTCCAGCTCAGCGTCCAGCGCCTCTCGCCAGGCGGCAACCACGAGGCTTGAGGCGACCTCACCGGCCTCATGCCCGCCCATACCGTCGGCAATCACCACATAGCCTGCATCCGCTGCGTCGAACATACGCGCAGCGATGGCATCCTCCTGCGTGTCCCGCTGACCCTGATTCAGGATCAGCGCGACGTCATATGCCGGAGTCGCGAGCATCTATCAGGAATCCCGCCAATCAAAACCTTCGTCGCAGAAGGCCATGAAACGGATCGAGGTTTCGCTGATGCGGATCAGATCGCCATTGGACAGCGCCACGGTGCTGAGAACCGGCTTGCCATTCAGGCGCACCAGATTGGCCTTGCCGCCATGACCCAAATAGCATTTGCGATCTTCCGGGTCGTAGGCAATCACGGCGTGGTTGCTGCGCGAGATGCCAGTGTCGCCGAAATCCAGCTGGATGGCCTGATCATCATTGCGTCCGATCTGCATCAGACCTTCGGTCAGGGTGATGCTGGACCCACGGCCGGGGCCTTGGGTAACAACCAGCCAACCCACCGGGAAGGTCTCTTGCGCGGCTTCGGTTTTGGCAACCGGCTCGGCGGTTTCGATCAGATCCTGAACGTGGGTATCTGCGCGTTCGAAGCCCAGGAAAGTGGTCTTTACACGCGAACGGCGGTCCTCGGCTGGGGCCGGAGTTGGCGCTGGTGTCGGTGTCGGCTCAACCGCTGTTGCCTGCACCTCGGGTTCGGGCTGCGGTTCAGGCTGCGGTGCGGGGGCTTCCGCCGCCGGCTCCTGAACTTCGACCTCAGGCTCGACCGGAGCGGGGGTCGGTTCCGGAGTAGGTTCGACTGCGACAGGTTCGATCACTTCGGGCTCCGCCACTTCGACCTCATCCTGAACCGGCGCTTCGACCCGCTCGTCTTCGGACAGATGGAGGGTCACGATCTGGTCGTCAGCTTCCGGCTCGGCAATCGGTGTTTCTTCGGCCACCTCTTCGGTCACAGGAGCCTCTTCTGCGAAGATCGACGCCTCTTCCTCGGCGTCCTCTGCCGCGTCCTCAGCATCCGAAAACTCGGGCATCTCGCCTTCGACGGTCAGCTCATCTTCTTCGTCATACGTCTCTTCATACGCCTCAGAGGCCAGATTGCCGCCGCCCAGCGCCGCGCGTAGCGCGTTGAAATCCGCAATCGGTTCGGGCTTTTCCTCGGCCGGGGCTGCTGCCTCAGTCGTTTCTTCTTCTTTGGCTTTGCCGGCACCTTCTAGAAGCCGGCTGAGAGGGCTTTTGTATTTGAACATGGCGTCGACACCTTCAACTTGTTGGCACGCAATTCTGTGCCGTTTCGCTACCCGCACCGCGACCGTCCGCGCTGCGGTCTTCAATCGTGAAACCAGGAAACTTTTTACCTTTCTGCGCCGGGCCGGGTCCCGTCAGGGTGGCTGTCTTTCGAGGGCCACCCTCAGCAAACACACGCTGGCAGATTACGTTCGAACCGGTCTGATCACTCCTGCGCAAGGGGCATGGTTGCGTCAGCATCGGCACCGTTGCGCAATACCGCAAACCGCGCCTGAGGCTGTTCGCCCGAGACCAGTTGCGCCAACACCGCATCGAGGCTTTCCGGCCCTTCGAATGCAAGCCCTGTTTCGGCCTCGCTGACCAGCACATCCCCTGTTTGCAAGCTGCCCGACGCGCCCTCGGGCACCTCTGTCACAACTGTCTGCCAGCCACCGACCCCATTGCCGTTGACGCTAAAGCCGTAGCCGTTTTCCAAACCAATCGTGCGGAATGCAGGCAAAGCGAGCAATCCGTTCTGCGCCCGTGTCTCCCCCAGAGGACGGTAGCGCGCAGCCACGCGAAGATACCCGTCGGGATCCACCTGCAGGTTCTCAAGCACCTGTGCCGCAAACGAGGCATCATCGCGTACCGGCTTGCCGTTCAAAGTAAAGATGGTAGCTCCGCGCTGAACCCAATCGCCGATCACCGACATGTCCTGATTGGCATCTACACCCGTGATTGAGAACATGTTGCCGGTCGAGGCGCGACGGCGGGACGTGTCAAACGGAACCTCAACATCCCAGTGCGAGAACGCAACCTGAGCCTCGGCCAGATTGACCGGAGCTGCCGCGACCTCAGCCTCAGGCGCAGTCACTTCGGGCGCGACTGTGGTTTCTTCGGGTACAGCTGCGGTTTCTTCGTTCGCGACTGCTGTTTCTTCAGGCGGTGCTTCTTCGGTCACCGTTTCTGCGGGGGCTGCTTCTGTGGCAACCGTCTCCGCAGTTTCAACCGGCTCCTGCTCGACAGGCTGCACTGCAGCGCTGACTTGTTCCAGTTCCTGTGAAGGCTCTTCAGTTTGGGCCGGTTCGACCGCCGCCGTTTCAGTTTCCACCGCTGCGGTTGCGGGTTCCGCCGCTTCCGTCGCAGGGGCCACCGCCGCTGTCTCGACCTTGTCCGCATCACCGGACATCATCACATACCCACCTGCGGCCAGAGCGATGGCCACAACTGCCACGCCAGCCAGCAGCTTGCCATTGCCGCTCGATCCGCTTTTGACAACTGTATCGACGGCAACCGCCGGTTCCTCGCGGGGTGAGAGCTTGGACAGATCCTCTTCGGCCTTGTCTTCATTGCCCATGACAATGTCGGAATTGCCCGCCAACAAAGCGGTCACAACCGCCTCGGCATTTTCGCTTTCAGCCTTGATCCGGGCTTTCTCGGCTTCTTTGTCTTCGCGGTCCATACCAACGATGACCGAGACCGGACGATAGGCGAATGTATCGAACATCACCCCCGGCCCGCGGAACATGCGCAACCAGTCCAGCGCCGATTGCAAGCGGTCGGTGGCGTGAACCTCCATCGCCTTGTCGATCGCTTCCAGGAACCCTTCGGGATAACCCGCAAACCGTCCGGTCAGCGGGGAATAGGGATCTTCCTGACCGTTGTTGAACGCGTTCAGGCGACTTTGACCATCAATCGGACGCTCACCACTGATCGCGTGATACAGCGTTGCCGCCAGTACATACAGGTCGCTGCTGGGGCCTTGCTCGGCACCGCGCACATAGAATTCATGGGGCGAGTAGCCATCCTTGATCACCCGCAGCGTCAACAGCGCCGCCGACTTGTTCGCGGCCTGCTCGCGCGCAGCGCCAAAGTCGATCAGAACCGGATCGCCATTCTCGTCGATCAGGATGTTGTCGGGGGAAATGTCTCGATGCAGCATACCGCTCTGGTGGATGAACGAGACCGCCGACAGCATCTTTTCGGTCACCTGAACGATGAAGTCAGGGCCGCTTTCGTTCTCGGGCTTATCCATGTAGTCCAGCAGGTCGCACCCGCGGATCAGGTCCATGGCGATATAGGCGGTGTTGTTGTCCTCGAACACCTGATGGACATCGACGATGTTTGGATGCACCAGCCGCGCGTGGTTGCGCGCTTCCTGGATGAAAAGGTCCACGATCGCGCGTAGGTCTTCGGAGTAGGAGGGATCAGCGGCTTCGACCAGGTCTCCATCGCGACGGCAGAGCGCGCCGGGGAAACATTCTTTGATAACCACGTCCCGCTCCAGGCTGTCACGGGCCAGATAGGTGATTCCGAAGCCACCATTGCTGAGATAGCTCAGGATTTCATACTGCCCCCGCAGGAGCTTGGCTCCGGGTTGCAAACCTTCAATTTTTGGTTCGTCGTGCGATGCACCGACAGCCTGGTTATGGCTCATTTCAATCCGCCCGTATTTCTCAAATCGCGGTACAGAAAACTGGGCAATCAGCCCGCGAACTCATAACCAAAAACAACCGCAGGACACTTAAGTCCGGTTAGACGTTTCAAATTTGACTTTATTGGGGCCGCCTCATGGCTTCACTATGGATCGTATTTCCCCTAAATCAACATATAGTGTTGGGCCCATTTTGCAATCATAGATATGGTAAATTCACATGTATAATTCGAAAACTGAACCGACCAAAACAAGCGGTTGGTCTACGAATTCGAAACAATAGGGAATCGTTTTGGACAGGCCTCGAATCGCCGCAGTGCAGCTCAATTCCAGGTGGAGAGCGTCAGGTTCCGGTCTTGGACTGCTCGGTCGCCACAGTGCTACCAGCCCAGGCGAGGTTGTCGCTCAGCTGCGCCAGAATGCTGATGGCGTCACGCAAAGGTGCGTCGCCGCTTTCGAATTGCAGCAGCAGCAGAAGGTCGGTGGCCTTTTCGAACTCACCGGGAATCCAGTCCGCATCGGGGTCGATCTCGCCGCCCTGCTCCAGACGTTCGGCAAAGTCTTCGACGATTTCCTGACAGCTTTGCAGGAACGCGGCCGGTTCGATATCCGAGGATTCACGCAGGTCCTCATAAATGCTGGCAATCGCGGCCAGCCAGTCTTCAAGAATCGGGTTGTTCAACGGTGGCAGGGCCGATCCAAGCGCAGCTTGGACCGAGGGGCTTTCGGCCTCCGGCTCTGGCTCGGGACCCGCAAGAGTTTCCAGAAATGGATGAAACAGCTCGGCAATGTCTTTACGGGCTGCGTTCAGGTCATGCATCCGACGCGCGGAGGCCGCCTCGAGCACCTTCTCGGCCAGATTCTGACCGCCGCAGTTTTCCCACAGATCAAAATCTGGTTCAGGTTCTTGCGCCATGGCTTTCACGGCGACAGGCGTACCGATTGGAACCACAGCGTTGAAAAGGCCCTCTTTTTCCTTGTTCAACCGGGCAAGCACACGGTCCAGAGCATCACGGACGTGAGGCAAATCGGTATGCGTGACGGCCAGCAGACTATTGTCACGCAATTCCTGCGGAACCTGTGCCCAGAGATGACGCTCGGTCTCGCGCCAGGCGTTTGTGCCGTTGGTACACCAGATGGCGCAGTCCACGAAACGAAGCAGGTCGAGCGTTGGTTTATATGTCTCGTCAAGCGCGCCCGAGCCGGGCAAATCGAACAACGAGATCTCGCGCAGCGCGGGCGTGTTCAATCCGACCGAAATGAAATCAGGCTTATCCTCGGCCGCTTTCTCAAGCACGATCCCCGAGTAAGTCTTGGGCTCCTTATCCCACCAGCCGACGGTGGTTTCAGGCGCATCCGCAAAGGCAACGATCACGAGGGGCAGCTTCAGATGCTGAGGGCCGGTGGGCAGGATATCCGCCCCGGCCAGCATATTGGCGAGGCTGGATTTGCCCGCGCCGAATTCCCCGGCAAAACCGATATTGACCGCGTTGGACAGACGCTCGGCATGGGCCAGAGCCTTCGCGCGCATATCCTCCAGCGCCGAATCCATTGGCAGGGATTCGGTTGCGTTCAGAAAGCGTTCAAGCTGTCTGACTTCCTTTTCGGTTCCGGGAAACTCGATCATTCCGCTGCCTTTGCTTGTCCTTCATCCGCGCGCACCGGGCCGAACACCGTTTCCAGTTCATCGGCGATGCGACGGGCCCGGTCGAACGCATACTGCGCTTCGGCCTGAGCATTAGTTTCACCCGATCCGGTCCGGTGTTCAAGATAGCCGCCCAACAGCGCCACATAGTGGTCCAAAACCGTTTTCAGCCGCTCCATCATGTTTTCACGCGCCGTGTCGATCAGATCATCCCCGATCAGTTCGAATTCCTGCACGATCATCCGCTCTGCACGCGTGACGACGCTTTTGCGCGAAATCAGGCGCGACAGCCAGTTCACCCTCAACTCCACCGTAATACCGCGGGTCAGGGCCGTTGTGTCCGGACGGAACCACCGCACCGCGCTGGTGTTCATGCGGTTGTCGACGGGATCCTGCCATCCGGGCAAGGCGCGCAGGGCCGCGTTGGCCTGCATGTCGATCGCGTAAAGCTCGCTCAGCATGCGCTGGCGGACGACCTGCGTGGCCCCCTGGATCAACTCGCGCATCCGGTCGCGTAGAGGGGTAAAGTTCAACTCGGTCTCAGCACCTTTGGCCAGCAGAGGCGAATTGCCATCCGGGCCACGCACCACGGCCGAGACCGCCTCGGCCACCGTGTCATCCATGACGCCGCGCAAATTGGCCAGCACGTCATCCATGTCGCGCGTCATCACCTCGGTCTTCTCGGCGACTAGCGCCCTGAGTTCACCAAGCGTTTTGTTGTTTTCGTCCAGATCAACTGCAGTAGAGCCGTCCTCGGATTCAAGCGCGCGCAGCTCGGCCTGCGACCGTTCAAATTCGCCCTGCGCGAAACTGTTCAGATGCTGCCACGCCATCCGCAGCTGTTCGCTGCGAGGGCCGTCGGCCAAGGCCTGTGTCACATGCCGCCGCAGATCCGGCAGACCAGAGGCGATCATGGCAGCAAAGCGCAGAACGCCTTCGCGGCTGATCGGGCCGGGGCCTTGCTTGATCTCTTCCACACCGTCCAAATACTGCTTCATCTGCTCGGGATGGGCGCGCAGCCAGGCTAGGACGTCATCGTGATTGACGCCGGTCTCATCCCCGGTCAGCGCATAATGTGCCCATTGGGCACTGCCCATCAGCACATCAATGTCCGAGTTCCCCAGCGCTTGTTCCAAACCGTCCAGAACATCACTGCGCACCTTGCCGGCATCCTCGGCCCCGCCGCCCAGCTCATCCACGCGGTTGATGAAGACGACGATCTGGCCCAGTTCCAGCGCTTGCATCAGGCGGAACAGCTTCAGATCAGCCCGTGACAAAGCCTGATGCGCGGACAGAACCACCACAAAGAAATCGGATTCCTTGAGGTATTGGCGCGAGATTTCCTCGCGGATCAGCAGCGGGTCGTTGACACCCGGCGTATCGGTAACAGTCAGCGGAAACGGGAAATGGCCGATGTCAAAATAGACCTCGGCCTTACGGGTGATATCGCTGTAGAGTCCCCGATCCGAGCCGGGGTCGTGGGTTTCGCTATCGCTCGGATCATCACCCGCGCAGACATAGCGGGCCAGATCGTCCGAGTTCAGGTCTTCCAGATCGTGGTGCTGACCCAACAGCTGTTCGTAGCTGTCGCCCAGACGCAGACGGGCGCGGGTTTTCATCGCCTCGACCTGCTCTTCGATCATCTCGCGCTTATAGCTGTCCTCTTCATCAGGGAACATGTTGCGCAGCTCTTCACCCTCGGCGATCAGAGCCTGCCACTGGTGATTGTCGAAGAAGTGGAACTCTGCCCCGTCAGTCCGGCCCGAAGGATGGCCGAAATGCATATCGGTAATCACCGTCGTCCACGGGTTCACATCTGAGGGCAGGTATTCGGCCTGCCCCGTGAAGCCGTTGATCAAACGCGATTTTCCCGCCTTAATCTGCCCGACAAAGGCGATCGACGGTTTCAACCCCGAAAGGTCTCCGACAATGCGCGAGATGAACTGACGGGTTTCGTCATTGCTTGTCTCGTTCATGTCTTCGGCGATGCGAATAAGCTCGCGGCGACTGGTTTCACTCATAACTTTTTACCCTGGCAACAAGAAACACTGGTTTGAATTGATGGAAAATTTGAAGGATCGGGAGGCGCTCATGAGTCACCCCCGGAAAGTTTGGTCCACAGGCCAACAACGGCACCCAGCTTGCGCGCGTCATGCACGGCAATGGCGGTCTGGCCTTGATCCTGCACCACCGCCACGGCGGCCCCCTTACCCCCCGAAGGACGCATGACAATCAGTTGAGGTTGCTGCAGCTCGGACTGGCTATCATCGTTCCATCCGGTCAGATCCGCCATGAAACGCGCTAAAAGATCGGCATCCGGGCTCAATGCAGCGTCCCCTTCGAACTGAGGATCACCCCCGTCGATAAGGCCACGCGCCTGCGCGAAACGCTCGGCACTGTCAAAGAACCCCCGCGCGGAAGAAGTGGCATCCGGTGCCTGAGGCGCGGGTTCTTCAACATCCGGTACAACAGAGACAATAGGCTCGGCCGGGAGTTCGATCCGGTCACAGGCCGTTTCGATTTCGCCAAGCGTGACACCGACGTCATCGGCTTCAAGCTCGGCATCCGGTTTCAGCGAGACAAACTCCAGCGGCGCGGGCGCGTCGGCGATGTCCGACACCAGTTGCGCAAGTTTGCCGATCAGCCCTTCGCGTGGTTCGGTTTCAAAATCAGGCACCATTCCCGACCGGACGCGGAACACATCGGTCACGCGGGCATTGCTGACCTCGATCGCTAGCACGTCCCCGTTAGCCGCGGTAAACTCCAACCGGCGCGGCAGAACGGTGCCGCGAATTGCGCGCAGAACGCCCGCACGGCGCGCAACAGAGGTTTCGCCCTCGACCGGGACGGCAGGCGACAAACGTGCAACCGAGGACCGCCCGATATTGTCGAGCATGTCGAGTATGTTCGTATCCATCATACCGTGACCCCCTCTGGTCCCGTTCAGACTGCGGCCGCAACCGGCCCTAAGCTGAGATGAGATTTGGTAAGCGCCAACCCTACATTCGCGCTGTTGCTGCAGATGTAGCAGACCACATGTTCGGGATACTCCCCGGTCCGCTGGAAAATGATCAACCTGTCGCCGGAAAACACCGCGATTTCCCCAAATCCCGGTGTTTCAGACGCGTCCCCGCCTGCCTCGCGCAGCATGGTTTCAAAAGCCACCACCCCGCGCCCCTGAAACAGGTTTGCCGCGGCCAAAGCCAGCGTGTCCAGCACGTCCGAGGCATCAGGGTCCTTGACGCTGGTACCCAGCAACATCCCCGTTTCCATGTCGACATACCCGGCTGCAACGCAGTCGGGTATGGTCTCCATCGCCGCGGTCAGAGCAACTTGAATAGACATTTAATCCCTGACCTTCTTCATGTCTTGTCGGCGTCGGCTACAGAACATGCCATTCTGCCCCTCTGTGTTCCCCGGCTTTGGGAATGGACCTGATCGCCTCTTTGGCCTGAGTTTCGATATGCTCAAGGGCAATCTGGTCGAACTCAGCCAGGAAGGCCAAGAACGCGCGTTGAAGACCCTCAGCATCGGTCGGCAGATCCCCGGCGGCGGCAAGCTCTCGCCACATTGCGGCTGCGCTGGGAAGCTCACCTGTGGGGATGTCCATCAGCCCCTCGTTTGCATCTTCCTCAACCTCTTCCGGTTCGGGCTGCGGCATCAGTCGCACTTCGACCAGGCCGTTGGTTTCGGGCTCCGGTTCAAAGTCATCTTCATCGCTGCCCGACTGTTCCGCCATCAATGCCGTGATCGACGAGACCGAAACCTCGATCCCGGGCGCATCAGACTGGTCTTCTGTGGCCTCCGTCGGCGCAACCTCTGGTGTGTTGGACAAGGTCTTGTTGAGCGATTCCAGAAGGTCTTCAGATTCCTCAGCCTCAGGCGCTGCCTCAGCCACATCATTTGAGAGGCTGGGTGTTTCATCCTCTTCGGCAAAGACATTCTCATCTTCGTCTTCCGCACCCGAGAATTCAAACACGTCCAGGTCCGCCTCGGTATCAGCGAAAGAGGACAGGTCCAGCGGGTCTTTGGGGTCTTCTCTGAACTGGGCGCGCAACTGGTCCTCTTCCGTCTCGGCGGGTTGAGGGTCCGGCGTCGGGACCATTTCGGCGCGCAGGCGCTCGGCCTCGTCCGCATTGATCCGCTCCCGCTCTACCTCGTCCGAGCGGCGTTCGACGCGGGACGGGCGCACTGGGAAATTGGTGACCACGCCACTGTCCTGATCTGCCACCTCCGGGGTCTCCGAAGGAACCGGATCCACCAGCTGCAGCGGCGCGACCTCAGCGGTCTCATCCTTGCGCTTGGGCCGGGTCGGGCGCACCAGCGGGCCGTCAGACTGGCTCTTGTCAATTTGGTACCGCGACAGATGGCCGGCGCGGGTGTCCATGATCTGCTCGGTGATCCCAAGGAAGCAGTCGATCATCTTGCCGCCACCACTGCGCGCCCACATCTCGGGGTCGCCGGTTTTGTCACGCGCGGTAATCGCGTCGCGGGCGGAAAACAGGATCGAACGGTTAAACAGATGCCCCGCCTCGCGGTTGACCCGCCGCAGAACTTTTTGGCGGTCCTTCTGGCCCAGCGCATCAGCGCGCGTGATCAGCAGGATCGAATTGTTCTGCAACCGTTCGGGCAGAGAGACCCATGTCGCACGTTCAGTTTCCCGCCAGGCCTGTGTCGCATGGGTACACCACAGAACGCCATTAGCCTGCCCGACAGCGCGCTGCCAAACATCGGTTGAGATTTTGGGGTCCGAGATACCAGGCGTGTCGATCAGATCAACCGCCTCAAGAATATCGGCCTCAAGGAAAATTCGAATGAACTGCGCGTCGTTGACACCCACACTCTCAAGCTGATCCAGCGAGATATCTTCGGTGCTGCCATCATGACGTTTGACGTAAGCCGAGCGGTTGCCATAGCTGAACCAGACCGGCGGCAGCTGGGTTGCGGTGACTTGCGTCGGCAAGGCCTGCTTGCGCAGCAGAAAGTTCATAAGCGTCGATTTACCGGCGCTGAACTCGCCCATGAGGGCGAAAACCGGCTTACGGCGCGACCACTGCTCGATACGCTCCCATGCCTTGGGGGTGATGAAACGGTTTTGGATGTCTTTTGCCATTTTTCTACTTACGCCGCTTCGTTGCTTAGATCTTTGAGGATGCTGCCCAGAATCTCGTCACGGGATTTCTGCAATTGCAGACCCGCCATCAGCGCCGG
This sequence comes from Ruegeria profundi, assembly GCF_049800715.1. GTDB lineage: Bacteria > Pseudomonadota > Alphaproteobacteria > Rhodobacterales > Rhodobacteraceae > Ruegeria > Ruegeria profundi_A. The sequence continues at coordinate 205,555 of NZ_JBNAFO010000003.1, forward strand.
GTTCTGCCCTGCATCCTTCTCGGCCGTGGCCGAGATATTCAGCAGGGTTTCCTTTTGCTCGCGCAGGAAGTCGGTCAGGACGGCCCGTACGTTTTCAAGCACAGCGGCGACCTGATTTTCCTCGATATCCTTGGTGATTGAGTTCGCCTCGGACGCGATCAGACGGGTGTAGTCGGATGCATAAGCTTCAAACCCTTTGCGCCGCTGCCACCAGCGCCGCCACCATGTGCTTTGCAAGTCCAGCGCGATGGTGCGACCGATCCCCAGCGGGGGCGGTACACGGGGCACAATCGGGGCTTCGATGTTGAATTCACCCAGATGATTGCCAAGCAGTTTCTGGTAGAGCGCCTCGACATCCGCCGCCGCAGCCGAATAAAGCGCGCCGGCTTCTTTGCGCATCGAACGGGCAAAACTGAAATACGCCGCTTTTTGCAGCGTCCGCAGACCTGCAGGGTCATACTGCCACGTACCCTGTTCACCATTCTGTTCCAGATGCGAAATCAGAGAGTCCGTGGCCCGTTTGACAAAGCTCGTTTCGGCCGAGTTCAAACGCTCCAGTACCTTGTCGCGTAGCTTGGCGGTCAGGTCAGCGGCCTTTTTGTCATACTCGGCGGACACGGCGGCAATCGCATCTTCAGGCGACGCGCCGTCAAGATCGCGAACGACGCCCTCACCCCCAGACAGAGTCTTTGCAACCGCGGTGGCGCGAATCTGGCTGGCAATGTTGCGCGCCCGGTGGCGCACACGGTCCAGCAATCTGGCCCCTGCCCCTTCGGCGATACGTTCGTTCATTGCCAGTAGCAGATCGGGCAGGCCCGAAAGCGCCCAGATCTTGTCCAGTGACGGCGCCTGATCTCCGAACCCTGCAGCAAGGTAGAAAGTGTTCAGGGCCTCACGCGACTCCTCGGTCAGGATTTCGGGGTTGCCAGTCAAGGCGGCCTCGGCCCACAGGGCGCTGCCGAACACGACACTTGTGTTGGCGTCGATGTTGTTCTGTTTCAGTGTGTCCTGGATCCGGTCGCGGATCTCGGGCACCTGGTTCACCGGATCAGCCAGCTCATCGATACGGTTCACGAACAGGACGATCTGACGGTTTTCGAACTGGGCGATGATCCGCATCAGCGCCATATCCATCGTGGTCAGCGCCTGACTTGCAGCCAGCACGACAACACAAACCTCGGACCCGCGCAGGCTGCGCAGCGTGATCTGCTCGCGCACCATGAAGGTATCGTTCACACCGGGCGTGTCACAGAGCTTCAGCGCAATCGGGTATTGCGGGATGTCCATGTAAAGCTCGGCCGATTTGGTTACATCGGCGAACCGTCCGGTTTTGGGATCGATATCCGGATCGTCCTCATCGCCCAGACAGACGTAGCGCTGGATCAGCTCTTCGTCGAAATAGTCGTATTGGTGGCTTTGACCTAGGATCAGGTCGAAATGCTTGCCAAGACGTTCTTCCGATTTGGCCTTCATCTCACCGATCTGGCGGCGGATATCGTCCATCTCGTCATCCGCACCGGCGCGGTTGGCCAACTCACCCAGACGACCGCCGCCCACCATCAGGTTGTCCCATTCTTCCTGCTCGAAGAAGGTGAACTTGGACTTGGTGTCACCCGGCGGGCGCGTATTGATGTTCAGCGTCGTAACCACCGAGGTCCAAGGGTTGACGTCAGACGGCAGCAGCGCAGGACGGCCTGCCAGAATGTTCACGATCGAGGACTTGCCAGCCTTGACCTGCCCCACCATCGTAACGCTGGCGGTGAAGTTTTCCATTCGCGTCTTGAGCGTTGCCAGACGCGCCGAGGAGCGCGCATCCGCCACCTCTGTCAGTTGGTCGATCTGCGATGTCAACGACGTCATCGCCGACGTCATCGGCATCAGAGCTTCATTGCCCACAGACAAAAGGTGGTCATTGCGCGCCATGTTCAGCCTCCGGTTCCTGTTGCCGCGATCCGGTGCGCGTGATCCGCGCCTTGAGCCGGGATCCCGGTCAGGGTGTCTATACGGGCGATCAGGTTCAGGGCATTGCCCAGAATCTCAGCCTCGGCCCGTGGTGTAATGGTTTCATAGCCTTCGGAATCTGCCAGAACCTCGATCGAGCTGAAGCGGTCGCCGTTTTCCAGGCAGGCCACACGACGCCCGGTCGGAAAGCCGTCAGACTTGCTGGCGGGCAGCGGCATCCGCGCGTTTGCCAGCAGATAGTGCTGGCCCGAATGGGTGCGCAGTGAAATTCCAAAGCCGGTATTGGGGTAGTCACGGTTCAGGGTTTTGAGTTCACCCAGAAAACTCTCACGTGCAAAGATGACGGCATCCTGCTCGTGGGCAGCGGAGTTGTTCGGATCGGTCACAGCAAAGAACCTCGAGACTGGAGTTGAGCAATAAAACTCGTAAGGGCGCCTAAGTGGCAGAAAAGACTCATTAACTCCTACGCGACCAAGAAGCCCGTTCAAGGCGGTGTTATTTTGACGCGAATAAGATATTTTGGCGTTTCAAATGTGGCGCCATTAAGGCGCGCGATTCATAAGAATGCCTCAACCCCTACGTGTACGGGGTTCTTCTTCAAAAACACCTATCTCGCGACAAACCGCATAGTCTGCAAATTGGCAACGTTGGCGGACTATACCGCAGCGCTTGGCAAATACCAGCGAATCGCAACGGCGTTTTGTTCAAGCGCAAAAACTTGCCTTTGAATGGATTTTACCCCTCGCGCTTGCGGAAAAGCTTTGCTATCCAGCGCTCCAGTCCGACGCATAAGCGTCCGGTTGCGGGTGTGGCGAAATTGGTAGACGCACCAGATTTAGGTTCTGGCGCCGCAAGGCGTGGGGGTTCAAGTCCCTCCACCCGCACCACTGGTATCCATAGGCGATAATTGTAGCATTTCAGCTGGTCCGCTGAGCTAGCTGTGCCTTCGAAACCAGAGGCCAGTTTCTTAGTTTCGCGATCCGAACCATTTGCGGTAAATCTCGTCATAGGTTCCATCTTCGCGCAAAGCCAGAAGCGCCTGATTGACCTCTTCCACCAAGGGTGATCCCGTCGGGAAGGCTATGCCGTAGTTTTCGCGCAGGAAGATTCCTCCGGTCATCGTGGCGATCCGACGACCCTCATGGGCCGCGAAATAGGACAGGACAGGGGCGTCAAACACGACCGCGTTCAGGTCTTCGGCCTTGAATGCCTCCAACATTTCATTAAGCCCGGGGTAGGCGACGTATTCGATCTCGCGCCGGTTGAGAAAACTGGCAGCAGTCGATCCTTCGATCGTGCCAACATTCTTGCCGTAAAGGTCATTGACCGAATTCACATTCCCGGTGATCGCATCCACCGTCATGACACTGGTGATCCGGGCGGTGAAAACCGAGACGATGAACAGGGACGACACCACCAGTATGACGCCTAAAATGCGGCCAAAGGGCGTACGGGGCATCCTCTCTTCAAAGCCGCCATTGACGACCAAGTTCAGTGCCCACCAGAAGGATGGGAACCATGCCTCGTTCAATTTTCGGTCGAAATAGGGCTGCGCGCGACGTTCGAACCCCCACATCAGCATGCCGCCCCCCAGAAGGATGGCAAAGGCCAGGCCGATGGCAAAGAACAGCTCGGCCGACAGTAGCGCCTGCAGCAACGACGGCTTGCGCGCCGAATCCGAGGGCACCATGATCTGCAACCCAGCCTCGAAGATCGGCTGGCTGAAATCCATCTGCGTCTCACGCAGCGCGGTGATCGAGATATTTGCGATCGCCAAATCCGCCGTGCCATCCTGCACGGCCCCCAGCATGTCTGCGAAGGCCTCGACCCGGGTAACGGAGTACTCCCACTCCAGCGACTCGGCGAGCGCTGCCAGCAGGTCCATCGAAAAACCAGCCTCGGCACCGTCCTCGACATAGGAAAACGGCGGGCGGGTCACCGTGGTGACGTTCAAGGTTTGGGCCAGGCTTTGCTGTGCGAGAACGGCGAAAGTCAGGCTGATCAATGCGTAAAAGGCGCGTTTCATGGTCAAATTACCTGTTTCGCCGCCCTGTAGCGCGATTGAGGTCAAAACAGCAAGGTCACCGCAAGCTAAAGCACCATGTTTTATTGGCGTCTCAACTCGACACATTGTGGGAATTACCGGGGGAAATTGGCGGATTGGGGTTGGCAATCCGGCCAATTCGTTGAATCTGTGCGGGAACCTGAACGAAAACCCAACCCCGAGGCCCGAAATGACGGACGCAGTTCAATTGACGGCGGATTTGATCCGTTGCCCATCGGTCACACCCGTTGAAGGGGGGGCTTTGGTCTTGCTGGAAAATCTGCTGTCAGACGCGGGGTTTGACTGCACGCGGGTGGATCGCGGTGGCATCTGCAATCTGTTCGCTCGTTGGGGGGGTAAGGGGCATCCGCGTAGTTTTGGCTTCAACGGCCACACCGACGTTGTTCCGGTGGGCGATGAGGCCGCATGGACCAAGCCTCCCTTCGGGGCCGAGGTGCATGACGGCGTCATGTTCGGACGCGGCACAACGGATATGAAGTCCGGAGTCGCGGCCTTTGCCGCCGCAGCTGTGGATTTCGTCCGCGACACGCCTCCCGACGGGGCCATCATCCTGACCGTCACCGGGGATGAGGAAGCCGACGCGTTGGACGGCACGACGGCCCTGCTGGACTATATGGATCAGTCGAAGGAGAGGATGTCGGTCTGTCTGGTGGGCGAGCCGACCTGCCCAAACCATATGGGCGAGATGATCAAAATCGGTCGTCGCGGTTCGATGACCGCATGGTTTACGGTAACCGGGGTGCAGGGGCATTCGGCCTATCCCCATCGGGCGAAGAACCCTCTGCCGGCGATGGCGCGGCTGATGGATCGGCTGGCCAGTCACGAGTTGGATCAGGGCAGCGATCACTTCGATGCCTCTACGCTGGCCGTTGTGACAATCGACACCGGCAATGCCGCGACCAACGTGATCCCGGCGCAATGCAGCGGGGCGGTGAATATCCGCTTTAACGACCTGCATTCCGGAGCTGCCCTTAGCGATTGGTTGCTGCAGGAGGCCGATCAGGTGGCGCAGCAATTCGGCGTCGAGGTTGAGACCCGGATCAAGATCTCGGGCGAAAGCTTTCTGACCCCTCCGGGCGCGCTTTCCGATCTGGTGTCAAAAGCCGTCAAAGCCGAGACCGGCGTCACGCCCGAGCTGTCGACCACGGGCGGCACATCCGACGCGCGGTTTGTCAAAAACCACTGCCCGGTGGTAGAGTTCGGGCTGGTTGGACGGACCATGCATCAGGTAGATGAATGCGTCGAGGTAGCCCAGATCGAGCAACTCAAGGCGATCTACACCCGCATCCTGAAAGACTACTTCGCCTGACTGGATCTGGGGGCTGCGATTTTAGTCATGACGCCGTCGCACCACCGTGCTAGGCCAAACCCATGACTCGCATCCCCACCAAGCAAGAGGTCCTGGATTGGATCTCGGCGAACCCCACCCTGACCTCGAAACGCGATATCGCCAAGGCCTTTGGCATCAAGGGCGCGGATCGGATTGATCTGAAACGCATCCTCAAAGAGCTTGAGGCCGAAGGGCATCTGGAAAAGCGCAAGCGCAGCTATCGCGACCCGGATCGTCTGCCCCCGGTCAGCGTGCTGCAGGTGAAGGCCCCCAATGAGGATGGCGACCTGTTCGCGCGGCCTCTGGAGTGGCATGGCGAAGGGGTTGAGCCGGTCGTGCTGCTGATTACCCGCGCCAGCGACCCCGCTTTGGGCGAAGGCGACCGGATACTGGCCCGTCTGACCGTGGTGCAGGAAGAAGACCACAATTACGAAGCCCGCCTGATCCGCCGCATCGGGACCAACCCGCGCAAGATCGTAGGTCTGTTCCGCAAAGGGGCCGAGGGCGGGCGGATCGTGCCCATCGACAAAGCCAGCCAGACCGAATGGCAAGTGCCCGAAGGCGCGGTGCATGGGGCCAAAGACGGTGAACTGGTCGAGGCCGAACAGGCCGGACCCAAATCCCGCATGGGCCTGCCCCGCGCCCGCATTGTCGAACGTTTGGGCGACCCGTCCGCACCCAAGGCTGTGTCGCTGATCGCGATCCATCAACACGGCATCCCCGACGACTTTCCCGACAAGGTCATCGCCGAGGCCGACAAGGCCAAACCCGTTGGTCTGAAGGGTCGCGAAGACTTGCGGGACATGCCGCTGCTGACCATCGACCCCTCGGATGCGCGCGACCATGATGACGCCTGCTATGCCCATGCCGATGACGATCCCAAGAACCCCGGCGGCCATGTGATCTGGGTGGCCATCGCCGATGTTGCCGCCTATGTGCAGCCCGGCACCGCGCTGGATCGCGAGGCACGCAAACGCGGCAACTCCAGCTATTTCCCAGATCGCGTCGTGCCGATGCTGCCCGATCGCCTGTCCGGTGATCTGTGTTCGCTGCACGAAGGCGTTCCGCGCGCCTGTATCGCCGTGCGGATGCAGATCGACGCCGAGGGCAACAAGATCGGCCACCGCTTTGTGCGCGGCCTGATGCGCTCGGCCGCGTCGCTGCACTATGCTGAGGTGCAGGAGGCCATCGACGGCACCCCCAACGACCGTACCGGACCGCTGTTGGACACGGTTCTGAAACCGCTCTACGCCGCCTATGCTGCGCTGAAAACCGCGCGTGCGACGCGCCAACCGCTGGAACTGGACCTACCGGAACGCAAGATCGTTCTGTCCGACACGGGTGAGGTCACCAGCGTCGCCTTCCGTGATCGTTTGGACGCGCATAAACTGATCGAAGAGTTCATGATACTCGCCAATGTCGCAGCGGCTGAAACGCTGATTGCGAAGCGTCGGCCCCTGCTGTTCCGCGTCCACGAAGAACCCGCGCCTGAAAAGCTGGAAAGCTTACGTGAAACGGCCCAAGCCGCTGGCCTAAACCTTGCCAAAGGACAGGTATTGCAAACCCGTCACCTGAACGCCCTGCTGAACGCGGCGGCGGGTACCGAGGATGCGGAGCTGATCAATCTGACGACCCTGCGGTCGATGGCGCAGGCCTATTACAACCCAGAAAACTACGGTCATTTTGGGTTGGCGCTGCGGAACTATGCACATTTCACCTCGCCTATTCGGCGCTATGCTGACCTTATTGTCCACCGCGCGCTGATCTCGGGCCATGGCTGGGGTGATGACGGTCTGACCGAGGATGAAATCGCGCGGCTTGACGAAACCGCGACGCATATCTCGGACACCGAGCGGCGCTCGATGATGGCCGAACGCGACACGACTGACCGCTACCTAGCGGCCTATCTCAGCGAGCGTGTCGGCAATGAGTTCACGGGCCGGATTAGCGGCATCGCGCGCTTCGGGGCCTTCGTGAAAATGGACGAGACCGGCGCGGATGGGCTGGTGCCTGTCCGATCGCTGGGGCGTGAGTTCTTCCATTTCGACCGCGAGGCGGGAACCCTCATGGGCTCGGATACCGGCCTGATCATAGCGATAGGCCAACGTGTCACCGTGCGCCTGACCGTGGCGACGCCGGTTACGGGCGGCTTGGAGTTGGAGCTGCTCTCCATCGACGATCAGGCCCTGCCCCGAGGACGCGGCCCGAAGGGACGCGCAACCAGACGCAAGGCCGTCAGCACCAAGCGCAAGAAGGACAAAATCAAGCGCAAGGTCGAACGGAAACGGCGTCAGCGCTAGCCTTTGCCCGCAGGTTGTGACGACCCCTGTGCAAAGACCAGCAAGTCTCGCATGCGGTCGTTCAGGTGGGGCTCAATCTGTTGCCGCGCCCGTGCGATCCGTGCGCTTTCCTCCAACTTGCGGGACAGGGCGTCGATATCCACGCCGTTTCGACTCAGCCAGTGCTGCAGCGCTTGCTGATCAAGCAGGCCGTGTTGCTGTCGAAACTCTGATACTGCACGCACAAGGTCTTCGCCCGGCACGGGTTGCCCGGAGTGCTGGTCCAGCGCAAGAGCCAGCGCGTCGATCTCTGCGGCAAGGCGCAGCGCGTCGAACCGATCACCGGAGGCGGTCTTGCATCGCGCAAGGACCTCAGGATCATTCAGCGGGTTATGAGACAGCACGCCTGTCAGAAGGGTTTCGAACGCATCCGTATGCCGGAACTCGAACGCTGGCGCGACTGGAAGCGTATCGTTAAGCCAGTCGCTCTCGACACGCTGCAAACAGGCCTGTGCATCGCGGTTTTTCTGATCAATTCGGCCCTCGGGAAGCCATGCCTCAAGGCGGTCTGCGGCGGCTGGGTCCAAAGCTGCACAGTCTTCCAGGAGGCTGTCAAAGCTGCGATCGGGATAGAACCTGCGACGGGCGGCTGCGAAAAGGGCGTCCGCCAACTGCCGCTCAACAACCTGCGCGGCGATGGCGGCATCCAGTGTCCAGCGGATGTTCACCAGTGGCTCGGAAAGGTTGGCAAAACCGACCTCTTCGGGCGCATGGATTAGGGCAACTTCGTCATCGGCTTCAAGCCGAAATTGGGTGAACGCATCAAAGATCTCTCCGACCCCGATCATGCCAAAACTGCCAAGCTCACACGCGCGCAGGGCTCCGATCGAGGCGGCGCCATAAACGGGGATACCTTCGGACAAAGCCCACAGGATTTCCTTGTGGTAGACGGCGGGCAAGGCCTCGAAATAGCCATCCAGCAGGATGATGGCACGTGGGCGGGCAAGCGCCGCCTTCAGCAGATCACCCTGCGCTGCAGGCCCAAGACGTCGGATCGGCAACCGGTCTTCCACATCACATGGGTGCGGCAAGGAAGGGCCGACAAAGAGGAGGATGTCACCTTGGCTCATGACACCTTCCGCGCGCGCGCTCCGGGGCGGTACCCTGGCGCGTAGGATGTACCCTCAAGCCCCGGCGCAATGACCCGTATGACCGTCGCGGGCAGGTCGGGCACCGAAAGATCAATGGCGACCGGCACCTCAAGCCCGGCTCGTTCAAGCGCGGCCAGCATGCAATCAAGGCTATCACGAGGGGAGCGGACCTGATGCAACGGCACCTGATCGAACCTGTGTGGCGTGTCCCCCTCGACGATCTCGGCGCGCTGCGACAGTAGCGTTTCTGCATTGCGCCGCGCTTCGTAATAGTCGCGCATCCGATCGTCCCGCGCTCCCGAGATGAGGGTCAGCCGACTTTGCGCCGCTTCGGTCAGGGCACGAGACAAGGCAATGCCCCGCGCAGGGTGGCACCCTGCCCCCGAGGCCGCCTGCAAGCCACGTCTCAAGTCATCCTGACGGTCGATGATCGTTGCAAAGAATGCGGGAATTCCAAGGTCCGAGGTTACATCCCAGATCGCGCAAGCCACGCCTGTGGCGTCGAACCTGTCGAGAAGCGCTTGGCAGGTCGGGTCTGTGACGGAGTGCAGATCGACCCGGCAGGACGCCATGATGCTGGGGTTGCGCTTCCATAAGGTCACCGCATCACGCTCCAGCGTTTCGGCCAGAGCCTGACAGGTAGCCTCATCAACGCTGCTGCCTGAGGCGAGGCCGGTCGACGACATCAGAAAACACCCCAACCCGGGCTGCAGGGGCAGCGTGTAATCCATATGGACCAGCTCGTAAGGAACCCAGACCGAATGATCATCTGAGAGCGCCTTGCCCTCGGCCCAAAGCACGGATTTGCCGCGCGAAATAGGGTGATCTGAAATCCGGGGCAGACTCTCAAGATCAATCACGTTTTCCGACTTCGCCAAGTCATCGGCGCTTGCCAAACGCAGGGGCAAAACCGGAGTTTCAGCGCAGCTGAGCTCGACCGCCTCCATCAAGGCCGAAACCTTTGCATCCGCGATGGTCGCGCCTTTGCCTTGCGTCACGGCCAGAGACCGCGCATTCGGACGATGCGCGGCGTAGACGGGAATGCCGATGCAATCCAGGCCGGTCAGATCGGCCAACCGGGTGACGCCAAGGCGTTTCATATGGGGCAAGACGCGGTCCAGAACCTGTACGGACGGAACCGCGTGGGCAGGCGCTCGGTGCTGGTCTTCCCCCTCCTGCCCCATGTCTTTCAGCGGGGCTGATCCTAGCTGCGTGTGAATTTGTGCCTCTGTTTCAGCCCGTCGATATTGACCAGATAGCAGGTGCCTTCGGGTTCGAACTTGTCAGGCGGCAGGAAGTCTTTGGGCGGGATGGTGGCAAGGTTCACACCACATTCCAGAAGCTCTCGGACCAAGGCCCAGCCCTTGTCGTTCTGGTACTTCTCAGGATCAACCTGATAGGCTTTGTTGTCCCAGACCTCACGCGGGATATGCAACACTGTGCCATCATCGCTTGCAATAATCAGGTCGTGTCTAAAGTTCTCAATATCGCTTTCGGACATTATGTCTCCTCCACTCAATACAGGCACGTTCACTACAGCAAATCGAACCCGGTGCCGCAAGCTTTCCCTCGGGCCGGAGCAATCTTGCGCAAATGAGCCGTGTTAGAGGAACCCAGAATAGCGTGCAGCGTCGATCAACGCGGCGATGCGCTGTTTGATCAGGGGCACGTCGTCCGTGCCAGTCAGGGTGACAATATCTGCCACGACATTGCGCAGCGTCTCGGGCAGGTTCTGCTGGCTGCTGTCCAGAAGGCGCGCGCACAGCTTTGGCACCTCGGAGAGGTCTTTCTGCGTCTGACTGGATGCGATCAAAGGCAATAGCGCGGACCATTCAAACGGATAAGCGATCGAAGTCTTCTCGAACTGAACCATCGCGTCGCGGGCCAGCTTGCACGCGGTACTGTCCGCGCTGCGCTGCCAAGCCTCCCACGACAGGTTGGCGGTCGCCAATGCAATATACTCATGCATCTGCAGTTCCCGCGCCAACGCGATGCTTTCATGAGACAGGCGCGTGGCCTCGGATGGGTTGTGCATGCGCCGGTAGACGAGGGACAAATAAGTCATGCAGCGCAACTCGATCTTGCGGTGACCGGATTGGCGCGCGGCCTCCAATCCTGCGCTCATCGCCTCTTGTGCCTGTGGCAGGCGGATGCTGTGCAGATTGACGAATCCAAGGATAAACCGAGCCGAGGCTATAATGGCCAGATTGCCGGTTTCCTCAGCCGCAGACACATAGTTCGATGCGGTTTCAATCGTGTCCTCGGTGGGATCATAGCGCGACATTCTTAGGTCACGCAGCACCAGTTGATCGAAATACTCGGCGCGTTGTTCAGCGGTCATGCTGCCCACATCCTGCGCCAGCCCGGCCGCCAGTTGAGACATCGCCTCGCCATCTCCGCTCCAGTAGTGAACGTTGAGCGTATTAAGTTGGATGTCGATCCACTCCCGCAGTAACTCGGCGTCGTCCCGCCACGCGGTTTGATCCAGCGCGGCCTCGGCGGCGGCAAGTTCGGCCAGTGATCCCGCGCGATCCTGTTGCAAGGCATTGCCGGTCAGACGGTGTAACCGAGCAGTTTTCCGCGGGTTGTCTTGAACCAACCCTACGGCCTCACGATAAGCCGCAACCGCGCCGTCAAGGTCGTGAACCAAGGTCAAGACGGTGCCAAGCTGTTCCAGCAGATCGGCACGCTCCGGCAGTGTGCCGGGGTGTAACCCGTCCGAAAGGGTGACCTGTTCCAGATGGTTCAACGCGGATTTGAAATAGGCAGTGGCCTCTGTATTCGCGTAGCGCGAACTTGCCTGCTCCGCCGCTTGCTGGAAGCACCGTGTTGCTTCCGCATGGTTGCCGGACAACCCCCAATGGCTGCCCAGAACATGGGCGGGCGTGATTTTGCGAAACCGCGCACCAAGTACAGCCGCAATACGCGCATGCACCATTGCACGCACGGATCGCAGCATGGTCTCATACGCTGCATCGCGCATCAGGGCGTGACGGAATGAGTATCTGCGAGCCGCAGCCGGGGCGGGAACAATAATCTGCGCCGATACCAACGTGTTTAAATGAGCCGACAGCGCATGATCGGATTCATCAATCACGGCAGACAGAACGTCGAAGGAAAAATCCCGACCAATGGCCGCAGCCGTCTGCAGTATCCGGCGGGATTCGGGGTGACGATCAAGGCGGGCGACCAACAACTCGTTCAGCGTGGTCGGTACCGCCGTCTCATCAATCGAGGTGCCGCCCCCATCGGTTCGGTCAAAGACCCCGGTTTCAATGAACGACTTGGAAAGCTCCTCTGCAAAAAGCGGCACCCCGTCGGACCGATCCGCGATCAATTCCAGCACCGGCATCGGCACCGGTTTCAGATCGTAGACATGCGCCGCAATCTCACCGATTTCCTCGTTGGACAGCCGGGTCAGTTCGATGCGCGTATTGACCTCCCACGCGGTTTGAAACGCGGGCCTGCCGGTCAGCAGCACCATGACCTGCTCATCTTTGAACGTCTCAAGCAGCCGTCCCAAAAGCTCTTTTGTGGTCGGGTCGATCCAGTGAAGGTCCTCGAAGACAACCAGCACTTTCTTGTCGCGCACATACCATTCGAACAGAGCGATCAGCGCCTGAAACGTCATCTCTTTCCGGCCCAGCGCATCAAGCGGCAGCGTGGTGTCGCGCCCGTGTTCTCGAAACTGCATCAAGGCATCCGCCAATGAGGCTGTCTTGCCCGGGTCCAGGTTTGTAGCCGAAAAAATCTGTTCCAGCCGCTGGGCTGTGTCCCCGGCCGAAAGCTGCCCCCCGCCCAAAACCATAGACCAGATTTGGTTCAGTACCGGATACAAGGCGTCATTGGTATGAAAGGGCGAGCATTGAAAGCGCAAAACGTCGCCCTCGGCCTCAAGCACATGCGATACGAACTCTTCCACCAGTCGGGACTTGCCGATCCCCGGCTCACCAGAAATGAGCATCGAGCGCGGAACGCCCTGCGCGACCCGCTCCCACGCGCTATCCAACTGGCCCAGTTCAACCTTGCGGTTGATGATCGGCAGCTTTTCTTTTGACCGACGTTTGAAATCGGGGGTGGGGCCGTCCGTTGCACCTTCGACGCGCCAGATACGCACCTCGCCGCGAAAGCCTTTCAATTTGTGATTTCCCAGATCGGTCAGATCGAATTTGCCTTCGACGATCTTCTTGGTTTCATCCGAGATCGCCAAGGTGCCCGGTTTTGCCATCAACTGAATTCGAGCGGCCAGATTCGGCGCGCGTCCGACAGCCTGATCTTCTTCGATGTATGAGTTCCGGATCAGATCCCCGACAACGACATTGCCCGTTGCGATGCCAATACGGCAATTCAGCTTAACCCCATGCGGGCGGCCCAGAAAATGCATCGAGTCGGCGATGCTCAGCCCCGATCGGATCGCCCGTTCGGCGTCATGATCATAGGCCTGCGGCCAGCCGAAATAGGCCAGAACGCCATCGCCCAGATACTGCGCGACAAAGCCGCCATATTCCTCGACAATCTCGGTCACGGCGCTTTTGTAGCTGGTCAATAGGGTCGAAAGCTCTTCGGCATCCAATTGTTCGGACAGTTGGGTCGAGCCGACAAGATCCGTAAACACCACTGACAGCTGCCGCCGCTGTTGCGGCGCGACCGAGTGGCTACGATCCGCCTTTTCCGCAAAAGGGCCGTTTGCCAGGTCCGATGCCTGCCCGCTGCGCAGCAAGGCAATCGCATTCAGCAATTGACGGCGATGGCCAACCGACGCGATCCCCATATCCCTGAGGTCTTCTGCAGTAATCGTCGGCAGCAGGCTGCCATCCACATCATGGTCATGAAACGCCGAGATGTAGCGCTCCATTCCAAGCGCGCGCAGCCAATCGTCGAGATCAATTGCCATCGTGTTTTTTCACCATTCACCCTACCAACGGGCACTTACGGCACGGCTGAAACACACCAACCGCCCGCCTGAAGCGCTGCAATCTGAAAGCGAGCGCAAAAAACAATTATCATCATGATACCGATTCCACTATCCTCGGAATCGCAACATTATCAAGGGGAAGAACGTCGTCGTGCCCAACTCAAGAAATTTGCTTATCGTCGGAACCGGCAATGTCGCCAACGCGCTTGCGCGCCGGTTTTCTGCAACGGACCATGTGGTTCATATCGGCTCGCGGGATGCCGGACGGGGGGCCGAGGCTGCGGACCGGCATGGTGTTAAAGGTGGCCTTGCAGCGGATCTGGTGCAACACGCCGAGGTTGTGTTCATCGCCGTGCCGTTCACGGCGCTGGACGATACATTAGAGGCTCTGGGTTCGCTGGAAGGTAAGGTGGTGGTCGACTGCACCAACCCTCTGACCGATGACTACATGGCTCTGACCCTGGGGCATTCCACGTCCGCCGGCGAGGTCTGCCAGGCGAAGCTGCCGGGCGTTCCGGTCGTAAAGGCCTTCAACGCGATCTTCGCGGATGTCGTTGACTCGGATCCGACCTATGGCGGCATCCGCCCTCAGGTCTTCCTTGCCGGGGATAACGCGGGGGCAAAAGAAACAGTGGCTGAGCTGGTTCGTGCCATCAACTATGACCCGGTCGATAGCGGAGCCATGCTGAGCGCACGGTATCTGGAACCTCTGGCCGAGTTGATCATTCAGATGGCTTATGTCCAAGGCGAAGGCACGCGGATCACGCCTGTCATCCTGCGCTCAGACGCATAATACCGCTTGAATACCCGGAGAAGCAGGCAGGCTCGGACGCCCTGCCTGCTTCAAAGGCCTATTGCAAATAGCAGCCGCCGCCGCGTGTCTGGGCTGGAGCTTCGGATCGCCACTCCTTAGCCTCCGACGTGGTCGCCTGTCGGATTGTGTCACCCGCCATACGGTTCTTCCCAGCTTCGTGAAGCTCTTTCGATCAGTAGAAATGCATGCTTTTGGAAATACCGTGGCAGCAGCACAGGGCGACAATGCTCTTCATTCCACCGAGTCCAGTCAAAACACTCGTGATCTTCTCATCAACAGAGTACTGCTTGGTTGTGTTTGACACCTTTGACCAGCTTGTCAGCCGCATCTCTCGGTAAGAGGTTTTTAGGACATATCAGAACAGTCCATCGCGCAATATTGGGCCAAAACGGCAAGCTGTCCTGACCCAGGAATATACGGTGGAGCCTTCTGGACAGTCGTCAGCCATGCGGTCAATCTGGCCTGTAGCGGCTGCAGCAAGCTTGCCGGCGACCACAACACAAAATGCGGAAGTGGCGCGATGCGGCGTCATTTCCCGATATTGGTCATCGAAAGCTGCCAAATTGACTTAACTCGAAACTGGTCGCTCGCTGCATTTGAGTCGGATGTCTTAGTTGCGGAACATGCAGTCGCTGACGGGCATTCGGATCATCGGCACAACCGGTTGATGACAATTCTCTGCTGTCATTGAGGTCCGGCTGACTTTCGGCCAGCGCAGACAACTTTATTTTCTTAACCTCCGAGAAGTCTTGCAGAATCGCGCAAAGCACTCCGGCAAGCGCCTGAGGACCTCTTTGCAGTAATTGGCAATTCGCGACTGCGGGTCGAAATGAGTTTGTCGGCTTGTTTTGTGCTAAACGTATGAGCTATCCGCTTCTGCACGGCGATGACCACTTTAGCCTTTGAAACGGCTACATATTTTCTTCACAGGGAAACGCGCTCCAAAGGCTTTTTGAGATTGCTGAACCAGCACTCTCCTCCCATGTCTCGGGGTGATCCGAGATATAGTTCACCACGATTTCACGCATTTGGTGGTTCGGAAGTCTGGGAAAAACACACCTGCCAGAGCGAAGAGGATCAGTAAACTCTTCTGTATTCTCAATTGGCTCGCTTCCCAAACCTTTTGTGGTTCGGACAGTATGCCAAGTCGTGTCTCTTCCTTCGCGATATCCGGCCATATACCCCATACAATAGCCCAGTTGCAGCGCATCCCCGTCTGTGCAGATATCAACAAGCGTACGGCCATCCATTTCGGCAGCGGCTTGCGAAACAATGCTCGATAAAAGCACTGCTGCGGCTGAGTTTAGAATTCTGGCTGTCATTTCACGCCTCCTTACTTTCAAGCATTTGCCAGAAGTAGCGGCATTTCTCGGAGACCTCATTTTCGATCCCGAGTTGTAGATGTTTAACATAATCTCAGCATTTCCGCCTTGACGCAGATCATATTCGTTGAACTTTGACGTCCTTTAACGTCTGCGCTTGGGAAATGTGCCGCATTGCTTCGGTCTATTCAGCGTAGCAATGCAGCAGTGAATTTGGCCGCGTCAACATCAGGCAACTTGTTCTGCAACCAGGACGTTAGCGCCTAAAATTCGCTGCACTCTTAATCAATGGCTGTTTTTTTTGCCTAAAACGCGGCTGGTGGGGTGGCGGAAATTTTCTGCGTCGGCGAAATGCTGGACAACAGCACTTCCAGTATGGGCTCGCTGCCAAAATTCACTACGGTCCTCCGCCATGTATGTCTTCAGCTCGTCGCCAATTTCATCGAAATGAAATGTCAGGCGGGGCGACTTAGGTGAAAAAGCCCTGAGTTCCAATTCCTGCAAACATTCAAGCAGATCGAATGCGTTTGAAACGCGTTTATCTACGAGGGTAGAAAACCGACCCACGTGCCCAAAGAAAATGACTGAAACAAGGTCATTCGACCGCACTAATAGCGTGATTGGCCCTGAAAGCTGGTTCAACGCATCAAGCGTCGCCTTCTACCAAAGGTTTGGGTGCTGCTCTGACCAGCCGGGGTTTTGCGAAGACATTGCAATGCTCATTGAGGACGTCACAAGAATTCGATCTGGATTCGCGCAAACAAGCTTGACCGCCGATGTCCCGCTATCAATCCCGAGATACATTCAAACCCGGCGCCTGCAGAAATACACGGAACTTGACTGGCTATTGATCTTTTTAGCGCGCGCAAAGAATATGTAAAAGTAAGATAAGATCAAAGCGGCTGTGATCCGCAGGCAGACTGGCATGACCAAAATCAAGAATATGGAAGAGTTCGCGGCGCTCAGCGGAATCTCGCGGCCCACTGTGTCCAAATACTTCCACGATCCCGATAGCGTTCGCCCAACGACAAGAGCGCGTATCGAAGAGGCGCTGGAGCGGTTTGACTATCGCCCGAACATCTATGCGGTGAACCAGAACCGTAAACTGACCAAGAATATCGGCATTGTCGTGCCCTATCTGGCCGATCCGTTCTTTGCTGAAATCGCCCGGTATCTGGAACAAAGCTGTATCGCAGCCGGGTATCGTCCGTTCCTTTTCAGCGCTCACGGTGAACAAAAGCTGGAAAACGAAATCCTGGACGGTTTGCAATCCCTTAAACCTGCGGGCGTGTTGTTGGCGCCTTTGGGGCGTATCTCTGACAAGTCAGCGATCGAGAAATTCTGCGCCAGTGTGCCGACGGTTCTGTTCGACAGTAACCTCGATGGTTTGGGCGCAGCGTTTATCGGGTCTGACAATTTCAGCTTTGTGTCTCAGACCGTGGAATACATGACCCGCACGGGCGAGCCGCCCTCGTTCTTCGAAATGCGGACCCCTGCAAACCCCAATGCCAACAAGCGGCGCAACGCCTATGTCGAGGTGATGGAGCGTTTGGGTTTTGAACCACACGTGATCAAAATCGAAGGCACGGGCTGGGCCTTTGAAGAGATTGGCCGACAGGGTGCGCTTAGGGTGTTGGATGAACGCAAGTTACGCACGGATTCGGTTTTGTGCAGCAATGACCGATTGGCGATCGGCTTTCTGGCGGCGTGTTTTGAGCAGGGGATTCGTGTCGGGCGGAAAGAGGATTGTGCACTGCGTGTGGCCTCGAACGACGATCATCCCTTTGCAAAGTTCACATGCCCCTCACTGACAACCGCAGCACATGATTATGACAATGTGGCGGCCCGAAGTGTCGAAACGCTCTTCGAACTCATTGAAAACGGTGGGAAATTTGAGAGGCGGACAGAAACCCTCTTCCCGGCCCGATTGGTTCTCAGGGAATCCGCATAGCACCAAAAATTAACGCGCGTAAAGTTTTTATTGACGGCGCGACAATTCTTGAACTAGTCTTTCTGCACAGCATCCAAGCTCAGGGAGGACAGGGATGTACTTGAAACACGCACTTCGTGCGGCGACAGCTTTGACGTTCGTCGCGACGGCCGCGGCCCACGCACAATCCATCACGATCGCCACAGTAAACAACGGCGACATGATCCGGATGCAGGGCTACACCGATAAATTCACCGAAGCGACCGGCATTGACGTCGAGTGGGTGACGCTGGAAGAAAACGTACTGCGCCAGCGCGTGACCACTGACATCACCACCAAAGGTGGTCAGTTTGACATCATGACCATCGGTATGTACGAGACCCCGATTTGGGGCGCAAATGGCTGGCTGGTGCCGCTGGACGGTCTGTCCGAAGAGTACGACGTCGGTGACATCTTGCCCGCCATGTCGGGCGGTCTAAGCCATGACGGAACGCTGTATGCGGCGCCGTTCTACGGCGAAAGCTCGATGATCATGTACCGTACTGACCTGATGGAAAAAGCGGGTATGGAAATGCCTGAGGCGCCAAGCTGGCAGTTCATCAAAGAGGCAGCGGCGGCGATGACCGACAGAGACGCCGACATCAACGGAATCTGCCTGCGCGGCAAAGCCGGTTGGGGTGAAGGCGGCGCGTTCATCACGGCGATGTCCAACTCCTTCGGCGCGCGCTGGTTCGACGAAGATTGGAAGCCCCAGTTCGATCAGCCCGAATGGTCTGACACGCTGAACTTCTACGTTGAAATGATGACGGAATCCGGTCCGGCAGGCTATGCTACCAACGGGTTTAATGAGAACCTGTCATTGTTCCAGCAAGGCAAGTGCGGCATGTGGATCGACGCCACTGTTGCGGCGTCATTCGTGACCAACCCGGACGACTCGACCGTCGCGGACAGCGTTGGTTTTGCGCTGGCACCCGACACCGGATTGGGCAAACGCTCCAATTGGCTTTGGGCTTGGGCACTGGCCATTCCGGCCGGTACACAGCAAGAAGACGCAGCCAAGCAGTTCATCGAATGGGCAACGTCTAAAGACTATATTGAGCTAGTTGCTGAAAACGAAGGTTGGGCAAACGTACCGCCGGGCGCGCGCTCCTCTTTGTATGAGAACCCGGAATACCAGAAGGTTCCGTTTGCCAAGATGACGCTGGACTCGATCCTGTCCGCTGATCCAAACAACCCAACGGTCAAACCTGTCCCATATGTTGGCATCCAGTTCGCTGCGATCCCAGAGTTCGCGGGTATTGCGACACAGGTCAGCCAGGAATTCTCGGCAGTCTATGCCGGACAGCAAACGGTGGATGAAGCGCTGGCCAAAGCACAGGCCTTCACCGCCGAAGAAATGGAAGCCGCAGGGTACTGAGGCATCCTCCCACGCGGGCGGGCAGTAAGCTGCCCCCCGCTCACCCCTTCCACAACCCACATTTTTCTCGCAGGCTAAGCTACGCCTGAACAGAGAGGGTTTGCGTAATGGCTACTCAACATTCCCGATCCGTCGCGCGCCTGATGATGGCACCCGCAGTGGTCCTGCTACTTGGCTGGATGCTCGTGCCCCTGACGATGACGCTGTATTTTTCTTTCAAGAAATATCTTCCCCTGCGTGGCGGTGATCTGGGCTGGGTCGGCTTCGACAACTACGTCCGGTTCGTATCGTCCAGCTCCTTCTGGCCCGCGGTTCAGGCAACGCTTGTGATCGTCGGTGGGGTTCTGGTCATCACCGTTATCCTGGGCATCCTTCTGGCGATGCTTCTGGACCAACCGATGTGGGGCCAAGGGGTTGTCCGCATCCTCGTGATCGCGCCCTTCTTCGTCATGCCCACCGTGTCTGCGCTGGTCTGGAAGAACATGTTTATGGATCCGGTAAACGGCCTGTTGGCCCATCTGTGGCGCTTTTTCGGGGCCGAGCCGATCTCGTGGCTGTCCGAGGCGTCTATGACCTCGATCATCATGATCGTCTCATGGCAGTGGCTGCCCTTTGCGACGCTCATCCTGCTGACAGCAATCCAGTCGCTGGATAGTGAGCAGTTGGAAGCCGCCGAGATGGACGGCGCGCCAGTCCTAAAGCGCTTCTACCACATCATCCTGCCGCATCTGAGCCGCGCGATCACCATCGTGATCCTGATCCAGACAATCTTTCTTTTGTCGATCTTCGCCGAGATTTTCGTGACCACCGGCGGCGCATTCGGCACCCGTACACTCACCTACCTGATCTTCCAGCGTGTGCTGGAGAGCCAGAATGTTGGCCTCGGATCAGCCGGAGGTGTCTACGCAATCATCCTAGCCAACATTGTTGCGATCTTCCTGATGCGCATCGTCGGCAAGAACCTGGACGCGTGAGGAGGTAGGACCATGGCCCGCGCTGTCACAACCCGCCGCAAATCGCTGAATACCGCCCTCGCCTGGGCCGTTGGTTTGCTGATCTTTTTCCCGATCCTCTGGACCATCCTGACCAGCTTCAAGACCGAGGCGCAGGCGATCGCCAGCCCGCCGCTGTTCCTGAACTTCAACTGGACGTTGGAAAACTACGCCATCGTGCAGGAACGCTCGGACTACATGCGGTTCCTGTGGAATTCGGTCATCATAGCCGGGGGCTCGACCATTCTGGGCGTCATCATCGCCGTCCCCGCTGCATGGGCGATGGCATTCGTTCCGTCCAAGCGCACCAAGGACATTCTGCTTTGGATGCTGTCCACCAAGATGCTGCCTGCGGTCGGCGTTCTCTACCCGATCTACCTGCTGTTCATTAGGTTGGGTCTTCTGGATACGCGCGGAGGACTGGTCGTCGTGCTGATGCTCATCAACCTGCCGATCATTGTCTGGATGCTCTACACCTATTTCCGCGAAATTCCCGGTGAGATCCTGGAAGCCGCACGGATGGACGGGGCAACGTTGAAAGAGGAAATCCTCTACGTCCTCACCCCCATGGCCATCCCCGGTATCGCCTCGACCGTTTTGTTGAACTTCATCTTGGCGTGGAACGAGGCGTTCTGGACCCTCAACCTAACCGCTGTCGACGCTGCTCCGCTAACGGCGTTCATCGCCAGCTATTCCAGCCCAGAAGGTCTGTTCTTTGCCAAGCTCAGCGCGGCCTCGACCATGGCGATTGCGCCAATCCTAATCCTTGGCTGGTTCAGCCAGAAACAACTTGTCCGCGGCCTGACCTTCGGCGCTGTGAAATAAGGAACACGACACATGGGACGTATTCAACTCAAGTCCGTGACCAAAAGCTTCGGCGACGTGCAGGTCATTCCACCGCTTGACCTGACCATTGAAGATGGCGAGTTCACCGTCTTCGTCGGCCCCTCGGGCTGCGGTAAGTCCACCCTGTTGCGTCTTATCGCGGGGTTGGAGGATATCACCTCGGGCTCCATCGACATTGACGGGGCGGACGCCACCGATGTGCCACCCGCCAAACGAGGGCTGGCGATGGTTTTCCAGTCCTATGCGCTCTACCCCCATATGACCGTGCGCAAAAACATCGCCTTTCCCCTTCGGATGGCGAAGCTGGATCAGGCCGAGATCGACAAGCGGGTCGAAGGTGCCGCCGGCGTTCTAAACCTGACCGACTATCTGGACCGCCGCCCCGGCCAGCTATCGGGTGGACAACGCCAGCGCGTTGCCATTGGCCGCGCAATTGTCCGCGAACCGGCAGCGTTCCTGTTTGATGAGCCGCTGTCAAACCTCGACGCGGCACTACGCGTTGGCATGCGGTTAGAGATCAGCGAGCTGCACGAACGCCTGGCGACCACGATGATCTACGTGACCCACGATCAGGTCGAAGCCATGACCATGGCCGACAAGATCGTCGTCCTTCAGGCTGGAGTGATCGAACAGGTCGGCAGCCCGCTGGAGCTGTATCGCACACCTCGCAACCTGTTTGTTGCGGGATTCATCGGCTCCCCCAAGATGAATTTCATCGAGGGTGAAGAGGCCGCAAAACATGGCGCGAAAACCATCGGCATCCGCCCGGAACATATCGCTGTTTCGGAAACCGAGGGCGAGTGGTCCGGGGTTGTCAGTGTCTCGGAACATCTGGGCTCGGACACCTTCTTCCATGTCCACGACACCGGACTGGCCGAGACGATCACGGTTCGCGCCGATGGCGAGGTTGGGTTCCGTCACGGGGATCGTATTCACCTGACGCCACGGGCCGACGTCATCCACCGCTTCGACGAAAAAGGACTGCGGATCGAATGACCCGTCTGAACGGCAAAATCGCTCTGATCACCGGTGCCGCGCGCGGCATCGGGCTGGCCTTTGCCAAATCCTATGTTGCGGAAGGCGCGCGTGTTGCCATCGCGGATATAGACATCGAACGCGCCCAACAGGCCGCAGCCGAAATCGGCGCGTCCGCCATGGCCGTCGAAATGAACGTGACAAAACAGCAGAGTATCGACGACGCCATCACCCGCACGGCATCGCATTTCGGCCCGATCGACATCCTGATCAACAACGCGGCAATCTTCACCGCCGCCCCGATTGTCGAGATTGAGCGCGCCGACTACGAGCGCGTTTTTGACATCAACGTCGCCGGGGCCTTGTTCAC
This sequence comes from Ruegeria profundi, assembly GCF_049800715.1. Taxonomy (GTDB): domain Bacteria; phylum Pseudomonadota; class Alphaproteobacteria; order Rhodobacterales; family Rhodobacteraceae; genus Ruegeria; species Ruegeria profundi_A. The sequence goes on from NZ_JBNAFO010000003.1 coordinate 227,923, forward strand.
CATGCAGGCCGTTGCGCGCCATATGATCGCACATGGCACCAAAGGCCGGATCATTAACATGGCGTCGCAAGCCGGGCGGCGCGGTGAACCGCTGGTCGCCGTCTATTGTGCCAGCAAGGCCGCGATCATTTCCCTGACCCAATCTGCGGGCCTGAACCTGATCGCGCACGGGATCAACGTGAACGCGATCGCGCCAGGTGTGGTGGACGGCGAACATTGGGACGGCGTCGATGCGTTCTTTGCCAAACACGAAGGTAAACTGCCGGGACAGAAGAAACGCGAAGTGGCCGCTGCCGTTCCCTATGGCCGCATGGGCCGGGCCGAAGACCTGACGGGGATGGCAGTGTTTCTCGCCTCGGACGAGGCAAAATACATCGTTGCACAAACCTACAATGTCGACGGTGGAAATTGGATGAGCTGATGAACCCTGTGGCACACTCAAACCCTCTGATCCAGCTGCGGCAAGACAGGCTTGCAGACCTCCCAGCGACTGTCGGCACCCCTAACTATCAGCGTTCGGAGCTGACGCAGGGCATTGTTCATATCGGTCTTGGAAATTTCCACCGCGCCCACCAGGCTTGGTACATTCATCAGCTCTTGCAGCAGGGCCAAGCCTACGATTGGGGTATTATCGGAGCCGGAGTGCGCAGCTATGACGCCGAGATGCGTGAGAGGCTGTTGGCGCAGGATTGCCTGACCACGTTGATCGAGTTGGATCCACAAGGAATATCCGCAGAGGTCATAGGCCCGATGATCGACTATCTGCCGATTGAGGCAGGTAACGCAGCACTCATCCGCCGGATGGCTGATCCATCTATCCGAATTGTGTCCCTGACTGTAACCGAGGGCGGCTATTTTCTGGATGCCAACACCGGCATGTTCAACTTGGATCATGAAGACATACAGCACGACGCCGAGAACCCGCACCAGCCACGCACAGTATTCGGTGCGATGGTCGAGGCATACAGGCAAAGGCGTGAGAATGGTTTGGAACCGTTTACCGCGCTGAGCTGCGACAATCTTCAGGGCAACGGCGCAATACTAAAAACCTGCATTGTTAGTTTGGCACGTTTGGTCGACGCGGAACTGGCCGACTGGATCGCCCAAGAGGGCGCATTCCCGAACTCGATGGTGGATTGCATCGTACCCGCGACGACCGAGCAAGTCGTTTCTCAATGCAGGGCGCTTGGAATTGACGATCGCGCTCCGGTCTCGCATGAGAATTTTCGGCAATGGGTCGTCGAGGATGACTTCTGTGCCGGACGGCCGCCCCTCGAACAGGCTGGGGTCACGATGACCCACGATGTTCACGGATATGAAATGATGAAGCTGCGCATCCTGAACGGAGGTCATCAGCTGCTTGCCAATATTGGGGAAATTCTGAACGTACCGACGATTTCAGACTGCATGCAGGATCCGGACATCGTAGCGTTTTTCAAGAAGGTTCAGACAGAAGAGATCTTGCCCTATGTCGAAGCCGTTCCCGGCACCACGCCAACTGAATATCTTGGATTGGTTGAAAAGCGATTTGCAAACAGCACCATCCGCGACACGACACGTCGCGTGGCATTTGACGGGTCTTCACGACATCCCGGGTTCTTGCTGCCTTCGTTGCGCGATGCCATTGCTTCCGGCCGTTCTCTGACTGGTTTGGCACTGGCCGAAGCCTTCTGGTGCCGGATGTGCGCAGGCGTTCGCGAAGACGGCTCGGAAATTGCGCCAAACGACCCCCAATGGGAGCAATTGCAGAACACCGCTCGGGCCTCCGAGGCCGACCCAAAAATGTGGATCGAGCAACGCCAGTACTATGGTGAGCTAGCTGGCAACGCGCAGTTTGCCGAAGCTTTCAACGCTTGGCTGACCACAATCTGGCAAGATGGTTGCCGGGCAGCGGTAGCCGACTATGCCACCTCATAGGCAAAGCGACACTAGTCGCGCCGCGAAATGGGCGTAAACTTCCCTAACCCTCATTGAGCGGAACCGTAGTTGCACTCAGTTCAATTCGGTTAGAAATGAGTTGGCCTTTTCCAGATGTTTTTCTTTTGTGTCCAGCGACATCCTATCGCCTGTACGGCACATCATGGCCCAACGCGGATTTTTTGAAAGCGTATCTTTGTATTTGAAAATGAAGCGCCAATACAAGCCGTCCCAAATCTCGGCCCATTCGCCTTTGCCCCAATGGCTCATCTTCCGAATGTAGTTTGATCCGGAAAAATAAGGCTTGGTCGTGATCAGCCCCCCATCCGCGTTTTGGCTCATTGCATAAACATTTGGAACCATGACCCAATCGTAGCTGTCTACGAACATTTCCATGAACCACAGGTAGACGTCGTCTGGTTTGATTTCACACAAGAACATAAACCCGCCGAGAACCATCAGCCTTTCGATGTGGTGACAGTAGCCGGTCTGCAGGATTCGCCTGATCGTGTCGTCAATCGGATTTATCCCAGTTGTGCCGTCATAGAAAGAGGAAGGCATTGGTCGGTTGTGACGCCAATGATTGGTTGTACGCATACGTACGCCCAAGTCCTCATAGGTGGCGCGCATGAACTCTCTCCACCCTATGATCTGACGGATAAACCCCTCTACAGAGTTGAGGGGCGTATTCTTACGCTGGGCATGGTCCAGAGTTGCGTCAATGACTTGCTGTGGCGTGATCAAGCCAATGTTCAATGCAGGCGTAAGGACAGCATGCCAAAGCCAGCTTTCGCCCTCAACAATCGCATCCTCAAAGTCACCAAACTGGTCGAAACGCCGTTCCAAAAACTGGTGCAGCCACGCCAGTGCAGCAGCGTGCGAAGTTGGATAATAAAGGGTATCGATATCTCCTCGCGCGTCGGGAAATTCAGACAGAACATTGTCTTTCGCCGCTTGGTCCACACTGTCGTGCTGCGGCCAGTCGATCCAAGGCAAGCTTTGTAGCAGGGCTTTTGGAACCTTTTTGCGGTTGTCTTCGTCAAAACTCCACTGGCCACCCAATGGCTGATCGTTCTCAAGCAAGATGTTCAATCGGCGTCGCTGGCTTTTGTAATATTCCGCCATAAACCAACGTTTGCGTCCGGCAGACCAGGCCTGATTGCTGGCACGTGTGTTCAGAAAGCCGGGCGAAGGAAGGAATTCGATCGCAATTCCTGTTGCTTGCGATGCCTCACTCAAACGCTTTTCAACGACTGAATCGACGGGATCAGCCATCACGACCCGAGAAATCTGATCCAGAGAAAGCCGTTCGAACAAATGCAGGCAAGCTTTGGTAGAGCGCTCATACTCAAAGAGGTCAACATCAAAGCCCTTGATCTCGAGCTCTTGGCGATACCTGGCCATGCTCGCCCTATGGAGCCATAGCTTCTGCTTATGCATTTTGGCGGGATACTGTGGGTCTCCGAAGAACAACGGATCTTCAAACAAGATCACCTTTTGCAGCGGCATATCAAATGCGGGGTGTTCTGCAAAAATTTGATTTGGAAGCACAATTGCGGCGTATGTCACGGCGTTTTCCCGGATTTGTTTACACGGCTAGCAGGTCAGATTCAGGGCCTGCAATATGGACGGGATCTTCTTCTTGAAGCCAAAGAACCCTGCTTTGGCGTGTGGCCACGCGTGCGCATCGTAAGGGCGCCAGATACGATGCAGATAAATACCGGCCTCGTTCAGCTTTGGTTCGGCACGGTCCAAGCGCACCCGTGTCGGACCGATAGGACAATAGGGGGTGACAATCGTATCAACTTTGTTTGTTTGGGCCGCCTTGATCAGGGGCTCGGACCAATCGTCCTTGGCTTGTCCAATCTCTCCATGCGGCGAAAGTGCGCTGTTCATTGCGTGTTTGACAAAAGCTAATGGCAGATCACCGACCTGAACAGGCGAACGACCATCTGTGGCCAGCAGACCGACCACACCTGCGGGGCGAAGTGATGTGATATCTGCTGCGGACATGTCTTCCTCTGTCACGAGGAGTAGATACGGCTTCGAGAGGGGTTTTTCTGACTGAGGGCGGATTTCGAAGCGCGGATGATCTGTTGCTTCAACCAGTGACTCAGCGACGTTGGCCAAGCCTTGGGGCTGAAACCGCCCATCGGTGTATTTCGCGATATTGTCGGTGCGCGCGAGATAGGTTTTTCCCTTTGTGTGGAGACCCGCCACCCAACGCCAACTTAGGGTATTTGACGCCGGATCTCCGTCGACAAGGTGACGCATGAAGACGTCTGCGCCCAGTTCCCAAGGGAGTCTGAGCGTGAAAATCCAAATTGAGGCCACCCACATCCTCACGTGGTTATGAAGATACCCCGTTGCGCTTAATTCGCGCATCCAGTGATCAAAACACGCGATACCTGTACGGCCTGACACAGCATCACGATACGCCGCATTCAACGATGTATCGCCCTCCAAACGCTCCAATTGCGCCACCAAGTTTCTTTGGTAGCTAAACCAAACACTTGGCCGTTGCTCCAACCAACCTTTGAAATACGTGCGCCACAACACTTCTTGAATGAACTTGTCGACAACCTTTTCGCCATGAGCGGACAGAACGCATGACAGAACCTCTTCCTCAGTTAGCAAGCGGTGCCGCATCCAGGGTGAGAGAGTAGATACATTGCCTCGTCGGTCGGGGCCAAAGTCATAATTTCGGCTTTGCGCATAGTCGCGTCCAGCGCGTGGCACGAATTGCTCCAAACGCCTCAATCCTGCGGCGCGCGTCGGTTCGAACCTCAGCTGTGCAAAAGCGTTATCCACCACACGAAATTCCAAGGTCATGTGGCAGCCTTGCAGCGCTTCGAGCAGTATTTGACGTCATCCCAGACCTTCTCCCACTTCTTACGCCACACGAAGGGACGTTGGCAGACTGGACAGATCTTTTGCGGCAAATCCGCCTTCATGCGCATTTTCACGTGAGGTCTCCGAACGGTAGGTCAAGTTGAGCCGCACTCCGCGGTGTTCTGGCTTTTCTTTTACGAGAACGTTCAGCCTTTCGGCTTGCGTGTTTGGTGGCGATTGCGTGCGCTCGATCGCGAAAGTCCGGCCCGCGCCTTACCGCCCACATCTTTTCACGCGCAGTCTTTGCCGCCGCCAGATGGTCAAACACGCGCATAGGGTATTCTCGGTCAAGCACCGCGTCTGCATTGTCCGCGTTCCATGGGTCATGCAGATGTGCATCCGGTATTTCTGCCAGTTCCGGCACCCACCGACGAATGAATATGCCGTTCGGATCCTGATCCAGACCTTGTTTGACGGGGTTGTAAATACGGATGGTGTTGATGCCGGTTGTGCCAGATTGCATCTGGACCTGACTCCAATGGATGCCTGGCTCATAGTCGGTGAACATCCTGGCCAGATGCAGGCCCGGCGAGCGCCAATGGAGCCACAAATGATAGCTTGCGACTGCCATCACCATTGCCCGCATGCGGAAATTCAACCAACCCGTTGCCCGCAGAGATCGCATGCAGGCGTCCAAGAAAGGATACCCTGTCTCACCTGTTGACCAAGCTTGTAGAAGCGCCGCATCCGGTTCCTTGGGGCGCAAGCCATCATAAAGCGGGTGAAGATTTTCGAACTCTATTTGTGGTTCGTCCTCCAACTTTTGAATGAAATGGCAATGCCAGTGCAAACGCGCTGAAAAGGATCGCATCGATTTCTGCCATTTCCCTGCGCCCACGGGAAGCGTGCGCCGCGCATTTTCCGTCTGTTGCGCAATTTCGCGAACAGAGATCGCGCCCCACGCAATATAGGGAGACAGCCGCGAACATGCCGTCGCACCCCTCAAGGGGCTGGACATTGCACGTTGGTAGTCAATGCTCCTTTTGTTCAGAAAGCTGTTCAAAAGCCCCAGCCCCACTTGACGCCCACCTTTCTGCCGACCCGTACATACGGCCCCTGCAAGGCCAAGATCTTTGCTGCTTGGGAGCGCGCCAAGCTCTATGGGCAATGGCGCAAGCTGCGGTGCCTTTTCTGTAGGTTGCGACATCTGCGCGTCCCAATGGTTCGCCCAGCCGTCTCGTGACTTCAGTCGGCGAATAACACCGTGGTTCTGAATCTCATGCCAAGGGACACCCGCGTCGCGACACCAGGCAGCGACATCTTGATCCCTGCGATAGGTCCAATCGTTGCCCGTCTCCTCGTGTGACCATAAGGCTTCCAGAAATCCCTGTTTTTTCAGTTCCGTAAGTGTCTCAATCACTGTTCCGATACGAACGACCAGTGGCTGTCCCAACTGAGCAGTTGCCTCACGCAATTCCGCAAGTGTCTCAGAAACAAAGCTCCATTGTCGTTCTGAGGCATCGGGCTGTAGCCATAGTTCAGGTTCAACAACATACAACGGCAGCACGGGACCAACCTTGGCTGCCTGAGCCAAGGCCGCATGATCCAAAACACGGAGATCTCGCTTGAACCAGACGACTTGCAAATCCGTACACCTCACCCAAGCCATTCCTTGAGTGCATACGCGTCATAGGATGCAACGGATCAGAAAAAGTGCTGATTTTGCAGAGCGATCGCGACATCTTTGCCTGCAGGTCGGCGACTACAAGTAGTGCCCGCTTTTGCGCTTTTCCTCAGTTTTATCGCTGGCAATAAAGCGCGACAAAATCGCTCATTACCAGACATGGAAGGACGGCTTAGCCCGCGTCCGCAACCTAACTTACTCCACAATCTTGCGGGTGTAACGAATGTCAGTTTTGGCGGGTCGCATTGTAGCAATTGAGGTTGTTGGCCCATGGCAGGAAAAGGCCGCACGTGACGGAAAACGGATCAGCCAATTCTCCCGAGTTTTATTTGCAAGCCATATGGCAGTCAGTTGAGAATATCCGCTATTGCACCGATCAGGTTCAGAACTTCGTTCGTCCGTCGATCTACCTCGTAGACATAGTTTCCGGCCCGCACATAGTATCCGTTTCTTTTCAGACCATATCTGTAGGGATCGTTGATGCGCACATAGCCATCGTAGATGTAATCCCCCGCCCGGTATCGTTTGACTTGGCCTGGGGGCACGCACGGAACTGCTTTTTTGGCCAAGCCCGATGGGCAATGTCCTGCTTTTGATTTCACTAAAACGGGCTGCATAGCATTGTGCGACGCAACGGTCTGTCTCAGATCAAGAGACTGGATGTCAAAACTCGCACTCGCAACCGGCCCGGTTTGCATTGCGAACACGGTTGCTGTGATTGCTAAAGCCGTTTTCATCCTTTTGCCTCCTTTAACTGCGTCTTCCATTTATGGTCCCCGTCGGGATTTGGCCAATGCATAGGCGGAGACTGGCTTACCGCTGAAGTCTCCCACTATGACGCGATGGTTCGTTGGCACGACAGCCTCAGCTAACGACCTTTCAAACCGTCAAGTTGGAATGGGGTAATTGAAGAGGCGCACGACCGGACAAATCGTTTGTTCTTATTTCGTAAACAACATTAACCGAACGTGAACAGTGTATTCGCAGTGGGTTCAAACAACTTTAGGCATACTGACTAAGTTGGATCGAACGAGACGTATTTCGTTTGACGAAAACAAGGGGAACAAAATGGTCAAGCCTGCCTTTATGACTGAAGATCGCAGCACTGAAATTGCGATGCGGACCTCTAGCGAATCTGCTGAAGAGCGCCTGCAAACCACGATGAATTCGAGCAATAGTCGCTTCCCTCCTATTGAAAACGCACTGACAGAGATCATAAAAAACAAGCGGCTATCCGAGGCTCACCAGAACGTCTGAAGACAAATCAGCTGACCCCCCCCGACAATTCTCGATTATCGTCCTAAACATCGGAATTGTAACACAAATCCCGCCCCAACTTGGGGCGGGATTTTCTTGTTGCTCATCGCAATCATCAAGAGTTTGCGCCTAGCAGGCCGACTAGGTCGACCTGCCAACTTAGTATCCGAAAGACTTACCGGCGCTCCCGCCTTCAGTTCATCCTGAAGTGGAAGCTGGCGATGGCCGGGAAGCCTCAGGTCACAGTCCCAGCAGGGCTTTGACCTGTTCCTCAACTGCATCGGTGACAGGCTTGTTGGCAGCGGCTTCCAGGGCCTCACGTTCTGCCAGGTCTTGCTCTTCAACAAGTTCTGTCAGCTCTTCCACCTCTTCAACGGCTTCATTGTATTCAATGGCTGCCTGTCTCTCGTCATTCAAAGTCTGGGCTTCATCAATCGAAGCGTCCAATTCAGCTTGGGCCTCTTCTAGCTGTGCTTCGATATCCGGATCGCTACCGCCCGCATCCTCCAAAGCCTGTTCAAGATCTGCGACCGTATCCCGGTTGGTTTGAACCTCACCCAATGCGACTTCCAAGTCATCCTCGATTTCTTGAACTGTCCGATCTGGTTCTTCCAGCCCCTCAAGGAACTCCAACTGTTCTTCCAGTTCCTCACGCAAGGGTTCTCCGGCCAGCACAGTGTCGCGGTACGTGGCAATTCGGCCAACCCGCGAATTGGGCGCAGCATTGGCGAGGGCCGTTGGACTTGCATTGGCCGCGTTCAGTGCGCCCAACTCGGACGGATGTGCACCAAGCAGCGCAGCCATACGGTTACCTTTGGTACGGGAAACGGGACGCTTGGACTCTTCTACAATCACAGTCTGACGAACCGTTTTTTGCACCTTGGCCTTTTGCGTTCGAACGGTTGTCGTTTGGCGGGTTTTGCCATTCCCGTTGAACAGATCTTTCAGAGAGAACCCTCCGCCTTTTTTCGTACCTGACCGAGCAGACTGAGACTTTGTTTTCCCTTGTCCGAATATCCCGACTCTGGTGCCGCCACGGCTTTTGTCGGCCCCGTTGCCACGGCTACCATTTCCAGCCGAGCTGTTGTCTCCGCGATCTCCCTGGGCGCCGTTGCCATTGCCGCCGCTGTTTCCATTGCCACCGCCGTTACCGTTGCCATTTCCACCGCTGTTGCCGTTGCCGCCGCCGTTACCACCACCGTTTCCGCTGCCATTGCCGTTTCCACCGCCATTGCCGCCACCATTACCGTTGCCTGGTTTGGCATAAGCAAAATCAGGAGCTGCGACGGTGGCTACAATGGCCGTTGACCCCAACAAGGCAATCGCGATCGTCGAAGCTTTAAGCAGTCCGCACTTGGTGGTTTTCATTTTCAATCTCCTCAAAACCTTCAGCAACGGCAATCAGCGTGCTGAGGTTGACCACAGTGTTTCGGCAGTATGACTCGCAGTCGAATCAAAGCCCTTGCCACTGATTTAACTTGAGGTCGCTTGAACGCAGGGCTAACTGCTTGTTCATCATCGGTTCATGTCTGGCCTAGTAGTCTTCAATGAAGGTGTTTGAGGGTGTTATGCAGGCCAAAGCGTTTTTTGTGGTTGCAGCTTTGCTAACCGCCTTGTCCGGGGGACAAGCGGCGGCAGATGCACGCGAACTCAAACAGTCTGAACTGCGCATGGCGACGTTGTCAGGCAGTGCAATACGGCTGAACCGTGTCATCAAAGGCGTGAAGAAAGCATACGGCGGAACCCCTGTTGATGCGCGCGCATTCAAAACAGACAAGATCTACTATCGTATTCTGGTCAAAAAGCCGGGCGGAAAGATCGTCAGCGTGATCGTGAACGCCGAAACCGGCACAGTCGTCTCGAACCGCTCAAGTACCGGGCGCGAGATTTCCGAAGCCGCACGCAATTCGACCAAATCCCAAAGCAACATCGGTCAGAGCGCCTCTGCCACCCGTGGGAACAGTGCGGGCCGAAGCAATGCTGGCGGCAACGGCAACGGCGGTGGAAATGGAAACGGCAATGGCGGTGGCAACGGCGGCGGCAATGGCGGCGGCAACGGCGGCGGCAATGGCGGTGGCAACGGCGGCGGCAATGGCGGTGGCAACGGCGGCGGCAATGGCGGTGGCAACGGGGGCGGCAATGGCGGTGGAAAAAATTAGAGTTAAGATCGCGCTGATTTAGCTGTAGTCTCTGGATATGCGAATACTCCTTGCTGAAGACGAACCCCAGCTTTGTGAGCAAGTCAAAAAGCTATTGGGTGCGGAAGGTCGCGTGGTCGACGTGGCCAACAATGGTACAGATGCCCTGCATCTGGGGTCGACTGAACCGTACGACATGATCATCCTCGACATCGGCCTGCCTGAGCGTGACGGCATTTCGGTCCTGCGCGAATGGCGCAGCGCGGGCGTCAAGACGCCGGTCTTGATCCTGACAGCCAGAGATGGCTGGAGCGAACGCGTCAACGGCCTAGATGCCGGCGCGGATGACTATATGACCAAACCGTTCCATATGCCGGAATTGGCGGCACGTGTACGCGCCATCTTGCGACGGCAAAGCGGTCAGCTGAACCCCGTGATAGAAATGGGGGAGGTTTCTCTGGATACGCGGAATGGTCGGGTCACCGTTGGGGGCATACCTGTCGATTTGACCGCGCAGGAGATCGCCGTTCTGACCTATCTGGCGCACAACATCGGTCGGATGGTGTCGCGTACTGAGTTATCTGAACACATCTACGAATATGACGGCGACCGAGATTCCAACACGATTGCAGTATTTGTGACCCGCCTGCGCAAAAAACTGGGCTCCGATTTGATCACAACCGTCCGGGGTCGCGGCTATATGATTGATTCCGCCTAATGCTCTCGTTGCGCCAACGGGCCTTACTCGGAGGTATCGCTTCGGGAGCGTTGTCCGTAGGCGTCGGTACGCTGATGGTGTTTTCCTACATCAATACGCGCGTTCTGGAGCAGTTCGACGCAACGCTACAAGACCGGCACACGCAGGTTGTCGTTGGCCTCAGCGCCACCACGGATGACCCTGAAACCCTGCGGCAGTTGGTATTCGACCCGGCCTATAGCACGCCATATTCGGGGCGGTATTGGCAAGTAACAGACAGTACCGGCTCCATCTATACATCGGCTTCACTCTTCGATGAAACGATCGCCGAGCCTCCGCGCGGAAATGACGAAACAATCATTTGGAACACCTCGGGCCCAGATAGCGAAGCCATTCGTAGCGTCTATCAAAAGATTACATTCGAAGACGGAACGGAGTGGGGTGTAACTGTCGCCGAAAGCAGGAGCAAACTGATCAACGAACGCAGCGCTGCACAAAGATACCTGCTCCCGGTTTTCGGATTGGTTGGTTTGATCGGGGTCGCAAGTTCTCTTTTGTTGATGTCCGCCATTGTTGGCCCGCTCCGGAAGTTGCGCGCTGATGTCGCCCATCGCTGGGATCGAGGCGATGAGCTGACCCCCGAAGACTATCCGGAAGAGGTTTCGCCCCTGGTGGAAGATCTCAACAAACTGCTGCATCGAAACCGCGAGATTGTCTCAGGTTCGCGAAAACAAGCGGCCGATCTGGCGCATGCGCTCAAGACACCAACGGCCATCTTGCGAAACGAATTGGCGGAACTGGCAAACGCCGGTGCTCAGACAGAGCCTGCGGAAGAGGCGCTAACCCGGATTGACGCCCAGCTTAGCCGTTCACTCGCGCGTATGCGCGCATCGAACACCGGAGAGTTAACGCATTCCAGGACAGATCTTTCGAATTCGGTGGAACGACTGTCCCGGTTGTTTTCGGTGATGGCCGAACGCGAAGGGAAGACGCTTGTTTCGAATTGCGAGCCTGGTCTTCAAGTTCGCATGGACCCACAGGACATCGAGGAAGTGATCGGGAACCTCCTCGACAACGCCCTCAAGTGGAGCAGGACGACATTCCAAATCACTGCGAGGCGGACGGATAGCGGCATCGAACTTCGCGTCGAGGACGACGGCCCCGGAATCCCAGAGGAGGCCCGGCTTGAGGTCCTTCGGTCCGGCGGTCGCCTCGATACCTCTGTAAAAGGAACAGGGCTGGGGCTGCCTATTTCCGTTGATTTATTGGCCGCCTATGGTGGAACGCTGGAACTTGGAACATCGAAGCGCTTAGGGGGCTTGGCCTGTGAGGTGAATGTTGGGCGCGGGACACATAGCCAATAGATGACTAGAGCGGCGACAATGTCCCACCGCGTCGCCATACGGCGCCACTCCTTCTAACGAAACGTGATCGGTCCGGATACTCGGCAAATAGTTTGGGGGTGCTACGATCTAAACTTGGCGAACCTCGAGCCCAAAATGAACATCGGATAGCAGGCCTGAAGTCAGTTGAATGTCGCAGCAAGGTCGGGAAGCAAAAACTCGTCGATAGCGCGTCGCCAAGACTCAGAATCAAGGTTACAGAACGACACTCTTGCATCGCCTTCCCGATCACGCAGCCCATCGACTTTGCTGGCAATAACCGTGCGCCCAGCGGCAAGCGCTTCGTCCAGGACCAACCCGTAGGCCTCCCACCGTGACGGGATCGCGACGATATCCACCGCTTGATAGGCTTCTGCCGGGTCCTCGGCGTGGCCCCTAAATTCGATGCGCGGGTCACTTTCTGCCAACGCTTCAAGGTATGAACGCTGACTGCCTTCACCAAAGATCAACAAGCGCGCCTCCGGCGTTCGGGTTGACCGAAAACCCTGGATCAGGATGTCGAACCCTTTCTGCTGTTCCAGCCGCCCGATAGCGCCAATTGTGGTCTTTGACTTGGGAGGCATCGTGTTGCTCGACAACTGCTCAAGATCAACGGTCGGAGGAATGACAGCCAGTTTTTCCGAAGCAGCAAGGCGTCGTTCCTTCATCCAGTCCGACTGCGCATGGCTGACGGCGACCACCTGATCAAAGAAGGAATAGATCACACGCAGCATCGCAAAAAACCGACGTTTATAAGGGACATTAAGGGTGGTGAATGCCCGGGTGTAACTGTGTTCGACATGGACCAGTCGAGTGTCCAGGTGCATTGCGCGAAGCGCCGAGAATGCGGGTAGGCTTCTCCAGCTTGGTACGACGTGGGACACGATGACATCCGCATTCAGTTTGCCCCAAGAAAATGCTGTCCGTTTGACTTTCAACACCTTTTGCTCGACCGCGCCGGACAGATCTGATTGCGCCAAAAGATGGTCGAGCATCCGCATCACGCCACCCGCTGTGGTGTCGTCTACCAGGTGTAGGATCTTTTTCTGTTCCATGATGACCCCTCTCTCAGATCGATTGAAGTTTGGATTTCATTTGTCCCAGCCGGGTGATCGGGCCGGGTCCAAGCGTTTTCAACACAAGGGCCGCGGCGAAGGTGCTGAACGATTTCATAGGTTCCTCAAGCACCGGGCGGAGGCTTTCCTGGACGCTGCGCGCAAACAACTCCCAAGCTGTGTCCTGATCGAGGTTGGTGATGGCCCGCCGCGCCAGATAGCGCAGCTGATAAGCACGGGCCGAGGGTTCGTGCCGGGCAAAGAATTCAGGGTTCAGCGGGCGCAGCTTCGCGACCATCCGCTCCCACGCCTCCAACTGGCGATCCAAAGCCGCCGAAAGCCCGCCTGCGTTGATCCGGTAGTGGGTTAGCAGCCCCGGAACACCTTCGATCTGCCAATCGGTCTTCAACATCAACCGCATCCAGCATTCGATATCTTCGGACTGGCGGAATGTCTCATCGAAGACCCAATCCCGCTGGGTTTCAAAGCTCGGGCGGTAGGCCAGAGCCTCCAGCACCGTCTTTCGAATAACGGCCGCCGATCCATTGCCGATTGGGTTGCGGTTCAGAACATGTGCTGCGGTCACATCCTTCAGGCGGGGTGCTTGTTTGATCCCCATCGCGCACCCCGCCTCGTCGATCAAGGCACTGCCGGAGTAACTAACCCCCACATCCGGTTCGGCCTTGAGATGGTGAATATGAGCCGCCAGCTTTTCGGGCATCCACAGATCGTCGGCGTCGCAAAAGCCGACGAATGCACCACGCGCGGCAGCGATGCCGGTATTTCTGGCCCCCGCCAGCCCGCGATTGGCTTGCTGGATCAGTCGTACGCTTGGGTCGCTTTGGTGTGCGCGGGCAATCTCGGCGGTCGCATCCTGCGATCCATCGTCGACAATGATGATTTCGAAATCGTCATAGGTTTGCGCCTGCAGTGAGGCGAGCGTTTCGGCCAAGGTTGCTTCGGCGTTGTAGGCGGGGACGACGATGGATGCTGTGGGCATGGTGATCTCCTTCAGAATTCTCATGAAAACAACGCGCGTTTGATCGCTTGCGGCAGGATCGGGGCCAGCGCGGCCCCTGCGACGGTAAGCAGTCCTCGGCGCAGGGGCAGCAGGAAACTGCGCGCATGCAGGCTCAAGCCGTTGCGTGTGTAGAACAGGGCCTGACTCTGATGCCCCAACCGCAGCGCCCGGCGTGCAAGATAGCGCTGATAGATGGCCTCGGATGACCGCGACGGGAACACGCCATATGATGCGGCTGTTTTGACCGCGTAGGCCCGCCCAGCGCGCATTGCGGCCAAATCCGACGATAAGCCCCGGGCGCTGGTGCGATACCAGACTTGGAACTGATTGACCCCTTCGATGGTGAACCCTTCGCCTGCGAGGCGGATCAACAGCTCCAAGTCTTCGTTATGCACCGTTCTCGTGTCTAACCCGCCAACGGCGTTGAAGACTTCACGACGTATCGAAAGATTGGACATGGTGCAGACCGGGTTCTCGGCCAACAGGTCCTGAATGGTCAGCGTTGCACTTGGAACGGTCGAGCGTGTCTGAGAATCTCCGGGCTGATCGGTGAAGAACCGGATTTGCCCAAAAACTGCATCTGTCAAAGACGGCTGAAAGGCTTCGTCTAGTTGCGCCAGCTTGTCCTTGTGCCACAGATCATCCGCGTCGCAGAACGCCAGTATGTCACCCTTGGCCAGTTCGGCCCCATAGTTGCGGGCAGCGCTTGGGCCATCGAAGGGGCTGCTGGCGACCCGGATACGGTGGTCTTGCGCGATGTGATCTAGCACGACGGACAGGCACGCGCTTGAGGGACGGTCGCCGACGCAGATCACCTCCCAATTCGTGAAGCTTTGCGTGCGAATGCTGGTCAGCGTGTCGGCAATTGTATCCGCATCGGTGTGAAACGGCACGATGACGGTAAAGCGGGTCATTGGAAGCCGAACCTTTCTGTTGATTTGTGATCCCGTGGCAACAGCACCCAAGAGGCGGTCAACATCAGGGCAGTACTGGTCAGCAGGTATCCGAACGCCACTGGCATCAGCCCGAACGGAGCCATGATCGCGGTGTTGAGGATCAATGCGAAAGCCAAAGCCGCGCTGACCCGCAGCTCAGTAATCGCGCGGTTCTCGGACCGTAGCCAGCCGGCCACGGCGGACCAGATGACGCTGGGTAATGCGGCAAGGCACAAGACCGAAACCACCGGTGAAATCTGTTGCCACTCGGCCCCCAGCAGCAGCGGCACATAGACCGGCGCAAGCGCGGCTTGCAGAAAAACCAACGGGCTCAGCACCAGGAGGGACGTGCCGAGCCCATGACGCAGCGCCTTGGTTTTATCCGGGGCTGCGCAAAGATGTGGGAAAAGAACGACTGAAAAGGCCTGCGTGAACGATGTCGCCAAGCCGAGCCCAGCGTTGAAAGCCATGAAGTAGATGCCAAGGCTCTCGGCCCCCAGCATCGCGCCGACGACAAGCTTGTCGGCTTGCAGACGCAGAACTTTGACGATCTCGACCCCCAGAACGGCCCAGCCGAACCCAACAAAGGGGCGAAGGGCGGCAAATCCTTGTTTGGTGTCCGACGCCCAAGGGCGGAGGCGGCGCATTAGGACCAGCCAGATCGGAGCAGCCAGCAAGCGGGGCAGCGCCAAAGCCAGCGGCGAGGCCCAGAGCAGCGCCAGTAGCGCCGCCATGACATTCGCACCAACCACCTGCCCTCCTGCAACCGCGGCAGTCTGTTGCAGCTTGCCCTCACGCATCGCAAGCGCGGCCTGCACCAGACCGGCGGGCATTAACAGGTACTCTCCGGCCAGAATGGCGAGCAGCAGCGCCAGCGTCTCGTGCCCTATCGCGTAGAGGAACGCAGCTATTGCCAGTTGCAGCGAAAACAGCGCCCCGCACCAAACCCAGAAAATACGACGCGCGGTGTTGCAGCGCTGTTCCAGCTCGGCCTGCGGGGCTTGGATGATCCTCTGCCCCACACCGTTCTCGGTCAGCGCCTTGAGGATATCCCCTGCGGCGAGGGCAGCAGCAGCCAGACCGATCGCCTCGGGGCTGAGGCTGCGGGCCACAACAACAACGACCACAAGACGCGAGGCTTTTGCCGCCACTTCGGACGCCGCATAGGCCAGCAAGTGCCGCAAGAAACCGGAATGTGCCAATCGCTGAGTCATGTCGCCAAAAGTCCAAAACACTGTTGGGATCAGTTTTAATTAGCCGCGACATCCCTGTCCCAAACGCGGGCGGACAGCAGGAAGAACCATCCGGCGAGCGACCTATCCGAATGGGATAAGCGGCAATCCCGATGCCGGTCTGACGCACATCAAGACACTGCTGTAGCTGTGGATGCAGTTCAGGAGAGTTCAAAATGACACGACATTTCAAAGTTTTGGTATTAGGAGCCGTCAGTGCGATTGCTCTGTCGGGTTGCAGCAGCATGAAGACCCCGCGCAACATCGAACCCGTCGCAAAAGGCGACAGCTATCAGGCGCAGTACCGTGCCCCCTCGCGGCGCCGGGCAAATGGACCCTTGCTGCAAGCGGAACATATGAATGGGCGCGCCTGTATGCCTCAGACCAGGGATCAGGGCGCAAGCGCCTTTGCCAAATGGTCTCAGCCCGTGCTTAGCGCTCTGCAGGGCGAAAAGCTTTCGCGCAATGACATGGTGCAGATCACCATCGACGGTGATGAGCTTCTCAGCGACACCTATGTTGTGTCCCGCGATGGCGATCTGAAGCTGCCCTACCTGCCGCCGGTGCGCGCGCAGGGCAGAACGACCGAGCAGGTGGAGCGGGATGTCGCCCGCGTTCTGGTGGCGGCGCAGTTCTACGACAACACCCCGCGTGTCACGGCGCGCATCCGCGATTTCGCCTCGGTCACTGTCGGCGTGAAAGGCGCAGTGTTCGAACCCCACTCGGTCGAGATCGGAGGCACTCCCGGCGACGCGCTGGATCGAAGGCGTCAGGGTGTGCTGGGGGCCTCGACCGAGGCGCGCAACTTGTCTGTCGCCATTCGCGCCGCCGGAGGGGTGCGCCCGGATGCGGATCTGTCAGCGGTCGAGCTGCACCGGCAAGGCACGATCTACCGGATGGACCTACGCGGCGTGTTCGAAGGCTCAGACCCGACCGACATCATGCTGCTGACCGGGGATCAGATCGTGGTCAACAGCCGAGGGTGTTTCCAGGATGATCTGATGCGTCCCAGCCCGATCAGCCCGCCCGGCGTGACGCTTTATATGTCCAACCTTACGCAACCTGCCACAGGTAACGCAGAGTCGGCCATCGGACGCGACGTACGTGAAGTTCCTTATGGCACGCGCTACCTGCAGGCCGTAGTCGATACCAATTGCGTCGGCGGGGCCAAGACGACCAACGCCAATCGCAGCGCGGTCCTGTTCACCCGAAACCCGATGACCGGGAACTCGATCGTAATTGAACGCAATATCGAAAAGTTGCTGCGACGCGGGGATCGGGATGACTATGACCCCTATGTTCTGCCAGGTGATGCGATCGCCTGCTACGACAGCAAGGTGACTGGCCTGACCGAAGTCGCTCGCGCGGTTGGCATCGTCGGCGCAGCGGCACTGCTAGCCCCCTAATTCAATCCCGAGCGGGCGATGCTTTCGCCCGCTCCCAAGCGGTAGAAACTGCAGCGAGTTTGTTAGTGATGTCTTTGCGTTCTTTGACCGCAGTCTCTACCGCAATTAACGCCTCTCGAAACTCTTCAACGCCGAAGGTTGCTGCACTCCCAGCCAGTTTGTGACAGGCCTGAGCGATTTGATTTAAGTCTGTCTGGTCAAATGCCCCGGTTTCTAGCTGTTCAACCAATTCATCCCCTTCGGCAATGAACTTGGCATGCAGGCGGGCAAAGACTTCAGGGCCGAGGCTGCCTTTCAACTCTGCTAGCGGATCTTGCTGCGCATGCTCCGAAATCTGCCCGTCGGTGCGCGTGACCACCGAAAGCGCCCTGCGCAGGGCATTCAGCGAAATCGGTTTTCCAATGAAAGCTGTCATACCCGCGGCGCGAAAGGTCTCAACGGCATCTGGCAGGACATTGGCCGACACAGCGATAATCGGCACATCGGTCGACTGTCCCTGACCGCTACGAATATGGCGCGCAGCGGTTGGCCCATCCATCACTGGCATGCTGATATCCATCAGGATCGCATCGAACCTCTGACTGCTGGCCTTGTCGACGCCATCCTTCCCGTTCTCCGCCGTAGTTACACGGTGACCGTCCAACGCCAGCATGTTGCAGATGACCTCGAGATTGATCTCGTTATCTTCGACCACCAACAAGTTCAGAGGGCGAACGGTCTTGGTATTGATCTGAGCAGCTTCTAGCAGTTGGTCACGCGCCGACGGCTGCAACGGCACCCTCAGCCAGAAAACACTGCCTTCGCCCAAGGTGCTTTCCGCCCCGACCTCGCCCCCCATGGCCTGCGCGAACCTGCGGGCAATTCCCAGGCCAAGCCCGGTTCCTCCGACCGTGCGGCCGATAGAGGGATCGCTGGTGTAGAAGTCATCAAAAATGGCGTCGATCTCATCATCGGCGATGCCAACCCCGGTGTCGATCACACGCACTTCGTAGACATGTGCCTTACTCTGATCTGCCGGTTCACATCTTTCGACCTCGATCGACACACGGCCATTTTCGGTAAACTTGATTGCATTACCGACAAGGTTCAACAGAATTTGCCGCAACCTTTGCGCATCAGTCGCGACATGCGGATAGGCACCTCCTACCCATTGCCACGAGATTGAGTTGCCGCGCGAGGCCGCATTGCCGCTTTGACCATCCACCAGGTCCTGCAGCATCGCGTTCAGGTCGGTTGGCTCGTGCGCGACTGACAGCTTGCCGGCCTCGAACCGAGCAATATCCAGCACCGCATCCACATGATTTTGCAGAACCTGGCCTGATATCTCCATGTTGCGGACAAACTGAGACTGCTGTTTGGTCGTGCGTGTATTCTTGAGAAGGGTGATGTTGCCCAGCAGCCCGTTCAACGGGGTTCTGATTTCATGGCTCATAACAGTCAGAAAATCCGACTTGGCCTTTTCCCCGGCAAGGGCGCGGTCGCGGGCCGAGACAAGCTCTTTCTGATCCGCAACGCTTTGTGAGATATCGCGGACGAATCCGATTACGATTTCCTCGTCCCCGGCCTGGGCGGATTGCAACGCGAGTTCGACGGGAAAGACATCACCATTCTTGCGCATCGCCTCAAGCTGGACGCGACCCTTGCCAACGACGTGGCGGTCGCCTCCGCTCTGCATCCGCTCCATGCCTTCATCATGGGCTGCGCGTAGATGCGAAGGCACAATCAATTCGCCGATCGAATGCCCTTTGGCCTCTGCCTCGGAATACCCGAAAATCGCTTGTGCAGCCGCGTTGAACTCCAGCACTGTGCCGGCGGCGTTCACCACGATCACGGCATCCAATGAGGTCGACAGGATTGTATTCATGCGTTGGTTTGCCTGCTGAATCGCCTGCCCCCGCCGATCAGCTTTGCGGTTGACCACCAAGAGGTAGGCGCTGACCGCAGTCAGCGTCAGAAATAACCCACCGGACAAAACGGCCAGTTGAAACAGGCTGAGCGCGGTTTCCTCACGGCGATGATCCGACTGGCTTGCAAAGTACGAGATCGCCGAGACCGAAAGCTCTCGCACCTTTGGAGCGATCCCCTGCGCGCCGTTATAGAGATCCGGCAGCCCCGCAATGAGCCCAGTATCCCCAGCGTCGATTGTAGGCACCGAGGCCTCCAGATAGGCAGAGACGTCGCTCAGAGGTTCAGCGAATTTCGGGTCACTTCGCAGCGTTTCAAACAGACGCGAGGTGTCCAGAATATCGATACGGCTGAAAAAAAGATCGAAACGGCGGCGGATAAGGTCCAGGTTTTCGGTGCTTGCCTCTGCATCCAATACACCAGCCTCTAGCGCGTTGAGGTAGAACAAAAACTCGACCTCGACCTGCGTAAGCGTCCATTGCACGTTATCTGTCCGGGCTGACTGCCGGTCGCGCAGGTCGGATATCACCTTGACGGACAGCAATACGACCAAAGCTAGGGCACCAAGAACGGCGATGCCGATGAGCCCGAAAGCCCATCGGCATCGCGAGTGGTTTTGGAAATTTCTTGTCAATGTCTGGCCCGTATCGCCCACTTCATGCCGTATTTTAACCCAATGCTATTTAACGATTTCCAACCTGTCGAGTTGCCAAATACTGCGAGAGTAAATCACCTCGGTCTGGTACTTGGTGTCACTGTCATAAGGATAAACAATCCATAGCGGACCTTTTTGTCGGCGGGACATCGCCTCCCCATCCATCTGATAGGCGACAATCGGGTCCTGTGCTGAGATCGACTCTACTGGGATCTCAACCGCGTAGTCATTTATCGCCGTTGCTCGGATCGTCGCGCCCTCTGCTCCGATCTGTTCCAGCAAGACAGAGAGGGGAACGCCGACAAAACTGGTCTCGCCTTCAGTCCAGATCGTCGAGGTTTCAAAGCTGCGCTGCGGTAGCGCCTGCAACATTTCCATATCGAACTGCGCTGCCCCGTCGGGTCCGGCCTTTGCGATGTTGCCTGAAATGGTCAGCACAACCTCACCTGCCGGGGTCGCCAAATCTTCGGCTTGCGCTGACGTCAGGCAAAATGTGAACACAGCTGAGAGGATCGCAAAAAACAGACGCATAATAGTCTCCATTTCTTTGGCCTTAAGAAACCAGAAAGAGGTCCGTCGCGACAGATGGGCAAGGGGATACGCACCTATCCGAACGGATAGGTGCCTCGGTCTCATGCGGCGACAGACAGGAGGTTCATGCGCTGACGCAACATGGATTTGAACCCGTCCCGCAGCTCTGCACGTTCCAATGCAAAGACGGTGGTTGCCTCAAGATATCCAGCGACCGACCCGCAATCGAAGCGCTCTCCCTCAAAGGCGAAGCCGTGGCATCCGATCTTTTCGATATCGGACGCAATCGCATCAGTCAGTTGTATTTCATTGCCCGCGCCGGGTGCCAATCCGTTTAACTGATCGAAGATCGAGGGGTGCAGCAGATACCGCCCGACGATGCCAAACTCGGACGGCGCCTCATCGGCGGAGGGTTTTTCGACCAACCCTTTCAGATGCTGCACCTGCCCAGCCCTATGCGCGATATTGACCACGCCATAGGCGCTGATCCGGTCGGATGGAACCTCTTCGGTCGCGATCATGTGTCTGCCTTCAAAGTTCTGGACCATTTGCGCCAGGACCGGGCGCTGCGCGTGGATCACATCATCCGGCAGGATCACCGCGAAGGGTTCATCACCGACAATGTCACGTGCCAGAGAGACTGCGTGGCCCAGTCCGCGTGGGCTGTCTTGTTGGATAAAACTGTATGCCTCATCCTCAAGATTCGTGCGGCGCAAACGGTTCAGCAGGGTGGTTTTGCCGCCATCCTTCAGTTTGCGCTCCAGCCCCGGGTTCCGCCCAAAATACGTCTCCAGCGCGGATTGGCCGGTTGACGTGATAAAGATGAATTCAACAATCCCGGCGGCGCGGGCCTCGTCCACTGCATATTGGATCAAGGGGCGGTCGATCAACGGCAGCATTTCCTTGGTCACCGATTTGGTGGCCGGCAGAAACCTTGTGCCCAGACCTGCGACCGGGAAAACAGCTTTGCGAATACGGGTCATTTCAATGCTCCTAGGATTGATCAGTAAGCGCCTCTGCCCGACACGACGGCACGTGCGGTCAATGCGATGAGAAATAGGTTCAGAAGGGGCGAGCGGGCGCGGACATAGGCCGTATCCAGTTCGATCATGCGGTCAAAGCCGATGCCCGCGCGGCCCGAAACCTGCCAGAGGCCAGTGATACCGGGACGCACCTGAAGGCGCTCCAGTGCTTGTTCTGGATAGGCGGCAACCTCTTCGGGTAAAGCCGGGCGCGGGCCAACCAACGACATATCCCCTTTCAGCACGTTGAAGATTTGCGGCAGTTCATCCAGCGAGCACCGGCGCAGAACTTTCCCGACACGGGTGATGCGTGGATCATTTTTAGCTTTGAAGCACACGCCCTCACGGTCCGAACGGGCGAGCAGGTCCGTACGCCGCGCTTCTGCGTCCTGCGTCATCGAGCGGAACTTGTACATCGTGAAAGGCACGCCGTTTCGACCGATCCGCGTCTGCCGAAAAAAAGCGGGGCCGCGGCTGTCCAATCGCACCAATGTGGCGATTGCGGCCATGGGCAGGGCCAGAAGAGACAGCGCGACCACCGCCAAAGTGAGGTCCAGCAGGCGACATGCTGAGACCTTGGGAACAGAATTGTGCGCAGCACGCCCAAGGAATTCGAAATTGCCCAATAGATATCTGCGGGCCATGCGACGGGGCTCCATCGCTAACCGCCATGCCCACTCCATCCGGGCGCGTCGAACGATGCGCGGTGCCCGGCGCACGTTGCCAGCCAGGAAGTCAAACAAAGCACCCACACCTAGCGCGATGCGAGGGTCTAGCCGGTGGCGGTTCTGCGTAATCCACAATTCCTGCAGCGGAACACCCATCGCGACCAACAGGATGTCGGCGCCGGACTGGTTGATATCGTCGATCGCCTCATCAACCCGCGCGGCACCTTCATAACCATCGCGCGTACCAGCCACGGCCAAATCGGGGATCATATGCCGCAACCGGGCCGCCGCTGCCTGAGCTGTTCCGGAACGTCCCCCCAACAGGTAGACCGACTGCCCAATACGCGCCGCGCGTTTCAGCAGTTTGGGCACAAAGTCCGTACCGTTCAGGTTCTCGGCCAACTGGACGCCTTGCAACTTTGCCGCGACCTCTACCCCAATCCCGTCAGGTAGGATCATATCTGCCCGGACCAATGCTGCTCGATAGGTATGGTTACGGGCCCGTATGTTTGCGCAATGTGCATTTAGGAAAAAGACCGTCCGGCGGGTTCCATCCAGCAGTTTTGAGATCACCTGCCCGGATTGGGCATTCACAACTGGCAAACCCAAAATCTCGGTCTCTTCCAGATTTGGTGTGGGTGTCGGCTGCGCGCCTTTGTACATATCTTGGACTGACAGGAACTGCATGGAACTCTCCGATCAACGATGACAATCTGTGGTTTCAGACTGCCAACGTGATCCTGCAACCGATAGGCGAGCATCCGGAGAGGGATCGGAGAATAGGTCTATTCAAACGACCCCGCAGCACATAGCGTGGTGGAAACGGCCCGCTGACCTATCCGATTGGATATTCACCTGTCCGTCAGGCAGGCTTCATGCCATGTGTTCAATGATTTATTAACGCATTTGGGTGTGGTTGGGGGCAGACGGAGATTTGAGATGAAAGTTCTTATTGCTGACGACCATGAGCTTATTTTGGACACGCTCGTTGCCTTCATAGATGCCGCGGGCGGGATCGAGGTTGAGACCGCGCCGGATTTCCCAGCCGCGAAGACTCTGATCGAGAACGACGGAGCCTTTGATCTGGTCCTTTTGGACCTGAACATGCCCGGCATGAACGGGTTGGCCGGACTTGAAACCTGCATCGCTTTGGACGGTGCCCAGCGTGTGGCCTTGTTTACCGGCGACACCTCGCGCGATCTGGCGCAACGCGCGTTGGAGCTTGGGGCGGCCGGTTTCGTCCCCAAGACTCTACCGGCCAAATCCCTGGTCAATGCGATCCGCTTCATGGCGATGGGCGAGCAATACCTTCCTGCGGGTTTCATGAACGCGGAGCAGCCGGAAGACTCCCACCCCATGGCTCAAAAACTCACAAAGCGAGAGCGGCAAGTTCTCAAAGGGCTGACTGAGGGCAAATCCAACAAGGAAATCGCCCGTGATCTGGACCTGTCTGAGCCGACGATCAAACTGCATATGAAGACTTTGTACCGCAAAGTTGGTGTCAGCAATCGAACGCAAGCCGCCCTGGCCGCGCGCGAGGCGGGGTTGTTCTAAGCGTCGCTATCCGAAGGGATAGGGGGCGCTCCCAATCCCCTCGGCCCCTAGCCTGCTGAGCGAATGATC
This sequence comes from Ruegeria profundi, assembly GCF_049800715.1. Taxonomy (GTDB): domain Bacteria; phylum Pseudomonadota; class Alphaproteobacteria; order Rhodobacterales; family Rhodobacteraceae; genus Ruegeria; species Ruegeria profundi_A. The sequence goes on from NZ_JBNAFO010000003.1 coordinate 251,883, forward strand.
AGCGATCAGATGCGTTGTATCACCCTTGTAAGAAAGGGTTTTTCCATGCCGCAACAGATTTCAAACTCCTCTGATTCCACGCACGACATGCAATTTCTGCATTGGGTGCGCATTTCCCGATCCAATTTTAGAACGCTGGGGTGGCGTCGCATCGTACAGGGTGGGCGCCTCAGCGATCTAGGCCGCCTGCCCCGTTACATGGCACTGTTCCTTCTGGGTGCGAGTTGCATCTGGGGCCCCATCAGTGGCTATTTGGCGACCGCGCCTGTCAAATACACCTCTCACGCATCATTGATCCTGCCAGGATCTGGCGCTTCCGCATCGGTCAATCTGGCCAATATCGGTCAGGCATCCTCATATGCGAATTCTGCCTTTGCCAACGGGTCGATCAGCCCGACCGAGACGTATAAACGTTTGTTGTCGGCCGATCGGATCCTTGATGCGGCAGCCAAGGCGGTAGAGGCTGACCGAGATGCATTTGGCAAGCCGCGGGTTCAACTGGTCGATCAAACCAGCCTGATCCATATCGAGCTTCAAGCGGCCTCTCCGGCTGACGCTCAGCAATATGGTGACGCCCTAGTGGCGGCTTTTTTCACCGAAATTGACGCCCTGCGCGCCGATGAAATTGCCACCCGTGAGGCCAGCAATACGGGCGCGATCGAAGACTACACGCGCGCAATTCAGGCCACACGGGCCGAAATCAAACAGCTGCAGTCGCAAAGCGGCCTAGTATCAGTCGCACAATACCAAGAGCAGGTCGCCGCGAATGACCGTGCAAAGCAGGAACTGCGAACGCAGGAGGGCGAGCTGGCACGCCAATCGGAACGTGTCGGCGCGCTTCAAGTCGCGTTGGATCTGCCCTCTGATGCAGCGGCGGCAACGCTGAAACTCTATGCTGATGCGCAGTACCTATCGTTGCTTAAGGACGTGTCGGTGGGGGCTGCAAAGCTGGCGCAAGCTGACGCGACCTATGGATCGCTCCATCCGATCTATGTGAATGCCCAAAACGACTATGAAGGGGCGCGTTCGGTTGCGTTACAACGCGCGTCGCAGGTGACGGGCTTGACGGCCGAGCAGCTCGGTGGACTGGATCGCGCGCCGGAAGGGCAACGGGCGCAGTTGCTCAGCGAGTTGGTGCGCGAGGATGCCTTGCGTGCGGGATTGGAAGAACATGTCGCGACGCTGCGCACACAAGTTCGTCTGGAAACTCTGCGCTTGTCAGACCTCGCCCCCATCGCCGCTGAGTTGGAGGACCGGCAGAGAGATTTCGCAGTGGCAGAAGCCGTGTTCGCCTCTGCCATCGCTCGGTCCGAGTCGAAAAAAACCGATGTCTACGCCTCCTACCCGTTGATCCAAATGTTGGAAAACCCGTCGCTTCCGACCCACCCGTCTTCACCGAACAAGAAGATCTCGATTGCCGCCGGGATCGCCGCAAGCTTTATGCTGCTGATGGGTTTGGTGCTGGCATGGGTCAGGAACCCGCTGATCTCAAAGCTGCTGAAAGACCAGAGAGAGGCCACAGTTTGACGCGTGTAGCCCCTCAAACCCCGGCCGAAAAGATCGTCCGGTACACGCTGAACTGGACCTGGCCGTTCTACGGGCTTGGCGCGCTCTATGTTGTCGGTCCGGTGCTAGGTTGGATGTTGGCTGCGATGGCCGGGTTGTCACTTTACCTCGGCCCGGCGATCCGTTCGGATATGCGCGCAACCGGCGCCGTCCCCACCTTGGTCTGGGTCTGGAGCGTTGGCATGCTAGTGATGCTGGTCTCACTTTGGGCAGGCCACGCGGATTGGAATCTCGGCACCACCAAAACGATCAAATCGAGCATCGGTTGGGCCAAGGGTTGGGCACTGATCCCGTTGTTTATCCTTGCCGGATCAGTCTTGCCCATCCGGCGTGAGATTCTGGTCAGAGGACAATGCGTGTTGGGCCTATGGACCTTGTGCCTTCTGCCGTTGCTAATGGTCGCTCCCTATGCCGGTCTGCCTCATCTGCTGTTTACGTCTCCGTTGAAAGCAGTTGGCGGCCCGGGGCCTGAGTATTTTTCGGTCTACCTGTACACAATCGACCCGGCCAGCGGCACGCCGCGTTGGCAGTTCTTTGCGCCTTGGTCTCCATTCGCAGCTTTGCTGGGTGTCTGCATGGTCCTGTTTGCCCTCGAAGAAAAGCACCGCAGCTGGAAGTTCATCGGCTTGGCCGCCGGAGTTTTGATGATCCTGATGTCGAAGTCCCGCATGGGCTTGGTCGGATTGGTGGTCTGCTCGCTGTCACCCCGCCTCTTGCCACTTGTCGCCCGCAGCTTGGGATGGGTGCTATTGTCTACTGCCACCACAGCCATAGCCGTTTGGGGCGCCACCTTTGTCGAGTTCGGCAACCGAGCCCTCTACAGCTTCAAATCCGCGCGCGCCGATAGTACCCGCGTACGCGAAACGCTGCAGCGCATTGCGTATGAGCGCTGGCAATCGGATGCAATGGTTTTCGGGCACGGCACGATCAGGCCCGGAGCGCATCTTGTCGAATACATGCCGATCGGCAGCCATCACACCTGGTACGGGTTGCTATTCGTCAAAGGGTTGACCGGATTTGCCGCGTTTCTCATCCCTTTCCTCGTTCATTTCGCAATCGTCACCTTGGACGCCATAAAGTCGGAACGCGGGAGGCTGCCGCTCGGGCTGTTGCTCACTGTTCTCCTGCTGACTTTTGGAGAGAACGTCGAAATCCAAACCTATCTACTTTGGCCAACCCTATTGGCGCTCGGATGTCATCTGAGAGAGATCAAATCATTGAGTCCGTGACACGCTACAGCGGATTTGTCTCAGTGTCCTGACCCAAAGCGTAGCTCAGTTCGACGGGACGCACCGAGCACGAGCCTTCCTGCAGTTGCAATGCCGCTGCGGATCGAACGACCGTGTTAAAAGACACCGTTCCCTGGAATGCGACTTTGGTCTGCGCCACTATTGGCGCGCTCGGTCAGACCTAAGATACCCGCACCCGCAAACAACGGCACGATGTTCAGCCCCAAAAGCTCCAAGAGCAAGCAAAACGAAGGCTACGTCAATCGCCACCCGACCCAAAGATACTGAATTCGCTGCCTGTATAGCTGCCGTTCGCCGCCAGCCCAAAGTTCCGACAATATCAAACTCACAATTTGAAGGACTTTACCTCCGTTCCCAGCAATCGCCTTGCCGGTCCCGAGTAAAAACGGTTTCTGCGGAAAAGCGAAAGTTACAGATCTTTGCGAGATGTCAACTCCGAGCCCAGAGCCTCAGCACAATTTCTATCCTTCTGACGGCCTTGCAAAAAGGTAAAATCCAAAGCTTCTAGTGACGACACGCAATCCTCGGCTGTACGCTGGTCCCTTAAATTAGCGTTGTTTTCGTTGACACGTTGCCTTGCATGCGATCCGCTGAGTTACGTCATCTATTTTAACGCAAGGATTTGATGTCATGCCAGAATCGCTCAACCTGCATAAATTTGAAAACCTAAGTCCTTTCCAAATCAAAGATGAACTTATCAAGTTGGCGCAAAAAGAAGCGCGGCAGATGGCTTTGCCATATCTAAATGCCGGTCGAGGGAACCCAAACTGGATCGCCACCAAAGCGCGTGAGGCATTTTTCCTTTTGGGGCAGTTCGCCATGACAGAAGCTCAGCGCCATCGGAATGAGCCGGAGGTCGGTCTGGCTGGGATGCCGCAAGGGCCAGGCTGCTATGACCGGCTAAAAAAGTATTGCGCCAAATCGGTTGAAGGAAACGGCCCTCCTGGTGCGGAGACTTTGGTGGCGGTCGTTGATTTTGCGATTGAGAAATTTGGATTTACGCCAGACGATTTCGTGCTTGAGTTGACCGATGGCATTGTCGGTGACCATTACCCGATGCCCGACCGTTGCATGGAGCACAACGAAGCGATTGTGCATGAATACGTTATGTGGGCTATGTGCGCTGGGCACCGACCGGATGCGAAGTTCGATATCTACGCGGTCGAGGGTGGAACCGCAGCGATGTGTTATATCTTCAAAGCGCTCAAGAACCAGAGATTGCTGAATGCCGGTGACACGATTGCGTTGGGTACTCCGATTTTCACACCCTATCTGGAGATGCCGGTCCTTGAAGATTATGGGCTGAACACTGTGGATGTATCTTCGAAAGAAGAGGACCACTTCCAACTGAACGACGAAGATTTCGAAATTCTGTCGGACCCGAAAGTCAAAGCACTCTTTCTGGTTAACCCGGGCAATCCGTCTTCAGTCGCTATCAGCCCCGAGGTCTCAGCTCGGCTTGTCGAGTTCGTAAAGACCCGCCGCCCCGACCTGATCATTTTGACTGACGATGTTTACGGGACCTTCGTTCCAAACTTTCAATCGATCTTGGGGCATCTACCTGAGAACACCATCGGGGTTTATTCCTACTCCAAGTATTTTGGTTGCACAGGGTGGCGTTTAGGCGCGATTTTAGTGGCTGAGAATAACATCTTCGACAAGATGATTGCGGATGCTCCGGACGAAACCAAAACCGTCGTCAACGCGCGCTACGAAACGCTGACGCCTGACCCATCCTCGTTCAAGTTCATCGACCGGATCGTCGCCGACAGCCGCGATGTTGCGCTGAACCACACTGCGGGTCTGTCGCTGCCACAACAGGTGATGATGACCTTGTTTTCACTGGTCGAGCTTATGGACGAAGAGAAGGCCTATCAGAAATTCTGCTGGGGTATTCTGAAACATCGCTTTGACGAGTTGGTCGACGGGATGGGTATAGAGGTTCCCGACAACCCGCTGTTCGACAAATACTACGGTATTATCGACTTTGAGTTCTGGCTTCGCAAATACGTGGGCGAAGAGGTGGTCGAGTGGATAAAGGAGAACGTTCACCCGCTGGATATTTCCTTCAAACTGGCGCAGGACCACGGGATCGTGCTGCTCAATGGATCGGGCTTTGACGCGCCCAACTGGTCGGCGCGGGTATCGTTCGCCAATTTGGATGATAGTGCTTACCGCCAGATCGGAAGAGCGGTGCGCGCAGTGGCCACTGGCTACGTACAGGCCTATCGTGCCTCGAAAGGACTGCCTTTGCACGGTTAAGATCCAGTAACAGCGTAGAGCAACGGATCAGCATGATGACTGACACACATGCTGATCTCGACCTTCCGAGCTAGGATCCCGGTTGTCGCGCCCGCTTCCGACCTGAATTACGGCACAAAAGCCACAACCAACGGTCCCCAGAGTGTCAGGAAGATATTGGCCACGGCATAGGTCATGGTGAAGGCGGGCGTGGGTGTCGAGTTCCCGGCTTTTTCCAAGAGTGTCGCAAAACCGGGATTGCCCGAGCGTGATCCGGTCACAACCGCACAGGCCTCAACCGGGTTCTTGATACGCAGGGCGAAGTAGTTGATCGGGAACTGCACGATCATGGGCATCAATGTAACCACAACACCCAAAAGCAGAAGTATGATCCCATATTCCTGAATTGCCTCTAATGCAGGTTTGCCTGCGTTGAGGCCAACGACACCAACAAACACAGCCAACCCGAAACTCTGAAGGAAATTAGCAGCTCCACGATTAATACCGCCGATCTTGGGCTGCCGGATGCGCAAATAGCCGATGATCAATCCTGTAACCAGGCAACCGAGGCCAGACCCCAATGCCACCTTCGTTCCTGCGATGACAAAACTGATCTCTCCGATCAGATAGCCGATGGCCACGCCGATCCCCAATGCAATGAAATTGGTGACCGAGGCCGAAGGCGGTACATAGCCCGCAACTTTGGCAACTCGGTTCAAGTCGTCCTTGTGACCGACAATACTGATCTCGTCACCTGCGTGGATCTCAGTATTGTGCAGGACTGGGACATCATGGCCCATGCGAGTGATCTTTGAGACATGAACACCGCGCCTTTGATCTGCCGTCAGAGCTTCGCGCAGTTCTGCCAAGGTTTTACCGGTCAGTTTGCGGTTGGTGACCACGACGTTGCGACGTTCCTCCACAACAGTCAGTTCAGGAGGATACTCTCCGATTTCGCCACTGGCGCTCCCCTCGAACTGGGTCAAAGTCGCGACGAGGCCGGAGACGACCACCGTGTCTCCGGCATTGACTATCGTTTCGGGGGTCGGATCTACAGGAGCGCCATTGTGGAGCAATCGTTCTACGATCAGATCGCCATCATAGCCGCTTTCGATGTCCTTGACGGACTTTCCGGCAATGCTTGCATCGGCATTTACTTGATAGGCGCGGGCGTCAAACCGATTCATGGGAAGGAACTCACCTTCCTCTAGTTTGGGACCACCGCCGCCGAGTTTCTGAGCCAACTTAATCGCTTCTTGCCGCAGATCGACACGCATGATGATGGGAATGATGCTAACTGCCAATATCGGGCCTATTGAGCCGAAGATGTAAGTAACCGAGTATCCTACGGCGATGTTGGTTTTCAGTTTTTCCGCCTCATCAGCGGCGAGCCCAAGCAGATCGATGGCGTTCCCAGCGGTGCCAATGATTGCAGATTGTGTCAGGCCACCAGCGGCCAACCCCGCGGCCAGCCCTTTGTCCAAGCCCGCCAGCCGAGCAACAACAATAACAAAAAACAACCCCCAGAGGGTCATCATAAACGCGGCCAGTAGCTTGGTCAGCGCAGTTCGGTTCAAGGCCGCAAAAAACTGAGGCCCCCCATTGTAACCGACCATGAATATAAAGAGGGAAAAGAATACATTCTGAACATCGGTACTAAGGTTGATCCCACCGATCTGGCCAATGAAGACGGCCACCAACAAAGTGCCAGCGATGCCCCCCAATTCGAACTTGCCGACCCGAAACTTTCCGACGCCGTATCCAAGACCCAGACAAAGAAACAATGCCATGATCGGGAAGGCGCGAAGCTGTTCTGTAATCAATTCCATTGTGAAATCTCCCGGGTGCTAACGCTGGTCCGTTAGCCTCAAGATACAGCGCCTTACTGTATTGAAAACAAAAATATTTAGACAACCGACTTCGTGCGGACTCTATGAAACCATTCGGAACAGTTTCTCTTAATGTTCGGGTTAACTTGAGATCAAAAAAATTAAAATGTAGGTCACGCGATTCATTCTTTGCCTTTTGAGGAAAGAGCCTTTGCCATTTCGATGGATTCCTACGCTCTCTTCGACCATTTTCAGATATTCACCTAACAGCACTTGCAGCCAAAGTGACCGTTCCAATCAGCCCACTCCTGATCCCCATGAACGGGGCTCTCGGAACTGTCCATATCCGGTAAGATCCACTTGGGCTGTTGCACATCGTTCATTGCTTTAGTCCTCAGGCCGAGGAGGTCTGCTATGGCGGACAAATCGTGAGCCGAAGCAAGAATGCCCGTCTCAAAACGCGCCTATTGACTAGTTTAGGCCGCTAGGCCATCGACCGCGCGCCCTCCAACGATCTAGCGCTTCACCGGATCACGGGCCGGCAGGTTTGCATCGTCGACATCAGGGTTTCCCGCAAGACGCCCGAAGGTAGACTGGCAAAACAGAGCTACAAAAACATGAAACCCTTTCTTGTCGGTTCGGGTATCTCGCAACATCTGCCCCGCCAAATCATGCAGACCCAAAGTCTTATCCAGCTCCAGAAACAGAAACAAACCGCCATCGGAACTGATTCTGGAGCCGTGGAATTCAAGACAAACGCGGTTATCAAAATCGAGCTGATAATCACCCACTAAAACCGCTCCAACATGCAGATCCCACATCGCAGCCTCCAAAGCGGCTCAACATGCTACAATATTTGACGAAAAGCAAGGACGGTGAAGCTAAATCACTCCATCATATGGGAAATATGGGTTTCAAGTCTCGCGCGATCGACTTTGGAGGCATGGCGCTTGTCCATAGGGATGCTCTCAATCGACACCACATTGGGAACGCCAAACCCACGCGCAGAACGCTTCCAATCCTCGAGGTACTTTTGTGTTCCTTGGACGCAGAGTGTGGGGCCTACTTTCGTTGTGACAAAAGCGCATCGATCCACACCCGGCCATTGCTGGGCCGCGACTTCGATGGCAAAGGGGAAAAGCGTACCTGAAGCGACTTCAATTTCGGACCCGATACGCCCCCAAAGCCACAAACGTCCGTCATCATCCAGCGTGCCCGCGTCACCAGTCCGGTGCCAAACAATGTCACCCTCCTTGACTTTGTTTTGCTGTGAGTGATTTGGGTCCAAATACCCTTCATTCACATGTGCGCCGGCGACCTGAATCTCGTTGTCGCAAATGCGGAGCGTGATGTCAGAGACCGGATAGCCCACGAGCAGCCCCCTTCCAGAAGCCATGTCGCGGTAATCCTGCTCCGAGATGTCGATGGCATCAAGATGCGCGATTGGTTCAGCCTCGGTCGAGCCGTAGACGCACATAACCGATAGCCTGTGCCGGCTTCTCAATGTCTCCACCAGGTTTGGAAACACCGGGCCACCGCCGGTGAACACCGTATGCAACGGCCCTGTGTCCTCGGATCGAACCAGCTTTTCGCACAGTGATGGCGGTATCAGGGCGCGGGTGACGTTCTGCGCTTGAATCCACCGTTCCAACTGCGTGGGTGATAGGCGGTCCAGTTTGCTGAGCTTCCAATTAGGTAAAACACTTGTGCGCCCGGCCGCCAGATTGATCAGGGTGAACACCGGAAAGGCGACCAGGTCCCGCTCGGAATTGCTGCTGTGGAGGAGGGGTGCGATCGCATCGAGCTGTGCCATCAGAAACGCGTGTGAGCGGGGAATGGCTTTGGGCTGACCTGTTGTGCCGGAGGTGAAGGAGATCAGGGCGATATCATCCGGTTGCACCTTGTGCACTGTCGGGGTGATGTGGCCTTCTCGGGGCGTGAGCAAGGGAAGGGTCCAAAGGCTGGGAACCAGAAACTTTAGCAAGGAATACGGGCCCGCCGAACAGAACGCTTTTGGGTTTGTTGTCCGAATGGCGTGGCACAGACCGGCCAGCCCCATGGCTGGCTCCGGCAAGACTACGGTGGCGCCAAGGGACCACAGGGCGGCCAGGCTGGCATAGAGGTCCGCGTTGACCGGCATGGCCAACAGCACGCGATCCCCCGGGTGGATGCCTTTGCCGTGCCACCGACCCGCCAATTGCTGTACGCGTTTGTATAGGGCCTGAAAACTGATCTCGCGCCCCTTGCCGTCCACAATTGCGGTCTGGTTTGGAGCCCGCTCAACCGCAGCGGCGAAATGGGACAACAGATCAGCCATTCAGCTTGCGCCCAAGCAGGGTATAGCGCCGGAAGATCGTTGCGCCTTCGGCGGCGCTGCGGTCAGCCGAGGTGTTGTAATCATGGATCAGCGCATGAATTGCCGTGTCGTACCCCATGCTGAATGCCGTATTGTGAAACCTGTGGGCCAGATGCCGCCCTGCCCCCGGTTCGAGACTGGCGTAGGTCTTAAGGATGGCGGATTTCGGATTGGGGCCTTCGGCATAGTTGGGAATGCCGAACAAAAACCCGGCCAGTGTTCCGTCGTTGCGGCGCGCAAATAGGATTAGGTCGCGCTTCATCATCGGCACCACCGGCAAATACATGGCCAGAAAATCCGCTTCAGATATCGGCTTGTAGAACGCGTTGTTTGAAAACGCCCGGGTTGAGAGTTCAAAGACCTGACGAAAGAGGGCTTCGGGGTCCGTTCCGTCCCAGGCCTCCACCACGAAGCTGCCGCTATCCGGCGGTGCGGTCGCAGCGGCGGCCTGCAGCGCTACACGGGCCGAGAAATACCGACTGATCTCTGCAAACCCCGCTAACCGGAACGCCTCGGGCTCATGCGGTTTGTTTCTGGGCTCCATCAGAAACGGAGCAGACCCGTCGCTGTCCGAGACAAACCGGTAGCTGTGCCACGTATCGCCCGACATAGGCCCAATAATGCGATTGAGGCCCGCATCTTGCACCCGCTCTATCCCCTCGCGCAGAATCTCAGCACCGGCCTCAGGTGTTTTGCAGGAAAAATCACCGAAAGTTGCGGTCGATGCGCCGTCCCAATTCGGGCCGTTCAGATAGACAGTCAGTTTTGCATCCGCTGTTTTGATGGTCTCTTTGGTCATGCACCAACTCCGGCAAAGACCCCTGCACCAAGTGATCCGGCAAGGATCCAAACGTAGTAAAACAAGGGCAGGGCGAGGGCCAACAGCGTGAGTCTAAACACTCTGTCTTTTTCGAACCATTGTGGTCGGGCCAACGGCACTGCGGCTGTGCAAAGGAGTGAAAACAGGGCCAAAGCCGTCAGAGGCTCGGCCCAGTTCGACTGTTCGGAATTCTGGGAAACAACCCAAGCCCGTACGGCGAACAAAACAGCGGCAGCAAGCGGTATCGCGATTGGGCTGGAACGCAGCGCGACTGCAATATGCCCCATGGCCAGCCCCATAGCACTTAGCCCAAAAAAGGAAATCGCATCCCATCCCGTTGCATGTCCCATTGCAAGCCAACCAAATCCCAAAAGACCCAAGGCGGCTATGATGTCCAGATCGGGGAACTTGCTGTCACAAGGAGAAGCGGTGCGCGCCCACCCATGCGCAGCAAGAACTATGATCGGCAGCACCGTATTTTGCAATTTTGCGGCGGCCAGCAGTAAAAAAACCGCAACAACATAAACACGGGTCGCATGTTTGGTCAGGCCCAGCTTGGTTCCCACCACGCCGAAACTGGTAAGAGCAGCAAAGAACAGAGCAGCCAACAGGGCGAGTTCTGCCAAAGAGCTGTGGTAGTGGCCGTTCAGAAAAATCAACAAGCCAAGCGGTAGGAACAGGTTATCAAACCCGCGCCAACTTTGCGCTTCGACCAATGTGCCAAAACCCGCCACCATGAGGCACAACATCATGACGTTGGACGGTGGGAGGCTCGACATGAACAAGAAGCAGATGATCGCGACCAACAGCGTTACGACAAAAAACACGACTGAGCCTTCCAAGCTCTTGTCGCCATCCTCCACCACGTAGCGTTTGGTTCCATAGGTAGTTCCGGCCAGCGCCGCGGCGGCATCCGCCAGTGTCAGAACGGCGATTGGCAGGATGTAGAACAGTGTGTTTTCCCCAGCCAACAGGAAGCAAAGCCCGACCGACAAGGCGAGCAGAAAGTCACCGTAGGACGTACGCTCTACCCCATGCAGAGTCGCGCCCAGACCCGATGAAAAGCGCGGAAGGCGGAGCACCAGCATCACCAGTATTGTGGCTGCAATCAGCATGTAAACCGGCCAACGATCGGGAAAGAGCCAAGGTAAAAGCAGTGCAAAGAGGCCGGTACTGACATGCATAAGTTTGCGCTGTACTTCGGCACTCAACCCCGCCGTTTTGGCCAGATGCCGTATGACCATCATGACGCCGATCAAGGCGACCACGGACCCCGCCGCCAACAGGATCTGCCCAAGAACAGTCACGGCTGAACCTCTTCGACGACGAAATCGGAATAGAAGAATGCCATGTCGCGGGCTTTCTGCTGTGTTTCGATGTCGGTCAAGGTTGTGACGCGTTTTAAGTATTTAGTCGGAACCCGACGGGGTGCCATCATGTTCCAATAGACCAATCGGGCGTTTGGCTCAGCGGCAGTCAGGATAGAGCCGTAGACCTGAGGGAAGGTCTCGGGGGACATGTATTCAAAGATGTCGGACAGGTTGAAACCGTTGGCTTTCTCACCGGTTGATACAAAAGCCTCGAGCGATCCAAGGCGGATGTCCAGACGATCCAACCGGGATCGGATTGCCTCATAGTGCTCGGGCCGCCAGGCCATCGGCAGCGCGTCGCCGTGATTGCCTTTGAGAATCCAGTGCAAATAGGGGTTTTGCGAGGGATCAGTGGTGCCCCCCGCATGACGGATGCGCCGGGCGACATGTTGGGCGGGGCTGCCCTCGACATGGTCGAAGAACGCACTGTCCCGACCCATGCGCCCCATGACGAAACGCGAGAAGAAGAGGTTCAGCAAAAGCCGCCATCGCACCGTATTGAACCGCGTGTCAAAAAATGTCTGGCGCTCTCTGGGCGAGCGGGGGACGAACACTGCGTCAATGGTGCGGCGAGAATGGACGAGCGGCAGCAGCCAGGTTCGAAAGATGCGAAAATAGCGCTCGAACTTGCCGACACCGCCGATACCATGTCTTTCAACCTCCGGGGTTAGCGTCTGCCAGAAGGCGCGCGTCTCAGCATCGGTGGCCTCTAAAACCCGGTTCAGCAGGGCACCCCGTCGCGTACTTGCGCGCGAACCTGTGAGTTCGATGAATTCGGGATGGGTTAGCACCTGATAAGCCGCGATCCGAAGCTTGAGGCACGCAATCTGCGCCGGTGACAGGTCCAGAACCACGACGCGCGCAGGATCGAGTGTCAGCATCGCAAGCGCATTGTCCCCGGCTGAGCAGATGGACACCAAGGTCTTGCCCGCGCACTCACCCAAGGCTGAGGTGAGGACATCTGCGTCCTCCCACAGTTGGGCATAGCGGATATGATCGAAATCCGCTTTTGCCTCGATTTCACTGCTATCCATCGCATCGCTCCACTGCGCCGCTTGCGCCGTCTACACGGATCATCTCGCCATCTACGATCCAGTTCGTGGCGCCTTTCAGGCCAACCACGCAAGGGATGCCCAATTCGCGCGCGACGATGGCTGAATGAGACAACAGCGACCCTCGTTCAACGACGATGGCGGAGGCGTTCGAGAATACAGCAATCCAGCCTGGGTCGGTGTGGCGGGCGACCAGAATGTCTCCGGGGTTCAGGGCTTCGGTGCGCGGGTCACGGATCACACGCGCGCGCGCTTTGATCTGTCCTGCGGAACAACCCGTGCCGTGCTTCACGCGTGCCGTATCTGCCTCGGCTTCCACATCTTTGGACCAGATCGGTGCGATAGCGGGACCACGGATTTCGATACGCTCGGGCGGGTCGGGGCGTCGGGAGGAGGCGTCATCCTCGCGTTTGCGCCGCGCAACGATGCCTTTCAGGTCGGGTGATAAGCTGTAGCCCTCAACCGCTCCGAGAACTTCTTGAGTTGTCAGGAAGAATACATCCTTTGGTGATGAAAGCAGATCACGGGCAGCGAATTCCCGGCCGATGCCTAAAAACACACGCCGGGCATAGCCGAAGATACGCGTGCGCTCAAAGCGCAGGTTTTCCCGGTCGCGCACGCGCGCCTTGGTCCAGCTCAAAATCCATTTGGCCAATTGCCGTTTGAAGGGGTTTGACGGAAACAGCGCCTTCCAGTCCGGCTCAGTACCTTCCTGACGCCCAGTCTTGGGACGTTCGGCGCTGGCTGCAATCGCCAGCAGCAGGCTGGTGGGGTCGTCGCGCAGCGGAACGCTTTCCAGTTTGAGTTCCTCCGTACACCGGTCTCCGAACTTCTCAAGATAGGCATCAACCTCGGCTTCAATCTGGGGGTGCCCGGACAAAACCGACAGATGCGCATTGGTTTTTATCGGCTCAGCAAGACCTGCCTGCCGGACCAGTTCTCCCATCCGGGCAATGCGTTGCGCGGGTTCCGCTGAAACGATATCGCCTTGCCCGATCATGAGGTCATTGTGCAGGGTCAACCCGTCTTCGCCCAGCCACTTTTGCAGTAGGTTGCGCGAGCCGCCAAAGGCAATCATGCAAAGGAAATCGTTGATCAGCGGCGCATCCCACCGATCCAGCAGGGTGCTTTCAATGCGACGATACTCAGCGGCCAGTTCGGTCGCATTCGAGGCATCCACATCCAGCTCCGCCTGCAAGATGTCGTTCAATCTAAGATAAAAATCACGCCGGGTCCGTGGCAGTCGGATGGCTTGCCATATCAGACCGCCCGCAACTTTTGACAGTTTCGCGTAGTCTACAAGCTTGCGCCAGCCGACGGTGGGCGGCGGGGCAAGAGCATCCGTAACTTCACGTGGCATCGGTTCAGAAACGCCCATCATCGTTTCCATGTAGTCGCGGTTTAGCGAAAACCCGGGCAGCATTGCCAGCACGCGATACCAGTTGATCAGGTTGTAATAGGCGCGCCCGTCCACCCGTCCGAGTAAGTTGTCAAACACTGTTGGGTTTCGGGCAACCGTATGCCGGGTCACGCCCAACAGCCTAACGAAAGCGCGATACACCTGAGAATACACATGCAGGGCAAAGGAATAAGTCAGCGGGCTGACAATCCCCGGATAGCTTTCGACGATATTGGAATTGTCGAAAACGGTCAGAGTCTGATCTGCAAGCGGCGCCGGGCGCAGGGTCGTGGTGATCGGTCGGGCCTGCAGAATATGCAGCCCTTGCGCATCGATCGCCCATTCGATGTCCTGAGGGGAACCGAACAGCGCCTCGGCCTGTCGGGCGAGGGCTGCAATGGATTGTGCCTCGGGCAGGGTCAAATGCGCGGGCGTGTCCAGAGTGTTTTCTGGTGTGCCATCCAAACCAATGACCCAGTCTTCTCCGTCCGCTTCGCCTGACACAAGCTGCTCCGCAAGCCCGTCAATGGCCGAGATCACGACCACATTGCGCCGACCACTGACCGGATCGGCGGAAAAGGCGACACCGGCCGCTTTGGCATCGATCATGCATTGCACAATGATCGCAGGGGCCTCGGCCTCACCGCCGGATTTGACCGCGCGGTAGGCTTCGATTGTTTCCGAGAAACCGGATTGCCAGACTTGCTTGGCCGCTGCGATCACATCTTTGCCGGCAACGTTCACGACCGTTTCGAACTGTCCCGCATGGCTGTGGTCCACACCATCTTCGGACCTGCCAGAGCTCCGCACCGCGTAAGGTCCGGGTCCGAGTGTTTCAAGCGCGGCGGTCACAGCCGATTTCAGGCCCTTTTGCGCGATGGGTCCTGATTGCCCCATGCGAAATGCATCGTTGATGATGACGAAGAACGCTGGTGGGGAAAACCCGTGCAGCGCAAGATGCGAAAGGGCCGCCGCTTTCCCTCCGACATCCGAGACATCGGTGGCGTCCGTTTGGGAAACGATGAAACTCATGCAACGGCTCCGATGAGGAAGGGTAGAAAACCAGCCGCAGCATAGCAGAAGAACACCCATAGGCCGGATACTGTGTCCATCCTGTTTTGGGCTTTTGCGGTGGGTGTCTGAGTGTAGCGGAGGGCGGCAATTCCGCAGGGCACAAGTGCCAGCGCGCCGATCAGGGCGGTTGGCCAGCCGACTCCGGTTCCGCTGCCTGTGCCGACAAGTAGGGCGTAGGACACCAGCACGCAAACGATCCAGATACGTCCCGCCAAACGCGGCCCCCAAAGGCCGGAATAGGTATCAACCCCGGCGATTTCGTTTTCCGGCGCCCACAGTTTGCGCCCGATCTCAAGGACGCAGCCATTCACAAAAGACAGTGCCAGGAACAGCCATAGTGAGGATGCTGCTCCACCTGCTGGCTTCCACTCGAGACTGGTCAGCAACAGGTCAATCAAGGGCATGATGGCCATATGGCTAAGCAGGTACAGAACCGGTCGGGCCTTCAGCCAAACCGGAACGCCGAATTCAACCGTCATTGCTGCGAGCCAGATCCAGACCGCACCCAACAACCACCAAACGGGAGGGTGCCAGAACCAGGCCGCAGCAAGTGCCATCGGGATCGTCAGTAATCCTAGGCTCAGGATTTCGCCCGGCGAGACCAATCCACGTGGGATTGGCCTGTCGGGCCTGTACCGCCGGTCATCCTCGGCGTCCTTGAACTCATCGCAGACCCGCATCTGGAAGAACAACGCCATGGCCAGCACAAAACCGGTGGCAAAGGCCGGCCATTCGGGCAAGGGGCGGTCGGCCAGACGGGCTGACACGCAGATGCTGGCCGAGGAAAACATCAGCAGCAGAGGGACGGTTTTCTTCAGCGGAAATCGCTCGGACTGGTAAATCCAGAATCGGTTCTGAATGCTCATCTGTGGCGGGCCAGGCTTTCATGGGCGCGGGTGAAATGGCCTGCAGCTATCGCGGCAACGATCGAGATTTCGCCGCACAGGCATGTGGCTGCGGCCACCTCAGCCAAAGCCGTGCCACATCCGTCGCCTTTGAGGCCAAGTATGTTCAGCGCCGCTGTTTGGCTTGGCAAACCGGTTCCGCCACCGACCGAGCCGACAAGGATGTTGGGAAGCGTGACCGAGCAGAACAGATCGTCGCCTCTAGGTTCCATGCGCGTGATGCCCATTGCGCTTTCGGCAACGCAGGCCGCGTCCTGTCCGGTTGCGATATAGAACGCCGCCAGCCCGTTGGCATAATGTGCCTGCGCGCCGAATTGGCCCGACAAATGCGCCCCCAGATTGGCGACACGGCCATAGTCCAGCATCGCCTCGACCGTGGTTCCCAGCGTCTTCTCGACAATCTCAGCAGGAAGCGTGACCGAAGCGCTGACCTTCCGCCCGCGCCCCGTCACCAACCCTAAAGCCGAGGCCTTTTTGTCGCCCGAGAAATTACCTTCGACATACCAGTTTTCAACCGCGACAGGGCAGCTATCTGCGATGGCGTGGCACAAGGCTTCGGTGGCGATGGTCACCATGTTCTGACCCGCAGCATCCCCTGTGGTATACCGACAAATCAGGAAAACGACGTTGGTGTCGATGAACGGCTCCAGTGAGACAAGCTTGCCATGACGGGTTGTCGCTTCGGCCGCAGATTGAAGCATGTCGACATTTGTCACCACCCAATCCACGAATTGCCCAGCCTTTAGCAGGCTCTCAAATACAAAGGCTGGTGTTCGGAGCACACCTTCGTACAGAACGGCAGTGCTGACACCGCCCGACCGGGTGGCGGCGTAAGCGCCCCGGGCGTAAGACGCGACCAGCGCGGCCTCGGTGGTCGCGAGGGGGACATGGAAATCGCCATTTGCGTTCATCCCGTTTAAGCGCAAGGGGCCAATAACTCCGACAGGCAGCTTAACTGTCCCAACGAAGTTCTCGATATTGGCCCCGTAGATTTCGGCGTTTTCGATGGTCGCCAGATCTGCAATCTGTGCTTGATCCTCAGCGCTGGCTGTGGGTTTCAACTTGCCCCAAAAGCGTTCGAGCATCTCTTTGGTCGGCTTGCGGGAGGGGCGCAGTGTTGAAAACTCCGCGTCGCTCGGCGCCATCTGCTGGGGTATCTGATCGGCGTCAAATCGCGTTTTTATGCGTTGAAGCATTTCCCGAACGTGAAAAGGAATGACCAAAGGCGCGCTCCAATAAATTATCCGTACATATGTTGTGCAGCTAAAAACCGATGCGAGGGCAAGGTATCAGTCGCGAGATCGAAATCCAGACAAATGTTCGCCGATCAAGTGTTTGATCCCAAGGGGTCTCGCATTCGTCGCAGAGCCCGAAGGATAAGTCTGTCAGAGGAAAGGGGGGAGCAAGCCTTCTCCTCGATTTGTGCAACGAAGCCGCATGAATTCGAACAAAAAAACCAGCGGCGTTGTTCAAATTGGTGGATGCACCAACTCGCTTGAAAAATAGGCGTTTCTTCCAGAAGTGCTTAGCAAAAAGGACCGAATGACTTGAAAACCCCGAATTGATCGTCAAACTTCTCGCATGAGTGAGTATTTTGATGAAATGTTCAACAGCGATGGATCGCTCAGAGGTCCATACGAAGAGATCGGTCGTTGGTTTGATGCGGAAGATGTATCACGGCTAAGAGCCAAGCAGCGCGAGGCTGAGGAAGTCTTTAGGCTGACGGGTATTACCTTTAACGTTTATGGCAAAGCCGAAGCAGAGGAACGGTTGATACCGTTTGATATCGTGCCGCGCGTCATTTCCGCGCGAGAGTGGCAGCGGCTGGAACGCGGTATCGAACAAAGGGTGCGGGCAATAAATGCCTTTCTTCACGACATCTACCACCGCCAAGAAATCGTTAGGGCGGGACGTGTACCGGCCGAGATGATTGCTGGAAACGAAGCGTTCCTGCCGCAAATGCTTGGCGTCTCACCGCCCGGTCAGGTTTATACGCATATCGTGGGCGTTGACTTGGTGCGAACCGGACCAGATGAGTTCTTTGTGCTTGAAGACAACGCGCGCACCCCATCCGGCGTCAGCTATATGCTGGAGAACCGGGAAACGATGCTAAAGATGTTCCCCGAGCTCTTCAGCGCCACAAATGTACGAAATGTTTCCGACTACCCGCGAAATTTGAGGCGGTCTCTTGCAGCCTGCGCACCGGCCTGTGCAGAGGGAGAGCCCACGGTCGCGGTTTTGACCCCCGGTATCTACAACTCAGCCTATTACGAACACGCGTTTCTTGCGGACCAGATGGCAGTGGAGTTGGTCGAAGGACACGATCTGAGGGTTGTAGATGGCCGCGTCTGCATGCGTACCACCCGGGGCTACAAGCCTATCGACGTTCTGTATCGACGGGTCGATGACGATTTCTTAGATCCGCTGAATTTCAACCCTGATAGCGCGCTGGGCGTTCCCGGCATCCTAGATGTCTACCGCGCGGGGGGCATCACTATTGCGAATGCTCCGGGCACAGGTATCGCGGATGATAAGGCAATCTACTCCTACATGCCTGAAATCGTTGAATTCTACACGGGCGAAAAACCCCTGCTTCAAAATGTACCCACCTGGCGTTGCAGCGATCCAGAGTCCCTATCCTATGTGCTGGACAACCTTTCCGACCTCGTGGTCAAGGAAGTACATGGGTCTGGCGGTTACGGTATGTTGATTGGCCCTACGGCCAGCAAGAAAGAGATTTCAGCTTTCCGTGAAAAGCTGAAGAAGAGACCCGGGAACTATATAGCTCAGCCGACTCTGTCGCTTTCAACGGTTCCAATTTTCGCGCGCTCGGGGCTCGCACCCAGGCACGTTGATCTGCGCCCCTTTGTTTTGGTGTCTCCAGATGGGGTTAATATCACGCCCGGCGGTTTGACACGCGTGGCGCTGAAGAAAGGGTCGCTCGTCGTGAACTCAAGTCAGGGCGGCGGGACCAAAGACACCTGGGTTCTGGAGGACTGACCATGCTGGGAAAAACTGCTGGCGGGTTGTTCTGGATGTCCCGTTACCTCGAACGGGCGGAAAACACGGCGAGGCTGCTTGAAACAGGTCAGAGGATGGCGTTGACCCGTTCCAAGAACTCCGCCGAAGAATGGGGCTCTGTACTGAAAACGGCGGGCGTTTTGGATGGATACCACGCCAAGTACGATGACATTTCAAAAGACAACGCTGTGGATTGGGTGTTACGCGATGCCGATAACCCATCCTCGATCAAGTCGGTCATCAAACAGGCAAGAAACAACGCTCGCCTTGTTCGAACCGCATTGACCCACGATGTTTGGAGCGCGGTGAACGCAAGTTGGATGCAAATTGACGAGGCGATGAAGCGCCGCGTGAATGAGCGCGATTTGCCCGCCATGCTGGAGCTTATTCGCCACCAGGCCGCTCTGGTCCGTGGCGCCACTTTGGGCACCATGCTGCGCAATGATATTTTCGATTTCACCCGCATCGGCACTTTTGTCGAACGGGCCGATAACACGGGGCGCATCTTGGACGTGAAGTACTACGTTCTATTGCCCACAGCGTTCTCTGTCGGCTCGTCATTGGACAACATCCAGTGGGAAAGCATCCTTCGCTCCGTCGGTGCTGGTGGCGGCTATCGGATGACCCACGGTCAGAAAACCCGACCGTCTGACATTGCCGAGTTTTTGATCTTGGATGAGCGGATGCCCCGCAGTCTTCACTTTTGTTGTAGAAAGATTCAAGAAAACCTGTCCTACCTGAAGAAAGACTATGGCTTTGCGGGGCCGTCATGCGCCGCATCAAATGCACTGTACGAGAAATATCTGGACCGGAAAATATCCGATATCTTTGAGTTGGGGCTGCATGAATACATTCAGGATTTTCTGAAAGATCTCGGCAGCTTAAGTCGTCAGATCGAGATTGACTACCGGTTCTATGAGTAGCCCATGAAACTCCATATTCGCCATGAGACACGATACGATTTCGACGCGCCGGTCCCCTTTGGACTGCAGCAGCTTAGGAAAACGCCAAAGTCATTTCGCAACCAGACCATTGAAAGCTGGAGCACTGAAGTCATCGGAGGGGTCAAAGAGCTGAGCTTTGAAGACTACCACCGAAACACAGTGGAACTGATCAGTTTCGAAGCAAATACCCAGAGCATTTCGTTGATTTCCGAAGGCGTTGTGGCGGTGGAAGACACACATGGTATCCTGGGACGCCACGAAGGGTCGACACCGCTATGGCTTTTCAATCGGAGCACGCCTCAGACAACGCCAGGAAAAGGGGTTGCCGACGTGATCGGCGCGCTGCCCGAAGGCGAACCGCTTCAACAGATGCACGCCTTGTCCGAAATAATTCGATCTCGGGTCAGCTATGAAGTTGGAAGTTCGCACCCAGGCTGGAGCGCTGAAGACGCCCTCGCAGCAGGGTGCGGCGTGTGCCAGGACCATGCGCATATCTTCATTACCTGCGCTCGACAGATCGGACTGCCTGCGCGCTATGTTTCGGGTTACCTGATGATGAACGAAACGGAGCTGCAAGACGCGACCCATGCATGGGCCGAAGTGCATTTGGACGGGCTCGGATGGGTTGGATTTGACGTTTCCAACGGGATTTCGCCTGATCACCGCTATGTACGCGTCGCAACCGGTCTGGACTATGCCCAAGCTGCGCCGGTAATAGGGAACAGAATTGGGACAGCGGGCGAGCAATTGACAGTACAGTTGCAAGTCGCACAGCAGTAACGGAGAACTTAATGACCTATGCTGTGGGCATGCGGCTGAACCGCGGACTGGTGTTCATGTCCGATACGCGCACGAATGCTGGCGTCGACAATATTTCGACTTTTAACAAGATGTTCAACTGGACGGTGGAAGGTGAGCGGTCGATCACTCTGTTGACCGCAGGCAATCTGGCGACCACTCAGGCCACAGTAAGCCTGCTTGAGGAGCGCACTAAGGCCCCGGAAGATCGTTCTCCCTCGATCCTGGAAGCGCCGACGATGTTTCAGGTCGCGCAACTGGTCGCGGCTACGCTGAACGATGTCATCGAAGAGCACGCCCGCTCTGGGCAACAAGCTGACAGCGCCTTTCACGCGACACTTATTCTGGGTGGGCAGATTAAGGGTGGGCCGTCTCGATTGTTCCTGATCTACCCCGAAGGCAACTTTATCGAGGCAGGCGACGACACCCCATTCTTTCAGATCGGAGAGACAAAATACGGCCGCCCAATTCTGGTGCGTGCCTACGATCCCGAAATGAGCTTTCCAGAGACCGTGAAACTCTTGCTCGTCAGTTTCGACTCCACGATCAAGGCGAACTTGTCTGTTGGGGCACCGTTGGATCTACTGCTTTACGATGAAGATAGCCTTGATGCTGGCACGAGGTCCAGGTTTGAGAGTGATGATCAGTACTTTCGAACGATATCGGAAGGCTGGGGCGACGCCTTGAAGTCTGCCTTGTCGAAACTTCCAGAATACAAGGCGATGTGAGAGCGAAATAGTTGAATCTCCGCTTGTGGTCGGGACGCAAAGCCAATAGATGACGGTGGCCGCCAGTGCTATGGCTTAGAGGCAGACCTTTGGGCACGTATCGTATTGGTTTGGCACTCGCCGCCAGTCTTTTCAGCCTTCCGAACATGATCTCGATCCGATTGCGACGTTTGTAGCGACGCTTGTCGTACTTCACTGCTTTCTTCCGCTGCTTCCGGCCTGGGATGCACGCGCGTATCGCGCCAGCGCAAACCATCGCGACTAATGAAGACTATCCCGCTCAACACTGCCGGTCATCGACGCGGGGTATGCCGTGAGACTTAGGAAGGGAGGGCTGAAGACGAGCCATCTGGGCGTCGGTCAGCCAAAACAGATCAGACCTACGTGCCGCTCGTTTTTCGAACCGTGAACCACGCAAAAATCAATGGGGCAAGAACCTAGCTCATACCACTTTGGCAGGAGGAGAGGTATTCAATTTAACGTTTCCCCAGTTTGACCGACGCTCAGCGTTCCACCTTTGGCCACCTCAACATAGACACCCATGTCCATATGACCCATCAACTTCCGAATTAGATAGGGTATCTTCAAGTCCCGCTCGGCCGTATCCGGGTTCACCTCGGTGGCTGCACACCTTTTCGTACGTGAGAGTATCTTTAACTCGACATCGCCGAATCTAAGAACTGATCCAACTGCGTCGAGCTCAGAAAACGGGGGTAAGCCTTCTATCTCAATATTCGCCCGGAAGCGTGCTGGGTGGATTTCCGCGTTCAGTTGTTCACCCAATTTTTCCACCGACGTCAGATTCAAAACGGATATCGCGTTCATCATTTTAGGTGACACGACAGACACATCTGTAAACCGATGCGGAGCAGACGAAACGAAATTTGGCGGTTCGGGATCTTTTAAGTCGATCTCTGAAGACAGGAAACTTGCCGCATTCACCCGATCTTCTGGTGCTTGCATATTAAAGCTGTGAGTTTTACCGCTCACCTTGATCTCAAGAAATTGGGTCTCAGTATCAAAATTCGTCTTGACGCCTGCCAGCGCAGCCTCATTCAACAGAACAACAAAGCGATCTTTCGGCAGTGGTTGAGGGTTCTGCGCGTCGAAACCGGAGTTGTAGCGCGCGAATCCGAATAGGCGATCACCAGGAATCCCCTCTCCTGCTCGCAGCGTCACGGTGTGCATAGGTTCGGCACTCAAACCCTTAATTGGGTACCGGTTCAATCTGACGATAGAGAGCGTGTTCATACGTCTGCACCTGACCAAACGAGTTATGCACGATCCCCAGTGGTCCGTGCCGTTTTACGCTATCTCCAATTCTCCAAGGTATCGACCAAATAATCTGTGAGTGCTTCAAAAGCGTGTTCGCTAAACCTGCTGGACACATCATTTCCGCGGTACGGGCTGTACAAATTTTGATCAATAGCACCTCATAAATCCTAACTGCCAAGAATACATGCGCATCAACACAAGAAAGTAAATTCAATAAAATCAATAGCTAAAAGAAGTGTTAACAAACTTCTTAGGCTTTTTGAGGTACGAACCTCAAAAAATTCTGGACTTGAGGTGCGTACCTCAAATAGCCTTGGAAGTATGCCGCGATTCGCACATCCTCGATTGACGGCGCAAAAAGGGAGGAATGGATGACTTACACAAAACTGGCCTCGGCCAGCGCAATAGTCCTTGCCGCTACTACTCTTTCTACCAAGGCAAATGCTGAAGATCTGACGCTTTGTTGGGCTGCATGGGACCCGGCCAACGCGCTTGTTGAGCTATCAAAAGAATTCGAAGCAGAATCCGGCCACACAATGAACTTCGAGTTTGTTCCCTGGCCAAATTTTGCGGACCGGATGCTGAACGAGCTGAACTCGGGGGGGAAGCTCTGCGACCTGCTGATTGGTGACAGCCAATGGATCGGTGGTGGCGCTGAGAATGGTCACTATGTTCAGCTGAACGAGTTCTTCGATGCTGAAGGCATCAGCATGGACGATTTCGCACCGGCCACTGTCTACGCGTACTCGACCTGGCCAAAGGGTACACCAAACTATTACGCGCTGCCTGCGATGGGCGATGCAAACGGCTGGTTCTATCGCAAGGACTGGTTCGAGAACCCCGACATCCAAGCCGCATACAAAGAAGCGACTGGTCAGGACCTGCGTGAGCCACAGTCTCAGAAAGAGCTGCTGCAGATCGCTCAGTTCTTCCAAGGTCGTGAGATCGACGGCAAGACCGTCTATGGGGCAGCAATCTTTACCGAGCGCGGCTCGGAAGGGATCACCATGGGTGTCACCGGAGCGCTGTATCCTTGGGGCTTCAAATACGAAAACACGCCGGGCTCATATGACATGGAAGGTGCGGTAAACTCACCCGAAGCGGTTGAAGCTCTGGAGTTCTACAAGGAATTCTACGAAACGGCGACGCCTCCGGGATATACCAACTCTTACATGGGTGAGAGCCTGGACGCCTTTAAGTCCGGTCAGGTCGCCATGGCCATGAACTGGTTTGCGTTCTTCCCAGGTCTCTATGCCGATCCCAATACCGGCGGTGACAAGATCGACTTCTTCGTGAACCCACCCCAAAATCAGGCTGGTTCGACACTGGGCGGACAAGGTATCTCGGTTGTCAGCTACTCTGACAAACAGGACGCTGCACTTGAGTACATCAAGTGGTTCGCGCAGCCGGAAGTGCAGGCCAAATGGTGGGAGCTAGGCGGCTACTCGGCGCACAACTCGGTGCTGGAAGATCCCGGTTTCGTGGACAGCCAGCCTTTCGCCGGAGACTTCCTAGAAGCAATGGGCGGTGTGCAGGATTTCTGGCAAGAGCCTGCTTATGCGGAACTTTTGCTGGCAATGCAGAAACGCATCCACGACTACGTGGTTGCTGACCAAGGTACAGCTCAGGAAGCGTTGGATCTTCTGATCGAAGATTGGACGGAAGTCTTCGAAGACGAAGGCAAGCTGTAGTCCGGACGCAGGCCGGAGCGGGTGCAATCCCGCTCCACCTTCACCCGTGAGTCCGAAACCAACAAGAACTGGCAAAGAGATGTCTGACAGGACCGTAGATCGCGTTGCGCAGGCAACGCCCGAGCGAGTCGCGCGAAAAATCCGGGGACTATCCGACCGCGCGATCGCCTGGATATTCATCTCCCCAACGATTTTTCTATTGCTGGCGATCAACATCTTTCCGTTGATCTGGACCATCCAACTGAGCTTTACCAACTACAAAGCCAACCGGATCGGGCGTGAAGTCAAAGATGTCGGGCTCAGGAATTACGAACGTATCCTGACGGACTCGGACACCTGGCTGAACATGCAGGCAACGGCGCATTTCCTGTTCTGGACGATCTTTTTCCAGGTCCTGATCGGGTTCACACTAGCGTGGTTGATCAACAAGAAATTCAAGGGCAACGATCTTTGGACCACGATTATCGTGTTGCCGATGATGCTGTCTCCGGCGGTTGTCGGAAACTTCTGGAAGTTCCTGTATCAACCTCAGATCGGCCTGTTTAACTACATCGTGTCCTGGTTTACCGGCAAGGACCCATCGAGCTTTGAAATGCTGGGATCCGTCACGTTGGCCCCATGGGCGATTGTGATTGTCGACACCTGGATGTGGACCCCCTTCGTAATGCTGATCTGTCTGGCCGGTCTACGCAGTATTCCCGACTACATCTACGAGGCGGCTGAGATCGACAGGGCCAGCAAGCTACGACAGTTCTTTACGATTACCATCCCGATGGTGCTGCCGTTCCTGATGCTCGCTGTGCTGTTTCGAGGGATCGAGAACTTCAAGATGTTCGACCTGGTGGTTCAGCTCACCGGTGGTGGGCCGGGGTCTGTGACGGAACTCACTTCGATTAACCTGAAACGCGAAGCCTTTGAAAAATGGCGTACGGGCTATGCGTCAGCCTATGCGATCATCCTTTTCGTCACCGTGTTCGGCCTTGCGTCGATCTACGTCAAAGCCCTGAACAAGGTGAAGCAGAGATGAGCAGTTTTTCCGTCACTGAACCCTCGAACCGGTCCAAATGGATCGCAGGCTTCCTAGTCATTACTTATGCGCTGATCACGATGATACCGCTGGTGTGGATCTTGCTGACTGGATTCAAGTCTCCGGCCGATGCGATCAGCTACCCGCCTAAAGTGGTCTTTGACCCAACGCTTGAAGGCTACGTCAACCTCTTCACCACGCGCACACGGCAGACGCAGGAGTTTCTGGAAGCAAATCCGCCGCAGAACTGGGCCGATGAGATCGTCCGCCAATACGACATGGTGATTGTCGGGCCATCCAAGTTCGGCGAGCGCTTTATGAATTCGGTTATCATCGGATTTGGCTCAACCTTCCTGAGTATCTTCCTTGGTACGCTGGCCGCCTATGCGTTCAGCCGATTTAAAGTACCGCTCAAGGACGATCTTCTGTTCTTCATTCTTAGTACAAGGATGATGCCACCGGTTGCTGTCGCCATCCCAATCTTCCTGATGTTCAGAAACCTCGGGCTGAGCGACACGCATCTGGGAATGATCTTGCTCTACACGGGCGTGAACATTTCGCTGGCGGTTTGGTTGCTGAAAGGGTTCATCGACGAAATCCCACGGGAATACGAAGAAGCGGCGTTGATCGATGGCTACACGAGGTTTCAGGCGTTCTACAAAGTTGTCCTGCCACAAGCCGCCACAGGTATTGCGTCGACCGCCATCTTCTGCCTGATCTTCGCCTGGAATGAGTACGCGTTTGCCGTGCTGCTGACATCCGCGAATGCGCAGACTGCACCACCGTTTATCCCGACCATTATTGGTATTGGCGGGCTGGACTGGCCTGCTGTGGCGGCAGGTGCCACGATCTTCCTGATCCCCGTCATGATCTTCACCATCCTGATGCGCAAACATTTGCTGCGTGGGATCACATTCGGAGCCGTACGCAAATGAGCGAGTTTCTGACCGGATTACTACGGCTCCGCCGCGGCCCATGGGAGATGGTCGCAACCATCCTTATTGCACTGGGTGTCTTCATGCTGATGCAACCCTTTGTCCTTTGGGCCTTCACCTACTCTTTCATCGTCACGCTGATCGGAACCGTCATGTTCATCATCGTCAGCCATTTCCCGGAGTAGAAATGGCCCAGATCGTAGTCAAAAACGTAAAGAAGATGTTCGGCGATTTCACGGCTGTCCGCGAAAGCTCGTTCACGATTGAGGACGGCGAGTTTTTCATGCTGCTGGGCCCGTCCGGCTGCGGAAAAACCACGACCCTGCGGATGATCGCGGGGCTAGAGCTTCCAACGTCGGGTGAGATTTATCTGGATGGCGAAGAGATCAGCCAACGCCCACCATCCGAGCGGGACATTGCCTTCGTGTTCCAGATGTTCGCGCTGTATCCCCACATGAACGTGCGCAAGAATATCAGCTACCCCCTGATATCGCAGGGTATGCCCCGCTCCGCCGTAAAGGCCAAAGTCGAGGAAGTCGCAAGCATTCTGGGGATCAAGGACATCCTCGATAGCCCGGTAGGTGGGTTGTCAGGCGGCGACAGGCAGCGCGTGGCGCTGGGTCGCGCGATTGTTCGCGAGCCCAAGGCGTTCATGATGGACGAACCTCTTGGTGCCTTGGATGCCGAATTTCGGGAACACATGGCCGAAGAACTCCGCGCGCTTCATGATCGCATGGGCGCAACCACTGTGTACGTCACACATGATCAGCTGGAGGCCATGCAGATGGGCGACAAGATCGTGGTGATGAACAACGCTGTGATCGAGCAATTCGGCACACCTCAGGAAATCTACGACAAACCAGCTACGATGTTCGTTGCGGACTTCATCGGATCGCCTTCGATGAACTTCCTGCCGTTTCAGGGAAAGGTCGAACCTGGCTCGGAAATGGTTCGACTGAATGGCCATGACGAAGCCGTGCCCAAGCTGATGGAAGGGGCGGAAGGGGACTTGGTTTTCGGCGTCCGCCCCGAGCATGTTTTTCTGTCAGACGACAGCGCCTACCGGGCCAAGGTCCTGGCCGCAGAATATTTGGGAACCACCCAGATCGTGACGCTGCAGAGCCCGAACGGAGAGCTGAAAGCCCGCATCGATGCCCGCGAAACCGTTAATCCCGGCGAGACAGTGGGATTGGAGTTCCGCTCCCCCGCAGTAACCCTGTTTGAAAAGTCTACTGGGCGCGCGTTGAGGTCCGCTCTGAACGACGAGGTACTAAGCAATGGCTGAAGTCGTGTTGGAGAATATCTCGAAGTCATTTGGCAACGTCAATGCGGTGGATGATATCTCAATGACGATCCCCAACGGCGCCTTTGTGGTGTTGTTGGGCCCGACTGGTGCGGGCAAGACAACGACGCTGAGATTGATTTCCGGGCTTGAGAAACTGGATTCAGGAACGGTGCGCATTGCCGGGCGTGACGTTGGAATAGATACACCTGCCCAGCGCGATGTGGCGATGGTCTTCCAGCAGTACTCGCTATACCCACATATGACGGTGCGCGAGAACCTATCCTTCCCTCTGCGGTCGCCGATCCTGAAAACGCCAGAGGATGAGATCGCGAGGAAGGTCAACGAAGTCTCGGAGATCCTCCAGATCCCGCACAAGCTGGACAACAAAGCCACTGAACTGTCAGGCGGTGAAATGCAGCGTGTGTCGATCGGACGGGCACTGGTGCGCGATCCACAGATCTTCCTGATGGACGAACCGCTCAGCTCTTTGGATGCCAAGCTACGGGCGGATTTGCGGGTCGAGTTGAAAAGGATTCAGGCCGATCTTGGGTCAACCTTACTGTATGTGACCCACGACCAAGTCGAAGCCATGACAATGGCGACGCATATTGGCGTTTTGGAAAATGGTAGGCTGGTTCAATACGGAACACCGCGGGATATCTATGAAAATCCGGGAAGTGTTTACGTAGCCAGCCGGTTGGGTCTGCCGCGGATCAACATCCTGCCGTCCGAGTTGTTCGGAGGCGATCACAAAGGTCCGCAGATCGGCCTGCGTCCGGAAAACATCATCGAAGGCGAAGGCAGCGAGGCGCGTGTGATACGCGCAGAACATCTAGGCGATCAAACGCGGCTGCACCTAGACCTGAATGGTCACCCGGTTGTGACACTGATTGATGTCCATCAGGACTACCCATCTGGAAAGATTATAAAAATCCGTCCCAATAACCCGTTGTATTTTG
Source organism: Ruegeria profundi (assembly GCF_049800715.1). Lineage (GTDB taxonomy): Bacteria > Pseudomonadota > Alphaproteobacteria > Rhodobacterales > Rhodobacteraceae > Ruegeria > Ruegeria profundi_A. The sequence continues at coordinate 280,408 of NZ_JBNAFO010000003.1, forward strand.
ACGCGTCCGGCGCGCGCGTGAATTAAGGAGCAAAAGCATGGCCCAGTTCCTCAACACAAAAGAAACTCTGGTGACAGAGGCGATAGACGGCCTTCTGGCCTCTTCTGGCGGTCAGCTCACCCGGCTGGACGGCTATCCGCATATCAAGGTCGTTTACCGGTCGGATTGGGACAAGTCGAAAGTCGCCCTGGTATCCGGAGGAGGGTCTGGTCACGAACCCGCCCATGCCGGTTTCGTTGGCGCCGGTATGTTGACAGCCGCGGTCTGCGGTGAAGTGTTCGCCTCGCCCTCAGTCGAGGCGGTTCTAGCGGGCATTCTTGCTGTCACGGGTGAGGCTGGATGCTTGCTAATTGTCAAGAATTACACCGGCGATCGGCTGAATTTTGGACTGGCGGCTGAACGCGCTCGTGCATTGGGTCGCAAGGTTGAAATGGTCGTCGTCGACGATGACATCGCCCTGCCCGATCTTCCGCAACCACGTGGCGTGGCGGGTACGTTGTTCGTCCACAAAATCGCCGGAGCGCTTGCTGAAAACGGTGCCGATTTGGACACCGTCACCGCCGCCGCAAGAAACACCATAGCAAAGGTTGTCAGCATCGGTATGAGCTTAGACACCTGTACGGTTCCGGGATCTCCGAAAGAAGACAGGATCGCACCCGGGAAAGCAGAGCTCGGCTTGGGTATCCATGGTGAGCCCGGCGTACAGCAAGTCGAGTTCTCAAATGCTGTTTCGGCTATGTCCACAGTCGTAGAAAAGCTGAAGCAAAGGGTTGGGTCCGGGGATTGCGTGGCGTTGGTCAACAACCTGGGTTCTACAACTCCGCTGGAAATGGCCGTCCTCACGCATGCGTTGTCCGAAACTGGTATTGCCCACCATATCATTGGCCCTGCACCCATGATGACGTCGCTGGATATGCACGGGTTTTCGGTTTCCATTCTGCCCGTAGATCAAGGCGATTTGTCAGCGCTTGAAGCACCCGTTGATCTAGCTGCATGGCCCGGGGTCAATTCGATCGACCCGATCAAAGTAGCACCATTGCCTGATGGCCTGACCCCAATCGATCCAATTCCTTCGAACAATCCCGCAACAAAGGAAACGATCACCCGGTTGTCCGACCTCCTCATCAACGCCGAGAAAACACTTAACGAGCTGGACGCAAAATCCGGGGATGGTGATACAGGAAGCACATTGGCGACCGCCGCTCGGGCGTTACAGGGCAGCCTCGACCGGATGCCGCTGGCTGATCTGACACAGCTGTTTCCGGCGTTGGGCAACGAACTGAGCCAGACAATGGGTGGGTCGTCCGGTGTGATTCTTGCGATCTTTTTCAACGCAGCCGGGGATGCCTGTGCAAGCGGAGCCTCCGTGCCTAAATCCCTTGTCGAGGGCCTGAACCGCGTCAGCCAGGTCGGGGGTGCCAAGGTCGGTGACAGGACAATGATTGACGCCTTGGCACCGGCACTTGCCGCATTGCCGTCTGGTCTGACGCACGCGGCCGAGGCTGCCCGCGAAGGCGCGAACAACACCGCGAATATTCGTCGTGCGAAGGCGGGCCGGGCAGCTTATGTTCCCGAAGAAAACCTAGTTGGACATAACGATCCCGGTGCTGAGGCGGTTGCTTTGTTGTTTGAAGGCTTGGCGCGGGAGATTGAGGGCTGAAGAACACGTGGAAGACCAAAAACAAAAACTAGAATTGGTGAAAAAGCCAACCGTCAATGACATCGCGCGCGTTGCAGGTGTCAGCCTAGCGACTGTTGACCGCGTCTTGAACAGACGCCCCGGCGTGCGGGCCGTAACTGTACAGAAAGTGCAAAAGGCAATTGATGAGCTGGGCTATGTGCGCGACACGGCCGCGGCCAACCTTGCGCGAAACCGAGTTTACAACTTCCTCTTTGTTCTGCCGGACACTGACAACGAGTTTGTGGAGGCAATCAGCAGTCAGATCGCAGAACAATCCCGTGACCAGTTTATCGAGCGGACGCGCATTGCGATTAAGAAGGTCGCTCCGTTCGAGCCGCAAGATATCGTCAATATTCTGGATGCTGTAGACAGTTTGGATGTAGACGGAGTCGCAGTTTTCGGCCCCGAAACGCCTTCTGTTCGCGATGCTGTCAAAAGGCTCAGGGACAAAGGCGTTCCGGTGGTTGCCTTGGTATCTGACTTGCCCAGTTCCGAGCGAGACCACTTTGTGGGAATCGATAACGTTTCGGCAGGACGAACCGCCGCTCAGCTGATGGGGCGATTTGTGCATCGTGACGGCAAGGTCTTGGTTCTTACAGGATCCCGTTTGGCACGTGACCACCTAGAGCGTCGCCAAGGCTTTGATATTGTTGTGGCTGAGGAGTTTCCGCACCTCCAAGTCGTGGCGTCTGTCGAAGGCCGCGATGACCCGGATCTGATTTACAAGATGATGCCCGAAATCTTTGAAACCTATCCGGATCTGGTCGGAATATACTCATCAGCAGCGGGCAATGCGGGTCTGATACAATTTCTTTCAGAAAACAGGTTCAGCAAAGATCTGGTGATCATAGCACATGAACTCACACCGCTCAGTCGTGAGGCGCTTAGGCTTGGCACATTTGACGCCTTAATCTCGCAAGACACCGGGCATATTGTTCGTTCTGCCGTCCGTCTATTGCGCGCTACTAAGGACAAGGTTCCATTCAACAAAGCGCAGGAACGTATCCGTATCGACATCTATCTGAAGGATAATTTACCGCCGTAGAGGCTTAGGTTTTGGGGAGGAAATTTTATGAAGACGATTAAAGGTCCAGCTTTGTTTCTTGCGCAATTTGCGGGGGACGAAGCACCGTTCAATTCGTGGGACGCGATCACCAAATGGGCGGCTGATTGTGGATACAAAGGCGTTCAGGTCCCCAGTTGGGACGGCCGGTTGTTCGACCTTGAACAGGCCGCGTCCAGCACCGGCTATTGCGATGACTTCAAAGGCAAAGCCATGGAGAATGGCGTCGAAGTCACCGAACTTTCAACGCATCTTCAGGGCCAGCTTGTGGCCGTTCACCCCGCCTATGACAGCGCGTTTGATGGCTTTGCTGCCGAAAGCGTTCGCGGGAACCCGAAAGCCCGGCAAGAATGGGCAGTGGATCAGGTCAAAAAGGCTCTGTCAGCGTCAAAAAACCTGGGTATTTCCGCACATGCAACATTCTCTGGCGCGCTAGCATGGCCCTATGTCTATCCTTGGCCGCAACGCCCTGCCGGCTTGATTGAAACGGCGTTTGATGAGCTTGCGCGTCGTTGGGTGCCAATCCTTGATCACGCCGAAGACTGCGGCGTTGATGTTTGCTATGAAATCCACCCCGGAGAGGACCTCCACGATGGTGTGACGTACGAGATGTTTCTGGAACGGACGGGAAATCACCCACGGGCCTGCATGCTATACGACCCGTCACACTACGTGCTGCAATGTCTCGACTATCTGGACAATATCGACATCTACAAAGATCGGATCAGGATGTTCCATGTTAAAGATGCCGAGTTCAACCCGACCGGGCGGCAGGGTGTTTATTCCGGATATCAAAGCTGGGTTGATCGGGCCGGGCGGTTCCGGTCGCTTGGTGATGGCCAAGTGGACTTCGGTGCGGTCTTCTCAAAAATGGCCGCGAATGACTTTGATGGCTGGGCTGTGGTCGAATGGGAATGCTGTCTCAAACACCCCGAAGACGGCGCGCGCGAGGGCGCGCAGTTCGTGTCCGATCACATCATCCGTGTGACCGAGAAAGCCTTTGATGATTTCGCCGACGGTGGCGCCGACGAAGCCGCCAATCGTAAAATGCTGGGGATTGAGTGATGGTCACAGGACGCAGTGAAGAAACCTCGGGTCGTATTCGCCTTGGCATGGTTGGCGGCGGAAATGACGCCTTCATAGGCGGTGTCCATCGCATAGCCGCGCGACTGGACGACAAGTTCGAGCTGGTCGCTGGTGCTTTGTCTTCGACGCCAGAGAAATCTCTGGAAAGTGGTCAGGCATTGGGGCTCGAACGGGTCTATGAAGATTTTAAACAAATGGCGATAAGGGAAGCCCGGCTGAAATCTGGGATCGAGGCGGTCTCGATTGTCACGCCAAATCACGTCCATTATGCAGCCGCGCGTGAGTTCCTGAAACGCGGTATTCACGTCATTTGTGACAAGCCACTCACCTCGACCCTTGCGGATGCAAAGAAGTTGGTCAAAGCAGCAGAAAGCGCGAACGCCCTATTCATTTTGACCCACAATTACACGGGCTATCCGATGGTTCGGCAGGCGCGCGAAATGGTTGCCAACGGCGATATTGGCAAGATCCGCGTGGTCCAGGTTGAGTACCCGCAGGACTGGCTGACCGAGCAGCAGAATTTCAAACAGGCTGAGTGGCGCACCGATCCAGAACGCTCGGGCGCGGGCGGATCGACCGGTGACATCGGAACCCATGCCTACAACCTTGCCTGCTTTGTAACCGGGCTGACAGCGGAAAGCCTAGCGGCGGACTTGCAGGCCTTTGTGCCGGGGCGCAAAGTCGATGACAACGCCCACGTCTTGCTTCGCTTCGAGGGCGGAGCGCGTGGAATGCTGTGGTCTTCTCAGGTGGCTCCCGGAAATGAAAACGCACTTCGGTTGCGGGTCTACGGCGAAAAAGGTGGGTTGGAGTGGGCCCAAGAAGATCCCAATTACCTTTGGTTCACACCATACAACAAACCCAAGCGTCTGATCACTCGAAATGGAGCTGGAGCTGGTGATGCTGCCAATCGGCTAAGCAGAGTCCCTCCGGGCCATCCCGAGGGATATCTTGAAGGTTTCGCCAATATCTATGGAGAGGCTGCCGAGGCGATCCTAGCTTTCCGGAAGGGGAGTTCACCTGACGCATCCGTTGTTTATCCAACGGTTCACGATGGGCTCAATGGTGTTAAGTTTGTAGCCGCATGTGTGCAAAGCGCTTCAAGGAATGCGGCTTGGGTCAGCTTAACTTAAAACCTCGTTGTGGGCGTAGGGCATACATCTTGGAAGGCAGCGTCGGTATCTACCAAAAACCGAAGCGCGCAACCCATAACTGAACACTCCGGAACAACGAACTGCGAGCGAAGCAGCAGCTCCAGATTTTGGTAACGAGACCCGTGAGCAATCGATCGCCAATCCCTTACGCATTTGCGGTTATTGGTGTTCTTTTTGCCTCAATTTGTTTCGGGCTGGTTCCCTATTTCAGCCGCAGCCTGACCGAACAGGGCGTTGCACCCTATGCGGTCGCATTCTACCGCTACACTGTTGCGGCTCTTCTTCTGCTTCCTGTTCTCATCGTGCACCGAAAAGAATGGCGAGAGATCACTTGGGGTCTTTCCGCCGGAGCCGTAATGGGGCTTGGTTGGATCGGATATGTAAAGGCGTTGGAGAAGTTGCCCGCATCGACAGTGGGTGTGCTTTACATGACCTATCCGGTGTTCACCTTAGTTATTGCTTGGGCTGTATTTGGCGATGCACCCACGCGACGTGCCATGTTGGCCGCTGGTCTGATTGTGGTTGCAGCTGTCATTGCTGGCTCGCCTGCGTCAGTGGCTGCGGAATACCTACCAACGCTGCTGCTATCCCTTGCCGCCCCATTTGGGTTTGGCTTCGGAATTTGCGTCCTGGTACACAGGTTGTCACGGATTGCGCCGTTGGCACGTATCGCGTCAGTTTCTCTGGGGCCTGTACTGGGCCTCGCGCCGCTTATACTTGGTGCTGAGGTTGGAGAGCTTCTCCCAAGGGAACAGTCCGATTGGCTTTTCATTGTTGGCATTGGTCTGGTTACAGCTTTCGTGCCCCAGCTTATTTACACGATATGCTCACCTGTTATTGGGGCTTCCCAAACTGCGGTCGTAGGAAGCATCGAATTGCGCACGATGTTTGCCGTCGGATACCTTGCTTTTGGCGAAGCCATCTCTTTTCCTCAAGCTTTTGCATGTGCCTTAGTGCTGGGCGCAATCGCGATCACAAGAAGTAGAAAGACGCGCACCGTATCTACCGTGCTCGCAAAATCACCGAGGCGGTAGTATTGGGTTCGAAGGCGAAATACGCTGGCAGTAGTACAATTCCATATTCGGTTGGCCTGATTTGACTGGTCCGGTTTGATTGTGAGTGCATAACTGGTCTCTGGTCCAACGGGGCGAGAGTTTGCGATGCTTCTCATTTATTTCTTTTCGAAACGATAAACGCCATCCCAATCGGCCGGTGGTTCAAACGCAAAACTGCTGCAGCGTTCGATAAAGACATCTACAAGAAGCTTGTTAGCAGCGATTTCCCGATGCCTCTTCAAGGAATCTAATGCTTCAGTCCATTTTCCAAACTGATACAAGTCATAGCATGCACGCCATTCTTCGAGTTCGCGTTTTTTGGCTGCGCTTACCAGAAAACCACTCTCATCATCTTTTTCCGCTACCAGTTCAAAGATACGACTAGGAAAACTAGTCCCGGCGGGCACGACAAAGTCAATTTCGCGCAGCACAAACTTGCTCTCGACGTGAACAGCCACATCCGACGATACGAGAATTCTTGTGCCGTAAACTTTATTCAACCCTTCCAGTCTGGAAGCAAAATTAACGGCAGCGCCGAGCGCAGTGTATTGCAATCTTGAAAGTGACCCAACGTTACCGACCACTACGCGACCGGTGTGCAGGCCGAAACGTGTATGCAACGGACGCAATGGTAACGCTTCCTTATCAGAATTGAGTTTCGCCTCAGCCTGCAAACACGCCAAAGCTGCTCGGCAAGCATGAACAGGGTGATCGATATCATCGAGCGGAGCATTCCACAGAGCCATAATGGCATCGCCGATGTACTTATCCACGGTACCCTGATTGCCGGATATCTCTTTTTCCATTGCTTCGAAATACTCGGACAAAGCAGGCATCAGTACTTCGGGTTCAAGCCCCTCGGTTTGGCGCGTAAAGCCTTTGAGATCGGCGAACATAAGTGTAACGTCGCGCGACTCTCCGCCAACGCTAATTCTCTCCGCTTTTGAAAGGATAGAGCGTACCAGCTCTTTCGGTACGTACGCACCGAAACTCGACAATCCAGCTTTCATACTCGCAACGGCGGCCCCGAGTTCGGCGACTTCCTGAATATTTGATTTCAAGTTCAAGTTTTCACTTAGCTCAAAGTTACTGACTTTTCTGGCTTCCGTTGCCACGCGCACAAGATTTTTGCTCAACAGACGGGCGACAACAAAGGTAAATGAGACAGCCAGAACCAAAGCAATGACGCCGATTTGCATGGCACGAGTCGTGTTTCTTTTTATTTCTCCGATAAACTCATCTTCCGGCACTATGAGCCCGAGTGTGGGTTGGGCACCGAAGACTTCAGGGATTGGCATCACAGATGCGATATAGTTTCTTTCATCGGATGCTGGAGCTATGCGGAAAAAATCCTGCTGACTGGTTCGCCATTTATCGATGACACTGTCAATAATTTGGCTACTACCTTCAATTGACTCGTTCGTATTGGTACTCACGAAGCGCGGCTCTCCACCTTCGGATCGCGTGCTGGTGTAGGAAAGCAGGCGACCTTCGCGATCAAGCATGAAAACCAAACCATGATCGCCAATCCTGATATCATCCAGGATTTGCGAAAGTGCCGATATTGTAATGTCGAGCGCAACGACGCCAAGCAATTTACCTTCGTCGTCAACCACGGTTTTTGAAAACGTTGCACCTAGACGCCCAGTGCTCTCGAATTGATAAAGCGGCGAAACGTAAACGCCGCTTTGCTCCAACGCCCCGCGATACCAAGGGCGTGTTCGAGGATCGTAGACAGTGGTTCCACTAAGAAATGGTGTGGCCAACGAACGGCCATCCGACCAATAGTAAGTCTCGACGCGCTCGCCAAATTGCTCGGAAATTATCCGTTGAACGCGATCTACTCCTTCCGGCACAGGCAAGGCGCTCGTTCCAAATGTTTTCCAGTGTTTTGGGAGGTTAATATTCTGAAAAAAGTCTCCGGATTCTTCCTCGCCAAAATACAAGCCATAGTAGTGCTCATTGCCTTGCATCTGCGAATAGAGCACGTCCAAACCCGCACTTGAGCCAGCATAGTCCGTAAATTTGGAAAGAAAGACGGATGCAGAAGATACGACACTTCCCGCTCCGCGTATCACGGTTAGCATCTCATCGACTGACTGGCTTCTGGCCTCGGCCATCCGCTCTTTCGCAGTACGAATGGCGAGCTCTTTGTTGCCAAAATAAAGAATGGCAACAAGCATTGTTGTTACGGCTAGCGTGAGTAACGTGAATAACGTCGCGACGCCGATATGGAGACGTACTTTCATACCCTTAATTAGTCAAAATGTAACAATAGAAGTCCAGTCGCTCGTTGCCTCACATATGAGTATCTTGAGCACAGTGTTACCTGAGGAAACAAATTACTGGCGCTATTGTTCTTCCTTGGCTTCTTCGGCGCTTTTGGCTCGCCCAAACCGAACGCTAAAGGACGGCATATCGTGAACCAGCCAATAAGCGAGTGAACAAGCAACCACTAGAAGTGCAAGGCCGACCAGATCCAGCCCGCTGGTTTTTTCCGTATCGAGTATAATGACCTTTCGTGCGACGGCCATGAGCGCCGTCGCAACCACTATCTTCACATGGATTACGTCGTCGCGAAGATAGATTGTGATGTTTACGAATATTTCGATAGCGATTAGAACCGCCATGAAGGCGCCAAAAGTAGACAAAATTTCAGAGATTGTCAGTATGAATACAGGCTGATTGATTAGTTTCTGATAGAGGGTCCAGGCCACATCCAAGACGCCAAGTAGTATAACCAGAACCATCATTACGGCCAGAATTCGGACGGCGAACCGAATTACGACCTGAAGTTTTTCTACAAATGGATCCTTGTGTTCCATTTATCACCTCCCCCTCTTTGCTGCGTCAGGACGCCAAACGGGTGTTCTATGCGCCACCATCGATTGCTCCCCAACGGAAACATCCTGTACCATCAGTGTTTCATTTCAGCCGAGCTTGCCTCGACTTTTTTCAGCATCACTCTAGCGCCAGATGTCTTTTTTCTGAGGGACTGGCTCGCAAGCCCCGTTGAAAAAAATCCGAAATCCAAACGGCCAACCACAAAAGAAACCTCGATCTGTGTATGCCGCAACTTGCCAATCGGCAGACGCCGATGACTATTCCTGAGTTCGCTTCAAAACGCGCCGCAAACTACCCCGAGAGGACAAGATCACTCCGTTGACAAGCTCGGTAAGATCCTCCTTTCCAATTAAATCAAGTGACCACTTTTTTGGGGCTAGCCATTTCAAACCACACTCTTTTCACTCAAACGAATTTAAGATGAAACATTTCCTTTAGGCCGGACAGCACGAGTGTCGGAAGCGCCGCGACAAAGAACGTTCCCAACAGGTGTGAAAAAGGCAATGGAACCGTGCCAAGGACAAAATTGCCCGGAGCAGAGTAAATTGCCAACAAAGATAAAACGACTGAAATGCCGACTGCGCCTAGGAGCATTGTGTTGCCAAGCGGCGATTTGCGATAAAGTGTCGTTGTAGTTCGCGCGTCAAAGACATGCCAGATTTGCGCAAATATGAGGGTCATAAAGGCAGCTGTTTGCGCGTGCTCCAGAGAGGCGCCGCGTTCGAGAAACTCTTGAAACACGTAGTAGGTCAGAAATCCCAATGCGCTGCCCCTAATCAGAATCCGCTCTTTCATTCCACCGCCAAACATGTCCTCGTCGCGCGGGCGTGGCGGGCGTCTCATTAGATCCGGCTCGCTTTTTTCAAATCCCAGCGCCAGTGCTGGTAAGCCATCTGAAACCAAGTTCACCCAGAGGATCATAAGCGGTGTGATCGGAAGGAGGGGATCTGCTCCCATCAGCAGGAAAGCGAAAAGAATGGTGGTAACTTCCGCAACGTTGGCAGTCAGTGCTTGCCGGACAAATTTCAGTAGGTTGTCAAAGATTCTCCGACCCTCACGAACGGCCGTGACGATAGTCGTGAAGTTATCATCCAGAAGAATCAACGCGGCGCTGTCCTTGGCAACCTGTGTCCCAGTTATCCCCATGGCGACACCTATGTCAGCCGCGCGAAGCGCAGGCGCATCGTTCACGCCATCTCCTGTCATCGCGGCCACTTCACCATTGGTCTGAAGTGCCTTAACGATGCGAAGTTTGTGCTCAGGCGTCACGCGTGCAAATACAGCTGCGTTCTTCACAGCGCTGTTTAGATCTTCATCTTTCATTTGGTCGAGCTCGGCACCCGTGAATACGGCTTGCTGCGAATCCGACATTACACCGATTTGCTCGGCTATGGCCTTGGCGGTGACTGCATGATCCCCAGTAATCATAACAGTACGAATTCCGGCACTGGTGGCTTCTGCCACGGCATGCGGCACTTCTTGCCGGGGGGGATCCATAATACCATGGATACCAGCGAGCACGATTTCCTGTTCGGGGTTGTCGTGATCCAGTTCGTCTGGGGAAACTTCGCGATACGCCACTGCCAAAGTTCTAAGAGCGAGCGCGCCAAAACTGTCAATGACATTTTCTATATCAGCTCGTAGTTCAGGCGTTATTTGGCGCTCCTCCTCGCCGATACGGACCTTAACCGCTCGCGACAAAATCACGTCAGGCGCCCCTTTTGCGACCAAAACAGTCCGCCCGTCGGGAAGCTGTGCGAAGACGGACATCATTTTTCTTGTTGAATCAAATGGGAAGGATTGAAGAGCCTCGCTCCGACGAGCCCTCAGTTCTTCGACATCAATTCCAGCCTTTGCCGCAGCGACCAGAAGCGCACCTTCAGTCGGGTTACCTTGCACTGAGGTCTCAGCACCTTCACCAATCAGCCGGGCATCATTGCAAAAAGCAGAGATCATCAGCACAGGCCATAACGGTGTCCCCACTTCGACCTTTGTGGCTTCGTTTTTCGAGTCCAGAAATTCCCCTGACGTGTCAAAGCCAGCGCCACTTACCTCCCAGGTTTCGCCCCCAGCCCAAATGCGCATCACCTGCATTTGGTTTTGTGTAAGAGTTCCAGTCTTGTCCGAGCAGATAACAGACGTGGCGCCTAACGTTTCCACCGAAGACAGTTTTCGAGCCAGAGCGTTATTCGAAACCATGTTCTGAGATCCGAGCGTCAAAAGAATTGTGACGACAGTTGGTAGGCCTTCTGGAATGGCTGCTACTGACAGAGAAATCGCTGTATTTAGCATCTCAGAGAGGTCCATGCCGTTGATAACGCCGATACCAATGACGATAGCCACGACAATAAGAGCCGCGATAATAAGTACCTTCGAAAGTGCTTCGATTTTGAGCTGCAGCGGCGTCTTTGGTTCCTTGGCTGCTGACATCAGATCCGCGATATGGCCAACCTCGGTTATCATGCCAGTTCCAACCACGACGCCTTCGCCGGTTCCACCAGTGACAAGGGTACTCATGAAGCCCATGTTGAGGCGATCGGCAAGAACGACCTCCTGATCGTTGATCTTGCGATCATGTTTGTCCACAGGTTCGGACTCTCCGGTTAGCGCAGCTTCATCGACCTGCATTCTGTTGGCTTGGAGGAAGCGAATGTCAGCGGCAAGGATATCACCTGTCTTAACTATCAATATGTCGCCGGGGACCAAATCAGAAGCGGCGATTTGTACCTGGTCACCGTCCCTTCTTACCAAGGCCTGTGGGGCTGACATCTCGCGAAGTGCAGCGAGTGATTGTTCCGCCTTGAACTCTTGCCAAAACGAGATGAAGGCATTGAAGATCGCGATCACAAAGATCGCCACGGCGTCGATCCAATGTCCGGTGAAAGCCGAAATAACCGCACCCACCATAAGGATTATCAGGAGCGGGCTCTTAAATTGAACGAGCAGCATTTTCCACGCTGGCTCAGCCTCGGCTTCGGATAGACGGTTTAGTCCATATCGGGAGAGGCGTTCCTTTGCGGTTTCCGAGCTCAATCCGTTTTTAGGATCTACAGCTAGTGCCTCGGTCAACGCAGTTTTCTCGATCACCCAAGGTGCTGTCGGAAGTGTGTCTCGGTCATCCGTGGCATGGAAAGCATGCTGCATAGAGGCCCCTTTCGCTACGACGTGGGTGCAAATTTTCGCGCACACGGAGCGCGAATCACAGCTAGTCTACTTCCTGCCTTCGTTTTTTCACTTTCCACTGAGCCATTTTGGCTCGCCAGAAATTGAAACGAATCTAAATACATGCTCGTTTTTTTATGTCGCTCTACCTCCAACGCGAGAGTTAGTTATGTCAAATTTCAAATTCCCTACTGCATTTACGATCCTGTTTGCTCTGATCGCTATTGTAGCGGTGTTAACTTGGGTCATTCCTGCAGGCGAATACGAACGTCAAATGAACGAAGCTTTGGGCAGCGAAGCTCCTGTTCCGGGCACCTATCACCAAGTCGAGTCTAACCCCCAAGGACTAACTTCGGTCATTCTCGCACCAATTGCAGGGATGTATGACCCTGGGCTTCTCGGAAGCTCTTCAAGTGCAGCGATAGACGTCGCGCTCTTCGTTTTGGTTATTGGCGGCTTCCTGATGGTCGTGACCAAAACTGGTGCCATCGATGCTGGCATTGGTTGGTTGCTGCACAGGCTTGAAGGCCGCGAGATTTTAATGATCCCGATCCTGATGATCGCCTTTGCCTTTGGCGGGACAAGCTATGGCATGGCGGAAGAATCCCTCGCGTTTTATGCGCTGATCATTCCGGTCTTTATCCGTGCTGGGTACGACTCCTTGACCGGAGTCGCGGTGATCATGCTTGGCGCGGGCATTGGGACCCTGGGCTCAACCTTCAATGCATTTGCGACGGTTGTTGCCTCGCAAGGGGCAGGTATCCCGTTCACCAACGGGATCGTTCTTAGGTTCATTATACTGATCCTTTGTTTGGCTGCAGGTATCGCATTTGTCATGCGATACGCATCACGCGTGAAAGCCGACCCTTCATTGTCAGTGGTTGCGGATCAGGCCGAGGAAAATCGGGCGCATTTCCTAAAGGGTTCGGAAGGCGATGACACGTTTCCCGAGATGACCAAAACGCGCTCGATCATTTTGGTCCTGTTCGGAGTCACATTCGCCATCATGATCTATGGCGTTGTTGCGCTGGGGTGGTGGATGGCTGAGATGTCAGGCCTCTTCTTGGTCATGTCCGTCATAGTCTGGTGGGTCGGGAAAACGGATGAAGGGTCCCGAATGGACGAAGGGACCTTTGTGGAAACCTTTGTCGATGGCGCGCGCGATTTGTTGGGGGTTGCGCTGATTATTGGTGTTGCGCGTGGCGTGGTTGTGATCATGGACGCGGGCAAGATAACCGATACGATACTGGCCGGGGCCGAGGGGTTTGTTTCGGGTCTGAGCGAGTTCGCATTTATCAACGCGATGTTTGGCATTCAGATCTTGATGTCATTCCTAGTGCCGTCCTCGTCTGGGCTGGCCACGCTTTCGATGCCGATCATGGCGCCGCTTGCTGATTTTGCGGGCGTCGGACGTGACCTGGTGGTGACAGCGTACCAGTCGGCAAACGGATGGGTGAACCTGTTCAACCCGACATTTGCCGTCGTCATGGGAGGGCTCGCCATTGGCCGTGTCTCCTATGATCGGTGGCTACGCTTCGTTTTCCCGCTGCTTCTTATACTTGCCGTGATCATCTGCGCCGCGCTCACCGTTGGCGCCATAACTGATCCGGGGATCGACGGGCCCGCAACCGAGACTTCAGACACAACATCGAACTGAGCCGTCGCAATGACCGATCGCTCCGCTCCAGAGACGACTTCGAAATCGGGTGCCCTTGGGCTGACGGCTTGTATCGCTTTGGTTGTCGGAAACATGATTGGGTCAGGAGTGTTCCTTCTGCCGGCCTCACTTGCGCCGTTTGGGCCAATTGCAATAGGCGGATGGATCCTAACATCGGCCGGGGCGCTGGTTCTGGCGATAATTTTCGGCAGGTTGTCACGGATCGTTTCAAAACCCGGTGGCCCTTATGCCTATTCGCAAGAAGCATTCGGAGACTTTGCAGGTTTCATAATTGCCTGGGGGTATTGGATCGCGCTTTGGACCGGGAACGCAGCTGTTGCTGTCGCGTTGGTGGGTTATTTGGGGTTCCTGTTTCCAATTATCATCGAAGTGCCAATGTACGGCCTATCGACCGCGTTGGTCGCGATTTGGACGCTTACTTTGGTAAATATCCGAGGCGTTGAAGGGGCCGGTTTGGTTCAGATCGTGACCACCGTGCTCAAACTCGCGCCTCTGATCCTGATTGGCACGTTGGGTATCTTCTGGATCGAAACAGAGAACTACATCCCGGTTAACCAAAGCGGTACGACGGCCTTTACGGCGATCTCGGCTGCGGCAGCCCTGACGCTCTGGGCCTATTTGGGCCTCGAGTCTGCGACCGTTCCATCTGGCGACGTTATCGAGCCGGAAAAGACCATCCCGCGCGCCACGGTCATCGGCGTGATTATCGCGGCCAGCGTCTATATAGCGGTGACCGCCGTTTCGATGGGCGTCATTCCTGCCGAGTTGCTGGCTATTTCTGCCGCACCGCTGGCAGCAGTCGGCGAAGTTATGTTTGGCACCGTAGGTGGTATACTCGTGGCCGTAGGTGCGGTGATATCTACCTTCGGAACTCTGAACGGTTTCACACTGCTCAGTGGCCAGGTCCCCTATGGCGCTGCTTTGGATCGCGTTTTTCCTGCAGCCCTAGGCCGGAAATCCAAATTCGGAACGCCTGCTAACGCTCTGATATTGTCGAACGCTCTGGCCTCCGTTCTGATTATCATGAACTATGCTCAAGGACTGGTCGCCGCATTCAACTTTGTTATTCTACTTGCTGTTGTCGCAAGCCTGTTGCCCTATGCCATCTGTTCCGTGGCCGAGATCATGATCCGGCTAAAAGGTGGGCAAGTCCTGCATGGCCCAGAATTGGCGAAGGTCGTTGTTCTGGGCGCCCTTGGCTTCATATATTCCGTGTGGGCCTTCGTCGGTTCGGGTGCGGAAACCGTTTTGGTTGGCTCTGTCTTGCTGCTTTTGGGCGTTCCCATCCATGTCTGGGTCCGCTGGAGCCAGGCCAATGACGTTGAAGACATTCAAAAAACAAATAGTTCGAAAGGAGAGTTACAATGAAGCTCGGCGTTCATTCCGAGATCGGAAAGCTCAATAAGGTGATCGTCTCGCGGCCGTCATTGGCGCATGACCGACTGACACCGCGAAACTGCGAAGAGCTTCTTTTCGATGATGTCATCTGGGTCGAACAGGCTCGTAAGGATCACGCTGAATTCTGTTCCTTGATGCGTGAGCGCGGGGTCGAAGTTTACGACATTCAGGACCTTCTGGCAGACGCGATCAGATCAGACCCCTCGGCGCGCGCTTTTCTTCTGGACCGCCTGATCACGCCCAACATGGTCGGTCTGGGCTTCTCCGTCGAAATGCGCGCATGGCTGGACGAGATGGATGCCAAGCTGCTTGCTCGGCATATGCTAGGCGGCATCGTCTTCGCAGACCTTCCCAAAGGCATGATTGATGAGCAGTTCGGCGATCTTGTGTCGCTGGGTGATTTCATTCTTCCGGCCATCCCTAACGCCCAGTTTCAGCGAGACCCCTCCTGCTGGATTTTCGATGGTGTGACCACGAATCCAATGTTCTGGCCTGCTCGTAAGCCGGAAACCTTGATCATGCGAACTGTGTATCGGCACCACAAGATGTTCAAAGACGCCGATTTTGAGTTCTGGTGGGGCGACAGCGACGACGATTTCGGTCTCGCGTCGGTTGAGGGCGGAGATGTTCAGCCAGTTGGCAATGGAACGGTTTTCATCGGGATGGGTGAGCGTACGACCCGGCAGGCTGTCGCACAGGTCGCAGAAGCGCTGTTCAGCAAGGGCGGCGCCGAGCGTGTTGTCGCCTGTGCGATGCCCAAGAGCCGCGCGGCCATGCATCTGGATACGGTGTTTACATGCCTCGACCATGACAAGGTCACCGCATTTTCTGAAGTGGCGGATCAGATCACATGTATCTCGATCCGTCCGGGCGATCGTGGGGATTTGGATATCCACGTTGAAAAAGGGCACCTTTTCGACGTCTACAAAGAAACCCTGGGGCTGAACTCGCTGGAAGTCATTTCTACCGGTGGCAATGAATTCCAGGCCGAGCGCGAACAATGGGATGACGGCAATAACGTCGTCGCCCTCTCGCCAGGTGTTGTTGTCGGCTATGCGCGCAATACGTTCACGAACGGAAAGATGCGCGCAGCCGGTGTCGAGGTGATCGAAATCTCGGGTCAGGAACTTGGGCGCGGCCGTGGTGGCGGCCACTGTATGACCTGCCCGATAGACCGCGACGCCGCCTATTGAATTTACCATGGGCGCAGCCCCTGCGCCCTCTGATTTTTGTTAGGGAGAGATAAAATGGCATTCAATCTCAAAGGCCGTAGCTATCTGAAAATTGCCGATTTCAGCCAGCGTGAAATGCTGTATCTGCTGGATCTGGCCCGCGACCTGAAGCGCGCGAAATACGCCCGCGCCGAGCAGCCGTCGCTGACCGGCAAGAACATCTGCCTGATCTTCGAAAAAACTTCGACACGCACCCGCTGCGCTTTTGAAGTGGCAGCATACGATCAGGGCGCGAACATCACCTATCTCGATCCGTCGGGCTCACAGATCGGGCACAAGGAGTCTATGAAAGACACCGCCCGTGTTTTGGGACGTATGTTCGACGGGATCGAATTCCGCGGTGCGGGTCAGGACATGGTCGAAACGCTGTCGGAATATGCTGGTGTCCCGGTCTATAACGGCCTGACCGACGATTGGCATCCGACCCAGATGCTTGCCGATATGCAGACCATGATCGAGCACGCTGACAAACCCCGCAAGGACATCGTCTATGCCTATTCGGGCGATTGCCGGTCAAACATGGGCAACTCGCTGTTGATGTTAGGCGCGATCATGGGCTGCGATGTCCGGATGATCTCGCCGAAAGAAACCCAGCCTCATGACGACGTGCGCGAATTGGCGATGGAGAGGGCTCAAAAGACCGGTGCCCGTGTGACCATCACGGACGATACGTCTGCTGTCGAAGGCGCGGACTTCATTCATACCGACGTCTGGGTGTCGATGGGTGAGCCAAAAGAGGTTTGGGCAGAGCGCATCAAGCTGCTGAGCCCGTATCAGGTCAACATGGATCTGATGAAGAAAACGGGCAACCCGAGCGTCAAGTTCATGCACTGTCTGCCAGCTTTCCACAATCTGGAGACCAAGGTTGGCCAGGACATTCACGAACAGTTTGACATCACCGAGATGGAAGTGACCGAGGAGGTTTTCGAAAGCGATATGAACATAGCGTTCGAACAAGCAGAAAACCGGATGCACACCATCAAGGCGATCCTCGTCGCCACACTGGGGAGCTGATCCATGGGACGCGTTGTTGTAGCACTCGGCGGCAACGCGCTTCTCAAACGGGGTGAGGAAATGACAGCAGACAATCAGCGCAAAAACGCGAAGATTGCCGCCGAAGCCCTCGCTCCGCTGTGCGAAGCGCATGAAACCGTCATCACCCACGGGAACGGTCCGCAGGTCGGGATGCTGGCCCTGCAAGAGATCATGTACACCGATGTCAAGGAATACCCGCTGGACGTTTTGGTCGGCGAAACGATGGGCATGATCGGCTACATGATCGAGCAGGAGCTTGGGAATATCCTGCCCTTCGAGCATCATATTGCCACCCTGCTGACCATGATCGAGGTCGACCCGAGCGACCCGGCCTTCGACAACCCGACCAAGTTCATCGGGCAGGTTTATTACGAAGCGGACGCCAAGAAAGAGGCGGCTGACAAGGGCTGGACGGTAAAACCGGATGGCGAGTACTGGCGGCGCGTGGTACCCTCGCCCCGCCCAAAACGTATCTTTCAGGTCGAACCGATCCGTTGGATCCTGGAAAAGGGCGCGACTGTGATCGCTGCTGGAGGAGGTGGCATCCCGACGATGTACGAGGCAGGAGCTGAACGGAAACTGGTCGGGGTCGAAGCCGTCATCGACAAGGATTTCGCGTCCTGTTTGCTGGCACAGAATCTTGGCGCAGACTTCTTTGTTGTTGCAACGGACGCCGAGGCTGTGTTCCTCAATTGGGGAACGCCCGATCAGCAGGGCATTCGGTCCATCACTCCAGATGCATTGGACGAATACGACTTCCCTGCGGGATCAATGGGCCCGAAAGTGCAGGCCGCTCAGGATTTCGTTCGAACCTCCGGTGGGCGGGCCATTATTTGCGCCCTTGCTGATGTCCCAGCAGCGGTACGTGGTGAGAAAGGAACAACCGTTTCGTTGGACGCAGGAGCAACTCAATTTCATTTATAAAAATGGGCCCGAAAAGAAAGTTCTGCTCGAAGCCTTTTTTGTTGTGAACATTTTTGTCTGGGCTGAGCCACCAAAATGGTTCCTAACAGATACAGTTCCGTCTTGCAGATGAGGACTACTGAAGTGCCAAAAACTCGACAGATGAGCGGGGTCGGCTAAACGCATGAATTTACGAACAACTGACTCGTTCGAATCGTAAGGCACTGCCAAGCCAAACGATCCAACAACCTACGCGTCCAGAATTTCCGGTGCCTCAATCACAGGCCACCAGATATGCGTGGCAAGCCATTCGTAGTCGGCCCCGCCCGCACCATTTGCACCAGTTGACTGCTTGTGTGCGGAAATTAGCTCTTGGCTGAATCGATGCCCCCCTCGAACGAACTTCGTCAGTTCGCGATGCACAGTCCAATTCAAAGCCAAACCCAACTCCGTGATTTGAAACCCATCGTCTACACGTTGCACGTTCGGGTTGGCCAAGAGTTTCAGCTGTCGTCTGACGCTTGTCTGAGGCAAATTAGTATATTTAGCTAAACCGCGAGTTGTCCACGGTTGAGGATGAATAACAAGTGCTTGATGCACCCTCTGCATAGGGGCAGGGAATTTAAGATGATCAAACGTGACTTGCCAGCGGCGCCAAAGTCGTAACCGATTTCGCTCAGTTTCACTCATCGACATAGTCATATACACTAATGATTATGACTTAGCTGACAAGCCAACTGAAGCAAAGATCCCACTATTGACAAGAAGCAACCTTGGCTTATCGAGGCGGACGATCGCTCCAAAGTGCCCCCGAGCTAAAAAGCTGATAACCATAATCAAACAGCGCTTGCATGTACTCTGTATCGAACGGCTCAGCTAGAGGATAGTCGAAATCCGTTCCGATCTAAGTGGCTTGGTATTCCGCGTCTCTCTGCAGACTTAGTTTGTACGCAATCGTAAAATCATCTACGCTTTGTGCTTTGATCAGTGTGGAAAGCGAGCGCGCGGATACTTGAAATACCCCTGGTTCTATAACTTTAGGTTCTGGCTCAACTTTACCGTTACGGATCGCATATAATTTGCCGCGGCGAGCAAATTTCCTAGGGATACCCCATCCAGGTACGTATGCGGTTTGAGAATAGACACCACTATCAACGTGGAGTTCATCCCGGACACCTTCGTCAGTCTCAACATCAATTAAAACCGGCGGGAAAACACCGGGAATTGCCGCAGAAGCGAGTATTACATCAGCGAGTACCTTTTTTGCATTTGCTGAATTGCTGTTCGCGATTGCACCCATATCCCAAAGTACTGTCCTTTGTGCATCCAGACTTACTGTCTGAACCAACAGACGCCGACCGCGACGATGTTCTTTGGCAATTTGCGCTAGGAAATCGTCCGCTATGTAAGATTCGATCATTTGTTTTAACAGGTCAGAGCTTTTGAAAGAAGAACCACTTAGGATACCTGTCACAAGTCGTCCTCTGAATATCCGGGACGGTGGAAACCCACCTTACAGCTCTTTGAGCTCATCGTCGTATTCGGAACCCAGGCAGGCGAACGGCGCTGCCAAAGCACCCGTTGAAACACCGGTAAAGACCATAAATTCTGGGCGCGTGACGGACTCGTTCCATGCGTTCAGGATGCCGGCAGCAAAGGCTCCATCCTCGCCCCCGCCGGACAATGTCAGCGTATAATCCGAAGAATGTCCCGATGCTCGCCTTTGACGTTGAACCGTTTCAAGAAGTTCACTGATATTGGCTGGAGCAACATCGGCCAAATAACGAGAACCTTCGATACCCGGGACTTGTGGGTTTATTAGATCCTCTTCGCTAACTGGATTCCTGGAAATGCTTGTGTGCCAACAGGCCGTGCGCCCGCTCACGTAAGGTGCCAGCCGGGCAAACATCGAATGAAATCGTTCACATGATGGACTTGTATGCGACCTTTGCTGAAATTGCAGGCGGGGAAGTTCCGACTGACCGCGTGATAGACAGCGTCGATCAGACAGCCTTCTTGACGGGGCAATCAGAGAAATCGGCTCGCGACGGGCTGATGGTTTATTTAAGCAAGCGTATTTTCGGTGTGAAATGGCATAACTGGAAAATGATGTTCAATTAGGTGAAACTCGGCTCAGACCCTTTGGTCACCTTTGATTTCCCGCGCTTCTACAATCTCTACGATGACCCTAAGGAAATGTATCACCTTAACCCTTCGACACCCGGTAACTTCTGGGTGCGTTGGCCGATGGGTGAAATCATAGTGGACCATACAGCTTCGTTGCAGGCTGAACCGCCTATCTCGGAGGGTACGCCTGATCCATATGAGCCTGAATAGGTCAATTCTTTAGGCTGCATTGGGCTCATTGCAGTAGTTCTCTATGCAGTGCACCAATGGCCGCTCCGGCGCGAGAGTGCTATTCCGCCGCAGCTGTAAGCGTCTCCCAAATATTTGCTATTTGTCTCACCCCACCTATCGTTCCATGATTTCACTGGGAAATAAGCCCACCAGCTCTTGGCTACAAAACCCACAACGGCCGCATTTCTTCAAGCCATCCCCCTCGTCGGCCTATTGTTGGAGATATTGAACTTCATTCCATCTAGCAACTCTTCCATATCCGGACGTGCCGCAGGCCCGTTAGACAAAATGACAATCTGCGTCGTGCCATCCGGAAGAATGAAAAAGGATGCCGGCTCCGCAAAACGCCGATCCGTTTCGTTTGGCGAAATGGGATCGGTTATATAGACACCCAATTCCCTCATTTGATCTTCACTGAGATCATAAGCTAAATCAAACTCCCAGCCGAATTCATCCTTGTCCGCGAGAGATTTTTCGATCGGATCAGCAGAAGCGACCAGAACATCAATTCCGGCTTCTTCGAATTCTGGCAGCATCTTTTGCAATTTGTTGAGGTGTCGCTTGCAGCGAGGGCAGTGCTTTCCACGGTAGACGACGAAAAACTGATGTCGCTCACGCTTTCCGCCTACGGTTATTGTTCCGCCGCCAACTGTTGGTAGAGAGATATTTGCAATGGGGGTCCCCACAGCGGGTTTGTAGTTTTGCATTCTATTAGCCCTTTTTTAGGTTGGGGGTATTGTACGTCGATTTGAAGTTAAAATTTGCCAAAATGACCGAAGTCTGCGGTGGTCTGCCCGATTTGTACTTCAGTCGGTGCTGATTGTGTGTCTGTTGTCACAACAACGGACGTTCGACAGTATTGGGACAACGACCGAGTTGCGGACAGAGCAGCCATCAAGTTTTTCAGGACCCCTGCTTCACGCGTATTCAAGATGGTCAACCAAACGTCTGCCGCAAATGCTGTGTCCTAGTAGACAAAACCTATCGCGGATCTTGGAGGGCTTTCCAGATTTAAGCCATGGGCATGAAGCGCCTATCATATAAGATCGCCTAGGGACTTTCAGCTCGACGAAATTCGTTTCGTGTCTACCGGAAGAACAACCTAGGCTTGGAGTTAACGTTTCATGGAGCACAACTTGGAAAGACGCCTCGCTGCGATTGTGGCCATGGACATGGTCGGTTTTTCCCGTCTTTTGGGTTTAGATGAAGAAGGAACAATTGCGCGGCAACAACGTCTAAATTCCGAAATATTCGAGCCAATTATTGCTGGAAATAGTGGTCGCGTTTTCAAGAGTAGCGGGGACGGTCTATTTATCGAATTTCCCTCGGCAGTTAGCGCCGCACGAGCTTGCGTAGCGATTCAACAATCAGTATCGGAAGCCGAGAAGTCTATAGATCCCTCTAAGCGCATTGCTTATCGGATAGGTTTGCATGTTGGTGACGTAATAGTCGACGGCGACGATTTGTATGGTGACGGAGTCAACATCGCTGCTCGGCTCGAAGCTTTGGCGGAACCTTCAACGATTGTTACTTCAGCAGACGCACATCGCCAGTTTGATGGTAGGTTTGAAGCGGATTTTGCATCAGCAGGATCCCGCACCCTAAAAAACATATCTGAACCTGTTCACATCCTCCAATGGCCACCTGACGCCGTGATTGCTGCGACGACCGTTTCCAAGCCGACTGTAGCAGTGCTCCCTTTCGAAAATCGATCCCCTGATCCAGAAAACGAATTCATTGCCGATGGCATGGCGGAAGATATTATTACAGACTTAAGCCGTATGCCTTGGTTCAATGTGATTTCACGAAACTCCACACAGGCCCATAAGGACAACAGACTGGATTTGACGGCGACGATCAGAGATTTGGGTGTAGTCTATGTGCTGAAAGGCTCTATTCGAAAGTCTGGAGACCGAATTCGGGTCACTACTCAATTGATTGACTTGGCGACTGAAACACAGGTTTGGGCAAACCGCTACGACCGAGTATTCACTGACATCTTTGATATTCAGGACGAAATATCGAACGCGATAGTTTCAGCGGTTGGTCCAGGATTTTTGAGCGCCGAAGCTAGGCGCGCCCGGGCAAAAGATCCGACGCAGTTGGACGCCTGGGAATGTGTAATGAGAGGGCGACCTCTCGTCATGCGTTTGGGGCAGACGGAAACAGCAGAAGCTCGACGCTATTTTGAACGGGCAGTCGAACTGTCCGGCGGTGCATTTGGCAACGCCGACCTGGCTCTCGCGCATTTTCTACAAGCATTCTACAGTTGGGCAGAACCCGGCGAGAACTCCGCAGCGGCTATGGTCGCAGCGGCAGATGCAGCGGTGCGAGCCGACAATCAAGATCCCATTGTTTTGGCGATCAAAGGATGGTCTTTGATGTTTGTCGGCCGCTGGGACGAAGCAGTTGACCTCTTTGATCGCGCCATTACGCTCGCGCCATCGTTTTCGACCGTATTGGGCTTCTGTGGAAGCGGATACTGCATAAGCGGCGCATATCAAAAGGGCCTGGATCTGGTTAAACGAGCAGAGACATTAAGTCCTCAGGATGTTTTTACACCACTTTGGTTGATGGGCGTCTACTTTGCCCATTTTTGCTTAGAGGACTACGAAAGCGCAGAAAAGACGGTGCGTCGTGCACTGGCCTTGGCACCCGAAAACCCAACCTACAGAAGGCAGTTGGTGGCGACGCTACATCTTTCTGGTCGCATTGAGGAGAGAGATAAGGCGTTAGACGCCTACCTGGCAGTTGCGCCGGACGTCAGAGCAAGTGATGCAAGACGAATTCCCGGTCGAGACCGCGAACAAGTAGAGCGCTTTGTTCAAGTCTTGATTGCCGCAGGCGTTCCAGACTGAATTCTCCTGGAAGAATTTGCTAAGTGACAAATTCCCACCTTGGGTGCTGTCAGACGAACTTGAACCAGTCTCAGTTTGCCGCGGAAACTGCGAACCTATCCCGAACAAAGTTGACGCCACTCGCCAAGAGCGGCGGTGCGTGACAGCTTGAAGGAGTCTCTGCTGGTGAACGATCATTCCTGATTAAAGTGGTTGTATACGGAGGAATGGACGGAGGCGAATTTCTGTAAACTTCGCATGCGCCTGAAACGCTGCATCGCGCGTTCGCGTCGTCGAAACGGCAGGTGCGAGTTCTCGACGCGGTTGTTGAACCACCTGCCCGTCTGTTGTTCTTCGGTAGCGCTTAGTTCTCTGAGAGCAGCCCGACACGACGCGAAGCGATCCGCTACGATCTCTTTTGAACAGCCATGGCGTTTCATCAATTTCTTTAAGAATTTCAATACCGACTGCTTGTTTAGGCGTTTGATGACAACGGCTTGTAGCACCTTGCCTTCATAGTCAACAGCCCGCGAAAGATAATGCTGCTTGCCATTCACATTCAAGAAAACCTCATCCAGGTACCACTTCCATTTCGATAATACGCGCAGTTGTTGCACCCGCTCCGTCTGATCTCAGCAGCAAACTTCGGGCCAAACCTGTTCCACCAATTTCGGACAGTTTCGGGCTCACATCGATGCCTCGCTCGTGCAACAGATCTTCAACCTTTCGAAGCGAGAGCGGGAAACGGATGTACAGCATCACAGCAAGGCGGATGATCTCTGGACTATTTTAAAATATTTGAAAAAGGCAGATCTGGTCATCGGAAAAAGCTACGCAACACCCCTGCCCTGCTCAACCAAAGTTCTTCTGACAAGGCCAGATGATCGCTGGCAGCAGCTTAATAAAGACCCGCGACCTTTGCCCTCAGTTTTATCAGTGATGCAACAGTGTCGATTGTGGGTGTTGCGATCCCGATCAGTTGTCCCAATTCCTGCACCGAAGTGACCAGTGCATCAATTTCCATTGGTCGGCTCAACTCCAAGTCCTGCCACATAGAGGTCTTGTGGGCGCCAACTGCCGCCCCGCCGTCAATACGTTTTTCAACATCTACCGGAAACCTGATCCCAAGTTTCTCGGCGATTTCCTGAGCCTCTAGCATCATTCCGCGCGCCACAGACCGTGTACCTGGATCAGTACACAATACATCAAGTGTTGAGTGGGTAAGAGCGGAAATCGGGTTGAACGACAGATTACCCCATAGCTTTAGCCAAATTTCGTCCCGAATTCTTGGTCTCACGGGCGCACGTAACCCAGCAGCGGATAGTGCCGCCGAAAACTTGGCAGCGCGGTCTGATTTGGAACCATCAGGCTCGCCCAAAGAAAAACGATTGCCTTCGACATGATTGATAGTTCCCGGAGTAGCGACTTCTGCGGCTGGGTAGACGACACATCCTAGAACCCGATCTGGCCCGAAACCATTCCATTGCACGTTACCCGGGTCCACAGACCGCAACCTCTTCCCTTCGTAGGGACCTTCCAGTTTGTGGAAGTACCACCAAGGCACCCCGTTCACACCACTTACTAGTGTTGTCGCGGATCCAATTAGGGGCTGCATTGTATCTACAACCGCTGGAACAGAGTGCGCTTTTAGCGTGATGAAGACATAATCTTGTGGGCCAAGATCGGCGGCATTGCCGGAGGCGCGTACCCGCACGTTGATCGGGTCCTGCCCACCCTCTAGGAGAGTCAGCCCATTTTCCTGCATTGCAGTCAGATGGGCGCCACGCGCAATGACACTGACGTCGACGTCAGTCTGCGCAAGCTTCGCGGCAACGTAACCTCCGATAGCTCCGGCACCAAAGATGCAAACTTTCATGTGTCTAAGCCTTTGTCAGCCCCAGTTTAGCGGCCAGCCCAATCCGTTGTATCTTACCAGTCGCGCCTTTTGGAATCTCTCCGAGAACTACCACTGATGTCGGCACCTTAAATTTTGCGAGCCGTTCGCCGACAAAATCCCGGACCTCTGTACCCTCGATCGCCGCGCCCTCGGACAGTACCACCGCCGCCGCGATATCCTCGCCCAGTTTTTCGTGTGGGACGGCAAAACAAACTGCCTGAGCAACGTCCGGGTGGCTCAGAAGCACGGCATCGACTTCGAGCGGGCTGATTTTTTCTCCACCGCGATTTATCAGCTCTTTAAGGCGTCCGGTCAGCCGCAGGTAATTCTCTTCGTCGAACGACCCTTGATCACCGGTACGAAACCAAAGCTTTCCATCCGCTTCAAAGAAATTGTCTGCATTTGCCTGCGGGTTGCTCTCGTATCCCGGTGTCACGTTCGGACCGCTGATAACGATTTCTCCGACATCCCGCGAA
Source organism: Ruegeria profundi (assembly GCF_049800715.1). Classification (GTDB taxonomy): domain Bacteria; phylum Pseudomonadota; class Alphaproteobacteria; order Rhodobacterales; family Rhodobacteraceae; genus Ruegeria; species Ruegeria profundi_A. Next base: position 306,267 of record NZ_JBNAFO010000003.1, read on the forward strand.
GCGATCAACACATCTTCCGTTTCGTGTGCAATCCTGACTTCGGGTCCTGCAGCTATTCCAACAGATCCGGGCTTTTGCTTTTGCGGAGGAAGCGGGTTGCAACACATTTGGTGCGCGGCCTCTGTCATGCCGTAGGCTTCGATGACGGGCGCACTAAATGTTGCAACCAACTCTTCCATGACTGGTGCGGGCAACGAAGCAGAAGAAGATCGAAGAAAGCGCAACCGCGATTGATCAATGATTGATTGGTTTCGTGCAGCTCGGGTCAGAATAGCCTGGTGCATCGTCGGAACCGCCGTATACCAAGTCGGATCAACGTCAGCGACCTGTGAAAAAAAGCTTAGAGCGTTGAACCCAGGGGCGCAGCTAATTTGCGATCCGGCGCCTAAAGAAGCCGCGACTGCTGCGATCAGCCCATGGATATGGAACAGCGGCATGATGCTTAGACAACGATCATCGATTGTCAGTTTCAAAGACGAAGCCACATTTCTCGCAGATGCGTAGATATTTGCCTGCGTCAGAGGGACGATCTTTGGGCGCGACGTCGTTCCCGAAGTGTGGAGTATCAGGGCAACATCGTCTTCACGCGGCGCAGAGGTATCAGCGACTCCGATTGGGTCGCTGGACAAAATCGAAAACTGCCCGGCCTTTTGGAAGCTATCGGAAGACGCCCGCAATATAGCGATGCCGAGGTCCGTTGCCGCTTTTACCGCAGGTCCGTCTTCGTTTTCACTTACAAGAAGTGCCTTAGCCCGTAGGTCCTTGAGGTAAAATAAGTACTCTTCATAAGTGTAGGCAGGGTTCAGAGGTGCCGTCGTAGCCACTTGGGCAACGGATATGAAAGCCGTCGCCATCTCTGGACCGTTGGGCAAAACGATCGCAACTCGATCTCCACGACCTACTCCGATCTTGTGGAGATCCGCTTTGACCATTGCGCAAAGCTCGCGGAGCCCACGGTAGTTCAACCAAGATCGGCCGGGAGCACCGATAGCATTTGCAGTGCCGGAATGGGGAGCAATCAATTCAGCGACTAGATGGGGCATCCGGGATCCGTTCACAAAAGCATTGGCCTAATTCGCGGAGAGGGTTTGTTGTAGTACTTGCTAAGTTACGTTGACCGTTATGCTACCCAGTTTGTCGACGGCCAGAACCATAACATCGCCACGGCTCACAGGGCCAACGCCAGAAGGTGTTCCAGAAAGGATGACGTCTCCGGCAGCGAGCTCAAAGTAGTCGCTCAGGTAGGAGATCATCTCTGGGACCTTCCAGATCATCTGGTTCAAATCACCCTCTTGCCGAATTTCACCATTCACCGTCAAAGTAATTGGACCATGGTCGAGATGCCCAACTTCTGATGCCTTGTGAATAGGCCCGCATGGCGCAGAGCGTTCAAACGCTTTACCAATTTCCCAAGGACGGCCCATTTTTTTCATCTGCCCCTGCAGGTCGCGTCGGGTCATATCAAGCGAGAGACCATATCCAAAGACATGATCCAATGCATCGTCCACCGAGATATTCGTACCGCCGGACTTGAGCGCAATGAGCATTTCTGCTTCGTGGTGCACTTCGGAACTGTGCGGTGGGTACGGGAATTCACCTGAGGAATCCAGATTGTTAGGATTCTTCTGAAAGAAAAACGGAGGTTCCCGGTTAGGGTCATGACCCATTTCAATTGCATGTGCGGCGTAGTTTCGGCCGATGCAATAAACGCGACGCACTGGGAATGTGCCGCCCCCCGCTACGGGTATAGTATGCACCTGTGGCGCGGGAATGACGTGACCGGACATCGCTTTCCTCCTCAGCGTATAATTGCCAATGATCGGATTTCCAAACGGTCAGAGACCTTCCGATCGATGCTACGCCAGATACGATCAGACGCGGCTTCTTATGAAGTCATCGCCAAAATTGGGGTGAGTATGCAAGAGCTCCAACCTCGTTGCAGCCCGACCATTTCTAGAATTGGTTGGGTACTTATTCTACATCAGCCGTCAGATTGCATGCTTTTGGGTAGTACGCGCGAATAAACGGATTTTAGGTGATCCACCATGGCATTGGCGGCAAGTTCAGCGTCGCCCTTCGCAATGGCGGATACGATCGCATCATGCTCCCGAAAACTGGAGTAATTTTCAGCGGGCTTCAGGGTTTCGCGTGGTTGCCCCCAAACAATCGACCTACGAACCGAATTCAAAGTTTCGAAAAAGTACAGAAAAAGTTGGTTTCGAGTAGAGCGGGCTATGGCGTAGTGCAAATTGTTGTCCCACGCTTCGTAAGTGCGCCAATCTTCCGCCGTGCGACATTTGTCAGCGCAAAGCCTCATTTGCTCACGGTCGGAACGAGTGGAATGGAGTGCCGCCAGCCGGCTAAGCTGCGGTTCGATCGTAAATCGCACCGACACAACCTGTTCAGGTTTAATTTGATTGCCCAAATAAGTTACGTCGGTGAGGTTGAGAACCGGTCTGGAACCAACAAATGTTCCCCGCCCCACATGACGCCAGATCAGTCCCTGGGCCTCGAGCTCTGCCAACGCTCTTCGCAACTGATTGCGAGTTGTCCCAAGTTTTGAACACAGCTCACGTTCAGGTGGGAGCCTGTCGTTATGCCTGTATCCCGCATTGTTAATAAGATCGCGTACACGGTGCGCGAGTTCGGTTGGTGCGCTCATATCTCCACCCAATTTAGTGATTGGTTGATTGATTGAAACGCCAAGTCGGAAAAAACTCAAGGGCAAGAGGAAAGCAAGAAACGAGTCGCAGGACAGGGTCCGTGACCACGGCTTGACATAAGCACGAGGGAGGAGTGCCGAGTGCGGTTAGCAACTGTTTCCGTAGAGGGTCACGCCGTTTGCGTGGCAATACTTGAAGATGGCAGCAAGTTGGACATTTTGCGCGCAGCGCAAATGATTGGCAAAACGCTGAACGCCGGTTCAATGCAGCAATTAATCGCGGGTGGAGAAGATACACTTGAAGTTTTGAGATCCCTCGTTTCATCGGCTGAAGCAGGTAGTCTAAAGGACGCACTGGTTTGGGATGACGCGCCGTTTCTGGCGCCAATTCCCAGTCCGAGTAAGAACGTGTTTTGTGTAGGGCGCAATTACGCTGAACACATTGCCGAGGGCGAACGGGCACAAAATCAAAAAATTGGTGTAACAGAGCATCCGGTTTTCTTCACAAAACCGCCAACCTCGATTGTGGCACCAGAGGCAAACATTCTGATTTTCCCATCGGTCTCACAAGCCATCGACTACGAAGTGGAACTGGCAGTTGTGATTGGAAAACCGGGGCGAAACATAGCCAAGGCTGACGCATACGACCACGTATACGGCTATACGATCCTCAACGACATCACCGCACGCGACATCCAACGCCGACATGGTGGGCAGTATTTCAAAGGCAAAGGTTTAGATGGGTCTTGCCCATTGGGTCCCTGGATAGTGACCGCTGATGCGGTCAGCGATCCGCAGTCTTTGTCAATTGGAATAACCGTCAACGGCGAACAGCGCCAAAACGGAACGACGTCGGACATGATTTTCGACATTCCGACGCTGATCGCATCCCTATCAGAAGGCCTTACCCTAGAACCGGGGGACGTACTCGCGACCGGCACGCCGTCAGGCGTCGGATACGCAATGGACCCGCCTCAGTTCCTGAAAGACGGGGACACGGTGGTTTGTGAAATTTCAGAAATTGGCACGCTCAGGAATACCGTGCGCGCCGTGTAAGTGGCTCCTGCATCTCTGAAGCTGCTGGAAGCCAACCATGCAAGGGAGGAAGACTAAAATGATGAACAGAAGGACTTTCACAGCGTCCTTGCTTTCGGCAGTTCCGGTAGCGGGAGCAATAGGAACGAAAGGTTTTGCGCAGGACTTGCGTAAAATCACTTTTGTGCAACCGAGCCCATCGGCGATCAACTCATTTCCTGTTTTTGTCGCCATTGGAGAAGGTTACTTCGCAGACGAAGGTTTGGACGTGACCGTCGAAGCGATCAACGGTTCAGGAGCCGTGCTTCAGGCTTTGTCTGCAGGGCAAGCGCATTTCGGTCGCCCCGGACCTGGTCCCCTAATTGCAGCGCGATCGCGGGATGTGGACGCAGTACATATCTACAACGTTGCAGCACGCAGCAACTTCGGCATCGCAGTGCCAGAAGACTCTGACATCCAAAGTGTTGAAGAGCTTCGAGGTAAAGTTATCGGAACAGGTACGGCTGATGGCGCGGAAGTCGGCTTTGCACGCAATGTGATGACCGGAGCAGGCATGAAAGAGGGTGAAGACTTCACTTTCCTGACTGTCGGCGACGGTGGCCCGGCAACTGCGGCTTTCCTGAACGGTGAAATCGACGCATATTCCGCATCGACAGCTGACACGGCAATTCTGAACCAGCGCGGAATGGCAGTGCGCGACATTACGCCGGCAGAATTTGGGCGTTTCTTCGGCAACGGCATCGCCACTATGGCCGACACAATCGCCAATGATCGGGAACTGGTCGAGGCCTGGAGCCGCGCATTCGCTCGTGGCCATGCCTTTGCGCTCGATGATGCCAACCGCGAAGCCGTGTTAAAGCACTTGGCCGACGGCAATCCGCAGGAAGGCGAAGACAAGGAGTTCCAGTCGGCACTTTTCGATGCCGTGCGTTCAAAAACCATAGCGGCGGATCCAAGCAATGGTCTGGGATGGTATCCCGCCGAAGTCTGGCAAGAATGGCAAGACGCGCTGGTCGCAGGTGGCGAAATTCCAGGACCACTTGATGACCTGAGCGCTGCGTGGACCAATGAGTTTGCTGCCATTGGCAACGAGGCTGTCAGTAAATGAACGCTGAAGTCACCCATGAGTTTTCCGGCGCGCCCTTGGGCACGCCGGTCTACGAGTTGACACACGTAAGCAAGACCTATGCGCGCAATCTGGTGGTCGCTCTCGAGGACATCAATCTGACGCTTCGGAAAGGAAGCTTCACATCTGTCATCGGGTCCAGCGGGTGCGGCAAGTCAACTCTGCTAAAGATCATGGCGGGTCTGATCCCGCCAACTAAAGGACGTGTGATCCTGCAGGGGTTGCCGGTCACTGGGACCCGCCGTGATATTGGTATGATGTTCCAGCAAGCGACACTTTTCCCATGGAAAACAGCTGTGGAAAATATCGTCCTGCCGATCGAGATTCGAGATGGAAAGGCAGCAGCCAAGCAAGCCATGGCAAAGGCTCACGAACTTTTGGATGTCGTAGGCTTGAAAGGTTTTGAAAACGTATATCCGAACGAATTGTCGGGCGGGATGGCACAACGCGCGTCGATCTGTCGAATGCTGATAACCGAACCAGCCGTGCTTTTGTTGGACGAACCGTTCAGCGCTCTCGACGAGTTGTCGCGCGACATGATGAATATGGAGTTGCAGCGGATTTGCCGGGAACAGGAAGCGACCGCGTTTCTTGTGACGCACTCCATTCAAGAGGCGGTGATTTTGTCCGATGAAATCGTCGTGTTGAAGCCACGTCCAGGCAGGATTGCTGAAATTGTTGAAGTCGACCTGCCTCGCCCGCGCACGCTCGATATGATGACGACTCCTAAGTTCGGCGCTATTGTAGACTACATTCGCAGCCTCCTGGATAAGGGAGAAGAAATGTGAGCCAAGTTCAGGACTACTCGCCTTCCGTAAAGGACGCTGACCCCGCAGAAGACACTGTTTGGGAGCAGAAAGTTCACTTTATCGACTCGGTTCCCCGTTGGATTGCGATGACGTTTGTTTTCGTCGTTTTCGTAGGCACTTGGCAGATTGTGACAAGCTTGGGGCTTGTATCGCCGATCATCCTGCCCACCCCGATGGAGACCCTTAGGGACATGATTTTCGTCGGACAAAACCTTTTGACCGGAGGTTACATGCTGGGTGCGCTTTGGATCACTTTCAAGGAGGTCATCTATGGCTTTGCCTTGGCGATCGCGATCGGTTTTTCGCTGGGCGTGCTAGTCGGGGAAACCGCATTTGGCGAAAAAGCAGTGATGCCTTACCTCGTGGCCATCGACACTATGCCAAAAGTCGCGTTCGCCCCGCTGTTTGTGGCGTGGCTGGGGTTCGGCATTGAATCCAAGGTGGCACTTGCCGCATTTATTGCGACATTCCCAATTGTGGTTGGAACAGCCGCTGGGCTTCACGCCGCCGACGAAAACGCGCGCATGTTGTTCAAGACGATGGGCGCGAGCCGGATGCAGACATTGATCAAGATGAAGCTGCCAACTGGCCTGCCGCAGATATTCACCGGTCTCAAGATCGGTGCAGTTGGCGTGATGGCAGGTGCAATTACAGGAGAGTTCCTGGGCGGCGGAAAGGGATTTGGTGAGCTGATCCGTGTTGCAGCCTCGCAGCTCAATACACCTCGGGTGTTCTCGTTGATCCTGTATCTCAGCCTCGTCGGCCTGGCCGTTTTTGCAACGGTGGTTTGGACACAGCGTAAACTCGTGTTCTGGCATAAAGAGCAGGTCGGCAGAGATGACTTCTGAACCTGTGAAAATACACTGCCAGGCCCTGCGTGAGTTTGTGGCGAGCGCACTCGAAACGCGAGGTGTGCCAAAAGCGGACGCTGTTCAGGTGGCCTCGACGATGGTGGAGGCCGACATCTATGGTTACGGCACACACGGTGTATTTCGCCTGCGCCAGTACCTTGCCCGGTTGGCGGGCGGCGGTTCTAATCCTACGGCAAAAATCACGGTAGAACATGAGACTGTTGCAACCGCTTTGATCGACGGAGATGACGGACTTGGTCATTTAGCTATGTCGGCGGCTCGGGATCTTGCAATAGAAAAGGCGAGAGAGGTCGGCATCGGATGGGTCGGTGTTCGACGTGGCAACCATGCAGGACCACTCGCACTATACGTGCGTCCACAAGCCGAGGCCGGGATGCTTGGCATGGCCGCAGCAGTGGGCAGCGCGAACCACGTTCCGCCCTATGGCGGAAGCGACCTGCTTCTTGGCACCAATCCTATCGCTTTCTCTGCGCCTGCCGATGGCCCTGATCCATTCGTTTTTGATATGGCGACGACTGTTGCCGCTATGGGCAAGATCAAGACCCTGTTGCAGCAAGGTAAGCCTATGCCTGAGGGTTGGATGGTCGGGCGCGATGGAAACCCATTGACGGACCCTGCCCGCAAGTCAGAAGGATTTCTTTTGCCGATCGGCGGTCCAAAAGGATTCGGTCTTTCTGTAGCTATCGGATTAATGGCCGGGGTCTTGAACGGCGCGGCCTTCGGCTCAGACGTGGTCAACTTTACCTCAGACACGACCTCATCCACAAACACAGGGCAATTCGTAATGGCGCTTAATCCGGCAGCGTTTGGGATGGAAAAAGACTTTGCTTCCAACGCCGCCCGCGTCTTTTCCGAAATGCGCGCATCAGCCCCACTGCCCGGTCATGACCCGGTGCGCTTGCCCGGAGACGGCAAAACGGCCGTAGCTGAAGCCCGTCGTAAAGACGGTGTAAGGCTTAACCCCGCTCTTTGTCGTGATCTCAACAAACTAGCCATGGACTGTGGGCTGACACCCCCATTTCCAAATCTCAGCACTGACTAGCGGTCGATCCGTGAAAAGTTTGTAAGCGCTTTGGAACAGAAGTCAGCGAAACGCCTCATTCTCGGCCTCAAGCGCCTTCACAAGAGCCGAAAGCTTGTTCATCATGTGTACCTTCATGGTTTTGCCAAGCCCATCTGCATCGCGAGCCTTAAGCAACTCCATCATAGCTTCATGTTCGCGAATTGCCTGCGCCCAGCGTTCGTCTGACAGATTGGCCACAAAACGTGCACGGCGGACCCGCGCCGCCAACAGCTTGTGGTGGGTTTCAAGAATGTCGTTTCGCGCGCCACGTATCAGTGCCTGATGGATGTCCTGATTGGCTTTGAAATACGCCTGTCGATCACGTGACCTATAGGCTTTCAACATATCGGCGTGGCGACGTTCAATCTGTTTAATTTCCGTGGAGTTCATGCTCTGACACGACAACTCTCCTGCCAGTTGCTCAAGCGTCGCAAGAACTGGAAACGTATTCTCCAATTCTTCTCGCGTGACACTGGCAACGCGCGCACCTCGGTTGGCTTGGAGTACCACAAAGCCTTCTGATGCAAGCACCTTTAGGGCTTCCCGCAATGGTGTCCTTGAGACCCCCAACGAGTCGCAGAGCTGTTTCTCGGGCACTTTCTCTCCCGGCTTCAGAACATCTTCGACAATCAGGTTGCGCAGACGTTCGACCAGTTCTTCATGTAGTGTTGTGCGCTTGATGCCATCCGTTAGATTCATAACCACGTCCTAATCATCAAGTACCATTTCCAACAAGCGAGCGACATGCATGGGCTGCCGTCGGGTACCCTCAGTGATTTGGTGCCGACATGATGTCCCATCTGCCACAACAATTGCATTCACTGGTGCCGCGTCCAAAGCTGGAAATAGGTCTAGCTTTGCCATCTCGATCGAGACATCGACAGTCTCCGGGGCATATCCAAACGCCCCAGCCATACCACAACAACTGCTTTCGATCATGTTAACCTGCGCCTCAGGAATACGCTTCAGGAGATTGAGCATAGGCGTGACGACGTCATGTGCCTTCTGATGACAATGTCCATGGACGTAGATCGGTCGATCTATCGGTTTCAAAGGCAAGCTCGGCTGTTCGGCCAGAAATTCCTCAATTGTATGTGTGGCCTTCGCCAACATCTCCGTTTGCGGTCCCGGGCAAAGAGCCAAATACTCGTCCCGGAAAGTGAGGATAGAGGAAGGTTCAAGTCCGACGACAGGTATGCCCTTGGCAACCATATCTCGTGTCGCGTCAATCACGCGCTTAGCCTCATGTCGCGCTTCTTCCACACAACCTACAGCCAACAAGGTACGCCCGCAATCCAACGCTCTTTCAGTGTGGTCATCCCGTGCTACGGCGACACGCAGCCCTAGCGCACGCAGGACCCGGACCGCGGCGCGCAGATTGTCAGGCTCGAAATAACGATTGAATACATCTGCAAACAGAAGAACCTGCGGATCACTATCTTGGGCCTCGTCATCTCGGAACGGAACGGAAGACCATTCTGGAAGATCACGTCGCGCAGCAATACCGGTCGGGCTTTCCAAAAGCTTTCGCAAGGGCCCAATTTTGTTTCGAATATTCATAAGCCACGCGACTTTTGCAGCTTTTGACGCATATCTGGGCAGGTAAGCTATCAATTTATCTGCCAATGTCAGCCCACCTTTTTTACGTTTCGCTGACAGTACTTCGATCTTCATTTGCGCCATGTCGACACCAGTCGGGCACTCCCGAGCGCACGCCTTGCAGGATACGCAGTACTTCATCGCGTCCAACATTGCATCGGACTCTAAACCGCCCGGCAACTGCCCGCTGATCACGAAACGTAAAGTGTTTGCACGCCCACGCGTGGAATCACGCTCGTTTCGGGTGGCACGGAAGGAAGGGCACATAACTCCGCCCTTGAGCTTGCGGCACGCGCCGTTGTTATTGCACATCTCAACGGCACCCTGAATTCCTCCTCCGGTACCCGGCCAAGCTGACCAATCCAGCGCTGTTTCGAAATCCGGGACTGAATAGTCCTGGCTGTAGCGGAATAGACGGCGATCATCCATTGAGGGCGCATGCACAATCTTTCCAGGATTGAGCATCCCGATTGGGTCAAACCGATGCTTAACCTCTTCAAAGGCGGAAATAATACGCTGACCAAACATTTTTTCATGAAATTCAGAACGCACGATCCCGTCACCGTGTTCACCTGAATGAGAACCCTTGTATCGCTTAACCAGATCAAATGTTTCTTCTGCAATCGCCCGCATTGTGCTGACGTCTTTGTCCTCCCGCATATTCAGTACAGGACGAACATGTAGGCACCCTACGGAGGCGTGCGCGTACCATGTTCCCTTGGTGCCATGCCGGTCGAATATTTCGTTTAGGCCCGCGGTGTAATCGGCGAGGTCGGACAACGGAACAGCGCAATCTTCAACGAAGGATATCGGCTTGCCTGCCTCCTTCATCGACATCATGACATTCAAGCCGGATTTCCGGTATTCGGCGATTGAATTCTGCAGCTTGGTGTCTGTAATTGAAACAACTCCACCCCACCGGCTTTTCGTTCCGGTAAAAGACAAGCCGAGATCTCCGATTAGTTGGGAAAGCTTAACCAGTTTTGCGGCATTGTCCTCAGCGTTGCCCTCGGCGAATTCTACTAGTAGCAGGGCTTCGGGATTGCCTTTGACAAAGGCCTCTATAGTGTCGCGAAACAATGGGATATCGCGCCCCAACGCGATCATTGTCTCGTCGATCAATTCTACCGCCTGAGGGTTGAGCGTCACGATGTGTTGGGTGGCCTCCATTGCAGCACGAAATGTCGAGAAATGGCACACGCCGGTAACTTTCTCACCCGGTAACTGTGCCAAGTTCAATTCCAATTCAGTGAAATAAGCCAGCGTGCCTTCTGACCCCACCAACAAATGGGACATGTTGATGTCGCTACCGACGAGCGCGTCGATATTGTACCCGCCCACACGGCGCTGGACCTTGGGAAAACGGGCGTCAATTTCAGACGCCTCACGACGCCCAAGTGCGCGCATGTCGCCAACAAGATCCGCATAATCGCTAGACGCGGGCGTTTCAGCGCTGAACCGCGCTTCGCTTCCGTCAACCAGAATTGCGTTTATTGCACGGACGTTATCTCGCATGATCCCGTACCGCAGAGACTTCCCGCCTGAAGAATTGTTTGCTGCCATCCCCCCAAGAGTGCAACGAGACGCTGTTGAGGGATCCACGGGAAACCAAAGGCCATGCTTCTTCAACGCTTCGTTCAATTGATCCAACACAACACCTGGCTGAACGCGCGCAATACGTTTCTCAACGTCTATGTCTAGAATACGATTCAAGTATTTTGTGTTGTCCAGCACAATACCCTGATTGACCGTTTGCCCGCATTGCGACGTGCCGCCACCGCGAGGAAGGACCGAAAATCCCTCGCCCCGCGCGACAGACATCACGGCTTTGACATCTTCTGTGGATCGGGGGATCACGACAGCGTCAGGTATCATCTGATAGATTGAGGCATCGGTCGAGTATCGCGCAAGCGACGCCGGATCTGACATCACCTCTCCCCGCACATCAGACAAAAGTCGGCGGTACAACGATCCATTCTTTACCATCAGGTTCGCCTTCCCTTCCCAGTAAGCCCAATTGGAGGCTCTACTTGCCCATTGACTGAATAATGAATTCATAATTAACTTTTGCAATGGTTAATAGCACCACTCTTTTGGCACCAGCATAAGGATCATTTCAAATGCGTCAGGCGGGCAGGCACTTTTTGCAGATTCCAGGGCCAAGTGCTGTGCCAGAGCGCATCCTGAAGGCCATCAGCACACAGACCATTGATCACCGGGGGCCCGATTTTGCTGAAGTAGGGAACAGGGCCCTTAGTGGGATAAAAACCATTTTCAAAACAAGGCAGAACGTCTTTATTTACCCCTCATCCGGCACCGGTGCATGGGAAGCAGCACTTGTGAACAGTGTTTCGCCAGGCGAAAAAGTTCTCATGTTCGAAACAGGACATTTCGCCTTCATGTGGTGCAATTTGGCAGGAAAACTGGGATTGCAGCCAGAACTGATTGAAGGAGATTGGCGTGGCGGTGCGGATCCAAATCAGATCGAAGACCGCCTGCGCGAAGATAGTCAGCACGCGATCAAGGCGGTATGCGTCGTCCACAATGAAACTTCTACTGGGTCAGTCTCGTCGATTGAGGAAGTGCGCAGAGCTATAGATGCGGCAAAGCACCCTGCGCTCCTCATTGTTGACTCCATTTCTGGCCTAGGGTCGATCGATTTTAGGTTCGACGACTGGGGCGTTGATGTCTGTGTCTCTGGTTCGCAAAAAGGACTGATGCTACCGCCTGGTCTGAGTTTTAACGCTGTAAGCGACCGTGCACTGGAACATTCAAAATCCGTGAATATGCCACGAAGTTATTGGGATTGGCATGATATGATCGAACCCAACCAGAAAGGGTTCTTCCCTTATACGCCCGGTACCAATCTCCTCTATGGACTAAATGAGGCCATCGATATGTTGCACGAAGAGGGGCTGGAGAACGTGTTCGCACGGCATTCCCGCCATGGCGCCGCGACGCGGGCTGCGGTGCAAGCATGGGGGCTTGAGGTATTGTGTGCTCGCCAAGGTCAGGAGTCGGGCGTACTGACCGCTGTTAAAGTACCTGAAGGACATTCTGCTGATGTATTTCGCGCAACTACGCTGGAGCACTATGATATCTCACTTGGAAATGGCCTGTCCAAAGTAGCCGACAAGGTTTTTCGCATAGGTCACTTGGGCGATTTCAACGACCTGATGTTGATGGCCACACTCTCAGGCGTAGAAATGGGCCTCGCCAAGAGCGGCGTGCCTCATACAGCAGGTGGCACGCAGGCTGCCTTGGAGCATCTCAAAGCCGCGTAAATCCAAGCTGAGCCTCCAATAGCGCAACCGAGTCCCATTGACTGGAAATTACCAACCCTCCGGATCACAAAACTCTTTAGGAGCTTCACCATGACCCGTATGACGGCAAAAGACTTCGACCAGGAACTTCTTGATCTGTATGACTTTTATGCGCACGGCAAAATCACTAAACGCCAATTTCTGGACCGCGCCAGCAAATTTGCGGTTGGCGGTTTATCAGCGGTCGCGTTGCTGAAAATGCTTAGTCCGAACTATGCCCTAGCACAGCAGGTGTCATTTAACGATCCCGATATCCATGCAGACTACATCACCTATCCCTCACCAAATGGAACCGGTGACGTGCGGGGCTACCTGGTCAGGCCCGCAGGCGTTGAAGAACCCCTGCCCGCGGTGCTGGTAATCCACGAAAACCGCGGCCTTAACCCGTACATCGAAGATGTCGCGCGCAGATTGGCGAAAGCCGGGTTTATGGCTCTGGCTCCAGACGGCCTGACATCGGTGGGAGGATACCCCGGCAACGACGCAGATGGGCGCGAACTGCAAAAGACAGTGGACCGGGTCGAGTTGATGAACGATTTTTTCAATGGATTTGAATACCTATTGAACCGAGATGACAGTACCGGAAAGGTCGGCGCAGTGGGTTTCTGCTACGGTGGCGGCGTAGTCAGCGCAATTGCTGTGGCCTATCCGGAATTGGCAGCAGGCGTGCCGTTCTATGGTCGCCAGCCGGCAGCTGAGGATGTGGCTAAAATTCAGGCGCCGCTACTGATTCAAATGGGAGAGCTTGATGAGCGCATCAACGCAGGGTGGCCGGATTTTGAGGCCGCCCTGCAGGCCAACGACAAAGTATACGAGGCATATACATACGAAAACGCCAACCACGGTTTTCATAACGACAGTACGCCACGCTATGATGAGGAAATGGCAAACCTAGCCTGGGACCGCACAATTGATTGGTTCAACACCTATTTGAAATAATTGGTACAAGCTACCAAGCCAGTCATGCATTGATATCTCTTCGTAGCAATCCTCGGCCCATCTTGGCCAAGCCCTTGGAAGCCCCGGAAACTTGAACTTCGGAGTTAGAAATTCTGCGACAAGGTCTTGGCCCGCAATCCCTACTATTGGATGCTTTTATGGTGTCGAAACGATGGATGGATACTGTCGCAGCGGTTTTAGGTGAAGCGATCCATTGTTAAGTGTTCAGCTCATCTGCGGGTCAAACGTATTAACACTTTTATGCGTGGTTAGCCGTTCCTTTGGTTCTCTTCGGTATCCCGAAACCGCCGCGCGAGATAATCCACAAACGCGCGCGTTTTTGGTGCCAGATTCCGCCTTTCGGCAAACATTACGACGATATCCGTGCTGGGCGGTGCATACTCCGGCATGACATGGACAAGTTCGCCGGAGAGAAATTTCCTGTTTGCCATATAGCAGGGCAGCCGTGCGATCCCGATACCAGCCAGAGCGGCTCTAAAGACGACATCGGTGCTGTTCCCCTCAAAGCTGCCCGTTGCTTCAAATTTTTCGCCTGCGTTCGGTTCGATGCTGTTCCAAGCGTTCCGTTGGCTTCTCCCAGCAACTCTCAAGCAATTGTGCTCAGCCAATTCGGTAATATTCGACGGTGTTCCACAACGCGCAAGGTATTCAGGTGAGGCACATAGTACCCTTCGACTCTTCATAACGCGCCTAATGACCATATCTGGATTCTTGCGTTGTTCCGCAAAGCAGATCGCCGCATCGAAGCCTTCACTCCGAAGATCAATTTCTCGGTCGGTCAAATCCAAAGACATTTGAACCTGAGGGTTCTCTTTCATGAACTCTGGCAGAGCAGGAATCAGTTGGGACTTACCGAATGCAACAGTGGATGCGATCCTGAGTTCTCCGCGTGGGACACCGTCAAAGCTGTGGATCATCGCTTTGGCTTCATTGAATTTGTCAGCCATCGCTTTGCATTTTTCATAGAAATCTTGGCCTTCCCGCGTTGGAGAGACACCCGTTCTGGTACGATTCAGAAGGCGGTAGTGCACCTGATCTTCAAGTAACCCGATCTGCTTACTTACTGCTGATGGGGTCTGGCCCATTGATCTTGCAGCCGCAGAAATACTGCCCTGCTCGACAACCGTCGCAAAGATTAGCATTTGCGCAGAAATGTCCATGTCATGACCTTTTGCTATTCCAATATGGCATGGGGCCTTTGCCAAAATGGCGAGTTGTGAGCGCTACCAAATACCCTTATCTCTGCATTGCAGCATAAATACTGCATTGCAGCAACGGACGAGGCAATATCATGGCAATTACACGATCAAACAGCGCGCTGGATGTCGTTTTCGAAGCTGGCCGCACGTTCTTTCATCAAAAGCTGGACACGATACGCAAGGCACAGGCCAAACGCAGGGTTTATCGCGAAACTTACTATGAACTCTCGGTGTTATCTGACCGTGACTTAATAGATTTGGGTATCTCGAGAAGCAGCATCAAAAATCTTGCGTTGGAGGCCGCCTATGGCTGTTAACACCCAAGCCCCTGCTACGTATCGCGATCACGCGATCGCCCAATCAATCGCATTCTTTGTGTGGATCAGATCCACGACTAAAGCTGCTTTGAAAGCACTGAAAATGGCCCGGATGCTCTCTGCGCTTTCGAATATGAGTGACTACCAACTCGCTCAGATCGGAATTTCGCGATCTGAGATCCCGGAATATGCCGAAAAACTAATGGCTGACGAATAGAGAAGTGGGCCTTCAGGTCAGAAGATTACACAAGTTTGCTGGTCCTCGCTCCTCCCAGAGTAAGCCAGCATAAGCGGCGGCGAAAAAGCCAACGGGGAGCGCCATCGCAAAGGGCCAGCATTTTCACCTCCTCCCGAAAATGCTGGCCCATACCAACCTGCCAAACAGGAAACGCGAAAACTGAAAGTCAGGAGAGCACTACAAGACCCGATCGTTCATCCTCTCCGTTCCGGCGATCAAAGTAACATCTGTAATCATTTTCTGTAGTTAGATATCGAAACGCGGCGAGCACGGTTTTGTGGAGCCGTCAACGCCAAATACGTCTTGAGCTACGCACAGAACATCCTTCGGTATGACAGTATCGCTTGTGGGGCGTTTGTCTGGGGACAATTGAGGGGCCTTGTGGAACTGCGCGGCCTCTTTCATTCATTACCATCAAAGCCAGAGGCTGCATTCTCTGTCGAAGCCGAGTGCCGAGGCCTTGGGATTGGCGACGCTTTGTTTCAACAGATGTACGCGATGGCGCAGAACAGAGGCGTCCGGTCTATCCAAATGATGTGCCTGAAGGAAAACCGCCACATGCGCTATCTTGCGGCGAAACATAACGCGCAGTTTGTAGCTGACGCGGATATTGTTGAAGCAATCTTGCACCCCAACTGGCCGACGCCCGCGTCAATTGCCATTGAGATTATCGCTGAAACTAGGGCACACTCACATCTGCTTTTTGCCTAGACGACCAATGGCACACTGCGTATTGCGGTCGTTTGATTGGACTCAAGCGAATGACCTTTTCTAACGCCTTTATTGTTTCAGTATTTAAGCTGCCTTTCTGCAGATAGTGGCCGTGCGGTGCGCTTATTCCACGTTAAACACAAGTCGGGGATTACCACCTCAAGCTGTAACACGCAGTGGATCGACAGGAACTAGCGCTCCTTTGGCTTGGATCACGTAGCTGGCCAATTTGCAGCCCAACGATATCCCTGCGCGGAAATCACTTTTCTCCGATACGCTGAGCAAAACGCCAGCGTTGAAGCTGTCACCAGCGGCTGTTGTATCAATAGCGGAAGTTTCCGGCTTAGTAGGCACCTCCCCTCTAATATTCCCATCTTTATAAACCACAGAATGCTCGCCGTTCTTTACGACGACCCGCTCCACACCAAGTCTTGCATATCGTTCAAGAGTCGCGGTCGGACAGTCGTCATTAAACCACGCGCTTTCATCGTCAAAAGACGGCAACACGATATCCGAGAGCTCAGCAGCGCGCATGATTGAACGCTTCATTTCTTCGGTACTCGACCAAAGTTTCGGTCTGATGTTCGTATCGAAAGCCACGGATTTCCCTACATCGCGACCCCTTTGGAGAGCACCAAGTAGATTTTCACGCGATTGAGGACCAAGAATTCCCAGCGTAATTCCTGAGTAATAGATCAAATCCGCTTTTTCGATAGCACGGTCAAGCGCATCTGGGTCGTCCGCAAGCCGTTTGGCCGCAGAGCTGTTGCGCCAGTAGGAAAAACTACGCTCGCCGTTGGAAAGGTGGATCATATAGAGACCCACGGTTCCATCCGAAATTTCGCAAATGTGAGAGGTATCGATGCCTGTTCTGTCAATGAAGGCTCGCATTTCGCGAGACAGTTTGTCGTCACCAACTGTCGTGAAATAAGCGACCTCTGTATTTGGTGATATATTCGCTAAATACCAAGCCGTGTTGAACGTATCACCAGCGTACCCGATCTTGAACTCCCCTGGACCGCCCAGGGGAGCAAGTTCCGCCATGCACTCGCCTATTGCTAAGATACGCATGGGTTCTACAAAAAATCGTCACGCCGCGGAGTGAAGCTATCTACGAGCTTTCCTGGTTCCAGGCAAACACATCCGTGGGTTTGATCTGAAGGAATGACAAAACTGTCTCCTGGCCCGAACTCTTGGTCACTTTCGCCCAAAGTGAACCGGAACCGGCCACTTTCGACATAGGTTGACTGGACATGCGGATGGCTGTGCAACGCGCCTATCGCACCTGCTTTGCTGAACCGAAAGGCAACAACCATGAGATTGGGATGATCAGAGAGAACTTGCCGTGTGACATTCTCTCCTGTCGAGATAACTGGAAACTCAGGCAAGGTGTACCTCCGCTACACTATGAGAAAAGCATTCCACCATTCAGATCGACATTAGCTCCTGTAATGAAAGCACTGTCGTCGCAGGCTAGGAATAGGACAAGATTTGCGACATCCTCAATGGTGCCCTGACGTTTCATTGGCGCAGCGGCTTCAAAGCCGCGACGTCCTGCGTCCGGTGTGTGGATGTTATGAAAATCAGTATCAATCATCCCAGGGCACAGCCCATTGACCCTGATATCCGGGCCCAGCTCTTTGGCCAAACCCCGCGTCAGCGTCATGATTGCGCCCTTTGAGGTCGCATACAGAACTGAGCCGGGGCCACCGCCATCGCGAGCAGCTTGGCTTGCCAAGTTGACAATTGCACCGCTTTTCATATGAGCCAAACAGGCGTTGGTCATCATGAAGTTGCTGGTCAGGTTCAAGTCCATCACATACCGCCAATGTTCAAGTGAGGACTCTGCGACTGTTTTGCGGGCAACCAAACCGCCCGCATTATTGACCAAAACGTCAATACTGCCGAATTCCGCGAGAGATCGCGCCACCAATGCGTCAACCTCGCTTTCCTGCGTTAGGTCTCCTTGAAGCGCGAATGCGGTCCCGCCATTTGCTTTGATCTTGGCCACAACGTCCTCAGCGCCTGCGCTGCTGGCAAAATAGTTTATTGCGACGTTTGCGCCCTCGGAGGCAAGCTTGAGAGCGACTGCTGCACCGATATCGCGGCCGGCTCCAGTTACAATTGCCGATTTTCCAGCGAGTTTCATGGGCATCCCTCATCTTTGCTCAGCTTTAAAAGTTGTCGTGTGCCATTGTGGGTCGCCTAGGCTGCACCGCGTTTGACGAACATGTCGTAGATTTCGGGTACATTGCCTTCGCCCATCCCTGCATCAAGCGCCGTTTTAAGATTTGCGGAAGTGCCTTCAGCGATTTCGGAGCGCGTTCCAATGTCAGTAATCATCTGAACGAAGTAGGCGATGTCCTTGTTGGCATTGCTGATCGAAAACCCAAGATCACTTACGCCATCGACGGCGTAATTCTTGCAAAATTGCATGAATGGAGAATTGGACGGGCCCGCAGACATGATCTCAAAAAGCTGCTGGCCATCGATGCCAGCTTGTTTTGCAACTGCAAATGCCTGGCTCATGGTACACGCTGTTGTCATACCCATGAAGTTGTTGATCAGCTTAGTCGTATGGCCCGCGCCGAGTGCACCAAGATGGAACACGTTCTCGCCCTGCACGTCGAGCACAGGTTTGACCTTTTCAAACGTTTCGATATCGCCTGCTGCCATGATGTTCAACAAACCGTCCTTGGCGTGCATAGGTGAACGCCCCAACGGCGCGTCGAGCATCCCCGCCCCATTTTTCGCAAGGTCCGCGCCAATTTTCTTTGTTGAAGCTGGAATGGACGTTCCGAAATCTATGACCACCGCGCCTTCTTTAATCCCAGCGAGAATACCATTCTCGCCGTAGATCAGGCTTTCGACCACGTCAGATGTTGTCACGCAGAGCATGACGATATCACTGGCCGCGGCGAGTTCTCTAGGGGTGCTAACCTCGACCGCTCCGCGCGCGACGGTTTGGGCAACCGCCGCTTTGTTGCGGCCCATGACCACAAGATCAAAACCATTTTTTTGGAGGCATTCAACCATCTTGCTGCCCATTTGGCCTAGGCCAATGAAACCGATTTTTGGATTCGACATATGCGCCTCCTAAGCGTTTGGGTTTTTCATTTTGGAAAAGACATCTGCCCCAGCTTGGGCGACGTCATGATCTTGCGCAGGCGAGCCTGAACTAACGCCAATGCCGCCGACGACATCAGAACCAGAAAGCACAGGAAGACCGCCGGCAACGGTCACCATACGTCCGCCTAAGGCCGAGGCGATGCCATGCGCTGGCATTCCCGGTTGACTGACTTCACCCAAGGCTTGCGTGCTCTTTTTGATGCCGCTTGCGGTATAAGCCTTGTCGATCGCCAGATTGACGCTGGTAATCTTGGCGCCATCCATTCGCTCAAATGCGATCAGGATACCGCTCTCGTCGGTAACAGCGATGCACATAGGCACCCCGATATCTTCGGCTTTGAGCCTAGCGACCGCGATCAGCCGTCGTGCCTCTTCAATGTCCAATCGTTTGATATTCAGCATAGCGGCGTCCTTTGGGCTTTATGGGCCGATTAGGAGAGTGGGAAGTGTGAGCGAGATGGCAGGAACGAAGGTGATCAGCATCAGCGCTGCGAAGATCGCAAGGTAGAAAGGCCAGATCGTTCTAATGGCTTTTTCCATCGGCAACTGGCCAACCGCACAGCCTACAAACAGACAGGTCCCGACCGGAGGTGTGCAAAGCCCCAGACCAAGGTTCACCAAAAGGATCATGCCGAATTGGAGCGGATCGATCCCAAGCATATTCATCACCGGCAAGAAGATCGGCGTGCAGATGAGGATCAATGCTGCCATATCCATAATCATGCCAAGCAGCAAAAGAACGGCGTTGATCATCAGCAAAATCAGGATCGGGTTCTCGGTTATACCCAAAAGGAACTCGACCGTTTTGGTTGGTACGCGGTTGTAGGTCAGCATGTACGCGAAGGCCCCGGCACAGGCGATCAGGATCATGACCATCGACGTTGTGCGCACTGACGAAATTACAGCAGTCTTAAAGGCATCCCATGACAGGCTGCGGTAGACGATCAGCGTGACAACAAAGGCATACATAGCCCCGAATGCACCGGACTCTGTTACAGTAAAGATGCCTGATAGGACACCTCCGACGATAATGACGGCAGTCAGCAAGCCGGGGATGGAGCCGATAAACGCGTACGCCAGCGCCGTCCATCCTGGAAACCGTTCAGCCTGATAGCCGCGCTTTACTGCGACCACATATGCGGCAATTGCCAGGCAACAGCACATCAGGATGCCGGGGACCACGCCCGCCAAGAACAGCTTGGAAATTGACACCACACCGCCCGTTGCAAGAGCAAAGATGATCATATTGTGACTGGGTGGAATGATGATCCCGGCGATAGAAGACGTCACCGTCACATTTACCGCATAGTCAGCATCGTATCCCTTATCTTTCATAACGGGGATGAGAATTGAGCCCAGCGCGGAGATGTCCGCGATCGCCGAACCTGAAATCCCGCCAAAAAGCATGGAGGAAAACACGTTAACAATGCCAAGCCCGCCGCGCACGGCACCGACAGCAGCTTGCGCGAACCTGACCAATCTAACGGCTATCCCGCCGTGGAACATCAGCTCGCCAGCGAAAATGAAAAACGGGATCGCCATAAGCGAAAAAACGTTGATTCCTGCGACTATTCGTTGAAAGCCGACGAACAACGGCAAACCTTCATACCAAAACGCAGCCAAGGCAGAAATCCCAAGTGCGTAAGCGACCGGGGTGCCGATTATGACGGAAAGGGCGAAGACCCCGAGAAGAACTGCAAGTCCCATGATTAACCCTGATCAATACTGTCTTGCCGCGCATCCTCGCCTAGAAACAGGCGGATCAGATGACCGATGGAAAACAGAAGGACCAATGCTCCGCTAATTGTCATAGGCAGGGATCTCAGGCCTTCGGGCCATTGAATAAGCGGGATCAGCGTGCCCCATTTGAATTCGGTCAATTCAAGCCCGTACCAGAACATCATCGCGCCAAACCCGACTAGCAGCATATCTGTGATGCAAACAAAGACTGTTCGTACTTTCGGCGACACCATGCCCCGAAAAAGAACAACAGAGAGGTGGGTATGGTTGTGCACTCCGGCTGCTGCGCCGAGGAAGGCAATAACCATGACAAGTAAAAGCGATACCTGTTCAACCCAGGTGGGCGTGTCATTGAGGACGTACCGGCCAAAGACCAGCCAAGCGAAGATGGCGGTCATAGTCACGATGGCGACGCCGGCCAACAAGTTACAAAGGCGGGCGAGCAGGTCGAGGAAGAAATCCATCCTCCGTAGAAACTCTGATGTCTTGTCTGAAACTTGCATACTGCCCCCCTTTTTTGGATTTACGAGTCCGGTTTCTTTTAAGGAAACCGGACGCGCTTATTTGTATTCGCTTTGGCAAATCACTCAGTGGCCTGGGCCATCTCGACCAACGCCTTCATATCTGGGTTGGCAGCGAGGTAGTCGGCATAGACTACGTCCATCGCGGACTGGAAGGGACCTTTGTCTGCGATTTCGTTGACTGTGATGCCAGCCGCTTCAACGTCAGAGCGCGCTTGCTCAGATCCAACAGCCCACAGTTCGCGCTGATAAAGAGCCGCTTCTTGTGCCGCACTACGTACAGCTTCTTGTAGTTCGGGGCTAAGCGCGTTGAACTTGGCTGTATTCACACAGATGCACTCGGGGATGATCAAATGCTCAGACAGCGAATAGTGCGACGTCACTTCGTAATGGCCGACGTTTTTGAACGACGGGAAGTTGTTCTCCGCCCCATCAACAACGCCTGTTTTCAGTGCCTGTTGTACTTCCGAAAAAGCCATTGGAGACGGATTTCCACCCATAGCCGAAATCATCGAAGTGTAGAGATCGTTGTTCATAACTCGGATCTTCAGACCTTCCACATCGGCTGGAGAGTTGATTGGTTTCTGGCTGTAGAATGACCGGGCTCCAGCATCAAAATATGCAAGGGGAAGAACTCCTGCCTCACCCATCGCTTCGGCAACGACCGCACCAGCTTCACCTTCCATCACGCGGAACATGTGCGGCACACTTTTGAAGATGAACGGAAGCGATACAAGGTTTGCCTCTTTGACCATCGGACCAATCGGGCCAAGGTTGAAGTTGCCAACCTCGATGGCTCCAATACGCACTTGCTCCAGCGCATCGGGTTGCGAGCCAAGAACGCCGCCGTGGAAAACATCTACCGTGACTTCACCATCTGTGGCTGTGTCAACAAGCTCAGCAAATTTGTCCATCGCCGCCGTATTGGGGTGGCCGTCATTGTGAATGTTCCAAGCGCGCCAGCTTTCAGCCGACGCTGAAGAGGCGATCAGTGCAACGGTTACTGCTGCAAAAAGCGATTTCGTAGAAGTCATGGGTCTCCTCCCGTTTTTTCTGAGCAGCAACAGGCCAAAATGTGTCGTCTGGAGGATGAAAGTCACAAAACTTCCTGCTTCCTCCCAGAGCCGGAATCACTGCTGAACTCATAAGGACACTAGTATCCAAGTTATGTCAACAACTCGTTTGAAACATGTGACGGCCTTGACTTCAATGGTTACAGGCTCTTTGATATTAACCGAAAAAGCCTTACTGAAATACATACGAAATATGGCTTTTTTCTATATAAAACAGTGCCTTAACCACCCATCAGATCGTGGTGACAGGATTATGAATCAGAGGATGAAAGAAAAAATCGTGGACGGAATTAGAACCCGAACAACCACTGATGCCGTCTACGAAACACTGCACGATCAGATCGTTTCGCTCGAAATTCTTCCCGGTACAAAATTGTCCGAGACGGAAGTCGCACGCCGATTTGGCGTTTCTCGCCAACCTGTTCGCAACGCCTTCACCAGGCTTGGAAATGAGGATTTGCTACTTATCCGACCGCAAAAAGCAACCGAGGTGCGCGGCTTTTCAATGGATCGCCTAGAGCTTGCTCGTTTGGTGCGAAGGGCCGTCGAACTTGAAATAGTTTACATGGCGGTTGAGACTTGGGATTCAGATCGGGATGCGAAGCTAAGCGAAAACTTAGCCCTTCAGGAGAATGCTCTGACGCAAGGGGATCTATCTGCCTTTCACGCGCTCGATTACGATTTTCACAAACTAATCTACGTCCTTGGCGGCAACCCGTTAGCGTTCGAAGTTATGATGGAATGCAAACAAAAAGTAGATCGTCTCTGTATGCTTGGTCTTGAGAAAGATCGCGAGGCGAATTCCATTTTGGAAGACCACTATGAGATCGCAAATGGGCTTGTCTCGCGGGATCTGTCAAAAGCGCAAAACGCAGTCAGAAAACACTTATCCCGCCTCGACGACACTATCGCGTTTATTCACGAACGCCATCCCGAGTACTTTGAATAAGTTCGGAAACTCGTACAGCTAATTTGATTCAATATTCAGTACCGACAATGTGCCTATCGTACCGGCCGGCTGCTCATTTATCTTAACGTTTTTTTGCTTGTTAGGGATCATCGAATTTGCAATGTCCGGTTTCTGCGGTTTTCTCACGTTCTACAAACGTGATGCTGCTCGGCAGCGAATTGGGGCTTTTCCCGAACAACAGACGTTCGCTACAGCCAGCGAGAACGTCAGCTCTGCGGAAAAAGCTTCCGTTCACTGCGGTGACTCCAAGGTTCGATTTGCTCACGCAAATCAGCCTCAAGCAACTTTGACCAGCAGTTTCTGTGCCTCACCCCATTTCCTCGGTGATTGCCCATACATGCGCCTGAACTCGCGACTGAACTGGGACGGGCTGACGTAACCAACGTCCATTGCAGCTTCGTTCACAGGTATCCCGCCCGCGATCTTCATGGCGGCGTTGTTGAGGCGCATCGTCTTGACGAACTGGATTGGCGCCATCGTCGTGACCTGCTTGAATTTGCGATGGAAAACCGCCCGGCTCATGCCCGCTCGGCTTGCCATATCCTCAATCGAGATCGGCGTATCCAGATGTGACGACACATGCGCAATTGAACGTGCGATGGCGTTGCCAGCGCCAAATGCCTGTCGTGCGAAGGTGCCAGCTTCTCCACTCAGGATCGCATAGAGCACCTCACGCAATCGCGCCTCGCCGAGAACTGCTGTATCCGTCTCGCTGTTTCCGAGCTGCAGTAGCCGCAGCAGCGCTTCAGTGAATCCATCGTCCCATCTCGCGAGCCTAATTCCCGGCTCCGGCAGTTCTTCTTTGACCGAAGGAAGAACGCCGCCGGCATTTTCCATCTCCATCACCAGCTCGGTCATAGCGCGTTGCTCAAGAGTGATCATGACTCCGTAGAGTGGGTGGTAATGCGAGGCCAAAGGCGTCCCCGCCTTGACCGGCATCGACATTGGGCAGCAGAGATATCGGCTGTTGTCGTATTCGTATCTTCGGCCATCCAGTACGGCTTCCTTAACCCCACTCACGATGGCCACGATGCAGGGCTCGTAAACGGCTGGAACACAGGGGATTGAACGCGTGGCGCGAAACAGGCGTGCACCCTTGATGCCCGTCTCGGTCAAGCCGTCCGTTTCGGTTCGGTCTGCGATGATTTGCTTGATCTGATCCTTGCTCATAGGAGAGATGTAAAGGCTCCAGATCGTTGTAGGCAACTACCTTGATACAATCGGGCAAGTATTTGCGATAATCTCGCCTGTTTCTGTGTTCTGGTGAGAGCTATCTGCATTTCCAAGCCGAAACACAATTCACTCGGTCCCCGCGCCAACGCAGATAGGAGACAAAAGATGCCAGATACCACATTTGGACCCAAGGGCTGGATGCCCGAGCGCCTCGACGACCTCTCCGGCGAGACCTACCTCATCACGGGTGCCAACGCCGGTGCCGGGTTCCAGGCCGCGCGAACGCTCCTTAAAAAGAACGCCAAGGTTGTCATGTTGAACCGCTCGGTTGAGAAGTCTCGGGCAGCTGTTGCGGACCTGAAAAGTGAGTTCGGTTGTGAAGCAGAAGTGAGCTTCATTCGCATGGACCTGGCCTCGCTCGCAAGCGTACGCGAAGCTTCGGCCAAAGTTCTGAATTCCGTTTCCCGGATCGATGCGCTCATCTGCAATGCGGCCATCGCACAGGTGCCGACTCGCAAACTGACAGAGAATGGGTTCGAGAGCCAGCTCGGCACCAACCATTACGGTCACTTCCTACTCTGTGGTCTTCTGTTTGAGCGGATCGAAGCCTCAAATGGTCGGATCGTTGTTGTGGCAAGTCTTGGATACAACATGGGTCTGAAGACGATCAAGTTCGACGACATGAACTGGGAAGAGGGTTACGGGCCGAATATCGCCTACTCGCAAAGCAAGCTGGCGCAAATGATGTTCGCCTATGAATTACAGGACAGGCTTGCCGCCGCAGGGCGTACCGAAGTCGAGGTCTATGTCTGCCATCCCGGCTCTTCGGCAACGTCGCTGATCAGCACCAGTGGCAGCCGGACGATGCGGTTCATCTGGTGGCTCATGACAAAAACACCGATGGTTCAAACGGCCGAGCAAGGGTCCTATCCCGAAGTCATATGCGCTGCCGAAAAGACTTTGACCGAACAACGCGCGCTCTACGGACCAACGGGCCGCCTTGAAGCCGTTGGCCCGGTCGGCAGGGGCACATTAAACCCGCATGCGTATGACAAAACCGTCATGGCAAGGCTTTGGGAGGTCACTGAACAAGAAACAGGCTTGAAGTGGGAGGTTTGATCCAACGGGTCCTGTTCGGCTGGTGATGCTTCACCCACAATCGGACATTTGTGCACCGTGCAGCATTTAGTAGAATAGGCTCAACGCGGTCATCCGACCTTTTTTCTGATGAAGGCTACGCGCCGCTAGGCGGTCTTTCGGCAGCAGACAGTCGAACTTTATGCATATAGTGGTCGCTCAGCACGATAGCAGACGCTGACCAAAAAAATCCACTGTGGACTTAGTTCGGGCATGACTACCGACCAGCCCCGCAGCAAAATGCACAAGTATTAGTAACGCAAACCGAATTATAGTATACAAAATAGATAGTTATTGCTTGGTGCATTCGCTTTCTGAGAAGAGAGGAGTTAACTATACCAACACCGCTCTTCAAGCCTGGTCATTCCGGTAATCCGGGTGGGCGACCCAAGCTGGACCCTGAGACAAGAAAGTTGATCCAGTCGAACGGCGAGCTCGCTGTGAAACGCATACCTTCCGAAGTTATCTAACTCGCTTCAAAGATGAAGGGCGACTGCACTACAACCCAGAAACAAAAAAGTGGCGGATTTCAGAACAGGATTACGGGCGCGCTTTCAGCCCAGAAGACAAGGAAAGAGCAGAAGAATGAACCCGATATAACACCCACCCTGACCTAGCGAGGTCCCAACACCTCGCTAGGTGAGCAGTCGCCAGAAGGGCGATACGTGGCCGAGGCATTTGCCTCGGCTCCACCCAAAGGTCCAATATTAGCGGGACCTCATCACCTGTTCATCTTGAATTACAATTCCCGAAACGACAACACCCCATCCGATTCCGCAAAGACAGGGACGTGGTACTTAACCGCCCAAACGGACTTAGCCTCACCCAAATGTTGCGGGATTAGTTGCGGGATAGGTTCAAATCCCCTGGGGGATTCCAACTCAACCTTAGATTTAATCGTTTAAAATCAATGAGTTAAGGGGAGAAGTGGCGGACCGAGGAGGATTCGAACCCCCGACCCCTTGATTCGTAGTCAAGTACTCTATCCAGCTGAGCTATCGGTCCGCGTTGGTGAAGCGGTGTTTAGACCCGGTGCGGGGGACGTGCAAGCCGATTCTGCAAAAAATCTTCAAAAAGTTAGATCGCCGCGTGGGAGGCTTATTTCAAAGGTTGTACCGGTGGGTCCGGTCTCTTTCAGCACAAGATCTCCACCATGTCCGCGCACCAGTTCCTGTGAAATCGCAAGCCCAAGGCCCGAGCCCCCCTTGCGTACGCCGCCTTGGAATGGCGTGAACAGATTCTCGCGTGCTTTGGGCGGTAGGCCGGGGCCGGTATCGCGGATTTCGATGCACCAGCTGGCCTCCATGGCGCAGCCGGTGACAGTGACGCGCCCGGGTTTGCCTGAGGAGACCAGAGCCTGCCGGGCATTGCGCACAAGGTTCATGATCACACGGAAGAGCTGCTCTGGGTCTGCGCGCACGACCAGATCCTCGGGCACCTCGTTCACGATTTCGACGCAGGCATCGGCAACGGCCAACTGCTCGCTGGCGGCAACATCTTCGGCGATGTCGCGGACGCGCACCATGGTCAGGGTCGGCGCAGGCTCTTCCGCCCGACCGAAGGCAAGGGTGCTTTCACACAGCGAAACCGCGCGAGTGATCGAGTTGACCAGCTTGGGTGCCATACGGCGGACCAAGGGGTCATCGCTGGCTTCGATCCGATCCGTAAACAACTGCGCCGAGGTCAGGATATTGCGCAGGTCATGGCTGACTTTGGCGACAGCGCCACCCAGTTGCGCCAGACGTTCGCGTTGTTTCAACGCCTGCGTCAGGTCGGTTTGCAACATCTTTAAAGCCTCTTCCGCCTCACGCAGTTCGGTGACCTTGGAGTTGGGAGTGATAATGCCGCGTGCATCCTCGGGCGCGCTGGCATAGCGCTGCATATAGCCGACAACGCTTTTGATCGGACGCACCAGCACAACGCGCACCGCAAGGAACAGGAAGAAAGCCGTGATGATCGAAATAACAAAAGACAGCCCCAGAATGCGCAGCCCGTAATCGACCATCGCCATGCGCAAAGGCATGCTATCAATGGTAACCTCGATAAGCAGACCAGCGCCTTTGACCGGCTCACCGATCACACGGATGACCTCATTTTCAGTGGTAAAAATACGGGTCATCGCATCGCGGATCAGGATCCACGGGCCCGCGTCTCGCAGGTCATAGGTGTTGGTGATCTGTTCCGGGATGGGCGAAGACAGCATCAGCTGCCGCACCTCATCGCGCCGAAGGACAACGTTGTAGACACCGGCATTTGCCAGAAGCTCGGCCTCAAGATCGTCAGCGAGCATATCATCGGCCAGCAGCGCCAAAGACGCGATCTGTGCGCGTTCCAGCCGGTTCAGTAGGAAGTCCTCTCGAAAACGCGCTATGGACGGCACAAAGATCAGGACCTCGGCCAACATCACGAAGACCGTCGTCAGGATCAGAAATCGGCCGGACAGCGAGTTCAATTGGCGCTCCTCTTCCGGTCAGGGGATCCAGCGTTGCACGAACCTGACCACGCGTTTAACCGTCTGATTCTCAAACAGCCTTGGCGAGAAATAAGCCCCCGCCACACGTTTGTTAAGCTCTCCGATCGTCGGATAGGGCGAAACCATCGCGGCGATCTGCCCCATCTTGAGGTTATTGGCCAGCGCAAGGGACCACAAGTTGATCAGTTCTCCGGCCTGATGGCCGACGATTGTCGCGCCCACGGGGCGTCCTTTGACGACCATGACCTTGATAAAGCCCTTTGTCTTACGCTCGGATATGGCTCGGTCATTGTGGTGGTAGTCGAACCGGGCGACCTCGATCGTGTCACCATGCTGTTCACGGGCTTGTGCCTCGGTCAGGCCGACCTGAGCCAGTTCTGGGTCCGTATAGGTAGCCCATGGGATATGAGCTGTCTTGGCCTTTGATGGCAGACCAAACAGGGCCGAGCGGATGATGATGCCCGCATGGTACCCCGCCACATGGGTGAATTGCAGACCACCCGCCACATCGCCGATGGCATAGACCTTGCGGTTGGTCGTGCGCAGGGCATCATCCACCGTGATCCCCTTGCGTGTACGGTCAATCCCGGCGGCCTCAAGGTTCAGGCGTTCGACATTTGCCTTGCGTCCGGCTGCCATGAGAAGGTGGGTACCGGCAAAGATGTCTCCGTTCTGGGTGACAACCTCGACCGCACCAGCCGAGCCTCGGATTTGCGCGACCATGGCTTCTTCCTGAATATCGACCCCTTCGGCCCGCAGGGTCTCCAGAACGAGGGCTGCGGCCTCGGGGTCATCCTTGCCCAGCGCCTTTGCGCCTTCGATCACGGTCACCTTGCAGCCCAGCCGTATATGGGCCTGCGCCATCTCCATCCCGATGGGGCCGCCGCCGATAATCAGCAGGTGGTCAGGCTTGTCCTTCAGATCAAAGATGGTTTCATTCGTGTAGAACGTCACCGAGTCCAGCCCCGGGATCGGCGGCACAAGCGGCGATGACCCGGTGGCGATGACAACCCGCCGGGCGGTGATCACGTTCTCACCTGCCTGCACCTGCGTCGGAGACAGGAAGGTGCCAAATTCGCGGATCACCTTGACGCCGAAACCTTCGAACCGTTCCTGACTGTCCATCGGCTCGATCTGAGCGATCACTCCGTGCACATGATCCTTGGCGGCGCCATAGTCCACTTGCGGTACAACATCGGCCACGCCAAAGGGCGCCGAATGGGCCTGCCCATAAGCCATCTTGCCACTGGCGATCAGGGCCTTGGAGGGGACACAGCCAAAGTTCAGGCAATCGCCGCCCATCTTGTGACCTTCCAGCAGGATCACCTCGGCCCCCATCTGCGCGGCCCCTGCCGCAACCGACAAACCGCCCGACCCGGCGCCGATGACCAGGATATCTGTTTTCAGCTCTTTCATGGAATTCAGGCGTCCTTTTTCCCGCGCAGGGCTTTGATCAGAATGGGCAGAGCGGCCAATACGCACAAGCCTATGATCGGACCGACAACAAAAGGTTCCCAAAGCAGCGAAACATCCGGCGTTTCGCCGCGATCAAAGACACCACCCAGGCCGACACCAATCCAGGTGTAGACAATCCCGCCCGGAATGATGCCCAGCGCCGTGGTGAACAGGAAGTTGCGGAACTTCACGCCCACCAGTGCCGGGACCAGATTGGCCACAAAGAACGGAACCACGGGCACAAGGCGCAGCAGGAACAGGACCGAGATTTCATTCTCGCGCAGGCCGTCCTTGAGTTTCTTGATGGTCCCTTCCGAGGATTCCAGCCGCGCCGTCAACGACTCACCCAAGCCCCAGCGCGCAGCCAGAAAGATGGCGGATGCGCCGATCGTGGCTGCGAACACGTTGAACGCGGTGCCTGCAAACAGGCCGAACAGGAAACCACCGGTCATCGAGGCGACGGCGGCCCCGGGCAGGGAAAACGCCACGATCACGATATAGATCCCAACGAAAGCTGCGGCCATGGCCCAGTAGTACTCATCCCGCCAGGCCAACAGGGCCTCGCGGTTGTCGCGCAGGGTTTCAAAACTCAGGTAGTCCCCAAGGGTGAAGAACCCCACCGCGGCGACGGTCAGGATCACAAGCAATGGAATATGGCGCGCAAACCCGCTGCGCGGTGCTTGGGTCGTTTCGCTCATCTGGCTGTCCGGCTTTGGTTGTTTCATTCTGACCCCAACATGCGCTTCCCTGTGGTCCTGCAACAGGCCCCTCACGCGGCCTTGAACTCTGTGGCAGGGAATGTGAGGGTTCGGGGCGCAAAAAACCGGATTCTGAAATCTTTTGACCGGCCAGGTTACAGAATTGTTGCAAAAGGCGCGAAAACCCGTGCCTTGGGGTTTGACTTACCCCCCGCTTGGCAGTAGAGGACGGGCTTCGAACACTCGGGCCAGGCGAATCCGCGCCGCACCCACCGCTATAGATTGGAGACGGAGCGATGAAACGCACCTATCAGCCTTCGAACCTGGTTCGCAAACGCCGCCACGGTTTCCGCGCGCGCATGGCCACCAAAGCCGGCCGCAAAATCCTGAACGCGCGCCGTGCACGCGGCCGCAAATCGCTGAGCGCGTAAACCGCCTCACCGATCAGGTTATGAACATGACGCCGCCGGAGGCCCCTGAGGATGGTATCAACCAACCGAGGGTCAAGCCCCCGGCGGCGTCCGTTTGCGCGCCCAAACCTCTGACCGTTCTCAAGACCCGTTCGGATTTCCTGAAAGCCGCGCGGGCGCGTCGACAAGGCACATCCTCGATGATGGTGCAGGCCCGCAAGCGTGCTTCGGACGAGGGCGCAGGCATTCGCGTCGGGTTTACGTGTTCCAAAAAGGTCGGCAATGCGGTGGCCCGCAACCGAGCCAAGCGCCGCCTGCGTGAAGCAGCCCGCGCCGTACTGCCCACACAAGGGCATGAGGGCTGGGACTATGTCCTGATCGGCCGCGCCGAGGTCACCGCCGGGCGGGCGTTTGACGCCATGCTAAACGATCTGCGCTATGCCCTGCGCAAGATCCACGCCCCTCGCAAATGACCCTACTGGCGCGCATATTCGCCCTGCCCGTGCGCGCATACCGGTTGATTTTCAGCCCCTGGGTCGGATTCAATTGTCGCTACCAGCCAACATGCTCGGCCTATGCGCTGGAAGCGCTAGAGAAACACGGCGCGATCAAAGGCGCGTGGCTGGCCACCCGTAGAATCGGGCGCTGCCACCCATTGGGCGGCACGGGGTATGACCCGGTGCCCGAAAAATCCGAAGACGGTTAGACCAGCGCCAGATTCCCTCGGTCCGTGAACCTTCGGGTCGGGATGACTTCACGATCCAACTTACCCAGCAGAGTGTGGAGCAAATCCTCGTAGAATCGTGGCGAGTCGAAATACCAGCTGTGGCTGGCGGATGGCCCATCCGGGTAATCCGCGCGATTGTCATTGAAGAACTTGCCGCAATACAGGTTAACCGCCTTTTCAGGGTGGTCCGAGGGCATACCCACACGCCCCAACCGACGCGAAACGCCCACGCGCTTAACCTCAGAGATCGATAGAACCTCATCAAACGGGCTGTAGTAGCATGTCAGCCTCGTACACCGCCGCATCAGAGATGAGGTCTTGGCGCTGCCCTCGCGAAAAGACTTGGCTGAGACATCCGCCGCGACAAAGGCGATCTGGCTGGTGGTCCAGCTGTGCTGCGCAATCTCATGGTCGTCATCGGCATAGTCCATGGCCTCGCGCACCAGAAACGTCCCCATGGAATGCGCCAGAACGTGAACATTATGGGGGCAATCCGGGGTCTGCATTTTGGACAGGCGTCTGATCCCGTCATTGAACAGCTTATCCGCCGAGCGCCGGGCATCGGCCCTGTCCGAGCTATAACCCAAGACGGATCCATCGCTTGGCCAGTCATAGCTGACGATCACACCTTTGAACCCATGGGCCTCGAGCCCCTTCCGGATTTTGCGGTGCCGCTCCAGCATCTCGAACTGCTCGGTGTTGAAGCCATGCACGAAAAAGACGATGTGGCCCTTTTCATGATCCGTCGCCCCGGCGGCCTGCTGCACCTTGTCCAGCCAGTCCGAGATTCGGATTTCATGTTTACGTGCTGGCGTCTTTACGTTGGACGGTATTGCTAGGTAGCGCGCCTTGCCCAGTTTGTTTGAATAGGTATTGCCGCTGCGTCCGCGGACGGTAAAGAAATAGTCCATTTTAAACTCCGTCGGTAAATCCGCAGAGCATAGCACAGGCGGCGCTTCCCCCAATAACGGCCCCGGTTCGCGACACCTTGCCCGCGCGCATCCTGCGCTGTAATCACGGCCTATGTTTGATGAAGCCGACGATATCCATCCGCTGTTTGCTGGCGCGCCCTCGACGACCGAGTTTAAGAAGCTGCGCAAACGCATCGTGCGCCAGACCCGTGAGGCGATCGAGCAGTACGGAATGATCGACCCCTCCGCCCATGACAAGGCCGGAAAACCACCGCGCTGGCTGGTCTGCCTGTCGGGCGGCAAGGACAGCTACACCCTGCTTGCCGTCCTCTATGAACTGAAATGGCGCGGGTTGCTGCCAGTCGATTTACTGGCCTGCAATCTGGATCAGGGGCAGCCCGGCTTTCCCGCCACCGTCCTGCCCGAATTTCTGGAGCGGATGGGTGTTCCCCACCGGATCGAGTATCAGGACACCTATTCCGTTGTGATGGACAAGGTCCCTCAAGGCCGGACCTATTGCGCCCTGTGTTCGCGCCTGCGCCGGGGCAACCTGTATCGCATCGCGCGGGAAGAGGGCTGCTCGGCCGTGGTGCTGGGTCATCACCGCGATGACATTCTGGAAACTTTCTTCATGAACCTGTTCCACGGCGGGCGTCTGGCCACCATGCCCCCCAAACTGGTTAATGAGGAAGGCGACCTGTTCGTCTTCCGCCCACTGGCCCACGTAGCCGAGGCCGATTGCGAGAAATTCGCCAAGGCTATGAATTACCCGATCATTCCCTGCGATCTGTGTGGCAGTCAGGATGGGTTGCAGCGCCAGCAGGTCAAACAGATTCTCGATCAGTGGGAAAAGAACAGCCCCGGTCGCCGTCAGGTGATGTTCCGCGCCCTGACCAACGCCCGCCCCTCGCATTTGTTGGATCCAAAATTGTTCGACTTTTCAGGACTTTCCCTGGAACTTGGCAAAAAAGACGAAAATTCGGCTGAAATTCTGCAGTTGCGTTAACGTCTGACTCAGACTGGTTTCCTACGGTTCACCTTGAGCGCTCGATGCCCAAGGCCCGGAATAGCTATGCGGAAACTTCCTGATTTTGATCGTTTTCTCCGTCCTGTGACCTCTGCCCTCAGCGGGCCATCTGCGCTGGCCTTTCTGCCAGCGCTCAGCCTCGGGGCTTTTTGGCTGGGCGGCGAACGCGCGCTTGTCAGTGTGACGCTTGGGGTGCCGTTGATGTTTGCGGTGTCCGGGATTGTGAACAGTCAGTCGAAAACGCGCGCAGGGCAGGCAATCGGTGGTGTGCTGCCGAGTGATCAGTTCAATCTGGCCCTGTCAGAAAAGCTTGAAATCGCGCAACAGCAAGAGGCTGGTACAGCCTGCATCGCCATTGCAATCGACGGTTTTCCCGAGGTTGCGGATATTCACGGTCAGGCCGCCGCCGATCACATCCACCAGCAATTCTGCAGCTGCGTTCTTTCGATGATCCGCGACAATGACATTGCGATGTTGGTCGGAGACGACGGCCTGATGATCGGTCTGCATCCGTCGCAGCAGCTAGACCTCGAGGCCTGCATTCAGATGTCCGGGCGCATCCAGTCTGCGGTGGAAGAGCCGATCATGCTCAATGGAATCGGTCTCTACCTGACTTGTTCGATTGGGTTCAGCCTGAACAAAACTATCTCTGGCGATACGGTCTCGGACTGGAAAGCTGCCAGTACCGATGCGCTGACCGAGGCACAGCGCAGTGGGCCCTCGACGATTCGGGCCTATTCCTCCGAGACCCGACGCAGGTCGCTGGTCCGAAGCAATCTGCGCAAGGAGTTCGAGGCAGCGCTGGATCATGGCGATATCCGCCCGTGGTTCCAACCACAGGTATCCACGGATACCGGCCGCGTTACGGGTTTTGAGGCGCTGGCCCGGTGGGAACATCCGCAAAAAGGTGTACTGAGCCCACAAGTCTTCCTGCCCTTCGCCGAACAAGCCGACTTGATGGAGCGTTTGGGTCAGGCCATCCGGCACCACGCCTTCACCGCCATGCGGGCCTGGGAAAGGGCGGGCGTTATTGTGCCACGTATGGGTGTCAATTTCTCCTCGGATGAGCTGCGCGGACCTAGTTTGATCGACCGCCTCAAATGGGAGCTTGATCAATTCGACCTGACCCCCGACAGGCTGACGGTCGAAGTGTTAGAGACCGTCTTTTCCCGCCGTCCCGATGATGTGATCACCCGCAATGTCACCGGCCTTGCAGCTTTGGGGTGCTGTATTGATCTGGATGATTTCGGCACCGGCCATGCCTCAATCGCGTCGATCAAGCGGTTCAACGTCACGCGGATCAAGATCGATCGCTCATTCGTTGCCAAGTCTGATCAGGACCCAAGTCAGCAACAGATGGCCAGCGCCATCCTGACCATGGCCGAACGTTTGAACCTCGAGACGCTGGCGGAAGGGGTCGAGACACCGGGGGAACATGCCCTGATGGCCCAGCTTGGATGTGATCACGTGCAAGGCTTTGGTATTGGCAAGCCAATGCCGTTCGAAAAGACGCTGGACTGGATGGCTGCGCATAACGGCAAGATGAACGGGGTTCCTAAAATCGGACGCCAAACCGGCTGAATTCTTTGAAAGAGTGGCCTGGAATGCCACGACGCGACGAATTTACAGCCGATTCCGCTTGACCTTTGGGCCTGCACTCTATTGAACCCTGCGGGTGTCTTTCACTGCTCAAGGTGGCTGTCCCAGATGGACGATCAGAACAAGAATCTCATCCTTGCAACCGCGCTCAGCTTTCTCGTGATCCTGGTCTGGTTCGTGTTGTTCCCTCCGCCGGAACCCACGCCCGGAACGGAACAGACCGAGATTGCAGCAACCGAAGGGTCAGAGATTCAAACGCCCAGCGCAAGCGGCACCGGAACGGTTGGCGAGGCAACCGCGACTGCGGAAGAGGCTCAGCCCGAAGAGCAAGCGCCGCGCGTTGCGATTGATACGCCCCGTCTGAAAGGCAGCCTGTCGCTGTCGGGCGGCCGCATTGATGAGCTGTTCCTGAAGGATTACAAAGTCTCGCTTGAGGAAGACGCACCGATCGTCGAACTTCTGGCCCCGGTCGGGTCGGACTCGGCCTATTACGCCCTCTATGGCTGGGCCCCCGGATCCGGCGTGAGCGGCACGGATGTTCCCGGCCCTAACACCCTTTGGACGCTTGAGCAGGGCGAGACATTGGGCGTAGACACCCCCATCACACTGGCGTGGGACAACGGAAACGGCCTGACCTTCCGCCGCACAGTCTCGGTGGACGAAAACTACATGTTCTCGGTGACCCAATCGGTCGAAAACGCCACCGGCGCCGAGGTTAGCATGGCCCCTTACGGCATTCTGGCCCGCCATGGCATTGGCGAAGACGGCGATCTGCCGGGCCTCAAGAACTTCTTCATCCTGCATGAAGGCGTGATCGGCATGGCCGACGGAACCTTGACCGAGGTCGACTATGGCGATGTCCGTGACTTCGACATCGACCCGAACGAACGCGCGCAGGCCGAGGTCTATCAGGTCAAAGAAGACGGTTGGATCGGGTTCACCGATCACTACTGGATGACAACACTGATCCCCGAGCCCGGATCGGCCTTCAAAGCAGCCGCAAAATACGATTCTCGCCGCAAAATCTATCAGACCGAAACAGTGCTTCCGACCCTGACAGTGGCTCCGGGTGCAACGGAAGAGGTCAGCACCCGCCTGTTCGCGGGTGCGAAGGAATGGGAAGCCATTCGGGAATACCAATCCGAGGGCGTTCAGAAATTCATCGACAGCATCGACTGGGGTTGGTTCTTCTTCCTTACGAAACCGATTTTCTGGCTGCTGCACAACATCAACCTTCTGATCGGCAACATGGGGTGGTCCATTATCGGCCTGACGCTGATTATCAAGGCGATCCTGTTCCCACTGGCGTTCAAATCCTACGTCTCGATGGCGAAGATGAAGGAACTCCAGCCGCAGATGGAGGCCCTGAAAGAGGCGGCAGGCGACGACCGACAGAAGATGCAGCAGGGCATGATGGAGTTGTACAAGAAGGAAAAGGTAAACCCCGCTGCGGGCTGCTTGCCGATCCTGATGCAGATCCCGATCTTCTTCTCGCTGTACAAGGTGATTTTCGTCACCATCGAACTGCGTCAGGCCCCGTGGTTTGGTCCGTTCCAGGACCTCAGCGCGCCGGACCCGACCTCGATCTACAACTTGTTTGGCTTGCTGCCCTGGGCCGCACCCGCGCCCGAAAGCTTCCTTGCGCTGATCTTTATCGGGATCCTGCCCCTACTGCTGGGTATCTCGATGTGGCTGCAGCAAAAGCTGAACCCGGCGCCAACCGATCCTACACAGGCGATGATCTTTGCCTGGATGCCGTGGGTCTTCATGTTCATGCTGGGCGGGTTTGCCAGCGGTCTGGTGGTTTACTGGATTGCGAACAACACCATCACCTTCACCCAGCAGTATCTGATCATGCGCAGCCAGGGATATAAGCCGGACGTGTTCGGCAACATCAAGTCAGGCTTCAAGCGCACGCCGAAAACGGACGGCAAATGAGTGGGCAGGTCTCAGCCATCTGGCGGCACCCGATCAAGAGCCATGGGCGAGAAGCCCTGACCGAGATCACTGTACTCCCCGGGCAGACCATGCCCGGGGATCGTGTTTGGGCCGTCGCGCATGAGGCTGCCAAGACCGACGGCTCGGAATGGGCACCCTGCGTAAATTTCAGCCGCGGCGCGAAGGCGCCCAAGCTGATGGCAATCTCGGCCGAATCCCACGGCGACAGCGTGACCTTGCGCCACCCTGATCGTCCGGATCTGAGCTTTGCACCTGATACCCAGCAAGACATCTTTCTGGAGTGGGTCAAACCGCTGATGCCTGCGGATCGTGCCGCATCGGTGCGGATCGTGCGTGTGCCTGGTCGGGGTATGACCGACAGTGATTTCCCCTCAATCAGCCTGTGCAACATGGCCAGCCACCGCGCAGTCGAACAGAAGCTGGGCGGTGAGCTCTCGCCCATCCGCTGGCGCGGCAATATCTGGTTCGATGGCCTGCCCCTATGGGAAGAGTTCGATTGGCTAGGGCGTGAAGTTCAGATTGGACAGGCCGTGTTCCACGTGCGCGAACGGATCACGCGCTGTCTGGCAACCACTGCCAACCCCGACACGGGCGAGCGGGATGCGGACACGCTTGGTGCCCTGAACAGCTGGGACCATCAGGATTTCGGCGTCTATGCCGAGGTGATCCGGGGCGGTGAAATCCGCATTGACGACAAGGTTCAACTGCTATGACAGCCCTGCCCTTCCCTCTTGCCGAAGATCCTGACGCGTTCGCGCTGGAGCGTGGGCGCAAGCTGTTTGCAGGTGAATCCGAGTTCGTCAAAGGCGTCGTCGCGATGAATGGCCTGCCCGCCCCCGACCGGCTTGAGGTCTGTTTTGCCGGACGCTCGAATGTGGGGAAATCCAGCCTGATCAACGCGCTGACCGGCACCAAGGGCCTGGCACGCGCCTCAAACACACCCGGCCGCACGCAAGAGATCAACTTTTTCACCCAAGGCCCCGAGCTGTATTTGGTGGACTTGCCCGGCTATGGCTACGCCAATGCTCCGGTCAAGGTGGTTGAGAAATGGCAGCGACTGCTGAAACAGTACCTTAGCGGCCGGCAAACCCTGCGTCGGGCCTTTGTTCTGATCGACTCACGCCATGGGGTGAAGCCTGTGGATGACGAGATCATGAAGCTGCTGGACACGAGCGCCGTGACGTTTCAATGCGTCATGACCAAGGCCGACAAGGTGAAGGCCAACGACCGCGAGAAAGTGCTGAACCAAGTGCGTACAGCCCTGTCCAAACACCCTGCCGCATACCCTGAGATCGTTCTGACATCCTCGGAAAAAGGGGATGGGGTGCCGACGCTTCGCTCGATCATCGCCCATCTAGAATGACCCTGATCCTGCGCGTCTTTGGTGTTCTGACCCTGCTTGCACTGCTCGCGACCAGTGCAATCCCGCAGGGATGGATGCCAGCGCAAGGCAATGACGGCAAGATCCTACTGGTGCTTTGCACAGGTGAGGGAACGGTCGAGCAATGGGTCGATCTGAACCCGGACGATCCGATCCATGATGAGCATGACACGCGCTCCATGTGCCCTTTTGCGGGGCTCACTGCGGATGCCAATCTCCCTGGATTTGAGTTGATCATTCCAGCGGATTTCCAATTGCAGCCGCGCTGGGATCAATCTGATTTCACCCATCGCAGTGCAGGATTTTACGCCCGCTATGATGCGCGGGGACCACCCCACTCCTCCTGAAACAGCGAAACCTTGTTTTGGCCCTGCGCGCACCTGCGCGCGAGGGATGTCTGTATATGGAGATTTCAAATGGCAATGGATAGCCAAATATCGGGCACAGCCCCGATGCAGAATACAGCTGCGCAAAAATTCTACTTCGCCGCGTGGCGGTGGCACTTCTACGCTGGGATTTTCGTAGTCCCGTTTCTGATCATCCTCGCCGTCACCGGTTTGATGATGATGTTTATCACTCAGTTTGACGGGCGCGATGGTGAGAAGATCGCTGTCAAGGTCGAAGGCAAAGGGCTACCCGTCTCGCAACAGGCCGAAGTCGCTTTGGCCGAGGTTCCCGGGCAGGTCGTCGAATGGATCGGTCCCAAGGCCGAGGATCTCGCCACCGTCTTCCGCATCAAAACTGATGCAGGTCAACGCTTGGTGGCGGTTGACCCCTACGCAGGTCAGGTTCTGGAAATCTGGGATCGCCGCGCCGGATGGTATGATCTAGCGGACAATATCCACTCGACCCTTCTGATCGGTACCACTGGCGACCGCATCCTTGAAATCGCCGCAGGCCTGAGCCTCGTTCTGGTGTTCACCGGTCTCTATCTATGGTGGCCACGCAGCAATGCGATGGCGGCATTTGTGCCCAACCTCAAGGCGCGAGGGCGCGCGTTGTGGAAGTCCCTGCACGCGGTGGTCGGCTTCTGGATGTCACTTTTGCTGGTCGTCTTCCTTATCTCGGGCCTGTCCTGGGCCGGGGTCTGGGGCGGTATGATCGTTCAACCCTGGGGCAGCTTCCCAGCCGAGAAGTGGGACAACGTACCCTTGTCGGATGAAAACCACGCGAGCATGAATCACGGCCATCAGAACGACGTCCCCTGGGCGTTGGAGCAAACGCCCATGCCTGCCTCCGGCTCTGACGCCGGACTTCAGGGCGTGCCTGAGGGGACTGTAATCGATATCGACGCGCTGGTCGCTTTGGGGACGGCATTGGAGATGAGCGGACGATTCCGAGTGGCCTATCCGGGTGGCAAAGATGGCGTCTGGACGCTCAACCGCGACAGCATGAGCAGCGACTCGACCGATCCGGTGAACGACCGAACTGTCCATGTCGACCAGTACACCGGCAAAATCTTGGCCGATGTACGGTTTACGGACTATTCGCTGATGGGCAAATCCATGGCGGTTGGAATCCCTTTCCATATGGGGTTGATGGGCAAGTGGAACTTCATCCTTAACGTGGTGTTCTGCCTGTCGGTGATCTTCATCTGCGTCTCGGGCGTTGTGATGTGGGTCAAGCGCCGCCCGCAAAAGGTGCGTCGTCTGGCGGCTCCACCGATGCCAGCGGAACTCCCGCTGTGGAAAGGCGCGGTTCTGATCGGGCTGTTCACAGCTATGGCTTTCCCGCTGGTAGGGCTGACCCTGTTGGGTGTACTGGCCTTCGATCAGCTGATCCTCAGCAATATTCCCGCGATGAAACGCGCGATGAGCTGATCTGAACAGGGGCCGCGCCTCCCCGGCGCGGCTCTGTCAACCTGCATTTGCAGCGGTATGGTCTTGGCAGTCCGGTCCAAACGCCCTAACAGGGTGGATCAGAGGACTGACAGCCATGAAGACACGAGACATGAACCGGGATTGGATCGCCACCGCCGCAACTCTGAACAGCGCGTTGCCCTATTTGCAGCGCTATGATGGCGCGATTGTCGTCATAAAGCTAGGCGGCCACGCCATGGGCAGCGATGAGGCGATGGACAGCTTTGCCCGCGACGTCGTGCTAATGCGGCAGGTCGGGGTGAACCCGGTGATCGTGCATGGCGGTGGACCGATGATCAACGCGATGCTCAAACAGCTGGACATCCAGTCAGAGTTTGTGGGCGGCAAGCGCGTCACCGACAAAGCGACAGTCGAAGTGGTTGAGATGGTCCTGTCGGGCCTCGTGAACAAGCGGATCGTGCAGGCGATCAACCGTCAGGGCGGCACGGCTGTGGGCCTGTCGGGCAAGGACGCCAACCTGATGACCTGCGAACAGACCGACCCCTCGCTGGGCTTTGTGGGGTCTCCGTCGAAGATGGACCCCAAGGTCCTGCACGACCTGTTCTCGCATGACGTCATCCCGGTCATCGCGCCGCTAGGCGCGGGCACCGAGGGCGAGACCTTTAACGTCAACGGTGATACCGCTGCGGGGGCTATCGCCTCGGCGCTGAAGGCGGATCGCCTGCTGCTGCTGACGGACGTCTCGGGCGTCAAGAACGCCGCTGGCGACGTGGTGACTGAGCTGAAGGCCGGTCAGATCCGCGAAATGACTCTGGAAGGGACCATTGCCGGTGGTATGATCCCCAAGACCGAAACCGCGCTGGATGCGCTGCACAGCGGGGTACGCGCGGTGGTTATTCTGGACGGGCGCGCGCCCAACGCGGTCCTGCTGGAGCTGTTCACCGAACACGGTGCCGGGTCGTTGATACGCCCCGACTAATTCCAAACCGGAG
This sequence comes from Ruegeria profundi, assembly GCF_049800715.1. Classification (GTDB taxonomy): domain Bacteria; phylum Pseudomonadota; class Alphaproteobacteria; order Rhodobacterales; family Rhodobacteraceae; genus Ruegeria; species Ruegeria profundi_A. The sequence goes on from NZ_JBNAFO010000003.1 coordinate 347,376, forward strand.
GAGATATGACCCAACAGCCCGCCTCCTCTCACAACATTTATGACCGTGTCGAACACGCAGCGCAGCGGGTTGGGCTGATCGTCATGGGCGCGCTGCACCCGCGTCAGGTTCAAGCGAAACAACTGGATGGCGGAACGCTGATCCTTTTGGGCGCAGGGCCCGAGTTCTGGCCCCAGTTGAAAGCCGCGCCGGAATGGCAGGGCAAGGACCCGGTAGATCGTTGGTCACTCCGTGTGGTTGGGCAATTGGCACAGGAATTGGGCGCCGAGGCGCATTTTCCCTTCGGCGGCCCTCCCTACGCGCCGTTCATCGACTGGGCGTTGAAATCAGGGCGGACCTTCAGCAGCCCGGTGGGCGCGCTGGTACATGACCAGATGGGCATGATGATCTCGCTCCGCGGCGCGCTTCATTTCGCCGATGAATTCCCAATACCCCTGGCAACCGCCCCTTCGCCATGTACCTCATGCGTAGCGCCTTGCACGCAGACCTGCCCGGTGGGTGCGCTGAATGATCAGAGCTTTTACAATGTCGACGCCTGCCACGCTCACCTAGCCACACCCGAGGGGCAGGTCTGCATGACCGGAGGATGCCTCGCGCGCCTCTCCTGCCCGGTCAGCGCCCGCGCAGGCCGAGACCCGGACCAATCCGCACATCATATGAGGGCCTTTCATCCGTCATGATACACACCCTGATCCTGACCCGCCATGCCAAGTCCAGCTGGGATGAACCCAACCTTAGCGATCATGAGAGGCCACTGAACAAACGTGGGCGCGCCTCAGCCCCGGCGATTGGATCTTGGCTCAAGAAAAATGGTTGGGTTCCGGATGAGCTTCTGAGCTCGAACTCGGTCCGCACGCGCGAGACCTGGGACCACATGGGCCTGCATGCAGAAAACGCCTACTACGCCTATGACCTCTATCTGGCGGGGCCGGATGCGATGCTGGCAGAGTTGAAGACGGCAACGGGCCGAACCGTGATGATGCTAGGTCACAACCCCGGGATCGCCCAATTCGCAGCTCAGCTTGTCGAAACCGCGCCTGAGCACGCTCGGTTCCATGACTACCCGACCTGCGCCACAACGGTGATCCAGTTTGAGATCGACAAGTGGTCCGACCTCCAGAAGCACAGCGGCAAGGTCTTGGGCTTCGCGATCCCGCGCGAGCTTCTGAAATGAAAAAAGGCGGGGCAAAACCCCGCCTTTCATTTGATGTGATCTCGATCAGTGTCCGAGGATCTGGCTGAGGAACAGCTTGGTGCGTTCGCTCTTCGGGTTGTTGAAGAACTCTTCCGGTTCGTTCTGTTCCACGATCTGGCCAGCATCCATGAAGATCACGCGGTTGGCGACCTGACGGGCAAAGCCCATCTCGTGGGTCACACAGAGCATGGTCATACCTTCTTCGGCCAGCTCGATCATGGTGTCGAGCACCTCTTTGATCATCTCCGGGTCAAGCGCCGATGTCGGTTCATCGAACAGCATGATCCGCGGCATCATGCAGAGCGAGCGGGCAATCGCCACACGCTGCTGCTGACCACCGGACAGCTGCCCGGGATACTTCAGCGCCTGATCGGGGATCTTCACCTTTTCAAGGAAATGCATCGCGCGCTCTTCAGCCTCTTTCTTGGGCGTCTTGCGCACCCAGATCGGGGCCAGCGTGCAGTTCTCCAGAATGGTCAGATGCGGGAACAGGTTGAAGTGCTGAAACACCATACCAACCTCGGACCGGATTTTGTCGATGTTTTTCAGGTCATTCGACAGTTCGATCCCGTCCACCACGATCTTGCCCTGCTGGTGTTCTTCCAGCGCGTTCAGGCAGCGGATCAGGGTGGATTTACCCGAGCCGGACGGGCCCGCGATAACAATCCGCTCGCCTTGGTTGACGGTCAGATTGATGTCACGCAGCACGTGGAACGAGCCGTACCACTTGTTCATTCCGTTGATGTCGATGGCGACCTCGTCGCTCACCTGCATCTTCGAGCGGTCGATTTCGCGGTCAATTGCAAGTTCAGACATGCGTTGAACTCCTTACTGATGATCGGTGGCAAGGCGACGCTCGAGCCACTGAGAATATTGAGAGATGCCGTAGCAGACGACGAAGAACAGAAGCGCGGCAAAGCCCAGAAGCTCCCAATAGACGCCGTTCCATTCGGTTGACGCCAGGATGGGGCCCCGGATCATGCCCACCAGATCGAACATCGAAATGACCGAAACCAGTGTGGTGTCCTTGAACAGGCCAACGGCCACGTTCACGATACCAGGGATCGAGATCTTCAGAGCCTGCGGCAGGATGATCAGGCGCATCGCCTGAGGGTAATCCAGACCAAGGCTGTCTGCTGCTTCATACTGTCCACGTGGAAGCGCTGCCAGACCGCCGCGGATCACCTCGGCGATATAGGCGGCTGAGAACATGGTGATCATGATCACAACGCGCAGGAACAGGTCGACCGTGCTGTCAGGCGGGAAGAAGTAGGCCAACATCACCGAAGCCACGAACAGCAGCGTGATCAGAGGCACGCCACGGATGAATTCGATGAAGATGACGCTCACCCATTTGATCAGCGGCATGTCGGACTGGCGGCCCAGTGCCAGGGCGATGCCCAGCGGAACCGACAGCGACACACAGGTGACACCCAGCATCATATTCAGCATGAAGCCACCAAGATCACGGCTGGGAACAGCTGTAAGCATCGCGTCTTCCGAAGCACCTTCCGGTATCAGCGCTCCGCCGACATTCCAAACGACGAGCGCGACAATGATGGCCCCGAAGAAGCCGGCCGCAAAGCTGTTCTTGCCGAACTTCTGGAACACAGCACCGCCCGCAACACAGCCCACGAGGGCCACAAGCGGGATCAGAATGGTGCCACCCCAGATCAGCCAGAACGCAATGAAAGGGTAAAGCGCTGTGAAGATCAGCATCTTGCGCGGCAGGTCGAAGAACAGCACCGGCGCAAAGGCCACCAGCATCAGCACAAAGGCCAGGTTGGGGCGCCAGTAAGCGTCAACCGGGTATTTGAAGCCGTAGATCAGCTGAGGCCAGCGTTCGGTCAGAACCGCGAAACACGCGCCTGTCTTGCCATCCAGAATCTCACGACACTCTGCCAGCGAGTTCGCATTCCACACCCCGTTCAGAATCCACGGCAGTGTGTTCTTGAGAAGGATGTAGATCAGGATCAGCGACAGAACCGTCAGGATGGTGTTGGCAACGCCCGAGAACAGATTCTCGCGCAGCCATTTGACCACGCCCGTCTCATTCGCCGGAGGCGGTGAGGGTGGGATGGTGCCGTCGGCCACGAAAGCGATCGGATTGGTTGTTTGATCGGCCATGGCTCAGCGCTCCTTCAACTTGACGGATGCGTTGTAGACGTTCATCACCATCGAGATCACCAGCGAGGCGGTGAGGTAGAACAGCATCAGCAGCAGAACACATTCGATCGCACGACCGGTCTGGTTCAGGGTGATACCGCCCAGCGTCGCGGTGATATCCGCGTAGCCCACGGCAATCGCCAGAGACGAGTTTTTAGTGATGTTGAGATACTGCGAAATCAGCGGTGGAATGATCACCCGCAGCGCTTGCGGCAGTATGACCAGATTCATGATCCGACCCTGACGCAGGCCCAACGCGGCCGCAGCCTCGGTCTGACCTTTTGAGATCGCCTGAATACCGGCCCGCACGTTTTCCGCGATGAAGGCCCCGGTGTAGATCGACAAAGCAAACCACAAAGCGATCAGAGGACCACCGACCTTGATGCCTCCACTGAAGTTAAAGCCCTTCAGCGCGGGAATGTCCCAGGTCAGGCCCATCAGAACCATCAGCAACGCAAACGGCACCAGCCAGACGCCCAGTTTCACCAGCAGCGTTCTGGGGCGTTCACCGGTCTCTTCCTGCTTCTTGGTCGCCCGCTTTTCGATCTCGCGCGAGGCGAACCATGATCCGACCAGACCGGCAATCACCAGAAGCCAGTTCAGAATGGTTGCACTGAACAGACCATGCGCAAATTCCGGACGGGGGATGTAGACCCCACGGTTTGTGAAAGCGAAAGCATCAAACAGCATGCTCGAGGTCGGGTTGTCACCGCGGAACGCCCGCGGGCCCGGCAGAACGGCCGTCATGATCGTGAAGATGATGATGATCCAGATCAGAACCGGAATATTGCGGAAGATCTCGACATAGACCGCCATCAGCTTTGAGACGAGCCAGTTGTTCGAGAGCCGCAGAACCCCGGCGATCACTCCGAATATCGTTGCGGTGATACAGGCCAGAAACGCCACGAGAAGCGTGTTCAAAAGCCCCACAACCGCAGCCCGCCCATGCGAGGACTGGCTGTCATATTCGATCAGACGCTGGTTGATGTCGTACCCGGCGGAATCGCCGAGGAATGTGTAGGATATGTTCAGGCCGGCGGCCCGAAGGTTCTGGATCAGGTTGTTGCCCAGATACCAAATGGATAGCGCAATAGCGATAGCCGCGATCACCTGAAAGGTCAGCGATCTGTAGCGGGTATCGTTTATGAGCATCGACAGCCGAAAATCAGCTTTCGGCGGGTCAGTCATAGTCGACATATTTTGGAATCCCCGTAGCTAGCGGACTTTGTTTTTATGGCGAGGTTGTCCCCGCTCTGCGTCCGTTCGCGTAAGCTTTAGTGAAAAAGGGCGCAGGATGTCCTGCGCCCTTTTCCGTGGATGTCTTAGCGGAAAGGCGGCGAGTACAGCAGGCCGCCTTCGGTCCACTGAGCGTTCAGGCCGCGTGCCAGACCGATCGGAGTTTCTTCACCGATGTTCTTGGCAAACACTTCACCATAGTTGCCGTCCGCCTTGATGGCGCGCATGGCCCACTGTGCGTCCAGACCCAGCATCTCGCCCAGGGTACCTTCGGTGCCCAGCAGACGGTTGACTTCCGGGTTGTCGGTGCCAGCTGCCAGCTCGTCGATGTTCGCCGAGGTCACGCCCAGCTCTTCAGCCGAAACCAGCGCGTTCAGGGTCCAGCGGACAACATCGCCCCACTCGTGGTCGCCGTGACGGACAAGCGGGCCCAGCGGCTCTTTCGAGATGATTTCGGGCAGCAGGACGTGGTCACCGGGGTTTTCGAACGTGGCGCGGGTTGCGGCCAGGCCCGAAGCGTCGGTGGTGTAAACGTCACATGCGCCAGCCAGATACTGCTGCTGCGCTTCGGCGTTGGTTTCGATCGGAACCGGCTCGTAGCTGATGTTGTTGGCACGGAAGAAATCGGCCAGGTTCAGCTCGGTGGTGGTGCCGGTCTGGATGCAGACGGTTGCGCCGTCCAGTTCCTTGGCCGAGCTTACGCCCAGTGCCTTGGGAACCATGAAGCCCTGACCGTCATAGTAGTTCACACCGGTGAATTCGAACTTCAGGTCGACGTCACGGCTGAAGGTCCATGTGGTGTTACGAGCCAGCATGTCGATCTCGCCCGAGGCCAGAGCGGTGAAGCGCGTCTTGCCGGTGGTCGGAACGAATTCAACAGCGTTTGCGTCACCCAGAACAGCGGCGGCAACGGCACGGCACAGCGATACGTCGAAGCCTTTCCATTCGCCATTCGCGTCAGGTGCAGCGAAGCCAACCAGACCGGTGGTCACACCACAGTTCAGAGTGCCGCGCGCCTTGACGTCGTCTACAGTTCCCGCCGCGGCAGCACCTGCAGCCAGACCGGCCACTGTTGCCGCGCCCAAGATTACGGATTTTTTCATTTTTACCTCTTCCTGATTTTCCGCCCCGGTAAGGGCGGCTCTGCCCGGCATAGTGGATGCCGGAAAGGTTACCCCAAAGGTGTCTCCCCTTTAGTGGGCTTGAGTTTGGTCGCATTCATAAACAAACGTCAAGGGTCGGATCAGGGAAAACGATGGGTCTCCGCCTCTGGATTAGGCAGATGCGTAAAAAAACCAACGTTGGAAGGATCAAACAGAGAGATCGAAGAAGGTCTTGGCGTGCAAAAACGCGGCTTTCTTTGTTTCCGCCACGGCGTGGGCTTCGTCATCATGGCCCCATTGTTCGATCTGCCAGGCCTCATCAAGTCGCGAAATGCGCCATATCTCGTCCGGTTCGCGCCAATCCTGCGCCGCCGCAAATCCGAGAATCAATGAACCCGACAGACTTACTAGATCGTGGAAAGCCGCCAACTGAAACGCATCCAGCGCATGGACCTGCTGACGCAGCTGCGCCAAAGCCTCAGCTGATTGGGGCTGATGCAGGACGCCCGCCACGGGAATCAGACGTGCCTGTAGTGTCTCGGCAGCCCAGTCCAACGCGGGATCCCAGTCTGCGGCCTGACGCTCCTGCAGTTCCTGAGGATGGGTGGCGCGATAGCACAGCAGATCGGAGTCACCATAGTCCGCCAGCATATCCGCTACTTCGCCGTGCTGGATGCGCACCTTGTCGATCGCCGCATTGGCCGAGCGGGTAAAGGGCATGGTGGTCGGGTCCACCTCTTTGTCTTGTGCATCCCATTCAGCGGCAACGGCTTCAGCCATCGCTTTGGTCGGCAGAATCAATGCGGCCTTGGCCGGCGTTTTGACCCGGCGGCCATCCAGCTCGACCGTATAGCCGTCCTCGGCCTCGACCGTGATGCTGTTTGTCCAAAAGCGTTTCGGTTTCCAGTCGCTCATGTCTTCACTTCCAAAGAGTGGCCAGCGTATCCGGCAGCTGGTCGAATGTTTCAATCACACAAGAGGCCGCACTTAGCGCAGCAGTGTCATGGTACCCCCACGACACCCCGATCCCGGTCACGCCAGCAGCAGCGGCCATATCCATGTCAAAGCTGGTATCCCCGATCATGACCGCGTGCGCGGCCTCAACACCGGTTTCCGCCAGCGCAGTCTGAACCATCGACGGATGAGGTTTTGACGGGTGATGATCCGCCACCTGCCGGGTCACGAAATAGCGCTCTAACCCATGCGCTTCGACCAGCGCATCCAGACCGCGTTGCGATTTGCCCGTGGCGACGCCAAGCAAAATCTCTGGCACTGCATGCAGGGCTTCAATCGCGTCGCGCGCGCCGGGATAAAGGGGGGAACTCGCGGCGCCGAGATCTAGCCGGTATGCGTGATAGGCCTGTTTGTACCCTTCAACCAATTGCGCCTGAACCGTCGTCGACTGCTGTGGCACAAGCTGTGCAATGGCCAAAGGCAACGACAGACCGACAATCGAAAGAATGGCCTCGCGGCTTGGCACCTCGACCGAGGCGGCCTGAAAACTGGCCGTCATCGAATGAACGATACTGCCCTGACTGTCGACCAGCGTGCCATCGACATCGAACAGGACCAAACGCAGGGGTGCGCTCATTGCAGCTCCTCGAAGGGGTCGTCGGCGGCAAGGTCTTCGGTCCAGCCAAACGTCTCCCAGCTGTGCTTCATGTGCTCGGGCAGCGGGGCTTCGACCGTGATCGGCTTGTGGGTCATCGGGTGCTGGAAAGACAAGCGCCGTGCGTGCAGGTGCAGCTTTTTACTGATGATCCCGCCCAATTGCGCACCCCAGCCATCGCCAAGGTTTTCCTGACCCGAGCCACCATATTTGCCGTCACCAATGATCGGATGCCCGATCGCGGCCATATGCGCGCGCAGCTGATGGGTACGGCCCGTAATCGGTTCCATCGCGACCCAAGCGGCTCGGCCCGCGACACGATAGAGCGTCGCGTAATGGGTATGTGCCCGCTTCGCCCCCGGCGTGCTATCGATGTCACCCATATGGACGGGGATCATCTTCTCACCCTCGCCCTGTTTTCCATGGCCCGAGGCCTTGACCAGACCGGTCTTGATCTCGCCCAGATAAGGCGTCGGCACACCGGCGACCAGCGCCCAATAGATCTTGCGTGTATCGCGGTGGCGGAAGGCAGCAGTCAGCCCCTTAGCAGCCTCTCGCGTGCGGGCCAGCAGAAGAACGCCCGAGGTGTCCTTGTCCAGCCGATGGACCAGCCGTGGGTTCTCATCATAGCCAAAGCGCAAAGCCTCGGACAGGCTGTCGACGTGGCGGGTCTGGCCGCTGCCGCCTTGCACCGCAAGGCCGTGCGGTTTGTTCAGTGCCAAAACGTGATCGTCACGGTAAATCACACAGGACTGGATCATCTTCGCATCGGCCTCGGACACGCTGCGCTTCACCTCGGCAGGCTTGTGATCGGCATCCGGCAGTGGCGGAACGCGCACAACCTGCCCCACCTCCAGCCGGGTCGAGGCCTTGGCGCGGCTGCCATCTACGCGCAGCTCACCCTTGCGGCACATCTTTTCGATCCGCCCCTGGCTGACATGAGGAAACAGGCGGCGCAGCCAGCGATCCACACGCTGATCTCCGTCACCTTCTGCGACCGTAATCATCTGCACGCCACTCATGCCATCGCCCCTTGTCCCGCACGGCCGATCCGCCCGGAGTATCCTGTTGCCACTGCCTTAGAAAACATGCGCGTCTGTGGCCTGCAACGGGTCGAGAGTCAAGCAATCGTAGGCGTTTCAGATGTTCAAGAAATCCCATGTCGCCCGGCCCCGTCTCGAAACCGCCCTGCGCCTGCGGTACCCTCCCGCCGGATCGCTTCCAGACCGTTGGCCCATTCAACCTTTAGCCCATCACGCACTGACATCCCACGCGTTTCGATGATCGAGCGTCGGTCGGCCCGCACAGCCTCCTGCGGGAAACGGGCGATGTCGTAGGCCATAGCCTCGGCAGCGGCCCGCGCTTCTCCATGCGGCACGAGTTTCTCTGCCAACCCGATCTGATAGCACTCTTCAGCCTCAACCTTGCGCCCGGTCAGAGCGATCTCAAGCGCTTTGCCCTGCCCAACCAAGCGCGGCAAGCGAACTGTGCCGCCGTCCATCAGGGTTATTCCCCAACGACGACAAAACACCCCAAGGTAAGCCGTCTCAGCCATCACCCGTATGTCGCACCACAAGGCCAACTCCATCCCGCCGGCGACGGCAGCACCGTCGATGGCTCCGATGACTGGCTTTGACAATTCAAGCCGAGATGGCCCCATTGGCCCGAGCATCGAGGTGGCGGATCCGATAGGAAAACTGTGTTTCTCGTAGTAGGCCTCACCCAATTCAGGGTCAGCCAGACTGGCGGCCAACTTTAGGTCCCACCCGGCACAGAAATTGCCCCCCTTCCCCCAGAAAACGGCAACCTTTGCGGGGCCGTGTTCGAACTCGAGAAACGCATCCACCAGAGCCTTCGCGTGATCCGGGTCAACAGCGTTCCGCGCCTCGGGCCGGTCATGGATGATGGTCCAAACGTCTTCGGTTTTGTCTATGGAAACGGGCATGACATGTCCTCCCTCATGGTCATTGACCCAAGGGAAGCCGGACGGGCGCCTCCTGTCGCCTGTGACGCCACGGCAGCACGAAATTGACCCTGCGTTACCCGCTGTTGCGCTGCGTACGCAGCTTGGCGAAATAGTCCAGCCGCTTCTTCAACTCTCGCTCGAACCCACGTTCGACCGGTCGATACAGCACAGGCCGCTTCATCGTCTCGGGGAAGTAGTTCTGGCCCGAGAACCCGTCTTCTGCATCGTGGTCATAGGCGTAACCGTCGCCATAGCCCTGATCCTTCATCAACGAGGTGGGCGCGTTCAGGATGTGCTTCGGCGGCGGCTCACTGCCCGATTGCTTCGCCAGACGCATCGCGGCCTTGTAGCCCACATAGGCCCCGTTCGATTTCGGGGCCAACGCCAGATAGACCAGCGCCTGCGCCAGCGCCAGCTCTCCCTCAGGCGAGCCGAGCCGTTCGTAGGTTTCCCACGATTGCAAACAGATTGCTTGCGCCTGCGGGTCGGCCAGACCGATATCCTCAACCGCCATGCGGGTGATGCGACGGGCCAGATAGCGTGGGTCCTCGCCCCCGGTCAGCATCCGCGCAAACCAATAGAGCGCCGCATCCGGGTCTGAACCGCGAACCGATTTGTGCAAGGCCGAGATCAGGTTGTAATGCTCATCGCCGGATTTGTCGTATTTCGCCGCTCGCCGCATCAGGCGCGTCGACAGCGCATCCGGGTCCAGCGGTGCGTCAACCTTCCACGCGGCGACCTGTTCGATCAGGTTTAGCAAGGCCCGCCCGTCGCCATCAGCCATTTCGTGCAGTGCATCACGTGCCGCAGGCGTCAGGGAGAGCGCTGTGCCCAGTTCTTTTTCGGCCCGCTGGGTCAGACGTTCCAGATCGGCAAGGCTCAGGCGCTCCAACACCAGAACTTGCGACCGGCTCAGAACCGCGGCGTTTAACTCGAACGAGGGGTTTTCGGTCGTCGCCCCGACCAACAGGATGGTCCCGTCCTCCATATGGGGCAAAAACCCGTCCTGCTGGGCTTTGTTGAAGCGGTGGATCTCATCCACGAACAGCAACGTTCCCTGCCCGTTCTGACGCCGGATCTTTGCCGCTTCGAACACCTTTTTCAGGTCCGGCACACCGGTAAAGATCGCGCTGATCTGAACGAAATGCAGATCGGTCTCCTGCGCCAGCAACCGCGCGATGGTCGTTTTTCCAACGCCCGGAGGTCCCCAGAAAATCAGGCTGGACAGGCTGCCTGAGGCCAGCATGACCCCCAATGGTGCGTCGGGGCCCAAAACCTGCTCTTGCCCGATCACCTCGGCCAGCGTTTGCGGACGCAGGCGATCCGCCAAGGGGCGGTGCGGGTTCGCGACAGGCTCAGTCGCGCCGGTGTCGAACAGATCGCTCATGCGCTACAGCCGGAATCGCAGGGACAGGCTGCGGCCGCCACGCAGGATCAGCATGTTGATCCTGCGCCCGGGATCGGTCAGCGCGCGCACCACGTCGTTGGGGCGCGCGATGTCAGCGCCGTTGATCGCCTCCAGAACGTCGCCGACACGTAGACCCGCGCGGGCGCCGTATGGGCCGGGGTCAACAACAACGACACCGGACTGGGACAATTTAAGCCCCAGATCAATGATCACCGCCGGGTTGACGCCCGAGACGGTCAGTTCGGGCAGTACGGTGCTTTCATCCAAGGTCGTCTTTTCGGCATCTGGCGTATCCGGCGCACGGATCAGCGCCACTTCAACTTCGTCGCTTTCCTCACCGCGCAAGCGGGTCAGCACCGATGTGCCGCCGACCCCCGCGACGGACATGCGGAATTTCATCTCGGCCGGAGAGTTCACTTCGTCCCCATCCACATGGGTAACCACATCGCCAACCCGCAGCCCGGCTTCGGCCAGAGGGCTGAGGTCGTGCAAGTCCGAGATCACCACGCCCATAGGGATCACCAGACCCAGAGACTCGGCAATGTCGGCGCTCATGTGCTGGCCGCTCATGCCCGCCCAGGGGCTGACAAACGTGTCATTGCCCTCTTGCGCCTGCCGCAAGAACTCGGCCACCAGATTGGCGGGGATGGCAAAGCCGATCCCATTCGAACCACCAGACCGCGTCAGGATCGAGGTGTTGATCCCGATCAGATCGCCATTCACGTCAATCAAGGCGCCGCCCGAATTGCCCGGATTGATCGCCGCATCGGTCTGAAGAAAATAGCCGCGCGCGTTCCCGGTCGCCGTGCCAGTGCGCGCCAATCCCGATATAATGCCCGAGGACACCGTCTGCCCGATCCCGAACGGGTTACCGATCGCCAAGGCCAACTCGCCCACCTCAACATGATCCGAATCACGCATGCTCAGGAAGGGCAGGCCCTGAGCCTCTTCCAGCCGCAGGATCGCGATATCGCTTTCCTCATGGCCCAAAACCACCTCGGCGGTGAATTCGCGCCGGTCGGTTGTGACCACACGGATTTCAGTGGCCGAGCCGACCACGTGGTAGTTCGATACCACATAGCCATCCTCGGACAGGATCACGCCAGAACCGAGCGAGTTCTGGACCCGCTGCTGAGGCTCTCCAAATCCGCGCCCGAAGAAATCCTGAAAGAACGGGTCCGAGAATAACGGCCGCGACCGCCCCTGCCGCACGATCTTGGCATAGATGTTTACAACCGCCGGCGCGGCCTCTTTCACCACGGGGGCAAAACCAAGCGAGATTTCGGCTTGCGATTGAGGGACGCGCGTCTCGGCATGGGCAACCGATGCCATAGCGACCGAAACAGCGATGAAAATCCAGCGACGCATGATAAACCTCAATCCAGTAAAGCCCTCTGGATATGCGCCGAGCGGATCGTCAATGCAAGAAGGCCAGTCGTCAGCCTTTTTCACCTTCGTCAAAAAACGGTGTCATCTGCGCGACAATGACCGCGTTCTCGTCCAGTGCCCGCTGCATCAGGGCGCGTTCATCAGGGTCGATGTCATGCCCCTGCGCCTCGCGCTCGGCCAATGTGCCATAGCCGGTCACATCCAGAGGGGCCGTGTCGGCCTGTTTCAGGATCGCAACCGTTTCACGCACGGCCTCTGCCTCGTCCACGCCACTGGCAAAGCACATTAGGGCCGCTCCGGTCGCGCCATCTGGCAGGCCGTCGCCCTCCTTGCGGCCGATCTGCACGAGCAAGGTGTAGACTTGCTGACGAGAGGGTTTCTTTTGCTTTTCCATGCAGGGGGCCATAGCTCTGCACCTTTGCACGGTCAAGCATTTGCATGGGGCTGACAACTCTGCATAGTGGTATTTTCACAAACCACTAGGGATGTTTGATGACCTTTCCAGATTTCATTACCGACTTTCCCAGCCTTGACGTTCCCTTCCCCGAGGACGTCGTGCAAACAGCCGTGATCCGCTCTGATGCCGGGCTGGTGGCGTTTTTCACTTTCCTGAAGGATTTTGAACTACCGACGCATACCCACAAGGCCCAATGGGGTACTGTCATCGAAGGCGAAGTAGAGCTGACGATAGGGGCTGAGACCCGAGTCTATCGCCCTGGCGACAGCTACTCCATCCCGAACGGGGTCGAGCATGGCGGTAAGATCAAGGCAGGCTCACGCGTGATCGACGTGTTTGAAGAGCCGGACCGCTATCCTGTCAAAGCCTAACAAAAAAGGCCGCAGAACAGGGCTGCGGCCAATCGTTTCGATGAAGCGCGCTTAGTCTCGCAGCAATTCGTTGATCCCGGTTTTCGAGCGGGTCTTTTCATCCACGCGCTTCACGATCACCGCGCAGTAGAGGCTGATGTTGTTCTTCGATGGCATCGAGCCTGCAACGACCACGGAATAGGGCGGAACCTCGCCATAGGTGACCTCGCCGGTCTCACGGTCGACGATCTTGGTCGATTTGCCGATGAACACGCCCATGCCCAGAACTGAGCCTTCGCGCACGATACAGCCTTCGACCACCTCAGAGCGCGCGCCGATAAAGCAATTGTCTTCAATGATGGTGGGGCCAGCCTGCATCGGCTCCAGCACGCCGCCGATCCCGACGCCGCCCGACAAGTGAACGTTCTTGCCGATCTGCGCGCAGGACCCGACGGTCGCCCATGTATCCACCATGGTGCCTTCGTCGACATAGGCGCCGAGGTTCACGAAAGACGGCATCAGTACTGCGCCCGGCGCGATATAGGCCGACTTACGGACAACGCAGTTGGGCACGGCACGGAAACCGGCGGCCTTCCAGTGGTCTTCGCTCCAACCGGCGAACTTGCTGTCCACCTTGTCCCACCAACCACCGGCCTGAGGGCCGCCGGTCTGAATTTCCATGTCCTTGATACGGAAGCCCAGCAGAACCGCTTTCTTGGCCCACTGGTTTACATGCCAGTCACCGCTGTCCAGCTTTTCGGCAACGCGTAGTGCGCCGCTGTCGAGCGCGTTCAGCGTGTCTTCGATGGCTTCGCGCTGCTCGCCAGTGGTTGCGGGCGTGATCGTATCGCGCGCCTCCCATGCGGATTCGATGGCGGCTTCCAGTTGCGCATTGGACATTGGGCGTCTCCCTACAGAATCTGTTCGTGTCGGTGTGGCCTATACGAAAGCCAAGCCCACGGTGCAATGCGACGAACAGAGGCTCTTTTGCGGCGGAATCGTCCGACCCTCAACTGGCGCGGCGGATATGCCGGATCAGGATGGTCGTTGCGGCGCCAAGATCCTTGTGTTTCAGCGCCTGAACAATCGCAAGATGATCCTTGTCGACACGCTGCCTCCACTTGGGTCGCCAATGGGCGAACAGGTGGCGAGCGCTGGCGATATGAAGGTCATCAATCGTGTGCAGCAGGCGCGGCATGCCGCAGGGCGTCAGGAGCGTCCGGTGAAAGGCACGGTTGCGCGTTTCCCAGTCCGGCATAGTCTGCGCCTCATCGCAGGCCATCCGCGCCTCATCCATGCGCTTCACATCACCGGGTGTCATGTTCTGCACGGAATGCTGCAAGGCCAAAGGCTCAAGCACCACGCGCATTTCGACCACTTCGCGCACCTCGGCCGGGTCTAGAACAGCGACACGCATACCGCGCCGCGGTTCGCTTTTGGCAAGACCATGCCCTTCAAGCCGCAGCAGAGCCTCACGCACGGGGACGTGGCTGGTCTCAAAGGCTTTGGCGATGTGATCCTGGCGCAGCTTCTCACCGGCGTTCAGATCACCGGTAATGATCTTCTGCCTGAGATTTTCGTAGATTGTATCGGCAATCGTGGCGCTCATGAATTATAGATAAAATCCTCAACCTGTTTTCACAAGGCGATAATTCAGCCTGCAAACGGGTCCGGCGCAATGTTCCCGCCACAGACCAGAACAGCGACGCGTTCGCCCGGCTCTGGCGTGTAGGCCCCCGACATCAACGCCGCCAAGGCGGCGGCTCCGGCGGGTTCGACAAGGATGCGATGCGCTTGCCACAACACGCGCTGCGCCTCAGATATGGCCTGATCGGATACCAGTACCGACTCCATCCCCTGCGCCAGTTCAAAACAGATTGAACCGATCCGCCGCGCGCCCAGCGCGTTGGCCGCAACACCGGAAACCGAAACATCGACCGGCTCACCAGCCTGCAAGGCGGCGTTCAACGCGCAAGAGGTCTCAGGCTCGACCGCCACAACCTTACGCGCGCCTTGAAACCAGGCCAGAGCACCCGCGATCAGCCCGCCTCCGCCGACGGCGATCAGGACGGTATCGGCCTGCAAGCCCTGCCCCTCCCATTCGGCGAAGCATGTGCCCTGCCCGGCGACCGTGGCAGGCGCATCATAGGCGTGAATCTGCATTGCGCCGGTCTTGTCCTCATGCGTCTGCGCCATCGCCAGCGCGTTGGCATATTCGCCGGGCACGACGCTCAGATCCGCACCGATTTGTTCGATCAGGGCAATCTTGGACGGGCCCGCGATCTCTGGCACAAAAATCTTGGCTGGGTGCCCCAGCGCACGCGCCGCATAGGCCGCCGCCGCCCCGTGATTGCCGCCCGAGGCCGCCACAACACCTGCTTGCGGCACCTCCATGCTCAGCAACGTGTTGAACGCCCCGCGCGCCTTGAAGCTGCCGGTGTGTTGCATATGCTCGAGCTTCAGCTCGATCGGATAGCCGGGAATGTGGCTCTCCATCACCGGTGTTATCTGCGCGTGACCGGCAATGCGTTCTGCCGCCGCCTGAATTTCCGTCTTCCAATCCATTCTTGTCTTTCCGTGACTGGCACTCTGCCCGCGAACCCTATAGCTGTTTGTCAAACACGCAAGCAGGGATCGTTCACCAATGAGAGAAGACCGCCACAGCCCTTTCCGCGACGCGCAGACCGACCGCTCGACCGCGAGCGAGGTGCCGGACACGCCCCAAACGCGGTCTCCGGCCTATCGTCTTGCATTCGCCGATGAGGAATTCCTGTGCCGTGATGAGCTGCGCCCGGTGCGTTTGCAGCTGGAACTGCTGAAACCCGAGATGATCATGAGTGAACGTGAGATCACCTCGACCATCGTCATGTTCGGCGGCGCGCGCATTCCGGAACCGTCGCAGAAACAAACCGCGCGTACTGAAACGCTAGCCGGTCTGTCCCAATATTATGACGAGGCGCGCGAGTTCGCGCGGCTGATGACCGAGAAATCGAACGAGACGGGCTGCCGCGAGAACGTCATCGTCACGGGTGGTGGCCCCGGCGTTATGGAGGCCGGAAACCGCGGCGCGCAGGATGCGGGTGGTTGCTCCATCGGTCTGAACATTGTTCTGCCGCATGAACAAGCGCCGAACCTCTATGTCACGCCGGACCTCAGCTTCAACTTCCACTATTTTGCCATCCGCAAGATGCATTTCCTGATGCGCGCCCGCGCCATCACCATCTTCCCCGGCGGCTTTGGCACGATGGATGAGCTGTTCGAGTCCCTCACCCTGATCCAAACGGGGCGGATGGAGCGTGTGCCCTTCCTGCTGTTTGGCCGCGAATTCTGGGAGAAGGTTATCAATTGGTCGGCACTGGCCGATGCGGGCACGATCTCGGACGAAGACCTCGACCTGTTCCGCTTTGTCGACACCGCGCAGGATGCGGTTGAGATCATCGACAACTGGGAGCCCGCCCCGCCTCGCGACGCGATTCCGGGACGCTGAGCCATGGCACACAAAACCGGAGAAATGCTTCACCTGCGCGGTAATGCTTTGGAAAAAGGCGAACCGGTCGCCCTGCCACTAACCCAAAGCAGCATGTACCACCTGCCCGGCCTGCCGGATGGGCATGCCACCTATGGCCGCGTCGACAACCCGACATGGGTGCATCTGGAACATGTGCTGTCCCATCTTGAGGCCGCGCCCTGTCTCAGTTTCCCGTCGGGCATGGCGGCTATCTCGGCCGCTTTGTTTGCAACCGTTCAGGCCGGGTCGCGCCTGTTGATTCCATCGGATGGCTATTACGTGACGCGCCTGCTGTCGGACAGGTTCCTGTCGCGGCTGGGCGTTGTGGTCGAAGAACGGCCGACCATAGGCTTTGCCGACGGCGGGTTTGAGGGCTTCGACGTGGTCTTCGTCGAAAGCCCGTCGAACCCCGGCCTCGACATGATCGACCTTGCGGATGTAGCCAAACAGGTTCGCGCCGCAGGAGGCCTCACCATTGCCGACAATACGACCCTGACACCTCTGGGCCAGCGCCCGCTGGATTTGGGCATCGACGTGGTCGTGTCCTCGGACACCAAGGCCATCGGCGGGCACTCGGACATGCTGATGGGCCACGTCGCCAGCCGCGACGCGCAGATCATGGAGCGGGTCGAGGAATGGCGCCGCGTCTCAGGCTCAATCCCCGGACCACACGAAGCATGGCTGCTGCATCGCGGGCTCGAGACTCTGGACGTGCGTTTTGACCGCATGTGCGCCTCGGCTCAGGTGCTGGCCGCGCGTCTGGCAGCGCATCCGGCAGTCAAGCACATCCGCTATCCCGGCTTGCCGAACGATCCGTCCCACGCGCTGGCGCAGGCCCAGACCAAACGGTTCGGGTTCCTGCTCTCGCTGACGCTGGAAAGCGAGGACAAGGCCGAGGCCTTCATCAACACCTGCCCTTTGCTGCGGCCTGCCACATCATTCGGCGGCGTTCACAGCTCGGCTGAGCGCCGCGCGCGGTGGGGTGACGCTGTCGACCCCGCCTTCATCCGCCTTTCGGTCGGGTGTGAGCCGGTTGAAGAGCTTTGGCAGGCGTTCGAGGCCAGCCTGAATTCGCTCTGACTATTTCTTGGCTTCGCGCAGTTCCTTGAACACGTAGATCGGCAGCACCACGCTGGCGATCAACGCCCCCAGCCAGACCAACAGTGTTGCCGCCAGTAGGTTGGAAACACCCCCAACCGTCAGCCCCGAGGCAATCAGGTCGGTGACCAGCAGACCCACAAAAGTCACGATCAACGCGATCCCGCCCTTGAGCGCCGGAGCCTTCTTTTCCCCAAGCTTCAGGATCAGCGGCTCGGCAATCACCTGAACGACGGTGAACACAAGCACCACAACGATGAATGAGATCGGCTTGATGGCAAAGCCGTTCAAAATGAGCGACGCCAGCAACAGGCCGATGGCATTCCCGGCCAGCAGGGCCAGAGCGGATTTGATTCTGCGCGACATTCAGGCTCTCCGTGTATGAACAGGTACAGACATGCAGATATTATCAAACCTGTAGGATTTTTCGAGCCAATTCAATTGCCTCTTCCTTTTGGTCGGTTGAAATCGCATGATAAAATACATTCATAAAGATCAGACCGACCCACATCCGCGAGAGGTGAGATGAGCGACGATCCCTATTCCGTCCTCGGCGTCGCCAAAGACGCCAGTGCCGCCGAGATCAAGAAAGCCTATCGGCGCATCGCCAAGGAATGCCACCCGGACCTCAAACCCGGTGATGCCGAGGCCGAGGCCAAGTTCAAAGCCGCCGCCGCTGCTTACGATCTGCTGAAAGACCCCGAAACCCGTGCCCGCTATGACAATGGCGAGATTGACGCATCGGGTCAGGAGCGCCCTCAACAGCAATATTACCGCGACTATGCCGAGGCCGCCGGAAACCCCTATCGCGGGCGACAGGCGGACCCGGATGACATGTCAGACATCTTCGCCGAATTCATGCGCGGCCGCGGTGGGTTTGGCGGCCAGCGCACACAGGAATTCCATGCGCCGGGTCACAATCTGAATTACTCGCTACAGATCAGCTTTCTGGATGCCGTGTTTGGGGCCAGCCAGAAATTGACCCTGCCCGATGGCAACCGGATCGAGGTTAAAATCCCGGCGGGTATCACCACGGGCCAGACCATCCGACTGCGAGGCAAGGGCGCTCCGGGCTATGGTGAGGGACCGGCGGGCGACGCGCTGGTTACGATCTCGGTGGCGGACCATCCGGTGTTCGACCGGCAGGGCAACGACATCCACATCACCCTGCCCATCAGCATTGATGAGGCCATTCTGGGCGGCAAGGTCCGCGCGCCCACGATCGACGGCGGCGTCAACGTCACCGTTCCGGCAGGCACCAGCAACGGCAAAACCCTGCGCCTGCGGGGCAAGGGAGTCAAAAAACGCGGCTCATCCGAGCGGGGGGATCAACTGATCGAACTCACCGTCGCCCTGCCCGACCAGATCGACGACGACCTCAAGCAATTCATGGAGACATGGCGCGACGCCCATCGCTATGATCCTCGGAAAGGAATGCCGTCATGACCCTGACCGAAGAGGAACTGATCGAAACCATCACTCGCCTGACCTCGGACCGCCTGACCGAATATCTGGCGGCAGAGATCGTGATCCCCGAGCAATCGGACGATGGCGTGGTCTACCACAGCATCGACGTCGCCCGGTTGGAACTGGCATGCGAATTGCACGAGCAATACGATATGGAGGCCGATGCTTTGTCGATGATGATCTCTCTGATCGACCAGATGCACGGGCTACGCGCTGAACTGCGTGAGGTTCTGAACGCGGTCGAGGCGCAACCCGATCCCGTGCGGCAGCAACTGATTGAGGTTATTGGAACCGCCCGCTTTCGTCGCGGATAGGTCTAAAGCGTTTTGCGTTTAACCTGAGGCAATATCATCGAAATGCGCGTTCGACCGTAGGGAGAGGCAGCGTATTTCGATTCAAATCAAACGCAAAGCGATCTACTCACCTTTGATCTGGTAGTCCTCGGGCACGTAGAAGGTGTAGTCCCTGTCAGCCACCTGCACGTGGCAGTCATGGCAATAGGCCACAGCCCCGGCCCGATCGCCCAGAGTGTCGCCAAACAAAGACCCATCGGGAAGTACCATGATGTAGCGCCAGTCTGCTGTCTCGGGATTGGCGCCTTGTGCCAGCTTCTCCATTACGAACATGGCGCCGGGGTAGATCTTGCCTTCATCGGTTACCGTCATGCTGTCCTTGGCCAGAACCGAGCCCATAGGCAAAACCTCACCCGATTGCAGGGTCCCATAGTTTAACGCCATGCGGTTGGCGTAGCTGTTCACGAACCGCTGCCCATGTGTGGCCGAGATATAGGGTGCATCATTGAATAGCGGCCAGCTTTGGTAGTTCAAAATGAGATCCAGCTGAGAAGTCGCATAGCCACGGGCCATACGTTTCGACAGCGCGCGATAATGCGCGTTGGCTTCGTCCTTGCTCAGCTCGGCCGGGTTTTCGATGGCCAGATGGGCATCGGGGTCTTCCGCAAAAGCGCCCGCCGCAGATAGCGGTACAAATAGGACTGCAAATGCAATGGTTTTAAATTTACTTCGAGGTCGTTCAATCATTTGGGGCTCACCTGAAATATCAGTTTGCCTACATGCCGCGCATAGCGAAGAAAAAGCTGGCGGCGAAAAAGCCCCGGCGTTTCAAGGGAAAGCCGAGCGTCCGAAACAGGAACGGACGCCCGAACACATAGCAAATTTTGAAGGCAAAATCAGCACCGGAAACATTAAGTTTATCGCTGCAACCCTTGGCAGAAGTGACTTAGCTACCGCTCAACCCAGCCTCGGCTTCGATCTGTTTACGCGATTTGCGCGCACGCTCGGTTGCCGATTTCAACTGACCGCAGGCCGCCATGATATCCTCGCCGCGTGTTTTGCGGATGGGTGAGGCATAACCGGCCTGGTAGATGATATTCGCAAAGGCCCGGATACGATTGTTCGAGCTGCGCTTGTAAGGCGCACCGGGCCATTCGTTGAACGGAATCAGGTTGATCTTGGCCGGGATCTTATGACGCTTGATGTGGTCGATCAGACGATGGGCGTCCTCATCGCTGTCATTCACACCATCCAGCATCACGTATTCGAACGTGATCCGCTCGGAATTCGAAACGTTGGGATAGCTGGCCAGCGCCTGCAGCAACTCCTCGATGTTCCAGCGCTTGTTGATCGGCACCAGCACGTCGCGGGTCTCATCTGTGGTAGCGTGGAACGAGATCGCCAGCAGGCAGCCGATCTCTTCTGCCGTGCGCGCGATTTCCGGCACCACGCCGCTCGTCGACAGAGTGATCCGCCTACGCGACAGGGAAATCCCTTCGGGGTCCATGGCGATCTTAATCGCGTCGCGGACGTTTTCGAAATTGTAGAGCGGCTCACCCATGCCCATCAGAACGATGTTCGACAGCAGGCGCGTCTCATCCTTGGGCGCGCCGGGGGTGGGCCATTCCTCAAGATCATCGCGGGCCATCATAACTTGGCCCACAATCTCGGCCGCGGTCAGGTTGCGCACCAGTTTCTGCGTGCCGGTATGGCAGAATGAGCAGGTCAGCGTACACCCGACCTGAGACGATATACAAAGCGTGCCGCGATCCTCTTCGGGGATGTAAACGACCTCGACCTCATGCCCGCCCGCAATACGACACAGGTATTTGCGCGTACCATCCTCGGACACCTGACGCGTGACCACTTCGGGAATTTCGATCACAAAGCTATCGGCCAGTTGTGCGCGATAGGCTTTGGCAAGGTTGGTCATCAGTGCGAAATCGCGCACGCCCCATTGGTAGATCCACTGCCAGATCTGACCAGTCCGCATCTTGGCCTGCTTTTCCGGCGTGCCATGTTCGATCAGAGTCGCGCGGAGCTGATCGCGTGTCAGACCGACAAGGTTCACCTTCCCCTCAGGCAGTTTGCGGGGGATGGTCATGACGTCTTGAGTGATCGGCGCTTTGGGCGACATTTGGGTACCTACTGGGCGTATCTCAGGTGGATTCCGGATTGGGATGCGCCTCTATATAGGATCGCGCGCAAAGATCAAAAGGAATCGTATTGACCCTTACGCGCTTTTGTCGCCGGATCAGACTCCTGCAGGCGGGATAAAGCAATCCTCGGCATCCAGCGTTTTCACCGGATCTTCAGGCCCGCATTCCTCACCTGTAATTGGGTAGGTTTCAGGCTCTTTTTCACAAGCCGCCAGAACCAGTGAAGAAGCCAACATCAGAGTGATCAGAGTTTTGTCGAACATATTCAGACATCCTTTGTTATTACTGAACAAATTAGTTCAGATGCCAAAAGGACGCGCTTTGATTCGGATCAAGCTTTCTGAATATTTGGTAGAATTATGCGAGAAGCCGCAAAATAGACGGGCCGCGTGTGATCGCGACCCGACAGATCAGTTGGTGCAGCGTGTCTCGGCGTCTTCGATCGCGGCGGTGAAGCCCAGCAGAGAGAACGTGTCCTTGGTTTGCGTCCCGCGTTCCGAGCGTGCGGTCAGCACAGCCTCGGTCCCGCGCTTCATGGCGGTGACGATCTTGGCATCGTCCTGAGCAGTCGCCGGCCAGGCCCACTCGCCCTCGGTAAACAGTTCGAATTCAGACCCATCTACAACCAGGTTCACCGTGGAACCGGCCGCAAAAGGGTAGCCGCCAGTAAAGGTCACTTGCCCTTTGACCTCGGCATTGGGGCGATAGAAGACAAACAGCAAGATGTCGCTGCGGCGCACGGAAACGACACGTCCGCCCCGCGTATTCACGGTTTCCTTGGGGGCCGAAACGCTCCAGCATTCGGTAGGATCATCTTCGACAAAAACGCTCCAATCCGTTTTTGCCGCGACGCGGTTCGTACTTGTCCCCTGCTGTGCGATTGCAGTTGTAGCCATACCCGCCACACACAGACCCGCAAGCACGCGGGTAAGCAATGATCCCATTTGTCCAGCCTCCTAGCTCGACCTTCTACCTCATACCCATCGGAAAGCCATGCGAACCCTGCCAGTTCGTCTTGGAAACGTTGCGCATTCCGATGATTGTCGACATACACACACTAACGCAGGTTTCGCCACAGGCGAAAGGGCGATTGGCAGAATTTTGCGCATAAATCCGGAGGTCCAGATGACGCAGCCCATCCCGATGACAGAACTGTGGCGCGGCGATCTGTTGGAAAGCCTGCATCTGGGCCATGCAGTGGTCTGCGATGACACCGGGCAGATCGTGCAAAGCTGGGGCGATCCGAACGCAGTGATCTACCCGCGCTCCTCAGCCAAGATGATTCAGGCTCTGCCTTTGGTTACGTCGGGCGCTGCGGCAAAATTCGGGCTGAACTCAGAACATCTTGCGCTGGCCTGCGCCTCGCATAACGGGGCCGCCATTCACACGGATCGCGTTTCGGCCTGGCTGGATCATCTGGGTCTGTCCGAGCATGATCTGCGCTGCGGACCGCAAGAGCCCGCCGACATAGCCGCTCGCGACCGGCTTATTCTGGCCGACGATACGCCGTGCCAGATCCACAACAATTGCTCGGGTAAACACTGCGGGTTTCTGACCCTGTCTCAGCATATGGGGGCCGGACCGGAATACCTTGAGATCGACCACCCTGTTCAACAGGCCTGCTTGTCTGCCATTGAGGAAACAACCGGCGAGACTAGCCCCGGCTACGGCATCGACGGATGCTCGGCCCCGAATTTCGCGACTTCGCTGGTCGGGCTTGCGCGCTCCATGGCGTGGTTTGCCTCGGCCTCTGATCGGTCAGACCGGTCGAGCGATGCGGCGCAGCAACTGACCGCCGCGATGATCAAGCGCCCAGAGCTTGTCGCGGGCGAAACCCGCGCCTGCACAGAGTTGATGCGCGCAATGAATGGGCGCGCTGCGATCAAGACCGGGGCCGAAGCCGTCTTTGTCGCGATCCTGCCGGAAAAACGCATGGGCGTTGCTCTGAAGATCACCGATGGCACCACCCGCGCCAGTGAATGCGCCATCGCGGCCATTCTGGTCAGCCTTGGGGTGTTGGAGGCTGATCACCCGGCCACGCGCAAATTCATGAATGCCACGCAATACAGCCGCCGAGGACTAGAATGCGGCGTGATCCGACCCGCGCCGGGCTTTCCGAACTAAGGCAGCTACATCTCGATTTCGTGGATTTCCGCCACTTCGACCGAGCCAGATCCGTTGATGACCATCGGGCAGCCTTTGGCCATCTCGGTCGCGGCATCAATGCTGTCGGCTTTGACCACCGTAAAGCCAGAGGCAGGGTTAGCCCCGCCATTGTCGACAACGCCGCCGTTGCTGACGGTATAGGATTGGCCCACCGGGTTTCCCGGGATATCCAAAGCCTCGCCCATGTTTTGAAACCACGCGCCCCATGCGGCCATGGTTGCTTCGATTTCTGCGGGGTCAGTTGGGGTGTGGCCCCCGTGATAAACAAATAGATATTGGGGCATTTTGTTCCTCCCTGAATGAAATCTATTGGCACTGCGCTTCGAGTTTGCGCAGCGAGGATGTCCAGCCTGTGTTGTGGTTCTCAGCTGCCTCGGCGTCGGCGAACTCGCGGTGATCAATAACAAGTCGGGCGCCGGTTTCGGTTGCCGCTATCGAAAAAGTCACGTGGCTTTCCGACCCGCGTTGATCCTGATCGTCATGCCAACCCCACGTGAAGCCAACCGAGTGCGGTGGATCAACATGCGTGACATGCCCCGAAACCTTGAATTGCTGCCCATCGCTGTTCTCCATCACCGAAAACCATGGGCCGGTTCTGGAAAAATCCAGATTGTGATCCGGCACATGCATGCCTTCCGGCCCCCACCACTGCAGCAGTTTCGAGCCATCTGTCACCCAAACAAAAAGGTCTTCTGGGCTGACGGGAAAGTCCCGCTCCAATTTCAGGTCGGCCATGAATTTTCCCTTTCCAAAATGTCACCCAAACGATCCAGACTGCTTTCCCAGAACTGCCGTTTCGAGATCGTCCACTCGGCAATCGAACGAAGGCCTTCGGAGTGGACGGAATACAGCCTCTGGGTGCCCAGCACGCGTTGTTGCACCAATCCTGCCTCGCGCAGCACCTTCAGGTGGCGCGAGATTGCGGCACCTGACATGCCTTTGCCTTCGACCAGGTCTCCGGCGGGCAGTTCGCCGCCGTCCATCAGCTGCTCAACAATGGCGAACCGAGTGCGGTCAGATAGTGCGGAAAAGGCGGCAATAAGATCGGTCATGATTATTATTTAACACAAATGTTAAATTAAAGAAAGCCTACCTTTTGTCAGCGCCAATTAGGAAAATTAGCCGAGCCTCCTCTTTTCGTGTATATGTGAAAAGGTTCATAGACCTGCTCCAAAGACACAAGTTACGGTGTTATGTGTGAGTTTAATAAGTTGTTTTATTTTAGGAGGCTTGAGATGCGCTTCGCGTCCACTTCATTGTTTTTCGCCTGCACGCTTGTTGTTGCAGGCTGTGCGTCCCCTTGGTCACAGATTGAGACTGTAACCCCTGCTGCAACCGCCCCTCAACCAACCCCTGCGGCGGCGGTAGCGACAACTCCTGCCCCTGCGACCACAACTGCGGCAGCGGCCCCAGAAAGCGAACCTGAACCGACCCCGAAAAAAGCCTATGATCGTGAAAGCGACGGCGGCGGCGGTGGCGGCGGCGGTGGAGGAGCCGGCGGCGGTGGCGGCGGTGGCTGGAGCGGCGGTTGAGCCGGGAAAGACACCAGATGCTAAATCTTGGGTTTGATAAAGGTCGGCGGCATCTACTAGCAGCTGCGTCTATCTTGACGATTTGCGCCAGCGGCCTCAGCGCGCAATCCCCGTCGGCAACCAGCGCGAATAGCAGGGTTGCGATCGTCATCGGCAATCAGGACTACACGAGCGTTGGCGACCTGACCAATGCCAGAAAGGACGCCGAAGATATCGCGGACATGCTGCGGGACTTCGACTTCCAAGTCTTCGATGGCTACGACCTGACCAAACGCGAGTTTGAAGAGTTGATCCGCACAGCAGTTCTGAACATCCCGGATTCTGCAGATGTTCTGTTCTACTATGCGGGTCACGGCATTCAGATCGGGCGGCGAAACTATTTGCTGCCCGTGGATGCCAAGTTTGAAAGCGTCTATGATGTGCCGCTGGCAACGATGACGCTGGATCGCGTGATTGACACCCTGTCCGCCCGTAGTGCAGCCCATGTGGCCATTTTGGACTCTTGCAGGGACAATCCGTTTCAAGACCTCAGATTGGCGGCCGATCTAGACGCCAATTTGTTCGAAACCCGCGAAGGGTTTGACGTGTTCAAGACGCCGCTGAACTCTTTGATCGCCTATTCTACCTCGCCCGGTGCAGTGGCCAGTGATGGCGAGATTGGCCACAACAGCCCTTATACGGCCGCCGTTCTGGAAACTGCCCAATCCTCTCCGTTTGAGAATATCCAACAGCTCTTTCCAGTCATTCGCGAGAGGGTTCACACCAAAACATCGGGGCAGCAGATCCCTTGGGAAAGCTCGACACTGGTGCGCCCATTCTATCTGGCCCAACAACAGGTCGAGGTTGAACCAGATGCGCTGCAGGATGGGGCCCCCCAATCCCTCTCGCTCAGCTATCAGTTCGATAAATCCGTCCCGCTCTCCCAAAGCTTGAGCCAAGCGCTGGGGCGGGACATCGTAGATGTGCGGGTGACGGAAACCCCTGACCGGGGTGCTGTCAGCGCCAGCGACACATCTCTGACCTATACGCCCGAGATCACGGACACACGTGCCGTTGACCTGCCCAAAACCGATTTTGCCGATACCTTCGCGGTCGAGGTCGTAACCGCCGATCAGACGCGACAGACGGTTGAGGTCTCTCTGGAATTGGGGATGAATGCCTGCGATCTCGAAGCGGGGGATGCGCTGGATCTTAATGGCGTTGGCGTGTTTCGCCTGCCGAATGAGCTGGATATCACCAAAGGTCTGGCCGCCTGTTCGCAAGCGGTCGAGGACTATCCGGAAAACGCGCGGTTCCAGTATCAACTGGGCCGTTTGCAACAAGCCGCAGGCAATGTGCCAGGCGCCTTTGAGAGTTTCACGACCGCTGTCGACGGCGGGCATATTCGCGCCAAATACGCGCTGGCTACCTTGCTTGAAACAAAACGCATCGACCGCGCGGTCACCAAGACCCCCTTTGACCCGGAAAAAGCACGCGCCCTGCTGGAGGAAGCCACAGCCGAGCAAGACCCCTATGCCATGCACCGGCTGGGTCAACAGCTTCTACGCAACGGCGAAACAACCGAAGAGAAAAGGCGCGGTTTCGAGCTGTTGGAGCGCTCCGTCGAGCTTGGCCATACCTATTCAATGAATGAGCTGGGCCTGTATTTCCTGCTTGAAAGTTCGGACCACTATATCCCCGAACGTGGGTTGCGATATTTGCGCGCGTCCGAATTGCGTCAGGACATCTATGGGTACGACAATCTGGCCTATGTCTCGCTGAACGGGCTTGGCGGCAATCCGGTCGATTTCGATAAGGCGGAGTCCTACTTTCTGGCGGCAGCCCAAGGCGGGCACCCAACCGCTCCGGCCAGTATCGCCCGCATGATCATGCGGGACCAGCTACAGGGCCGGCCTCGCACTGAGGCTTTGGCCTGGTACGATACATCGCTGGAACGCGGTGATGCCTGGGGCGGTGCGAACGGAGCTTATATCATTCTGGACGGTCAGGTACCGGGCAAAGGTCCCGCTGACGCCGCGCTCAGGGCGGCCAAAGCAGCCCTGCTGCCGAATGAGGAACCTGCCGCGCAGGCTCAATCGCAACTCGACAGCCTCTCGCGCGGCGATTTGGATCGGGCTTTGCAACTGGCGCTGAACGAACTTGGGGAAAATGTCACCGTCGATGGCCAAGTCGGCCCGGCGACTCTGACTGCGCTGGAGAATATCAGCGCAAAGTTCGGAGTTCCGGTTCCCTATGCCGCCGCCAGCGATCCGAAGGCCCGGCTGTTGCTGGCCGCGCGGGTGTACTGGGCGCAGAATCCGGTGCGCTTTGACTTGTTTTAGACGCTGAAATCAGCCTTGCTGTAGCCCTGAATGTAAAGCAGGGCCGTCAGGTCTCCGTGATTGATCCGCACGTCGCACTCAGCCGCAACCGAGGGCTTCGCGTGCAGTGCAACGCCGGTTCCGGCCCGCCCCAACATGCCCAGATCGTTAGCTCCGTCGCCAACCGCGATCACGTCGCCCTCGGACAAGCCAAGCGTTGCGGTGATCCGCTCCAGCGACTCCACCTTGGCCTGCCGCCCGAGGATCGGGCGCTGCACATCGCCCGTCAGCTGCCCATTCTCGGTCAACAGTGTGTTCGCCCGATTCTCGTCAAAACCCAACTGCTCTGCAACGCGGGCTGTAAACGCGGTGAACCCGCCCGAGACCAAGGCCGCATAGCCGCCAGCCGTGCGCATGGTCGCCACCAGTTCACGCCCGCCTGGCATGAGGGTGATCCGCGTGTTCAGAACATGGTCAATGACCGCCTCGTCCAGCCCTTTCAACAGGCCGACCCGTTCGATCAGCGCGCCTTCGAAGTCCAACTCACCATTCATCGCGCGGGCGGTGATGTCCTTGACGCGCTCACCAACGCCCGCCTCATCCGCCAGCTCATCAATGCATTCCTGCTGGATCATGGTGCTGTCCATATCCGCCAGAAGCATTTTCTTGCGCCGCCCTTCAGACGCCTGAACGACCAGATCAACGCTCATCTCTTGCAGATCGGCCCAGACATCCCAGCGATTGTCGGGCATCTCGGGCAGCGTGAACTCGGCCGCCTCACCGGGGTTGAGCCACGTGACTTCGCCCCCGCCCCACGCATTTCGCAGCGCGTCCACCATCGGGACCTCAAGCGAGGGTGCGGTGGGATTTGTGAGCAAGGTGGCAACGTACATGGCAGGTCTCCGGCAATCTGAATAGCGCATATCGCAGGTGCAGCATTTTCGCCAGAGTTGGTTGGAAATATCTGGCAAACGGGGCTTTACGGTCCAGGTTTTCCCCGCCAGATTCAGCCCGCGACGCACGGAAAGGAACACCGAATGGCCAACCCGCTTTATGATCGTCTGTTTGGCATTCACGCCGGGAAAGCCACGCCGTTCCTGCTTCTTCCCGACGGTCAAGTTCTGACCCATGCAGCCTTTCTCGACATGGCCGCGCGGCTGGCCAACGCGCTGACGGGGCTGGAGCTTGAGCCCGGAGACCGCGTCGCCGTTCAGGTCGAAAAATCGCCCGAGGCGCTAGCCCTCTACGCAGCATGCGCGCAGACCGGGCTGATTTTCTTGCCGCTCAACACCGCCTATACGACCACCGAGCTGCAGTATTTCATCGAAAACAGCGGCGCGAAGCTAGTGGTCTGCGATATCGCGAACGAGGCTGGCCTGACCCCGATTGCCCAAGCGCAGAACGCCCATATTGCAACTCTGAACGCCGATGGCAGTGGCAGCCTGATGCGCCGGGCGCTGGGAATGCTGCCTGCGTATGAACCTGTCAGTCGGTCCGAGGATGATCTGGCCGCGTTCCTTTATACCTCGGGCACCACGGGGCGGTCGAAAGGTGCGATGCTGACGCAGGCCAACCTGCTGTCCAATGCCGAAACGCTGGTGCAGGAATGGCGCTTCACCAAGGACGATGTGCTGCTGCATGCGCTGCCGATCTTTCACACACATGGGCTGTTCGTAGCGACCAACGTGGTGCTGGCCTCTAGCGGGTCGATGATCTTTCTGCCCAAGTTCGATCTGGACGACATCCTGCGTCTGATGCCGGAGGCCACCTCGATGATGGGTGTGCCAACCTTCTACACTCGCCTGCTGGGCGATGACCGGTTTACCGGAGATCTGACGCGCCATATGCGGCTGTTCATCTCAGGCTCGGCCCCGCTGCTCGCAGAAACCCATGAGTTGTTCGAGGCCCGCACCGGGCATCGTATCCTCGAACGCTATGGAATGACCGAGACCAACATGAACACCTCGAACCCCTATAACGGCGAACGCCGCGCCGGGACGGTCGGGTTCCCGCTGCCGGACGTCGAGCTGAAGGTTACGGACCCCGAAACCGGTGCGCCGCTGCCACAAGGTGAGATCGGGATGATCGAGGTACGCGGTCCGAACGTCTTCAAGGGCTATTGGCAGATGCCCAAGAAAACCGCCGCCGAACTGCGCGAGGACGGGTTCTTTGTCACCGGCGATCTGGGCCGGGTGGACAAGGATGGCTATGTCCATATCGTTGGCCGCGGCAAAGACCTGATCATCTCAGGCGGCTACAACATATACCCCAAGGAAATCGAGCTTGTGCTGGATAACCAACCCGGTGTTCTGGAAAGCGCGGTCATCGGCGTGCCGCATCCGGATTTTGGCGAAACCGTGCTGGGCATTTTGGTGCCTCAGCCCGGACAAGCCCTTGATCTGGATGCCATTCTGGCGCGCGTTCAGGATCAGCTGGCCCGGTTCAAACATCCGCGCAAACTGATCGTGCTGGATGAGCTACCGCGCAACACCATGGGCAAGGTGCAAAAGAACGCCCTGCGCGAGACTTATAAAGACAGCTTTACGCAAGGCTGACCCGGCCCTTTTCAGTCACCTCCCAACAGGTGCGGCCTTCGAAGACAACGGCACTGGCCGGGCGACCATACCCCGCGCCGGTATCCAGATTCACGCGATTGCCGCAATGTGCCACCCGGTCGACCGGAGTATGGCCGTGAACGATCAGCTTGGGATGCGGCGCAGTATGTTTCAAAAACTCCTGCCGGATCCAGACCAGATCGTTTTCATCCTGCTGATCCAACGCGATACCGGGGCGGATGCCTGCATGAACGAAAGCCAGATCTGGTGTCTGATGCATCAAGGTCAGCCCCAGCAAGAACGCACGATGATCCTCAGGCACGGCCTGCAACGCCATGGCGTGCAGATCCTCAAGCCGGGTTTGCCCCTCGAACATGATACCATAGCTGGCAAGTGTTTCGACCCCGCCCAGACGCTCATGCAGCCAGTGGTAACCGACCAGAAGATGCGGATCATGGCGGGGGAAATCCTCAAGAAACCATGCAAACATACGGTCGTGATTACCCAGCAAAGTGATCCAGTCCCGCCCTTCGGCGCGTCCCGCGATCAAGCGGTCGATGACACCCCGACTGTCCGGCCCCCGGTCGGTATAGTCGCCCAGAAACACCACCTGAGCCTCAGGCCCGCCATCGCGGTCGATCAATGAGAGGAGTCGGTCGAACTCGGCGCTCTGCCCGTGCAGGTCGCCAATGGCGTAGATCGGTTTGGTCATGAAAAGGTCTCTGCTGCTGTCACGGCAGTTTAGCGGGGAGAGTGCTGATAGCGCAATCTGGAACACCCGCGCCGGTCCTTGGCGCGGGTGTCAAACTGTCTGAAATCAAAAAGGGTACCAATCAGGCGACGTCGAACTCCAGCGGTTTGATCTGCGTGAACAAGCCCGTTTCCGCCAGCTTAGCGCGCGCCTCGGCCGGGACAGGTTCGTCCACATAAAGAAGCGCAATCGCCTCACCACCCGCCTCGGACCGGCCGAGGGTAAAGTTCGCGATGTTCACGTCGTTCTCGCCCATGGTCTGACCCAGCGCACCGATGATGCCCGGCACATCCTCGTTGGTGGTGTAGAGCATATGCGCCCCGATCTCGGCATCGATATTGATGCCTTTGATCTGGATAAAGCGCGGCTTGCCATCGCTGAACACGGTCCCACCGATCGAGCGCTCGCGCTTGGTGGTCACCACGGTGACCTTGATATATCCCTCAAACGCACCGGACTTGTCCTGATTGGTGGTCGAGATCTTGATGCCACGCTCTTTGGCCACGACGGGCGCCGAGACCATGTTCACCTCGGGATTGAACTTCTTCATGATCCCCGCAACGACGGCGCAGTTCAGAGCGGCCAGGTTCATTTCAGCCGCTACACCATCGTAGAGGATGTTGATCGCCTGAACCGGCTCATCGGTCATCTGGCCGATGAAACTGCCCAGATGACCGGCCAGCTTGATCCACGGCCCCATGACCTTGGCCTCTTCCGCCGTCACGCTGGGCATGTTCAGCGCGTTTTCCACCGCACCGGTCAGCAAGTAGTTCGAGATCTGCTCGGCCACTTGCAGCGCCACGTTCTCCTGCGCCTCGGTCGTTGCCGCGCCAAGGTGAGGCGTGCAGACCACGTTGGGCAGGTTGAAAAGGGCGTTTTCTTTCGCCGGCTCTTCGCTGAACACATCGAACGCCGCGCCGGCGACATGGCCCGATTGCAGTGCCTCAGCCAGCGCGTCTTCGTCGACCAGACCACCGCGGGCACAGTTGATGATCCGCACGCCCTTCTTGGTCTTAGCGAGGTTCTCTCGGCTCAGGATGTTGCGCGTCTGATCGGTCAGCGGAACATGCAGAGTGATAAAGTCAGCGCGGGCCAGCAGCTCGTCCAATTCGACCTTTTCGACACCCATCTGCGCGGCTTTCTCTTCGCCCAGATAGGGGTCATAGGCCACAACCTTCATCTTCAGGCCAAGCGCGCGCTCACACACAATACCGCCAATATTGCCCGCCCCGATCACGCCGAGGGTCTTGTTCGTCAGCTCAATGCCCATGAACTTGGACTTTTCCCACTTACCCGCATGGGTCGAGGTGCTGGCCTCGGGGATCTGCCGCGCCACTGCGAACATCATCGCAATCGCGTGCTCAGCGGTGGTGATCATGTTGCCGAAGGGCGTGTTCATCACGATCACACCCTTCTTCGACGCCGCATCCTTGTCGATATTGTCGGTCCCGATCCCGGCACGACCGATCACTTTCAGTTTGTCGGCCTTCTCCAGAATGGTCGGTGTGACCTTTGTGGCCGAACGAATGGCAAGGCCGTCATACTGTCCGATCACCTCGGCCAGTTTGTCTTTGTCCTTACCCAGATCGGGCATGAAATCCACGTCGATGCCGCGATCGCGGAAAATCTGAACGGCGGTTTCGCTGAGCTTGTCAGATACGAGTACTTTGGGGGCCATTTTCTCTGGTCCTTGAATTGTATGGAAGGTCCGGGCCTTGAACGGCCCGGTGAAAAGTCAGGCAGCCTCAGACTGCGCCGCGATCTCGGCCTCGAAGGCCCATGCGAGCCATGGCAGCATCGCCTCTATATCCGAGGTCTCGACCGTACCACCGCACCAGATGCGCAGGCCCGCAGGCGCGTCGCGATAGGCACCGATGTCCAAGGCGATACTCTCGGCCTCAAGCCGTTTGGCCACGGCTTTCGCGAATGCTGCACCGTCCTGAATGCGCCCATCCGTGAATTTCAGGCAGACCGAGGTGTTCGATTGCGTCGCCGCATCCTCGGCCAGATTGGCGATCCAGTCATTCTGCTCACAGAACGCGTGCACCGCACTGGAATTGGCATCGGCACGAGCGATCAGCCCCTGCAACCCACCAACCGAGCGAGCCCAATCCAGCGCGAACAAATAATCCTCGACCGCCAGCATCGAAGGAGTGTTGATCGTGGCCCCATTAAAGATACCGTCGATCAGCTTGCCACCCTTGGTCAGGCGGAAAATCTTCGGCAGCGGCCATGCGGGGGTATAGCTTTCCAACCGCTCAACCGCGCGTGGGCTCAGGATCAGCATCCCGTGTGCAGCTTCTCCACCCAGCACTTTCTGCCAGCTGAAGGTGGTCACATCCAGCTTGTCCCAGGGCAGGTCCATCGCAAAGGCCGCCGAGGTCGCATCACAAATCGTCAGGCCC
Source organism: Ruegeria profundi (assembly GCF_049800715.1). Taxonomy (GTDB): domain Bacteria; phylum Pseudomonadota; class Alphaproteobacteria; order Rhodobacterales; family Rhodobacteraceae; genus Ruegeria; species Ruegeria profundi_A. The sequence continues at coordinate 380,489 of NZ_JBNAFO010000003.1, forward strand.
TGACGGTCATCGGCGATCCAGTCGCCGTCGGGCACCCGCACGCCCGAAGTCGTACCGTTCCACGTAAACACCACGTCATTGGAGAAATCGACCGAAGCAAGATCAACGATCTGACCGTAATCTGCGGTCTTCACCTTGGCGTCGATCTTCAGCTGCTTGACCACGTCAGTCACCCAGCCCGCGCCAAAGCTTTCCCAGGCCAGCATCTCAACCTTGCGTTCGCCCAGCAGAGACCACAGCGCCATCTCAACCGCGCCGGTGTCCGAGGCTGGCACGATGCCGATCTTGTAATCCGCCGGAATGCCCAGCACTTCGCGAGTGCCTTCGATGGCCGCTTTCAGCTTGTCCTTGCCCACGGCCGCACGGTGCGAACGACCCAGCGCGGCATCGGCCAGTTTGGACAGATCAAATGTGGGGGGTTTGGCGCAGGGGCCCGAGGAAAAACGCGGATTCGCCGGCCGCGTCGCCGGTTGTTCAGTGCTCATCTGTATTACCCTTCCAGATACACGCCCCTCGTTGGGGAGGGGTGTCCCACGGACAGAGCTATGAGGCCTTCGCAGACGCAGCAAGCGAAAAAGACGCTTTCACCGCAAAAAACGACCCCAAAGATGAGCGCAAATGAGAACAGAGGTTTCCGATAAGCGAAAACCCCGCCTTTCGGCGGGGTCTTTTAGTTTTATTCTGCGGCTTCTTCGTAAGCTTCCATTGGTGGGCATGTGCAGACGAGGTTTCGGTCTCCGTATGCGTTGTCGACGCGGTTGACGGGGGACCAGTATTTGTCGACGCCCATGGAGCCCGGAGGGAAGCAGGCCTGTTCGCGGGTGTAGGGGCGGTCCCAGTCGCCGACCAGATCGCGCACCGTGTGGGGGGCGTTTTTCAGCGGGTTGTTCTCCGCGTCGATCTTGCCGTCGATGATGTCCTGCGCCTCGGCCCGGATCGAGAGCATGGCGTCGCAGAAGCGGTCCAGCTCGTCCTTGGGTTCGGACTCGGTGGGCTCCACCATCAGGGTGCCCGCCACCGGCCAGGACATGGTCGGCGCGTGGAAGCCGCTGTCGACCAGACGTTTGGCGACGTCATCCACGGTGACATGCGCTGCCTCGTCCAGCGGACGCGTGTCGAGGATGCATTCATGCGCCACACGACCGGTCTCGGAGGTGTAGAGGATCGGATAGGCATCCTTCAGACGCGCCGCGATATAGTTGGCGTTCAGGATCGCCACTTTGGTCGCCTGCGTCAGACCCGCGCCACCCATCAGCAGCACATAGGCCCAGCTGACCGGCAGGATCGAGGGCGAGCCGAAGGGCGCCGCCGAGACCGGACCCACAGCGGTGCCGTATTCCGGGTGGCCGGGCAGATGTTCTTCAAGGTGGGCCTTGACGCCGATCGGACCCATGCCGGGGCCGCCGCCGCCATGCGGGATGCAGAAGGTCTTGTGCAGGTTCAGGTGGCTGACATCGCCGCCAATGTCACCGGGACGCGACAGGCCCACCATGGCGTTCATGTTGGCGCCGTCGATATAGACCTGACCGCCATGGTCATGGGTGATCTGGCAGACCTCCTGCACGGTGGTCTCGAACACGCCATGGGTCGAGGGGTAGGTGATCATGCAACCGGCCAGATGATCGGAATGCTTCTCGGCCTTGGCGCGGAAGTCGTTCAGATCAATGTTGCCATTCTCATCCGCCTGCACCGGCACCACCTGCCAGCCCACCATCTGCGCCGAGGCCGGGTTGGTGCCATGCGCCGAGGTCGGAATCAGGCAGACATTGCGGTGCCCTTCGCCGCGGGCGAAGTGATAATTGCGGATGGTCAGCAGGCCTGCGTACTCGCCCTGCGCGCCCGAGTTGGGCTGCTGGCTGATCGCGTCATAGCCGGTGATCTGGCACAGCTTGTCGTTCAGATCGGCAATCATCTCATGATAGCCCTGCGCCTGATCTTCGGGGCAGAACGGGTGCAGATTGCCGAACTCGGGCCAGGTGACCGGGATCATCTCGATCGTGGCGTTCAGCTTCATGGTGCACGAGCCCAGCGGGATCATTGCCCGGTCCAGCGCCAGGTCGCGGTCGGCCAGACGGCGCATATAGCGGGTCATCTCGGCCTCGGCCCGGTTCTTGTGGAAGATCTCGTGGGTCAGATACGGCGTCTCGCGCAGCGCGTAGTCCGGCAGGCGGTACTGCTTGTTCGAGCTGTCGTCTGTCTTGTCGATGCCAAAGGCCCCCCAGACGGCTTCAATGGTCTCGGGCCGGGTCTGTTCGTCCAGGCTGATGCCAACCTTGGTCTCGCCGACCTTGCGCAGGTTGACGCCCCGGGCGACGGCGGCCTCCATGACGGTCTTCTGCAGGTGGCCGACCTCAACGGTGATGGTGTCGAAGAACACTTCGGGCTCGACCGAGAAGCCCGCCTCTTCCAGACCGGCGGCCAGGCGCGAGGTCTTGCGGTGTACCGATTGCGCGATGGCCTTGATGCCGTCGGGGCCGTGATAGACCGCATACATCGAGGCAATCACCGCCAGCAGCGCCTGCGCAGTACAGACGTTCGAGTTCGCTTTCTCGCGGCGAATATGTTGCTCGCGGGTTTGCAGGGCGAGGCGATACGCTTTGTTGCCGCGGCTGTCGATGCTGACGCCGATGATCCGGCCCGGCATGGACCGCTTCAGCTTGTCGGTGGTCGCCATGTAAGCGGCGTGCGGGCCGCCATAGCCCATCGGCACGCCAAAGCGCTGGGTCGAGCCGATGGCAATATCCGCGCCCATCTCACCCGGTGACTTCAGCAGGGCCAGCGACAGGATGTCGGCAGCGACGATGGCGATGGCTTTGTGCTCATGCAGCGCTGCGATTTCCTTGGTGAAGTCGCGCACATGGCCGTGGGTGCCGGGGTATTGGAAGATCGCGCCAAAGACAGCACCGGCATCCAGCGTATCGGGATCGGCCACCTGCACGTCGATGCCCAGGGGCTCAGCGCGGGTTTTGATCACCGCGATGGTCTGCGGGTGGCAGTTCTTGTCGACAAAGAACGCCGCGTTGTTGGCCTTGGACCGACCGCCGCGCTTGGCCATCGCCATGGCTTCGGCCGCAGCAGTGGCTTCGTCCAGCAGCGAGGCGTTGGCCACATCCAGCCCGGTCAGGTCGCTGACCATGGTCTGGAAGTTCAGCAGCGCCTCAAGACGGCCCTGGCTGATCTCGGGCTGATAGGGCGTGTAGGCGGTGTACCAGGCCGGGTTTTCCAGGATGTTGCGCAGGATCGGCGCGGGCGTGGTGGTGCCGTAATAGCCCTGACCGATCAGCGAGGTCAGAACCTTGTTCTTACTCGCCACCTCTTTCATGTAGAACAGCGCATCGCGCTCGGTCATTGCCGGACCCCAGTCCAGCGGCTCTTTCTGGCGGATCGCCGGCGGGACGGTGGCGTCGATCAGTTGGTCCAGCGTCTTGAAGCCGATCACCTTGAGCATGTCGCGCATCTCGGTCGGGCTGGGACCGATATGGCGGCGATTGGCAAAGTCATAGGCTTCGTAGTCAGTCAGTTTGAAAGCCATTGCAGCGCTCCTATGAATAAGTCAGGTCGGGCGGAGACCACGCAGGCCCCCGATACATCATCACGAGCCGGTCCGGCCCGAACGGGCGGAGCCCCATTCAGGGCTCCGGTCTGGATCAGCCGATGAAGTCCTTGTAGCCGGCCTCATCCATCAGATCTTCCAGCTGCGACGCGTCGGTGATCTTGATCTTGTAGATCCATGCCTCACCTTCGGGGTCTTCGTTCAGCGCGCCAGGATTGTCGGCCAGCGCCTCGTTGACCTCGACGATCTCGCCATCAACCGGGGCATAGAGTTCCGAGGCCGCCTTGACGGATTCGATCACACCGATCTCGCCGTCTTTCTCAAACTCATCACCCACTTCCTGCTGTTCCACGAAGACCACATCGCCCAGCTGCTCGGCGGCATGTTTGGTGATGCCCAGAGTGGCTGTGTCGCCATTCACGTCGATCCACTCGTGCTCTTCGGAATAATAGGTTGCCATCTTGTCTCTCTCCTGACTTCAACGCTTGTAATTCTGGGTGACGAAGGGCAGCGCCACGATCTCGGCCGGTTGTGGCTTGCCCCGAATGATCAGATTGACGGTCTCGCCCGGCTCACCATGGCCTGCGGACACATAGCCCATCGCAACGGGGCCACCGACCGTCGGGCCAAACCCGCCCGAGGTGATCTGGCCAATCGTATTGCCTTCCGCACACTGGATCTCAACACCCTGACGCGCAGGCGCGCGGCCCTCGGGCTTGATGCCCACCAGCTTGCGGGATGCGCCCTCGGCCAGTTCTCTCTGGATGCGCTCGGCCCCCGGGAACCCGCCCTCTTCCTTGCGGCGCTTCTGGATCGCCCAGCTCAGCGAGGCTTCGATCGGCGAGGTGCTCTGGTCGATGTCATTGCCATAAAGGCACAGCCCGGCCTCCAGCCGCAGGCTGTCGCGCGCGCCCAGACCGGCCGCTTCACAATCCTCATGCGCCAGGAAGGCGCGGGTGATCTCAATCGCCTTGTCCTCTGGGATCGAGATCTCGTACCCGTCCTCACCGGTATAGCCCAGGCGCGAGATACGGCATTCGACGCCGTTGATATCGGCCACGGTGGTTTCCATGAACTTCAGATCGCGGGCGGGCGGGCAAAGCTCACCCACAACGTTCTCCGCTGCGGGGCCTTGCACGGCGACCAGCGCGCGGTCGAATATCTCGGTCACTTCGACGCCTTCGAGGTGCTCGCGCATATGCGGAATGTCCTGATGGCGCAGCGCCGCGTTCACCACCACAAAATAGTGATCCCCCGCGTTCGACACGATCAGGTCATCCATGATCCCGCCGTCTTCATTCGTAAAGAACCCGTACCGCGCCTTGCCTTCCTTCAGCGTTGCATAGGCCTGCGGGCAAAGCGCCTCAAGCTTCTCGCCCACATTCTCACCGCGCAGGATCACCTGACCCATATGGCTCACATCAAACACCGCCGCCTTCTCACGACACTGCTTGTGCTCCCCCATAATCCCCAACGGATACTGAACAGGCATCTCCCAGCCCGCAAAATCAACCATCTTTCCACCCAACTCAACGTGAAGAGAGTAAAGTGGAGTGCGATTCGGTG
>NZ_JBNAFO010000004.1:0-343045 GCF_049800715.1 Ruegeria profundi
TTTGGCTCGATCACGTCCGAGCTGGGCCGTCAGCGCGACGAGATCGAGCTGATCGCGTCGGAAAACATTGTCTCTGCCGCCGTGATGGAGGCGCAGGGCTCGGTGATGACCAATAAATACGCCGAAGGCTATCCCGGCCGTCGCTACTATGGCGGCTGCCAGTTCGTCGACATTGCCGAAAACCTGGCCATCGACCGCGCGAAAGAGCTGTTTGGTTGCGGCTTTGCCAACGTGCAGCCGAACTCGGGCAGCCAGGCGAACCAGGGCGTGTTCCAGGCGCTGATCCAGCCCGGCGACACCATTCTGGGCATGAGCCTGGATGCCGGTGGTCACCTGACCCACGGTGCCCGCCCGAACCAGTCGGGCAAGTGGTTCAACGCCGTGCAATACGGTGTCCGCAAAGAAGACAACATGCTCGACTACGATCAGGTCGAGGCGCTGGCGAAAGAGCATAACCCCAAGCTGATCATCGCAGGTGGCTCGGCCATCCCGCGTCAGATCGACTTTGCCCGCATGCGCGAGATCGCCGACATGGTCGGCGCCTATTTGCACGTGGACATGGCGCATTTCGCCGGTCTGGTGGCCGCAGGCGAGCATCCAAGCCCCTTCCCGCACGCGCATGTGGCGACCACGACAACCCACAAGACCCTGCGTGGACCTCGTGGTGGTATGATCCTGACCAATGATGAAGATATCGCAAAGAAAGTGAATTCGGCGATCTTCCCCGGCATTCAGGGTGGTCCTCTGATGCATGTCATCGCAGGCAAGGCGGTTGCCTTCGGCGAGGCTCTGCGCCCCGAGTTCAAGACCTATATCCAGCAGGTCATTACCAACGCGCAGGCGCTGTCGGATCAGCTGATCAAGGGCGGTCTGGACACGGTGACCCACGGCACCGACACCCATGTTGTGCTGGTCGACCTGCGCCCCAAAGGTGTGAAGGGCAACGCGACCGAGAAGGCTTTGGGCCGGGCGCATATTACCTGCAACAAGAACGGCGTGCCGTTTGATCCGGAAAAGCCGACCATCACCTCGGGCATCCGTCTGGGTTCTCCAGCTGGCACCACGCGCGGCTTCGGCGAGGTCGAATTCCGCCAGATCGCGGACTGGATCATCGAAGTGGTCGACGGTCTGGCCGCCAATGGCGAAGACGGCAATGCCGAGGTCGAGGCCAAGGTCAAAGCAGAAGTCGCCGACCTCTGCGCCAGATTCCCTATCTATCCGAACCTGTAATTATTCTCGGGTAAACAAAAAGAAAACGGCGCCAGAAATGGCGCCGTTTTTCGTTGATATCACGTTTGGGTCAAATAAATCCGCGCCAACGCAGCACAATCATCGCCAATGCCGCCAAAGCGATCAAACCCAATGCTACAGATCCAAGAAAGCTCAGAAACCATCCCAATCGACGGTCCGCCAAATTGATAGCGTTCAGATGGCTCTGCACCTCTTCCGAGGCTTTCTCAAGCTTCGGCCCATCCAGAACCAGACGCAGTTTCGGATGTTCTGCCATCGGTTCGGCTTGTGCCAACACCATGGCCTGCTTGTAGACATTGCGCGGCAAGCGTCGCTTGGCGCGGCGCACCGAGGCGATCAGCGTCTTGTCCTTGACCCCCAGTTTCTTGCGCAGCAACTGAATGGTCTGCGCGATCTGGGTCTGGATATCTGTTTCCTGCGTCATCTGCGCCTCCTGACGGGACAACTTAACCGCCCTGCACTGGGGCGACAATGGGGCTGGTTGTTCGGTGCGGTCGCGCGTATCACAAGACTATGCTGAACACGATCATCCATGGCGACCCGACGGACACCCCTCCCCTGTTGATTGCACACGGGCTCTATGGCTCGGCCCGCAACTGGGGCGTTATCGCGCGGCGTCTTTCCGACGAGCGGCAGGTGATTGCCGTCGACATGCGCAACCACTCGCAGAGCCTGTGGAGCGATCAGCACGACTATCCCGATCTCGCGTCCGATCTGGCGGAAGTGATTGAGAGCCTTGGCGGATCAGCCGATGTGGTGGGGCATTCGATGGGGGGCAAGGCCGCCATGATGCTGGCTTTGCAGCATGGAGGTCTGGTCCGCAAACTGGTGGTCGCCGATATTGCGCCGGTGACCTACAGCCATAGCCAGATCCAGTTCATCGAAGCGATGCGCGCGGTCGATTTCTCGCGGGTTACACGCCGGTCCGACGCGGCGGAGCAGTTGGCAGAGCAAGGGGTTGATCCAGCTTTGCAGAGCTTCTTTACCCAATCGCTGGATATCGAGGGGAAACGCTGGCTTTTGAACCTTGATGCTCTGGCGTCCGAGATGCCCAAGATCATGGGGTTCCCCGAAGTAGACGGACATTGGGATGGCCCGGCGCTGTTTCTGGCCGGGGCCAATTCCGACTATGTTCTGCCAGAACACCGCGACAAGATCAAAGCCCTGTTTCCCGCCGCGCGCTTTGCCAAAATCCCTGGGGCAGGACATTGGTTGCATGCCGAAAAACCCCGAGAATTTGAGGCCGCCGTCCGGGCCTTCCTGAACGCATAACCTGCGCCTCTAGGCGGGCGCAGTCTCGCCGCCGCCATTGACCCAATCCGCCAGGCCGCCAAGGTTGTAGACCTCGTCATAGCCCATATCCTTGAGGAGCTTCCCTGCCAGCGCCGCACGCCCTCCGGCGGCGCAATAGAGGATAGTGGCCCGGTCCTTTTGCAGCTCGGGGTCATGGGATTTCAGCGTGTCGTCAGCACGGAACTCAAGCATGCCGCGTGGGATGTGATGCGCGCCGGTTGCGCGTCCCGACTGCTGAAGCTCGACCATGTCGCGGACATCCAGCAGAAGCGCTCCGCCCTCGATCATCGCCTTGGCTTGATCCACTTCGATGCGCGCGACCACCGCATTGGCCGCCTCCATCATATCCTTCACTGTTAGTGGCATTTGCACCGCCCCCTTTTGCCTACACATGCGAGGATTAGCATGCGACGACGGGTTGGTGTAGCCAAATCAAACTATTGCTCTCGAAATGCCCGAGACATGCTGTCTGAGACTGGTTTGGCGATATAGGCGGCGAAGGTGCGTTCTTCGGTCTGGATCATGATCTCGGCCGGCATACCCGGAGTGGGCACGAACCCCCGGACGCGTTTCAATTCTTCGGGTGTCAGGGAGATGCGCGCCAGATAGACCTCTTGCGGGACGCCTTGGGAATCCTCGACCAGCGCGTCGGCTGAGACATAGAAGACCTGACCGCTCAGAACCGGGGTTGTGCGCTGATTGAGCGCGATCAGGCGCACCGTCGCGTCCTGGCCAGTGACGACGCTGTCAATCTCGGTGCGGGGAATTTGCGCTTCGATGATCAGCGGAGCGTCGGCGGGCAGGATCTCGGCGATGGGCTCGCCGGTTTCGATCACGCCGCCGGGTGTGTGATAGTGCAGGCGCACAACTGTCCCGGTGACGGGCGCGCGCACGACCGCGCGGGCCAGAACGCTGCGGGCTTGTCGGGATTTCTCACGCACACTTTCAAGGTCGGCTTCGATCACACCCAACTCATCCAGCGCGGCCTCGCGATAGGCGGAACGGGTGCGGGAGATCTGTTCTTCGTATTTCAACAGCATCTGGTTAATTTCGGCGGCTTCGGCCTGCAAGCGCGCCTGCTGGCCATCGGCCTCGGCCTGAACGCGGCGGATCGTGTTGAGATCGCCTTTGCGCACCAATCCTTTTTCGAACAAGGCTTCCTTTGTTTCGAACTCTTCTTGCAGGATCTCCGAGCGTCTCTGCATGCTTTTCAACTGAGCCTCAAACCCGCTGGCGCGGATCCTTAAGGCCTCCATATTGCGCGCCAGAAGCGCGACATCGTTCAGCAGTGTTTTGCGCGAGACATCAAAGCTGAGCCGTTGGCCATCGAGGATCGTCATCACCTCGACATCATTTGACGCCTCTATCAGGTCGGGGGAAAAGTTGAGCTTTTCGCGCTCGCCATACTCAGCCAGCAACCGCTCGGTCATGGCTTGCAGGCGGATTTTGCGGATAAACAGTTCTCTCTCATTAGCCTCAGCCGAGGTCTGATCAAGCGTCATCAGTACCTGACCGGCCTGCACGGCCTCACCTTCCGAGACCTTGATATCCTCGATAATCCCCCCCTCAAGGTGCTGGACGATCTTGTTACGGCCGGTGGCAACAAAGCTGCCTTGCGCGATGACGGCTGCCGCCAGTGGTGCGCTGAAGGCCCAGACGCCGAAGCCTCCGAAACACACGACCAGCATCACGAACCCCACCACGATCAGACGATTGATCGAACGCGGGACCTCGGCATACCAGACGGTCGGCTCGGACGGAGACGCGTTGACGGGTACGATATCATTCATGATCAGCCCCCCTGCTGGCCTTCAATGCCGGGTTGTTTTCGTGGCGCATTCAGTTGCTGCAGCACCTGCTCACGCTGGCCGAACAAGGCGACGCGCCCATCGGTCAGCAGCATGATCTTGTCCACTACGTTCAGAAGCGTTGGCTTTTGCGTAATCACAACGACTGTGATCTTGCTGTCCTTGGCCTGCGCAATCGCCCGCGCCAGCGCCTGATCCCCCGCCACGTCGAGGTTCGAGTTCGGCTCATCCAACACCACCAGACGCGGGTTGCCAAAGAAGGCGCGCGCCAGCGCAATACGCTGTTTCTGCCCGCCCGACAGGGGCGATCCGTCAGCGGCGACCACGGTTTCATACCCCTGCGGCAAGGTTGCGATCATGTTGTGGACATCGGCCAGAACGGCAGCGTCGTGGATTTGTTCATCCGTCGCGTCCTCTCGCATCCGGCCGATATTGTCCTTGATGGTGCCCGGGAACAGCTGAACGTCCTGCGGCAGGTAGCCGATGCTTTCACCAAACTGGCGCGGGTCCCAGTTGCGGATATCCATCAGGTCCAGCCGCACACTGCCCGAAGTCGGCAGGATCGAGCCCACAAGCGTCTTGCCCAGCGTCGTCTTGCCCGCGCCGGAATTGCCGATGATCGCCAGCGTCTCACCGGGATTGAGCGCAAAGGTGATCCCGTTCAGTACGACGCGTTTGGTTCCGCCGGGCACATATAGCAGGCGTTCGACATCCAACCGCCCTTCGGGACGCGGCAAGCGCAGTTTTTCGAACTGAAGCGCGGAATTGGACAGGAGCGCGTTGATCCGACCATAGGCCCCGCGGGTCAGCAAGAAGCCGTTCCATCCCTCAATCGAGCCTTCAATCGGTGCAAAGGCACGCCCGGCGATGATCGAGGCTGCAATGACCATGCCGCCGGTAATCTCACCTTGCAGGGCCAGAAACGCCCCCCACCCCAGGATGGCGATCTGGGTCAGCAGACGCACGGCCCGCGAAATAGCCGCGAAGATCACATTGCGATCCTGCGCGCGCACCTGCCATGTCAGAGATTGCGCGGTATCGCGGCCCCAGATCCGAACTGCCTCGGGGATCATCGCCAGCGCGTTGATGATCTGGCTGTTGCGCGACATCGAATCCAGATGCTGGTTCGCCATGGACTGGGCTTTGTTCGCCTCGGCAAACGGTTTCGCGGTCGTTTTCTGGTTGATCAGGGCAATCGTCATCAACAGCAGGGCCGTTACGACAACGATCATGCCAAGCTGCGGATGCACCAGAAAGATCATCAGAATGAAAAGCGGCGCAAAGGGCACATCCAGAAATGAGATCAGCGTGCCCGAGACCAAAAACCCGCGCACCTGCTGCAAATCCCCAAGGGTCTGATACTCGCGACCGTTGCCGTGCAATGAGGCATGGGCCGCAGCACTCAGCACAGGGGCGCCCAGCCGCGCGGCCACTTCGACCGCCGTGCGCATCAGCATGAACCGACGGACCGCATCAAAGGCCGCCTGAAAAATCACCGCTCCGGCAACGATCGTGGTCAGCATGATCAGCGTATCCAATGATCGGCTGGTCAGGACTCGGTCGCTGATCTGAAACAGGTAGATAGGAATGGCGAGGATCAGAATATTGGTGGCGCAGGTCAGCACGAGAACGAACACCAGATTGCGGTAGATCGCGCGCATCGAGACCCGCAACGTACGCCGGAAATCCTCGGGCGGGGTTCGCTTGTGAAAGGTGTGGGGTGGCCCATTGCCGTCACCACCGCCAGATTTGGTCGGCGGCAACGGCTCGTTTGCCTTGGCCTCAATCGTAGTGCCTATGCGATCCCCACCATCTGTGCGCGCAGAGGGGGTCTTACGCGCTTTGGGTATGTTGGTGTCAACAGGATCAGAGGCCTCGGCGTCGGCCACCCCAGCGCCGCTACCTTCCGAGGTCGTATCTTGCGAAGGTTGCGGCTGTTCGCGCCGAAGGGGAGAATCGGCGCGGTGAGTGTTCTTCGGTTCTGCAGGACTAGGCTTAGCTGCCATTTGCTCCTTGCCCCGCGACGCGTCAGGCGTATCGACGCGCAGCGCATCATGTAGCAGAAGCAAGGCTGAGTCTTTGGGTTCTTGCGGCGTATTCGATCCCTTTTCGGTACGCGGCGCCTCGGACACGGCAACGCCGCCATTTCGATCCAAAGGGCTGGAACAGATGGAGCGGCGCGACGAAAACACAATCGACATAAACAAACCTTCCGGTCACTCGCTATAATTACAGGAAATCAGGCCAGCATGGACTGCAGGCCGTCGTCAGCGCCCGCCATCTCGGTCGGGGCTGTTTGTTTGGCGACGGTTTCGTGGATCTTGGCCAGCTCGCTATTGGCCTCTTCCATCAAAACAGCGATGGCATCATTTGTCAGCTCAGAGAGGCCCTCCTGATCCGGCACATCATACAGGCTGGCCTGATGCAGGAGCAGATCGGAATAGGTTTCCTCAGCCGCCATCACCACCGAGTCGATCCCAGCCTTGGCAACATTTGCCGCATTCAACAGGGCATTGCTGCCCGCGATGATTTCCGTCTCGGCCGCCTTGGGCCCAGACACGTGCACATCGTCCTGATCCAGCAGCATGGTAACCTGTTCCATGATGTTGACCTGCAGCAGATCACCCTCAATTTTCAGGGCTCGAATCTGCTCCATCCCAGCGAACATGGGATCGTTAAGTAATGCGTCTTCAAGCGCGTCCATATCCGCTTCACCCAGCGCCATGGCATTGGCCATATCCTGGTGCAGCACCTTGTGGCTGTCCTCGCCCGTCTTCGACACGGAGGCCTCGTTCATGACAAGGTTTTCATCACCCTGCGCCGAGATCGAGCCGCCCGATACGATATCGTCATCCACTAACACGTTGGTCTGGAACAGCATATCGACGGATATCATGTTGCCGCCGATCATGATCACATCATAGTAGCTGCCCAGCTGGACAATCTCGGTGACGTTGACCATCTGGTTGTCGCCCATCGCATAAAGCGTCGTGCTTGCCGAGATTTCGGCCTGTATGTGGTCGACATCCGTGGCGTCGATCTCTTGCTTGATGAAATTCGCAACGACCAGATCGCCGCTGATCCAATCGACCGAGGCAAAGGCGGGTTGCCCTTCGGCCCCCTCGGCCTGGTTCAGCCAATAGGCAGCTTTCGCTTCAACGCCGACCGAGGCTGACTGCACCACCTTGGTTCCGCTGCTATCGCCTTCTTCGATCTGGTCCCAATCGGAAATCACAGCGACCTGGCTGATCACAGTCAAATCCATCGCCTTGCCGCCTACGGCTATGTAGGGCGCATCAATCCAGGCAATCGTTGCCGCCACTTCGTTGACCGCAAGGTTGCCGCCCGCGATGACCATATGGCCGTCGGCAAATTCTTCGTCATCCGAGCGGTCCCATTCTACGGGCAGCATATCCGGCGTTTCGGTTTCCTCATCTGGTTGGTGATAGGCCGGAAGCAGGTCGTCCCATTCTACGGCCTCTTCAACCTTTTCGCCGTTTATGATCACACCAACGGCGTCTTCGCCGTGGAATTGATGAACCGTGACACCTTCGATCTCGGAGTTCATCGGGTTCACAATCTGCTCGGCAATCTCAGAGAGCAGTTCAAGCGACGCATAATCGGCCAACGCAAAGGACGGCGCCGCCACCGCATGGAATGTCAGGGCGGCCTCGAGCATGTCCTGCCCTGCACTGATCAGGGCGCCGACATCGCGGAACTCCCCTTCTCCGACGACGTCATTGTCGCGCAGGAACAGTGTCTGGAACGTGTAGGTGACTGCTGACCCTATCAGTTCGTTCTGAAACTGGAACAGCATCAAAGGCGGCGCATCTGCCGGCCCCAATGCCGCCTCGCGTACCGCCTCAGAAGGACCCTCCGGTGGGTCGAGGAAAATGTTTGTCTCATAGTTCGGGCCGTTTGCCGGGGGTGGTGGCGGCAGCTCGGCCGGAGGTGTGTTGAATTTGAAAGGGATCGGGGCATAGTCGCCCGGATCGGCCTTCAACGTGGCCTTGACCTCAATTCTTGTGGGGTCTGACAGGTCTTCAAGTTCGACTTTCCGCCGTAGCGCGGTGAACTCTTCATACTTGTCTCTCAATCGTCCTTGTTCGATTGTCAGCTCAAAAGTTCCAACAAAATGTGCAATCGTTTCAGTAATACTGTCGAGGGACATATTAAGGTTCCTTGTCACCCGCTACGGCCGAAAATTTCCGCTTTGGGTTTGCTAGACCGGGGCCACGTGGCGCGCCCCCGGCGGTTTTGAAAAAAGCTCGGGCTCTGAAAATGGCAGAGCCCGAAACGGGTCTTAGACCTCGGTATCGTCGCTGGCGTAGGACGACGTCATCGAGCCGCCCACCATGGTCGTATCGACCGAGTTACCAAGGACGTTTGCGCCCATGACGATCGACTGGTTGAACGCCGCCGTATCCACAACAGCTGCAGCCGATGCGTAGGATTCGCCGTTCACGATGCCATCGCCACCGTTGTCGGAGCCCCAGGTACCGGCGTTTCCGCCTGCACCACCTGCACCAGAATTGGCGCCCGAGGCCTCGCCACCGGTATTGGTTGCACCGTTTGTCATGCCGCCGGTCGAGCTTCCCATGACCGCGCCGCTAGTGCCGCCAGCCGCTGTGGCCGCTCCACCATAGCCGCCGTCACCGGACATTGCCGATCCCGTCGCGCTGCCGGTTCCAGTCGAGGTCGCATCATTGTCAGCAGACCCCGCGCCGCCATACCCGGCAATCGCTTCGGCCAGACTGTCAGCGGTTCCATCGGTGTCAGCTTCTGCAAACACCTCGTTGTCACCACCATCGCCAGCTGTGTTGGTCGCATCCGCAGATCCGGCGCCACTACCGGCCGAGCTCGATGTCGGCGAGGTCATGCCACCTGCACCGCCAGTACCTTCGGCAGTCGATTCACCAGTTCCGGTTGCTTCGGCTGTGCCATCGGTCGCATTGCTGCCACCGCCGCCGCCCGATCCATCCGGAGTTTGCAGGTTGTTGGTCGCACCTGTCACATCACCCGGGCTTTGCGAGATGTCAGGACCTGTCGCGGACTGGTCGCCAACGCCTTGCGCGTCCGAACTTGTGTCAACGCGGCCACCGCCTGCACCACCAGCACCTGCACCGCCGGGACCATTCCCGCCCATGCCCATGCCACCGGTGCCTGCACCGCCCGGACCATTACCGCCCGAACCCGCACCGCCAGGACCATTGCCGCCGGCACCTGTGCCGCCCGGACCGTTACCGCCAGAGCCTGCGCCACCGGGGCCATTGCCGCCAGAGCCTGCTCCGCCAGATCCGGCGCCACCTGTTCCAGTTGCATCTCCGGCTGTGCCACCACCGCCCGTTGTCGGATCAGGATCTGCCAGATTCAAACCAAGACCAAGATTCTGCTGGTTCAGCGCAGAAAGTGCGCCCTCGGCCGTTCCAGAGGCTCCGCCAGAGCCTGTGCCACCTGGGCCAGCACCACCCGGACCATTACCGCCGGAACCTGTGCCGCCTGGTCCGTTACCACCGGTGCCCGAACCACCCGGTCCGTCGCCACCAGTGCCGGATCCGCCCGGTCCGTTACCGCCGGTCCCGTCACCACCCGGCCCATTACCACCAGTCCCAGTACCACCGGAGCCGCTACCGCCCGGACCATTGCCGCCATCTGCGTCATTGGCCCCCATAGCGCCAGCACCCGCGATCCCAGCAGCATTGTTGCTGCCAGCGGTCGCGCCGTTGGCCTGGTTGCTGCCAGAGCTTGTGTTGTCGGCACTACCGCTGGATTGTGCATTGCCGTCGCCAGCGTTCGAGCCTTGTGCAGACGCATCAGTGCCCGCCAGACCAAGGCCAGTTCCCATCGAATCGGAGGTATTGTCGCCGCCATCCGCATTGCCGCTCGCGTTCGAGCCGGACAGACCAAGACCAACACCAAGACCCAGAGATCCAGCCGCGCCGCCTTCTCCACCATCGCCAGAGCTGCTTGCACTGGACGTTCCGGAGTTCGTCGCGTTCGAGGTGCTGTTGGCGTTGCCGCCAGCGGCGCCAGTACCGTCACCATCCGACTGCGCCCCTGACAGGCCTAGACCGATGCTGCCGTTATTCGCTTCGCCCGAGCTTGCGCCCGCTCCACCGGTTGCCGCGCCGTTCGCATCTCCGGAGTGGCCACCGAGGGCCATCGAAGTGCTGCCATGGGTATCACCCCACGCATCACCGCCATGGCTGGTCCCACCGCTGCCAGACGCTCCACCATCGGACGATGTGTCGATACCCTCTTCTGCAGTCGCGGTGCCGCCATTGGCATCACCACTCTGTTCGAAGGTACCGGAGTTGGACACGGTCGCACCGTTCAGCGTGTCATTGTCCGTCAGGCTGGCATACTGGTTGTTGAACGAGGCCATGTCATTGCCTTCGCCGTTCAACGAAATATCCAGATTCAGATCGTCACCGGGATCATAGTTCACGTCGTCTCCGGCCGTGATCACGTCACCGGTCGAGGCATCGTCGCCGATGTCCACATCGACCTTGTCATCGTCGCGCGGAATCCACTCGCCTTCACCAAAGTCGATATCGACCCGATTCACATTGTCATTGGTGCTGTTGCCATTGTCGCGAACGGTATTGCTGTCGTTACCACCATTGGTGTTGCTGTCATTACCACCGTTCGTGTTGCTGTCGTTTCCGCCATTGGTGTTACTGTCGTTGCCACCATTGGTGTTGCTGTCGTCACCGCCGTTTGTGTTGTCGACAGACTGTTGTTGTTGCTGTTGCTGCTGTTGGGCGTTTTCAGCCATCTCCAATTCAGGATCTTCAACACCCGGGTCTTCAACGACCGGGTCCATGTCTTCAACATCAATTTCTTCGACGGTTGTGACTGGGGATAGAATTCTACGGTCAGACATATTGATTTCCACTCTATTGGCGCACCTGACCACCATTCATCTCAAAGGTGGTTACTCGTGCGGTTGAAACAAAAATCCGCACGGTATGCCTGAACGCATAACCCTGCGGTCTGTTGGTTCCGAGCTTACTGCACCTCCTTTCCCGGCTAAGCCGACGTCCCCGCTGAAAAGAGATTCGCGAAAATGCACGAAAAGCGGGCGTTAAAGGAAAAACCTTCGCAATCTGAAGTAGAGGAAGCGTCGCAGCCTTTGACAAAGCTGCCAAGCTATCGAAAAGCTCTAGAACGTCTAGCCTGTTGAAATACGGGGATATTGCGGGAGTGGCCGGAGTTTTCGCTAAAAAATCCGACCTAAAACCCTACCAATTGGGCTTAGACGAAAGAAGCCTTTGAATTCCCTCTACTTACCCGAAATCACCGGAACACAACCCTAATCAATGGTTCTAGGACCAAGTATCAAATCCGAATATCCGGTTGCTGACCCCCTACATTTCATCTACAATAAGTCTATATTTTTAAGACTATTTCGGCTTTCGAACTGCCCGAATTACTTGTGTGAAAAACTGCGAATTGCAGTTCGGTTTTTTAGTGGGGGGGACAGTAATGATTGACTCGTCTGAGCGAGGCTACGCCTACCAGAATATCAAGACCGAAGACCTTTCAATTCACTTCATTGGTCGAGAGCTTTTTCTCTCCAATCAAACCCTCAGAAGCGTCCAGAACGAGTTTGACGTTCGCGCATCGCGTTTCGATTCACTGGACGACCTAACATCTGCCAAAGCACATGCTAGCCGCGTTCTGGTCGTAGATCAGGTCATGCTGGAGGATCTGCTGGAACGGCCAAGTAAATACGCGGCACAGGTTCCGTTTGGATGCCTCGCGTTTTCCTACCGCAAGGACGCTGCAGCCCGGCATCTGTTTGAACGCTGGGATCGCAGTCGGTACGGCGAGATCGGCTTTCTGCCTATGAACGTCGCCCCTGATGTGTGGCGGTCGATCCTGAGGCTGCTGATGCATGAGCAGCTTCACCTGCCCAGCTTCCTCGCGGATTGTGTCGCTGGCACCCAAGCGAACCCCTGCAAGGCCCCAGCATCATCCGTAACGCCCAAGCCCGCCGACTCACAGCAGGTTGAACTCTTCGACAGGCTGACAAAACGGGAAAAGGAGGTCCTCAGGTTGGTGTCTCAAGGCCAAAGCAACAAGGTCATCGCGGCCGGGTTAGGGATCACGGAACATACCGTCAAACTGCATATGCATAATGTGGTCGGCAAGATCGGGGTCAGCAACCGCACCGCCGCCGCACATTTCTATTTCGAGGTTGCGCCTTTTGATGCGCAAAGCCCCCGTGTTGGCTGATCTCGTGGAAGAGCGGTTTGACCGGCTGATCTTGCTGGTGGGGCGTTTGAACTATATGTGGACCAACACCGAAAGCCTGCTGATCCACCTAATTGCGGGTCTGGCAGGCACCAGCAAAGATGCCGCCGTTATCATCTTTCTGACCCTGAACACGACCCGCGCTCGGATTGATCTGGTTGAGCGGCTTGCAAAAATGGATGGCCGCCCCGAGGGCATTCGAGACCCGATCCTGGAGCATACAAAACGGCTTGGGAAACTGTCCGGCATCCGCAACCGGTTCAATCACTGCATCTATTCCTTCGATCCAGAAAGCGGCAACCCCAAGACCATTCTGATGCGTATTGCGGATCGGAAAACAGACATCAAAATGGGTCGCACGGATACTTTGGACGGTGAGGCCCTGCGCGAGATCGAACAGGTTGTCGAAGACCTGTCCACCCTGAACCGAGATATCTGGCAGCTGATCACAAGGCTCGACTATCCGGTCTAAGGAGCTGTGTGGTACCCGCGGCCGGACTCGAACCGGCACGGCCTTCCGGCCCAGAGATTTTAAGTCTCTTGTGTCTACCATTCCACCACGCGGGCAAGCAGTGTCGACACGCGGTCGGCACGCGTTGAGAACTACGCCCATAGCTTTGCGAATTCAATGCGCTTCGCGGTGAAAAACGGCTGAAAAATCGCACAAGTATCGCTGTGCTATCGGAGTCAATTCGGCAAGCATGGCCACTCCGCGATCACCTGCCCTTCCTGCACCGCTAAAACCGTTCCGAATAGGTTCAGAACAGCCTCGCTTTGGCTCGGGCGGATCAACGCGATGTCACCGGGTTTGACGGCCTGCTGAGAGCGGCCAGTCCAAACCTCCTGATTGCTCGACCGCCCGAAGACCGAGGAATAAGTGAACCTGTCGGGGTGGACGGGTTGGCCGGGGAAATGCCCTCCGAAGATCGAGATATGAGTTTTGCGGTGGGGTAGGAACTCTAAACCTGGCAGAGGGTTTGACGGCATGGTTTTGAGGACGGGGGTGGCCAGAAACGCGGCTGGTTGAAAGCCAGTGGTGGTCGCATGGTCGAAATCCGATGGCTTCACCAGGATCGAACCAAACGCAACCTCGGTGGCTGGGCCGGGTGTGTGATAGCTCTGAAAGGTCAGGCTGCCGCCGGTGTTCAGGCAATAACCCGCGCCTTCAGGCAGTGCAGCCACGGCATGTTCAAACGCTTTGGCGCTGGCCTTCGTTGCCCGCGACTTCAGGAGACCGGGCAGCTTCGCCAGATGCGCCTCATACCCCACAAGCCCGCTTAAACGAGCGTTTGGATGCGCAAAGATCACCCGTGCGAGTTCGGCAACCTGATCCACTTTCAACCCGCCACGGTGCAGACCAATATCCACCTCAAGCGAAAAACGCAGGGACGTTTGGCTTGTCTCCGCCAAAGCCAGATACTCACGCAGGCGTTCTGGGGTGTCGATCAGCCATTGCACCCGATCTGCCGCGTCCGGGCAGGTCTGCAAAACACGCGCGGCAGAGGTGACGGGCAGCGGTTTTCCGATCAGATGATCCGTTTCTTGTTCTGCCTGCAGCAAAACCGACAACATCGGTTCGGAAAAGCTCATCAGGCCTGAGCTGGGTATCAGTCCACGGATATGATCAAGCAACGGCAGGCAAGGCAGAGATTTTGCGACCAAGCGCCGGTACAGACCAACGTCCGCTGCGGCCTGTGCTGCCCGGCAATTTGCCTCAACCCGATCCAGATCTATTGCAACGACAGGCTGATCGACCCCATGGCTGCGCAAAGTCTCGGACAACCGGGTGAGGTAGGGATCGCTCATGGCCCGAACAACCGGCTCAAGGCAGGCGTCATGAATTTGCCCTTCGGATCCAATTCCTCACGCAGGGCGCAGAATCGGTCGAAATCCGGGTAGAGGCCGGACAAGTCTTTGTAGGAAAGACTGTGCATCTTGCCCCAATGCGGGCGCCCTCCGGCCTCAAGAAACAGTGGTTCCAGCGCGTTGAAATAGCGGCTGTGATCTTCACCCGCATCCGTGTGCAGCGCGATCGAGATCCGTGGGCCACCCTGAAACGGTGACAGGCAGGCCGTGTCACCTGCCGTCTGGCGCACCTCGATCGGGAAATAGATGTCCTTGTGGTCACGCTCCAGACGGCGAAAGACCTCGGTCAGGACATCACCAGCGATATCGGCGGGCAGATGATACTCCATCTCCCTGAACCGGATATGTCTGTCGCTGCACAGCACCCGCCAGCTTTCGCCTACGTAGTCCTCGTCCGATTGGGCCAGCGTGAGCAAGTTTAGCAACAGCTTGCGCAGACCGGGGCTGAAGCGCCCCGCGTCGCGGGCGAGCTTCAGCACCTTGACCGCCAACATATCCAGATCGCGTGGCGCTTTGCTTTCGGGGTCTTCGGTGACGGCGTGGCGTAGTTCGACCGCCTTGCCGGTGAAGGGGATGTAGAAGAACTCGAAATTCCGGTTCTCGGCCCAATTCTGATGCATGTTGGCCAAGACATCCGGCAGATCCGTCAACGTGACTTGACGGCGCAGATTGTATTTCGGCACGACATTAATCCGAGCCTCGGTCACAATGCCCAGCAAGCCCAGCGTCACCTGCGCCATCTCCAACGGGATTTGCGAGGTGGTCAATATGTCACCGGTCGCACCGATGAACTTGGCATCGGTAATCTCGGCCGCAAGACAGGGCAAAGTGCGTCCGGTGCCGTGAGTAGCCGTGGACGCGGCCCCAGCCAGCGACTGCGTGTTGATGTCACCCAGATTGCGGAACGCCACACCCTGCTCGGCCAAAGCCGGTGAAATATCTCGCAGACGCGCGTTAGCATTGACCCAGACCTGCCCATCTTTCACCGGTCCAACCGTAGGCAAATGCAACTCCGACAGATCCAATATCCGCTCGGCGCCGCCTACGATTGGGGTAAAGGAATGCCCTGCCCCAACAACCCGCAGATTTTCAGGTTCCGCAACCGTCGCCCGCAGCTGTTCCAACCCCACAGGGCGCGCAATCGGAGCGGTGGCGGTTTCGTTCCCGGCCCAGTTTGACCACATGCTTATAGTCCTCCCAGAGAGAGGATTGCAGCCAAGGCACGGCCAAACAAGTCAGGATATCAGCGCATTACGCTACGTGAGGCTGCCCTTAAGCGGCATCCGCCCGCTGGGCCGAGACCTTTTCGAACCAGCTGACAATCGCCTCACTATCCGGGGATAGCTGCTCTGCCGCCCCGCCCGTGAAGGCCTGAAACTTCTCATCATTCAACCCGTTCACGCCCAGCAGAACAGGAATGTCCTGCGCCAGCGCCTCGGCGATGACGGAGCGGAAACCGCGACCGTCGGCCTCGTGTTTACCGAACTTGTTGATGATCATCAGCTGCGGGTCATCGGCTAGCGTTGCCATGACCTGTCCTACAGCCTGCTCAAGCGCCGCCGGGTCCAGACGGCAGCCACGCGCGTGCTCGCCCAGGGATTGCGAGATACGGATGGTCTCGCCATCGGGCAGAACCTGCACATCCATATCGCATTTGCTGCTATCGGTGCATTCCGTGTTGGTTTGCACGACCCCCGCCAGTTTGGCACCACGCGCCAGTAGATGTGCGGCCACGGCGCTTAACAAGCGGTCGGTCGCGCCGCGATCGGTGGTGGTAACATAGGCCAGATGCATTTTTGGACCTCGTAAGTCAAACTTCAGCGTATCAGATAGCACGGTACTCGCGGGTCGACCACTCCTTGCTTCACGGAAGTGGAGAGACACCGATCACAGCACCGTGCAAACCGATCAGAACGGCAAAGACGGCAAGCGAGGCAAGCCACACGTGAAGGGGCGGCCACGGTGAGGGCGCGCGCAGCGAAAACCGCGCCGTATTGCGCGACAGCCGCGGCCAATCCGCCCCCAATGACCGGACTGTCCGGCGGTCGATCAGCGCCATGCCCAACGCGGCAAAACCGGCGAACAGGCCAAACAGGATCACATGAGACAAACTGCCATTCGCCAGAAGATGCGCCCCGGCCCATAGCATTAACGCTGCCAAAAGCGGATGGCGGGTAGTGCGCAGAATACCGGGACGGTCCGGGGCAAAGCCCGCCGTCCCCAGCCCACCGAAGGAAAACGGGTTACTGATGGCTAATCCGGCCACCGCGAGCCAGCACACCACCGGCATCACGACCAACGGCACCCAACGCAGCGTCGGCCATGGCGGGATCACTTCGACATAAGGCGCGTTCGCCGCAGCCACGATCAGCCATGCAAGGACAATGACGGACAATGACGAATACGCCAGCAGATACCCCTTTTGCCCCAGAACCGTAACCAATCTGGCCCGCACCGGCGCCCGCGCGGGAATGGCATGGCTCAGGAAGAACGCAGTCAAAGCCGATATGAATGGCACCCAACTGGACATGTACTCTCCGATAGATGTTTAGACCCGTGTAGCGGTATCGTGCCGATTTGGTCTTGTGCCAGATCAAGTACCTGCTGCGGCCCGGCCACGTCTACGTGAAATCGCCTTGCGCAACGCAAGTGACGCACTAGGGTTGACCTCATGGCCATGCGCATTCTGTTTATGCTCCTTTTGCTTCTGTCCTCCTGCGGGCGCCCCCTGACCGAGCAGGAGCGTGGCTTTGCAAGCGCGGTGCAAGGCACGACGCTGGATCTGGATAGCGTCCGGCTGGTCAAAGGGGCCCCTGTCGTGCCAGTCACCTATTTCCGCGAAGCCCGCCCGCGCGAGGCCTGTCGGGAACGTATCCTTCCGCCTGTTGAGGCTGGTGTGGTCACTGGAAAACCGGCCGCCGTAGCCCTGTTCAACAAGGTCTATTTCGCGCGCGATTGGTATCTTGAGGACTATATGTCCGACTACCCCGAAGAGATGAACCTGATCGCCGCGATGTTGCTGGCGCACGAACTGACCCATATCTGGCAATGGCAGAACCGCGAGACCACAGGCTATCACCCCTTGCGCGCCGCAGCGGAACATGGCGGGCGCAAAGATCCTTATCTGTTCGATCTGGAAACCTCGCCCGATTTCCTGTCCTACGGGTTTGAACAGCAGGGCGCGATTGTCGAGGAATATGTATGCTGCCGCGCGCTGGACCCTCAGGCGCAGCGCACCAAAAGGTTGCACGATATGCTGGGGGAGCACTTCGATCTGTCCCCGCTGCCACAGGCCGGCCGCGAGCGTGACATCGCAATCCCATGGAGCGAGGCAAAGATCGAAGGCATCTGCAGCTGAGGCTTAGCCGTCTTGCAGGGTTTTCAGATATTCCACCAAATCAACGATGGGCTGACTCGTCAGTATCGGTTGCCCATCGGGCGTTTTGATCGCGGTGTCCTGCCCTTCGAAATACGGGCCATAAACCGGCATCGGACTGCCATGGCTCACCAACGGATCACGCCCGTCAATCCGCCCCACTACGCGGGCCGTAGGGAAAACACCATCCGCATTTGCCAGTGTCTTCAGGTTGGTCGGCTGAATGACCAGCACCCCGGCCATCGGCCCATGTCCGGTTGCATCAATCCCGTGACAGGTGGCGCAATAGTGCTGGTAAAGCTCGGCGCCTTTCTCTGCATCCTGCGCCCAGAGGGGGACAGACATGGCAATCAGAACTGACGCCGTTGCAAAACAAAGCTTTGTGATCATCGCATCCTCCTACCACAATTGCTGTCAACAGGCTTGCCCGCTGCGCGCCTTGGCGCAATGATCCAGATCAACGAGTACGGGTAAAGAGGGTTCGGGCCATGACACAATACGCAGCCATCATGTTGGCCGCCGGGATCGGAGTCCCAATCCTTGCAGCTTTGAACGCGGCGCTCGGCAAGCTTATCGGCTCGCCGACGACCGCGGCTGTGATCCTGTTTGCCATCGCCTTCGGGTCTTCCGCGCTGGTGATGGTGGTCTTTCCCGGTTTTGAGGCGCTGTCAAAAGTGGCGCAGGCCCCGAAACACCTGTTGCTGGCGGGCGTTCTGATTGCTTTCTACGTCCTGTCGATCACCCATGTCGCGCCGCATTTCGGCGTCGGCAACGCCGTGTTCTTTGTCCTATTGGGTCAATTGATCAGCACGGCCGCCATCGACCATTTCGGCCTGTTCGGCGCGCAGGTCACGCCACTTACCTTGATGCGCGCAGGAGGAATTGCGGTGATGGCGATTGGAGTGGCGATCACTCAACTGGCTTGAGCACTCCACCTTCCAACCTGACGATCCGGTCCATCCGTGCGGCCAGGTCCAGATTGTGCGTGGCGATCAGAGCAGACAGGCCCTGGTCGCGCACCAGGGTCATCAGGGCCTCAAACACCTGATCAGATGTATCCGGATCAAGGTTGCCCGTCGGCTCATCCGCCAGCAATACGCGCGGCGCGTTGGCCAAAGCACGACAGAACGCGACCCGCTGCTGTTCCCCCCCGGACAGCGCCGCCGGACGGTGATCGGCGCGTTGGGCGACTCCGACACGGTCCAACAGGGACATCGCCCTGTCCTGCGCATCCCGCTCGGACACACCGTTGGCGAGTTGTGGCAGGGTGATGTTCTCCAGCGCTGTGAACTCAGGCAGCAGATGGTGGAACTGGTAGACGAACCCAACATCCTGACGCCGCACAGAAGTGCGCGTGCGGTCGCCTTTTCCTGCAAGATCCTGACCCGCAATCTCAACGTTGCCACTGTCCGGCGTGTCCAGCAGCCCGGCGATATGCAACAGGGTCGACTTGCCTGCACCCGACGGCGCAACAAGCGCGACGGCCTCCCCTGCCTGCAACTCCAGATCAATCCCGCGCAAAACCTGCACCTCACCCGGAGTGCCTTGCAGGTAAGTTTTCGTCAGACCGTTCAGCCGCAAGCTCACATCATTCATAACGCAGCGCCTCAACCGGGTTCAGCCGCGCGGCGCGGCGGGCAGGGAAATAGGTGACGAGGAAAGACAGGCCCAGAGACAGGCCAATCGCCTTGAGAACGTCACTGAGGTGAAGTTCCGCGGGCAAGGCGTAGATCCCACGGATCGACGGATCCCAGACACCACCGCCCATGGCGTAGTTCACAAACGAGAAAATCGGGTCGATGTAGAGCGCGAAGAGGCAACCCAAGATCACGCCCATGACCGTGCCGATGATGCCCGTGAACGCGCCGCAGATGAAAAACACCCGCAGGACCGAGCCCTCGCTGAGACCAATGGTGCGCAGGATGCCAATATCTCGGCCCTTGTTTTTGACCAGCATTATCAGGCCTGAGACGATGTTCATCGCCGCAATGAGGACAAGGATCGACAGGATTATGAACATCACGTTGTCCTCGACTTCAAGTGCCCTCAGGAACCCGCCCGAGGCGTCCTGCCACGTCCATATCTGACTGCGCTCACCTGCGGCTTCAAGGATGGGGATCAGGATCGGATTGAGGTCTTCGGGGCGTTCGACCATAACCTCGATCTCGTCGGCGACACCCTCACGGTTAAAGAAACTCTGCGCCTGCGAGAATGGCATGTAGACGCGCGTGCGGTCGATATCGTAGCGCCCGGCCGAGAACACGTAGACAACGCGATAGGCGTTTACTCGTGGTGAGGTGCCAAAGGCCGTCTTAACCCCGTTCGGCGAAGTCAGTTTGACGGTGTCGCCAACCGTGGCGCCAATACTGCGGGCCACGCCGGAACCGATGGCAATGACGTCCTCGCCCGTCTGGAACTGGGACAGATCGCCAACCGCTTCTTCGCTTTCCGCGATCCCCGGCAAGTCGCGCAGATCGTCCGGTCGCATCCCGAAGACCTGAACCCCACTGCTGCGGTCGCGGTTGGTGATCAGCACCTGCCCTTTGACCAGTGGGGCGACCCGTTCAACACCGGGCACCTGCGCCAGACGCGCCGTACGATCCTCAAAATCTGCAATGGTCCGGTCAACCCGCCCCTGCGCGTCGATCTCACCCGAGGAATAGACCGTCACGTGCGCGTTGGCCCCCAGAATGGTGCCAACGAATTCGGCTCGGAACCCCGAGCGCACCGCTAGGGTTGCAATCAGGGCAAAAACAGCCAGCGTGATCCCGATCAGCGAGATCCAGGTCATTACGCTCACGCCACCCTCGGCCCGACGCGCGCGTAGGTAGCGCCAGGCGATCTTCCATTCAAAAGGGGCGAAAGGCGGGGGTGTTTTGGCCATGCCTGCTCCGGGGTTTTTCTGGTTTGGCGCGACCCTTTCGGCATTTCGCCCGCGGGTCAAGCCGCTTGTCCTTATGGGTCAGCTCGAAAGCGCGGAAGTTTGCTGCAGAACCTCTTCGGTCACCTGACGATCGCATATGCCACGCGTTTCAAGGGCCGCATAGACTTGCCCGCGCAAATCCTCTGGCAAGTTTGCAACCGCCCTGTTGTGCAGCCCGAGGGTCAGCGATCTGTCGTCCTGCAGCCGCGCGACCAGCTTAGCCAGTTCATCCGTGGAATAAGTCGGCCACATCCCGATATGCGCAGGGTCAGCGGGTTCGAACCACGGCGCATAGCCATCACGTGACATCAGACAGAACGCGTTCATCAACATGAACTCCGATGGCCGCCGTTTAGACGCGAAAAGCGCCTGAACCGAGCCGTAGCGTGTATTGATCTCATCAAGCAGCGAAAGGACCAGCGTCCGGCGTACCGGAAAAGGCGTTGAAAACGTCGTAGTGCGCAGGTCGTCCGTCAGCGGGTGTTCAACACCCAAAGCTTCAAGGCTCTGGAGCAACCAATTGCGGTGATAGTCGCTTTGAACTGGCATGAACTGAATGCGGGCTGGTCCTTGGGGGGAGAAGAACTCGCCTTCTTCGAACGACCGCAGGAACAGGTTCTTGGTGTCGAGAATGACGATGCTCTCGGCCTCTGCCACCCGCGCCGCGCCCAGTTTCAGTACCTGTTGCATGCGGTAGCCATTGTTGCCCCGCCAACCGCCTTTGCGGATCAGGGGAAGGCGATAGCGGTCTTCGATGAGGATACGATCTTTCAGCGGCCGCCGCGCAGTGTGCCCCTCGCCCAGCAACACCTCTTCGCCCTTCAGAATCCGCACTTTAGGACGCAGCGGGCCATAGTACTGCAGGATCGGTTCGATCTTCGCTGCTAGTCCGGCCTCATCTATATCGTTCAGAATAACATGGATCGAGGCCACCTGATCCGGCGCAACAAACCTGGCCATAGACATCGCCTGAAGCCTGAGCAGCGGAAAATCCTTGGAATAGACAATAGTGGCGAAACTCAGCACGAACCTGCGGCCTTTCTCTGGGGCGTGCCCTCGTCTATCAGCAAATCTGCCGAGGTCAAATTGCACTGCCTCCAGATCGAAACGAATCACTTACCGGTCCTTTGGCAGGGTAAAAGTAGTCTTGCCCGCCAATTGGTTACACCAGAGGTTGTGACGACCTTCACAGACAGGCCGCTATTGTTTCAGCTATGAAGTCAATATCGGCATTGCGTGAGGCACTGAACTCAAAATGCCACAACAATTGAGCAATTTTATTTCGCTTTTTGCTTAATATCAGAAACTTTGTCACCCTGACTTTGGGGGAACACATTTGAAAGAGCGGGGGTCGCTCATGAATATTCAAAATACAACACTTGGGACGGGCCCGATTTTGGCCCGCAAACCTTCATCAGATTTGGATTGTGAAACTGCGGCACTGCTTCGTGCTGCGATCCGTCCGATCTTTGCAAGCGCAGTTAGCTGGAACAATTTGGCCGAGGTCCTGAGGGACAAAGGCTATCGCCTTGCGTTTCGCGAAGGGCGTCTTTGCGTAACCGACCGCGACACCGGCGCACGCATCTGCGGGATCCGGTTTCTGGGCTTTGAGCTTCGGGAGCTGGTACGTCGCATGGGGCGTCCGATCGTTGTGGCCCGCGGGAACGACGCAGACGGCGACATTCTGACTGCGCGGCCGGTCGTACGGGCCTAAAAACTGCGCCAGAATTGAACGGACCGGCGCAGGGTTTTTGCCAGACTGTGGCGCGCGGCGATCTTGATCGACTCGGGTGTGTCGGGTCGCCGTAAGAGCTCCCAGATCAGACGAGCCGGCATGTGGCCGCGTCGATAGAACCCGGCGAAATCATCCAGACTGAGGGCTTTCGCGGATTTGAATCCCGCGTAGTAGCTCATCCAGACCCGAGCGTAATCCTTGCCAGTCGCGTCCTGATCACTGGTCGCGCCGCGATCCCAGAACAGTGAGATCGGCTCATCCATACGCTCACCCTGATAGCCCGAGCCAATCAAGCGCAGCATCAGGTCATAGTCGGCAGCGATACGGAACTGGCTATCGTGCCCGCCCAGCGCCTGAAACACATCACGACGAATGAAGACCGAGTTATGGCAGAACGGCATGCGCTGCAGGATGGCTTTCAGCGACATCCGCTTTTCCATCGTCTCGCCACCATCCTCATAACGGCGCAGCGTTGAGCCATATAGGAAATTCGGCTTGGTCGCCTCCAGCCGATCTGCGGCTTGGTTGAGAATACCATCCGAGGCCAGCGAGTCGTCTGAGTTCAGGAACAAAAGGTACTCACCCTTTGCCGCCTGCGCGCCCTTGTTCATCGCGTCATACAAACCGCCATCCGGTTCACTGATCACGGTCGTGCGCGGCATCCCTTCGGTCAACTCGTGCAAAAGAGCGACGGTGCCGTCGGTTGAGGCGCCGTCTTGAATTATATGCTCGGCCCGCGCGCAATTTTGGCGCTGCATGCAATCGACAACGCCTTTGAAACTGTCCTGCCGCCCCTGGGACAGCAGGTTGTAGGTCGCGGTGATGACCGAGATGAGCGGATCAGGCGATCTGCTCATAAATCCCGGCAATTTTGGTGACAGCGGCTTCGGGGCTCAGCTCTTCACTTTCGCCTGTGCGGCGGCAGGTCAGCTCGACTACACCGTTCTTCAGGCCGCGCGGTCCGACGGTGATGCGCCATGGCAGACCGATCAGGTCCATGGTGGCGAACTTGCCCCCTGCCCGCTCGTTGCGGTCGTCGTAGAGGGGCTCAAGGCCCAGAGCGGTCAGAGCACCATAGAGCATGTCACAGGCCGCATCCGCCTCTTCATCACCCTGCTTCAGGTTGACGATGCCGCAATGGAACGGCGTCACACCTTCAGGCCAGATGATCCCTTTGTCATCGTGGCTGGCCTCGATGATCGCGCCGATCAGGCGGCTGACGCCGATACCATGGCTGCCCATGTGAACCGGGGTCGGTTTGCCATCGGGGCCTTGAACGGTCGCGCCCATGGCTTCCGAGTACTTGGTGCCGAAGTAAAAGATCTGCCCCACTTCGATCCCGCGCGCCACGCGGCGGCGCTCTTCTGGGATCTGGTTGAAAAGCGCCTCATCATGGGTTTCGTCCGTGCGCGCGTATTTTGAGGTGAACTCTTCCAAAATCGCCTGACATTGCGCGCGGTCATCATAGTCGATCTGACGGTCGCCAAAGGTCAGATCAGTGACGGCGCTGTCATAGAAGACCTCGGATTCACCAGTGTCGGCCAGAACCAGGAACTCGTGCGTGTCATCGCCGCCAATCGGGCCGGAATCGGCGCGCATCGGAATAGCCTGCAGGCCCATGCGTTCGTAGGTGCGCAGGTAACTCACCAGATGGCGGTTATATGCGTGCAGCGCGTCTTCCTTGGTCAGGTCGAAATTGTAACCGTCCTTCATGTAGAACTCACGCCCTCGCATAACGCCGAAACGCGGGCGGATTTCATCGCGGAACTTCCACTGGATTTGGTAGAGGGTCAGCGGCAGGTCCTTGTAGCTGCTGACATGGCCGCGGAAGATATCGGTCACCAGTTCCTCGGCCGTCGGCGTATACAGCATGTCGCGACCGTGACGGTCTTGCATCCGCAGCATCTCTTGGCCGTAGTCATCATAGCGGCCGGACTCGCGCCACAGGTCCGCCGATTGCAGGATTGGCATCTGGATCGCGATATGGCCTGCCCGCGCCTGTTCCTCGTGTACGATGTTTTCCAGCTTGCGCAGGACCTTGAAGCCCAGCGGCAGCCAGGAATAGATCCCGGCAGCAGCCTGCTTGATCATCCCGGCGCGCAACATCAGCCGGTGGCTGACGATCTGGGCCTCGGAGGGGTTTTCCTTGAGAACGGGCAGAAAGTAACGGCTAAGGCGCATTGGGTGACCTTCAAAGGTGGATTTGAGCTTTTCAAGGTGATTATGCCAAACCCCCGCCGGGGGCAATCGGCCATTGGTGATTTTGCGACCTCAGGTCCGTCGCATTTTTTATTGACCAGCCAATCAGGAACCTCAAATGTGACGGAAATGTAAAATCATGAGGCCCCGATGCAGACAATCTCGGAACCCGCCCGTCAAATCCCTGTTGTTCACCAGACAGATGTTCTGGTCGTCGGCTCCGGCCCCGCAGGGCTAGCCGCCGCCTTGGCCGCCGCGCGCGCCGGGGCCGAAGTGTCGCTGGTCGATCGTTTCGGCTGCATGGGCGGCAATATTACCGCCGTGGGGGTCGAAGGATTCGCCTGGTATCGCCACGAACAAACGGTCGAGGCTGGTGGTATCGGCATGGAGTTCGAAACCCGCGCCAAAGACATGGGCGCTGCAGTACCGGAAAGCCAGTCGCTCAGCTATGAACTGGACAGCGAAGGGTTCAAGCTGGTGGCAGACAAGCTGGTCGAAGAGGCGGGCGTGCATCCGATGCTGCACCGACAGTTCGTCGCTCCTATCATGGAGGGTGACCGCATCACCGGCATCATCACCGAATCCAAAGCCGGTCGAGAAGCGATTCTGGCTAAGGTCGTGATCGACGCGACCGGCGACGCCGATGTCGCCCACCGCGCTGGCGCCCCCACCTACAAGACCGCGCGCGAGGATATGATGGCTGCTTCGGTAATGTTCCATCTCGCCGGTGTCGACAAACGCGCCTTTATGGAAGGCGTCAAAGCCGACCCGCAGACCTATAAAGACTGGGGCGGCGGTGGCGAATGGAACATCGAAACCTCGGGCAAAGAGGACGACATGTTCTCTCCCTTCGTTCACAAGCCTTTCCAGCAGGCGATTGATGAGGGTCTGATCCCGCCTCATCTGAACACCATCGCAGGCACCTGGGGCGCGATGCACGACACGGGTGAGCTGACCTATATGAACCTCATCCATCTGGCTGAAATCGACGGCACCGACCCCGACAGCCTCACAAAGGGTGAGATCGAAGGCCGCCGCCAGTCGATGCTGGCCATCGAAGCGCTGCGCCGCTTCATGCCGGGATGTGAAAACGCCCGCCTGCGGAATTTCGGGATGACCATCGGCATCCGCGACACGCGCAAGATCGACGCGGTCTACAACATGACCGAAGAAGACGCGCGCCATCAGGGCCGGTTCGAGGACACAATAGGCATTTATCCCGAGTTTATCGACGGCTACGGCATCCTGATCCTGCCAACCACTGGCCGCTATATGCAGGTGCCCTATCGCTCGATGCTGCCCAAAGGTGTCAAAGGGCTTTTGGTTGCCGGACGTTCACACGGGGCCGACAAGGTGGCCCATGCGGCCACGCGCAACATGGCGTGCTGCGCGGTCATGGGGCAAGGGGCCGGCATCGCGGCAGCCTTGTCACTGAAAAGCAACCAGGAGCTGCACAGCATGAACCTTGCCCCAGTTCACGCTGAACTGGACCGGCAAGGTGTCAGGATTCACTGATGGACTACATTCCGACAATCGACCTCAGCCCTTTGCGCGACGCCGCGCATCCTGACCACGACCAAACCGTTCAACAGATCTTGGCAGCCTGCACGGAGATAGGATTTCTATCGATCACCGGCACTGGCATTCCCCAGGCAACCGTTGATGAGGTGCGCGACACGGCGCGCGCGATCTTTGCGGTCGAAGAGGCCTCAAAATGGAAACAAGCCATCACCCGCGAGAACTATCGCGGGTTTATCCCGATGGGGTTCTTCACGCCAAATGACGGCTCGGGCAAAGCCGACAAATACGAAGGCTACAAGCTGCATCACGAAGTCGACGCTGATGCTGCAATCCGTGAAGATTGCGGGCTGTATGGCCCAAACATCTGGCCGGTCGAAGTGCCGGGGTCACGCGATGTCATCCTGACCTACTGGTCGATGCTGGATGACGTGGCAGACCTTCTGCTCGCAGCGCTCGAAACCGGACTGGGTTTGCCGGAACGCCAATTGCGCGACGCGTTCCGCGACCCGATGACCAACATGACCCTGCTCCACTACCCTCCGCAGGCGCCAGATGAGGGCGGCTATGGCATTCATCCGCACAAGGACACGGACGCGCTGACCATCATCGCCCCCGATCCCGTCGGAGGGCTCGAGGTACAAACCCGCACCGGAGACTGGATCACGCCCGACTGCCCGCCGGGCGGCTTTGTCGTCAATATCGGCGACATGCTGGAACTTTGGTCGGGCGGTCGATTGAAATCCACGCCGCACCGCGTCGTCAACCGATCAGGGCGCGAGCGGTACTCGTTCCCCTATTTCGCCGTTCCGCGTCATGATGTGGTTGTTGAGCCTCTGCTACCCGCCCTGCCCGGCTTTGACCGCCCCGCCGTGCATTGCGGCCATTGGTCCGCTGAAATCTGGCGCACCAACTGGCCGGACGAGACCGCAACAGGGGATACTCCGGAACTTGGCACGCTGACCGACTGACCCGCAGAAACCGAGGCCCATGAACCGCTTGCATCGCCGCGCGTCATGGGCCAAGAACATGGCAACGCTGTGCAACAAAGGGATGCGCCATGGCTTTGCCGGTTAAGGATCAGCTGAGATACTGGGGCATCGCCACGGTTGTCTTTGTCGTGATCCTGTGGGCCTTGGGCGACGTGCTTCTGCCCTTCGTGATCGGCGGCGCAATCGCCTATTTCCTCGACCCCGTCGCCGATCGGCTGGAAAAGCTGGGGTTGTCGCGGATGGCTGCCACCGGGATCATCACCGTGGTCGGCGTCCTTGGATTTGTGCTTGCGATTCTGATGGTTGTGCCAGCTCTGGTCACGCAGTTGATCGACCTGGTCGACATAGTGCCCAGCCTGTTCCAGGAGCTGCGCGCCTTCATCGAGAAGCAATTCCCGTCGATTCTAGACCGCGAATCCAGCTCGCACCAGTTCCTCGTCGGGCTGGGTGAGACGCTGAAATCCAAGACTGGGGATGTGCTGGAATCCGTTGTGGCCTCGCTTGGCTCGGCAATCAACGTGGTGGTGCTGCTTGTCATCGTGCCTGTCGTCTCGGTCTACCTGCTGCTGGATTGGGACCGCATGGTCGCCCGGATTGGAGAGCTGCTGCCCCGCGACCACGCCCCTACCATCAAACGTCTTGCCGGTGAGATCGACAACGTGCTGGCCTCATTCGTTCGGGGCATGGGCACAGTCTGTCTGATCCTTGGCACTTACTACGCGGTCGCCCTGATGCTTGTCGGGCTACAATTCGGCCTGATCGTCGGCTTCATCGCCGGGCTGGTGACCTTCATACCCTATCTGGGCGCGTTGATCGGCGGCACTTTGGCCATTGGGCTGGCGCTGTTCCAGTTCTGGGGGGATTGGGCGCATATCGGGCTAGTCGCAGGTATCTTTGCGCTGGGACAGGTGACAGAGGGCAACTTCCTTACGCCTAAGCTAGTCGGCGACTCGGTCGGCCTACACCCGGTCTGGCTGTTGCTGGCCTTGTCGGTCTTTGGTGCACTTTTCGGCTTTGTAGGAATGCTGGTCGCCGTTCCAGTCGCGGCAGCTTTGGGTGTGCTGGCGCGGTTCGGGACGTCGGTTTATCTGGATAGCCGCCTATATACCGGCCTCGAAAGCCAGGATCAGGACAACGCGTAAATGGCTCGACAATTAAGCTTCGATTTGCCCGCCATAACCGCGCTGGGGCGAGAAGATTTCTTTGTCTCTCCGGCGAATGCGCTTGCGGTTGCGATGATCTCGGCCACCTCATGGCCCGGCAACAAACTGGTGCTGAGCGGCCCGGCGGGCGCGGGAAAGACCCACCTGGCTCATGTCTGGGCCGCCGAAACCGGCGGGCGCATCATCAAAGCCCAGGGGCTGCGCTACGAGGACGTGCCCGATCTGGCGCGTAGCCCGATTGCGGTTGAAGACGTTCCGATGATCGCAGGTGATATCGAGCAGCAGAAAGTGCTGTTTCACCTGCACAACCTTGTTCTGGCCGAGGGTCACGCCCTGCTGATGACGGGTCGTCTGGCGCCGAAATTTTGGCAAATGCCGCTGGCGGATCTACAAAGCCGGGTCGAGGGCGCGCATCACGTGGCGCTTGATCCACCGGATGATGCGCTACTCTGCGCGGTGCTTGCGAAACTGTTTGTCGACCGGCAGCTGAACCCCGGCCCCGAGGTGATTGCCTATCTGGTCAAGCATATGGATCGACGCTTTGAAACCGCCGCCGATGTGGTCGCACAGCTGGACGATTTCGCGCTGTCCGAGAAACGGGATATCACGCGTGCCTTGGCGATCCAAGTCTTGAAAATGGACCCTGACGATGGCGAACCGAATGATTGACCCAAGCGCGCCAATTGCGCATTCTGACAGCGAAATTTCTGGGTAAGACATGGACCAGACCGTCGAAACCGACATTCCTGATTGGGGGCCTTTCGGAAGACCTCTGTTCGACGACCCCGGCACAAGGGCGCTGTCACGTGTAGGCGTGGTCGATGTCGGGTCGAACTCAGTCCGAATGGTGGTCTTTGATGGCGCGGCGCGGTCACCAGCCTATTTCTACAACGAAAAGGTCATGTGCGAGCTAGGCGCGGGACTGTCCGAAACCGGCCACTTGAACCCCCGTGGGCGTGAGAGGGCGATGGCCGCCCTGCAGCGCTTTCAGCGGATCGCAGAGGACCTCGGCCTGCCGGGGCTGCATGTCGTAGCCACCGCCGCCGTACGTGAGGCGAAAGACGGGCCCGAATTCTGTCAGGACGTGAAATCCAAAACCGGCCTGCATGTGGCTGTGATCGACGGTCAGGAAGAGGCGCGCCTGTCAGCCCAAGGCGTTATGCTGGGCTGGCCCGGTGCCTACGGTTTGATCTGCGACATAGGCGGCTCGTCGATGGAATTGGCCGAGATCGGAGGCGGCGATGTCGGCCGTCGCGTGACCTCGGCCCTTGGTCCGCTGAAGCTGCGCGACATCAAGGGCGGGCGGCGGGCGCGCAAGGCCCATATAAAATCCACAATGGAAGAGCTGCACAGCCAGATGGGTCAGCAGCGCGACCGGCTGTTTCTGGTGGGCGGCAGCTGGCGTGCCTTTGCACGACTGGACATGCTGCGGCGGGGCTATCCGCTGAACGTCCTGCACGAATACCGCATGACCACCAAGCAAGTGCGCGAGACGATCAAGTTCATCGACACGAACGATCATGACAAACTGCGCAGTCAGGCCGGGGTTTCAAGCTCTCGTATGGCGCTGATCCCTTATGCGATGGACGTGCTTGCGCGGCTGATCCGCACCTTCAAGCCTAAGGATATCGCGATCTCAAGCTATGGCATCCGAGAAGGGCTGCTGTATGAGCAGATGTCGCAGGAACAGCGCGACCGCGACCCCCTGATCGAGGCCAGCCGGTTTTCCGAGGCGAAAGACGCCCGCCTGCCCGGTATGGGCCGCACGCTCTTTGATTTTGTGATGCCTCTGTTCAAATCTGCGCCTGCGACGCAGGTCCGTCTGATCAAGGCCGCCTGCCTTTTGCATGATGTCAGCTGGCGCGCGCATCCTGATTACCGGGCCGAGGTCTGTTTCGACTATGTCACCCGCGCCAATCTCGGGGGGCTGAAACACTCCGAACGCGTATTCATCGGCCTTGCGCTGCAACATCGCTATCGCAACAAACGCGAGGGCAACCGATTTGCGCCGCTCTACGAGCTGCTGGATGAAAAGGACCAAAAACAGGCCGAGATTCTGGGCAAGGCTATGCGGTTCGGGGCCATGTTGTGCATGGACAGCGATGCACATGTGGGCAAGCTACGCTTTTATCCCAAAAAGCGTGAGCTTGATCTGGTGCTGCCCAAATCCGTGCAGCCCCTGTTCAACGAAGTCGCCGAGTCCCGCCTGAATTCACTGGCAAATGCCCTGAAATCCGAAGTGCGTGTGGTCATCAAGGGCTGAGCTGCCCCTAGATGTCCGTGGCTCCGTCCGGGGCCTCCGGCAGAGCTTCGGGTGTTTCAGGCGCATCTTCGGTCTGTTTCTTGCGGATGATGATGTCGCCATTGGGTAGGATTTCGGGCATCTCGTAGACGCTCCAATCCTTTACCTCGGCGGCGAGTTCTGCCAGCGCGGGTCCCATCTCCTGCATGAAGGATTGCATTGCGGGGCCAAATTGATCTGCAAGGCCAAGCAATTCATCCAAAGCCGGCTCCATCTCGCGTCGCAGGCCCTCGAAAAACAACTCGGCCCCCTGCTCCATCAGCGTTGGGGCATCTTCTTCCTCGGCCGCTGCAGGCAGCGCAAAAGCGGCTACCATCGCGCCGATCATCAGAATATGTTTCATATGCTGAATGTAAGCCTTTCCGCGCCCAGTTGAAAGGTCACAGCTCAAAATCCAACGTGACCGGAAAGTGATCCGACGCGGTCAAAAGGGCCTCTCGTAGGTCAGGTTTGGCCCAGCAGGCAGCATCTCGAAACGGATGCCAGATGCGCCAGACAGGTCGCCGAGACTGCAAATCCTCGCTGATCATGATGTAGTCCAGCAACGCCTCAAGGAACGTGCCGTTCTCGGGTCGCCCAAACCGCGCCGTCGCGGGCACCGATCCGGGACGCGGCCCATACGCCGTAGCCGCATGGGGATCAAAGAGACCCGCCTGCAACAGAATCTCGACCGAGGAGCGCCCGAAGAGATGTTCAAACTCATCCAGACCGGGGCCGTCATTTAAGTCACCCAACAGGATCACTGGATCATCCTCAGTCAAGTGATGTGCGACCCGACGGGACAACCAGATCGCCTGTGCCAACTGCTTGCGGCGGTTGGCGATCGAGATACGGATCGCCTCATCCCGTGACCCTGCCCCATGCGGAGCCTTGGATTTCAGGTGCGCGCCGATCAGGCGGAACTCAAACCCCGCTTTGGTCTGGACCGACAGCTCCATTGGCGGCTTGGAAAACTCTACCACGTCTTGCGTCGCATCCACGTCCAGATCTATGCGAAACTCCGCGTCAAAGCGCGGGGCGTCATCTGCCGCCCTTGGGTCATGGCGAACCGACAGAACCTCCGGGTCGTAGAGAAGCGCGAGTTCCTGATGCGTGTCATTGGGAAATCCCATGATCGCCTGCGAGGTGCGAAGGTCAAAAACCTCGGCAAATGCCTGCAACGCGCGCACCGTGTTCTGCCGTTTGCCCGTATTCGGTGCTTCGACGACCAGAACCGCATCCGCGTCAATCGCGGATAGGACCTTGGCGATCGCCTCGACCTGCTGCGCTTTTTTCACGTCATGTCGACCCGACCAACTGTCGTCGACGATCAGTCTGTCGTCGCGATCAAACAGGTTGGCAAACCATTCGATATTGTAGGTCGCCAGACGCATCGCCTAAACCGTCGCGCCGTTGATCTCGTCCCAGGCACGGTTGATGTCGATCATCTTCTTCTCGGCCAGGCGGATCGCCTCTTCCGGCACACCACGCGACATCATCGCGTCGGGATGGGTTTCGCGCACCAGCTTGCGCCAGACCTTCCTGATCTCAGCAATAGACATTTCGCGCGAGACGCCGAGAACCACATACGGGTCGTTTGGCGCATCCGGCACAAACCGCGCGCGCAGGGCCAGAAACTGAGCATCCGTCTGTCCGAAGATTCGGCTGACCTCTTCCAGAAACTCGTTCTCGTTCGGGTGATAGAACCCGTCGGCCATGGCGATATGGAACAGCCCCTCCATAAGATCGCACAGGGTGGTGCTGTCCTCCGAGAACATACGCGCGATCTTCCGGGCATAGTCCTGATAGCCTGCCACATCGGTGCGAGCCATGTTGAAGACACGGGCCGCGCCCTCTTCATCGTCGCGCGCAATCTGGAACACGTCGCGGAAGGCCGTCACCTCATCCCGCGTCACCTGCCCATCGGCCTTGGCCATCTTGGCCCCCAGCGCGATCACGGCAATTGTAAACGCGACCGAGCGTTCAGGCGGCGAGCGTAGCTTTTCGAAAACAGCCGTCAGGCTCTCACCTTGGGCAAGAGCGCTCAGCGCGTCGGATATGCGGGTCCAGATCGACATGGGCGTACACTAGCGTCCCATTGCAGGACTGTCAGGTGCGATAGATCATTCGGGCGAAAGAATTTTCTGCATCAGCACAAGGTCCAGATACTGCCCCCATTTGTGCCCAACCTCGGGCATACGCCCCACTTCGGCGAACCCCAGCGCCGAATGAAAGGCGATCGCCCCCGAGTTGGCCGAAGAAATCCCAGCGACCAGAACATGCACCCCTTCGCTGCGGGCCACTTGCTGCAACTGCTCCATAAGGGCGCGCCCGACGCCACGGCCCCGCGCATTGTCTGCCAGTTGAATCGAATGCTCACGGCACTTGGCATAGCCCGGCCCGGATCGGAACGGGGCATAGGTTGCGAAACCAATGACCTGCCCCTGATCCTCAGCCACAAGAAACGCCGCGCCCCGCGCCCGGATATCATCGGCAATCGACTCGGCGCTGCGTTCATCGGTCGTGAAGGTCACCAATGTGTCGCGAATAATCGCGTTGGTGATCAAAGCGATCTCTGCTGCATCCGCTGGTTGGGCCTGACGGACCCTCATCGCAAAATACGTACCCCTTGAGGCGTTTCGATCTCGGCCTGCATTGACGCTGGTCCCGTGTCAAAAACAACCGGATCAAGCGGACCCAGTTGTTCTGCCAAGCGCAGCGCATCCGGGTGATAGACAACCAGACGTTTAAGGCGGCACCCGTGATCCTCCAACATACGCGCGGGATGAAGATCCCCCTGCCACTGGATCAGCGCCGGAAACAAGTTGTCAAAAGGCAAACGCCCATTTGGCGGAACCGCCATCCGCCACCGCAAAGCCCCCCGGGCCAAATCAATCGGCGACCCCACACCATCGGGAAACACGGACAGGGAGGCCTCGATATCGGGCACGCGGCAAATCCAGTTGGTCAGACGTGGCGCACCCTCGAACCGGTCCAGATCGAACCAACGCGTCCTGTCGGGACGAGGCGCATCCGGGTCGATGGCAATCGCCTCCAGATACAGCCCGTCCTTCAGGCCAAGCAACCGATTATGCGTGCCAAATGCCTCATGCTTGCCACCGGCCTGAAGACTGACACCCAGCGCATCTTCTACATGCGCCGTGGCCTCTTCCAACGTGGCACCCGCCACCGCAATATGATCCAACTCCATCGCGCCCTCCACGATGACACCCTACGCACACACCAAAAGGGCGCAAGCCAAACCCGCGCCTTTCTTCTGTTTGAAAATACCTTTGGGGGTGAATTTGCCGTCAGACAAAGAGGGGGCAGACAGCACCCTGCCCCGCCTCAGTCCCGCGCGTCGCGGATCAGGCGCAAGATGTCCTGTGCGGCATCGGGAATATTTGTCCCCGGCCCAAAGATCGCCTTAACCCCGTTGTCATACAGGAATTGATAGTCCTGTTGAGGGATCACGCCACCGCAAATTACGATGATGTCCTCAGCCCCAGCTTTCTTGAGCTCCTCAACAAGCTGCGGTGCCAGCGTCTTATGGCCTGCCGCCTGAGACGAGATACCCACCACATGCACGTCATTGTCCACGGCGTCCTGCGCGGCCTCGGCCGGGGTCTGGAACAGAGGGCCAACGTCCACGTCAAACCCGATATCGGCAAAGGCCGTTGCGATCACCTTGGCACCCCTGTCGTGACCGTCCTGCCCCATCTTGACCACCAACAGACGGGGGCGACGCCCCTCGACCTCGGCAAAGTCTTCTATGGATTTCTGGATCGCGGCAAAGCCCTCGTCACCCTCGTACGCAGCGCCATAAACGCCCGCCAGGGTCTTCACCTCGGCGCGGTGGCGGCCGAACTCTTTCTCCATTGCCATACTAATCTCTCCTACCGATGCGCGGGCGCGGGCGGCCTCAACCGCAGCAGCCAGCAGGTTTCCGCCTTCTTGTGCGGCCTTGGTCAGCGCGTCCAACGCGGCCTGACAAGCGGCCTCGTCGCGGGTGGCGCGGATCTCTTCCAGCCGCGCGACCTGAGATTCGCGCACGGCCACGTTGTCGACGTCCAGAATGTCGATCGGGTCTTCCTGTTCTTTGCGGTATTTGTTGACGCCGACGATCACCTCATCTCCCCGGTCGATCATCGCCTGACGACGCGCGGCGCTTTCCTCGATCCGTAGCTTGGGCATGCCCGAGGCGACGGCTTTGGTCATACCGCCCATTTCCTCGACCTCTTCCATCAGGGCCCAGGCTTTCTCGATCAGATCATTGGTCAGGCTTTCCACGTAGTAAGAGCCCGCCAGCGGATCGACCACATCGGTCACGCCGGTCTCTTCCTGCAAGACCAGCTGCGTGTTCCGCGCAATGCGGGCCGAGAATTCTGTGGGCAGGGCAATCGCCTCGTCCAAAGCGTTGGTGTGCAGCGACTGGGTACCGCCCAGAACGGCGCTCATCGCCTCATACGCGGTGCGGATCACATTGTTATAAGGGTCCTGCTCCTGCAGCGAGACACCTGAGGTCTGGCAGTGTGTTCGCAGCATCTTGGAGCGTTCGGACTTCGCCCCGAATTCAGTCATCACGCGATGCCACAGGGTCCGCGCGGCGCGCAGTTTCGCGATCTCCATGAAGAAATTCATGCCGATTGCAAAAAAGAACGACAAACGGCCTGCGAATTTATCGACATCCATGCCCGCATCCAACGCGGCCCGCACATATTCGCGTCCGTCTGCGATGGTATAGGCCAGCTCCTGCACAAGGTTCGCGCCGGCCTCTTGCATGTGATAGCCCGAAATCGAGATCGAGTTGAACTTGGGCATCTCGTTCGAGGTGTACTCGATAATGTCCGAGATGATCTTCATCGACGGCTCAGGCGGGTAGATATAGGTATTCCGCACCATGAACTCTTTCAGAATGTCATTCTGAATGGTGCCGGAGAGGACCGACTTGTCGTGCCCCTGCTCTTCACCCGCAACGATGAAGCTGGCCAGAACCGGGATCACCGCGCCGTTCATGGTCATCGAAACCGAGACCTTGTCGAGCGGGATACCGTCGAACAGGATTTTCATATCCTCAACGCTGTCAATCGCAACACCGGCCTTACCGACATCGCCGACAACGCGCGGGTGGTCGCTGTCATAACCGCGGTGCGTCGCCAGATCGAAGGCGACCGAGACACCCTGCTGACCCGCAGCCAGATTGCGCCGGTAAAAGGCGTTCGATTCCTCGGCGGTCGAGAACCCGGCATATTGGCGAATGGTCCAAGGCCGCCCGGCATACATCGTCGCCTTCACACCACGCGTGAATGGGCCAAACCCCGGCAGAGTGCCCATATGCGGCAAATCGGCGGTGTCGTCCTGCGTATAAAGCGGTTTGACGCTGATGCCTTCCAGCGTTTCCTTGGTCAGATCGTCCAGTGGCCGTCCGCGCAATTCTTTCTCGGCCAGCGCGCGCCAGTCGTTCTTGTCGGTCATCGAGGTGTCCTCTTGTCAGTTCGGCCTGCAGCAGTCTGCAATCCGTGCGTATCGTGGTTGAGCAGATGCCGGGCATGGCCCACGCGCGACAAATTGAGCGTCTTGTGCAAATCGCCGGTCGCATTCGCGCGCGCAGAGGCTATATTCAACGGGACAGGAGGCCCCATGAACAAAACGCTTGCCCTTGTTTTCTCGGCACTTATCCCGCTGGCTGCCATGGCCGCCGACGGAACAGCACCTGCTGATGATGAATATGTTCGCCCTGTTGGCGACAGTGAGTTGAGCGATTTCATGTGGACCCACCGGCCCATTGTCGTCTTCGCCGACACACCCGCAGATCCCCGGTTCCAGCAGCAGATCGACATGTTGCTGGAAGGTGAGGACGCGATGCGGGATCGGGATGTCGTGGTGTTAACGGATACCGATCCGTCCGCACGATCCGCGATCCGGTCCAAGCTGCGCCCGCGCGGGTTCCAGATGGTTTTTGTCGACAAGGACGGCGTGGTCAAACTGCGCAAACCGTCCCCGTGGAGCGTGCGCGAAATCGGCCGCTCGATCGATAAAACCCCCCTGCGCGAACGCGAGATTCGCGAACGGCGCGAGGGCGGCTGAACGCTTTTGCCACGCCTCAAGCCACCGGCGCAGAACGCCGGTGAGACCTGAGGATATGCCAAGAGCGCGGTCATGATCATTCGAACTCGATGATCACTTCGTCTACGGCAAGGCTGTCGCCCGGGCCCGCGTTGACCTTGGCAACGGTGCCCTTCTTCTCGGCGCGCAGGATGTTTTCCATCTTCATCGCCTCGATGGTGCACAGCGCCTGACCCTCCTGGACCTCCTGACCGACTTCCACGTCGATTTTCACAACCAGACCCGGCATCGGGCAGAGCAGCATTTTCGACGTATCCGGCGGCAGTTTTTCCGGCATCAGCTTGGCCAGCTCGGCCTGACGCGGACGTCGCACATGGACCTTTAGATCGGCACCCCGGTTGCGAATGCGGAACCCGCCCGAAACCTTGCCAACTTTCAGAACCAGGGGGCTTCCATCCACATCCAGCACCGCCAGCTGATCGCCCGGTGTCCAGTCTGATGCGACGCGAACGGTCGAGCCATCCTCGAATTTGACGGTCGCGCCTTCCTTGTCTGCGTTGACCTGAACGGCCAGTTCTTGGCCCTCCAGCGAAACGACCCAGCGCTTGCCGACCTTGCGCTCGTGGTTGTCCATCCGGCCCGAGACACGGGTACGTCGAATCTCAGCAACCCGGTGCATCGCCGCGCAAGAGGCCGCGATCCGACGCAGGTCGCCTTCGGGCAAGGTCACGCCTTCGAACCCGTCTGGGTATTCTTCAGCGATAAAGGCGGTGGTCATGTCACCGCTGACGAATTTCGGGTGATCCATCACCGCCGACAGGAATGGCAGATTGTGACCAATCCCTTCGACCTCGAAACTGTCCAGCGCCACGCGCATTGCTTCAATCGCGGCTTCGCGGGTCGGGGCCCATGTGCAAAGTTTGGCGATCATCGGGTCGTAATACATGCTGATCTCGCCGCCCTCATAGACGCCGGTATCGTTGCGCACAGCAGCCTCACCCTCCGGCGCGTCGCCTTGCCATTTGCCATTGACCAGCATCGGACCGGCAGCGGTTTCCTGCGGCGGGCGATAGCGGGTCAGACGGCCGATCGAGGGCAGGAAGTTGCGATAGGGATCTTCTGC
The DNA here is from genome assembly GCF_049800715.1 of Ruegeria profundi. GTDB lineage: Bacteria > Pseudomonadota > Alphaproteobacteria > Rhodobacterales > Rhodobacteraceae > Ruegeria > Ruegeria profundi_A. The sequence goes on from NZ_JBNAFO010000004.1 coordinate 37,854, forward strand.
ATAGAGGCGGTTTTCGATCGCCCAACCCGTCAGCGTTACGTCATCCTGCGTGATGGTCAGCTTTTCGCCATTTGCAACGCGGATCATCTGTTCCACGAGATCAACACCGGTGATCAGCTCGGTCACCGGGTGTTCCACCTGAAGACGGGTGTTCATCTCAAGGAAATAGAAGTTCTTCTCGCCATCGACGATGAATTCCACCGTACCCGCGCTGGAATAGCCCACGGCCTTGGCCAGTGCGACGGCCTGTTCGCCCATGGCTTTGCGGGTCTCAGGATCCAGGAAGGGCGACGGGGCCTCTTCCACGACTTTCTGGTTCCGACGCTGGATCGAGCATTCGCGTTCGCCCAGATAGATGCCGTTGCCATGGCTATCGCAGAGAACCTGAATTTCGATGTGACGCGGTTGGGTCACGAATTTCTCGATGAAAATCCGGTCGTCACCGAACGAGTTCGCGGCCTCGTTCTTGGACGATTGGAACCCCTCGCGGGCCTCTTCGTCATTCCACGCGATCCGCATGCCTTTACCGCCGCCGCCGGCGCTGGCTTTGATCATCACCGGATAGCCGATGTCGTTCGAGATTTTGACCGCCTCATCGGCGTCTTCAATCAGACCCATATAGCCGGGAACCGTGGAAACACCGGCCTCCTGCGCGATCTTCTTCGAGGTGATCTTGTCCCCCATGCTTTCAATCGCTCCGACCGGGGGGCCGACAAAGGCCACGCCTTCGGCGTCGAGCGCCTCGGCGAATTTGGCGTTCTCCGACAAGAAGCCATAGCCGGGATGGACGGCCTGTGCGCCGCTCTGGCGGATGGCATCCATGACCTTGTCGATTACGATATAGGACTGGTTGGCAGGCGGCGGACCGATATGGACAGCCTCATCCGCCATCGACACGTGCAGAGCGTTCTTGTCCGCGTCCGAATAGATGGCGACGGTGCCGACACCCATTTTGCGGGCGGTCTTTATAACCCGGCAGGCGATCTCGCCCCGGTTGGCGATCAGGATCTTATTGAACATGGAACGTCCTTTGGCTTGGTGTTCTGGAAACGCAAAAAGCCGCCGCAGGGAGGGCATCCCCACGTCGGCGCAATGCGTGACGACGGACGGGGCGGCTTGCGCCCCGAAAATTCGCGTTAGTTACAGGTGTTCTGCGTCTTACAGTACAGCACGTTGCCTGCGGCCCCGACGGCCGCACCGACCAACGGATCGGCACTGAGAACGGCTGCCCCGACAGCGCCCGCTCCGCCGCCCAGGATGGCCTGTTCGCCGAGAGTATCGCCGCAGGCCGCGAGGCCCGCACAGGTTGCCAGTGCAAGGAACACTTTTGAGATACGCATGATGTCTGCCTCGTAGTTTTTTGTATTGCTCTTAGAGGCAGATGCAGGAACTCGGCACCGTTATTCAATAACAACGGGGTAAAATCTGCGTTTTGCGCAGGTTTATGCCCATTCAGGCCAGTTTTTTGTGCAAAGAAAAACGCGGACAGGACGATGTGGGGAACACAAGCCTGCCCGCGCAAGGAAGGGGTACGGAATAGTAGGTGCATGTGCGACGCAGGCAAAGTAGTGTCGCACGGCTGGATCAAGATGCACTGCACAATCTTGTCTGCAAACAAGTTATTGTTTCCACCTAAGATTCCGGCCAGAATCTGCCCAACAGGCGAAACTCCGCGCAAATTCATGCCGACAAGACTTGTATGGTTTTGCCAGGTTGAAGCCGCCCAAACCGTCACAGTTTCGTTACATTTCTCTGCCGCTGCCTTGATTTCTGCGCCTGCAACATCACAGGCATTCACACCTGTTCGCAGATTATTTTTGCGCACATGCCGTGGGTTAACCGATCTGTTCACCCTGCAGTGAATCACGACCTTATTTCCAGCACAAATACTTGAGCAAAAGCGCGTTTTCCGTCCCTTTTTCGTGATTTCCCTGATCGCTGGGCGCGTGGAACTTTGGCCACGCACACTCGCAAACAAGGAAACACCCACATGTTTACAAAGAGAAAAAAGGCAATCCTGCTCGCTGCCACTGCGTTTAGTGTGACCAGCACGCTTGCCTTTGCTCAGGACGCTCAAACCCAGGCCGAGCTTGACGCTCTGCGCGCCCGGGTCGAAGCCCTCGAGGCCTCCAGCGCCGGTCCTGCGAATGGCGATTTCCGCCTTGGGAACACCAGTCTGGACATTTACGGCTACATCAAGGCCGACTTCTTTTATGACTTCGACTTCGACCAGGGCGACACCGCGTTCGTGAACGTCATCGGCGAGCCTTCGACCGCAACCAGTGGTACCTTCGGCAGCACCGTACGCCAGTCGCGCATCGGCCTGCGAACCAGCACGCCCAGCGTTCTGGGTGATATCGGCGGTCAGTTGGAGTTGGACCTGTTTGCCTCCAACGGCACGGCCGAACTGCGCCTGCGTCACGCCAACATTACCATTGGTGACAATTGGCTGATCGGTCAGTACTGGACCAACTTCCAGCCGCTGGACACCTACCCCACATCGGTTGAATTCAACGGCCCGGTTGGCATCGCCTTCGCCCGACAGCCGCAAATCCGTTACACGAACAGCTTCGGCGCGAACACTGAGTTCAGCGTATCGCTTGAGGAAAACGTCAGCGGTTCGAACTCGAACGACCCGGTTCTGACCGCGGCGGCTGAATACAACGACGGTACGTACGTCGCGCGTATCTCCGGCCTCTACGGTAAAGCCGAAACCAGCGATGGTGCCACCGAAGTGGACCAGTGGGGCGTGACCCTGTCGGGATCGGTTCGCCCATGGGAAGGCGGTCTGTTCCAGGTCAATTACGTGACGGGTCAGGCGATCGGCCCCTACCTGATCGGTCTTGGCAATGCCATCGTCAACGGCCAGGCCAATGACGTCGACGGCTACACGATTGAGCTCCGTCAGGATCTGGGTGAGAAGTGGAATGTCGGCATCGCCTACGGTAAAGAGGACTATGATCTGGCGACCAACAGCTTCTCGGATGGCACCGGATCCCTCAACTTCACCGAGCTGGAGACAATCCACGTCAACGCCTTCTATCAGGCGACCGACAGCCTGACGCTGAGCGCCGAGTACATCTATGGGGAGCGCAACGATGCCACGACCGGTGACACCTTCGACGGCAGCCGGGTTCAGGTCGCCGCGCAGCTGAACTTCTGACGCCACATACCCGCCCTGCCCGTCTTCGGGCAGGGTTTTACCCATGCGGGCAAGGATATGAGGCACAGGGTTGATCACCGCTCAGCCCGCTCCGAAAACTTCGGGAAAAGACACACGTGCCGCGTCCAGATCAATGACCAACAACGCATCATAGCTAGCCGGGTCGAAAGGATCTTCGGCTGGCACGACCTCACGCTCAAACAGCCAGCTCAGCCGCCCTGCATCCAGATTGCCGCGTTCAAAGGGCTGATCCCCGAAGTTCTGCCAAAGCGCCTCCATGAAGGCGGCATCTGCGCGACGGTCCGCAGGCTTGCGGTCACGGAACCGCTCACGCCGGGTGATCGGCGTCACGCCCTTGGGGTTGGCACGGCGGATAGTGAATTGAAAATCCGTACCCGGCAGACGGCCCGGAAAACCACGATGTTTCAACATCCTGGCACCTCGTTGACTGCTGCAATCGGGAATATGAATTCGCACCCGTAAGGGGTAAAAGTCATAGCGCGCACCTCCAAAGCCGCATCCGTTGTCTGAAGCACCCTGAATTCATGACGACAGATCATGGTCAGAGCCCCTCCCAGATACACCGGGACTGCTCCAGCCGGTAGGCTTCGAAAAACTGAGTTGCATCTGGGGCGGCATCGCCGAATTGGATCGGGCGGTCGGACATTGAAATCACCACCAGGGCCGGGTCCAAATCATGCTGGGCGACATAGGCAACCGCCAGCGTCTGGCACAGATGCTCCATATCGTTTGAGGCTACGTCGTACCCGATCCGCCCCACCGTCGCGCCGATCTTTGGGGCGATGAACCGAAACCGCACCCACAGCTCTCCCGGGTTGTTGTCCAACAGAACGTCGCTCAGATGCACGGGTTGGCCTGAAGGCACGGGCAGAGAGGTTTCGGCCACTGAAATGCTTGGCAGAGACAGGATGCTGAACATCAGACCCAAGGCGCGACCCCGGACCCGCCAATGGCAGGCTCCTCCTTCCGGGATCGCGCGCGCAGTGCTATGTGCCCGCGCGGTTCTATGTCTGATGGACCGGATCATTCGACGATTTTTCGCTCGTTGTCAATTCTGCCTTGATTTCGGGCAAATTGCGGAGGAGTACCGCAATTTTCAGCGGATTGGGGTGGGCCGCCCCACCCCGCACGCTCAGAGAGGGATGTTGTCGTGCTTTTTCCACGGGTTTTTCAACTGCTTGCCGCGCAAGCTGGCAAAAGCCCGTGAGACACGACGGCGCGTTGATTGCGGCATGATCACCTCATCCACAAAGCCGCGTTCAGCCGCCACGAATGGGTTGGCGAAACGGTCTTCGTAGTCGGAGACATGCTGCGCGGTCTTCTCAGCGTCGCCGAGGTCAGCGCGATGGATGATCTCGGTCGCGCCTTTCGCACCCATCACCGCGATCTCGGCGGTGGGCCACGCATAGTTGAAATCGCCACGCAGGTGCTTCGATGCCATCACAACATAAGCACCACCATAGGCCTTACGGGTGATAACCGTCACTTTCGGCACGGTCGCTTCGCCGTATGCATAAAGCAACTTGGCACCATGCTTGATCACACCGCTATATTCCTGCTGCGTCCCAGGCAAGAAGCCGGGCACGTCCACCAGCGTCAGAATCGGGATCTCGAAACAGTCGCAGAAGCGCACGAAACGCGCCGCCTTGCGTGAGCTGTCGATATCCAGACACCCAGCCAGAACCATGGGCTGGTTCGCCACAACACCCACAGTCTGTCCTTCCAGACGGATGAAGCCAGTGACGATGTTCTTGGCGAAGTCTTCCTGAATCTCGTAGAAATCGCCTTCATCCGCAATCTTCGTGATCAGTTCCTTCATGTCGTACGGTGTGTTTGGATTGTCCGGTACCAATGTATCCAATGAGGTTTCGACACGGTTGGGATCGTCAAAGAAAGGCCGCACCGGAGGTTTTTCCTGGTTGTTGAGCGGCAGGAAGTCGACCAGTCGGCGCACCTCGGCCAAAGCTTCGACATCGTTTTCAAAAGCGCCATCCGCGACCGAAGACTTTTTGGTATGCGTAGAAGCTCCACCCAGTTCCTCAGCTGTAACGACCTCATTCGTCACGGTCTTCACCACGTCAGGGCCAGTAACGAACATGTAAGACGAGTCCTTCACCATGAAGATAAAGTCCGTCATCGCCGGGCTGTATACCGCGCCACCCGCACAGGGGCCCATGATCACGCTGATCTGAGGCACCACGCCCGATGCAGTAATGTTGCGCTGGAACACTTCGGCATAGCCCGCGAGCGAGGCGACGCCTTCCTGGATTCGCGCACCACCCGAGTCGTTGATCCCAATGATAGGCGCGCCGTTCTGCACGGCCATATCCATGATCTTGCAGATCTTCTGCGCGTGCGTTTCCGACAGCGAGCCACCAAACACGGTGAAATCCTGGCTGAACACATAGACCATACGGCCATTGATCGTGCCCCAGCCAGTGACCACACCATCCCCGGCAGGCTTTTGTTTTTCCATCCCGAATTCGGTGCAACGGTGGCTGACAAACATGTCGAATTCTTCAAAACTGCCTTCGTCCAGCAGCAGCTCGATCCGCTCGCGCGCGGTCAGCTTGCCCCGCCCATGCTGCGCGTCGATCCGTTTTTGCCCACCACCCAGACGGGCCGCGTTGCGGCGTTCTTCAAGCTCGGAAAGGATGTCTTTCATGGCGATAGTCCCCTGTGAAATCTGACCGGACCCTACAGTGAGCTACCCTTCAGCCAAAGATATTTTCGGCAAATTTGCAAAGTTTTGAAAATCACATTTGCTCAAACTGTAAATTTGCGAATTTTTACCAGCAGCATCAAGCGTCTGGCCTTTGCCCACTCAACAGCTATACAAGCAAACCATGCAGTTCAGAACGTCGTCGGCTTATCGCACACCACCCACAATCGGCACTTTGGTTCTTCTCTCGGGACTATCGGCGCTGAGCATGAACCTGTTCCTGCCAAGCCTGCCGAATATGGCCCTGCATTTCGACACGCATTACAAGGTCATGCAACTGTCGATCGCCCTTTACCTGCTGGTAAACGCGGTCCTGCAGATCATCATCGGACCAATTGCAGACAAGGCGGGACGACGCCCGGTTCTGCTTTGGGGACTGGCACTCTTTCTACTGGCGACACTCGGCTGCATCTACGCACCGACGGCCGAGGTGTTCCTACTTTTCCGCATGTGTCAGGCGGTCGTGGTGGTCGGGATGGTCCTCAGTCGGGCCGCGGTTCGGGACATGTATGATCAGGATCAGGCGGCCTCGATGATCGGTTACGTCACCATGGGAATGGCCGTAGTCCCGATGATTGGCCCGGCCATAGGCGGGTTTCTGGAAGAGAGCTTTGGCTGGAAAGCCAATTTCTGGCTGCCTTTCGCCTTGGGCGCCTTGACCCTTGCCTTGACTTATCTCGATTTCGGGGAAACCTCAGCCAAAAGCGGCAAAACCCTGCTACAGCAATTTCGAGAGTACCCCGAGCTGCTGACGTCTCCCAGGTTCTGGGGCTATTCCCTCTCCTCCGCCTGCTCGTCGGGCGCGTTCTTTGCCTATCTGGGCGGCGCGCCCTTCATCGGAACCGAAGTCTTCGGGATGAGCGCGGCCGAAGTCGGGATCTATTTCGGCGCACCTGCCTTGGGCTATTTTTTGGGGAACTTCTTCAGCGGGCGGTATTCGGTCAGGTTCGGCATCAACCGCATGGTACTTTGGGGAACTTGGTTGAACGCCGCCGGCGTCGCCCTGTCTGCCGCGTTGTTCCTGACAGGCTTCGGAACAGCGCTCAGCTTTTTCGGCTTCATGACGTTCGTCGGGTTGGGCAATGGCATGACGATCCCAAACGCGACATCCGGCGCCCTATCCGTACGGCCACATTTGGCCGCCACCGCCTCGGGCCTCAGCGGCGCTATCATGCTAGGCGGAGGAGCAGGCCTGAGCGCACTGGCAGGGGCCCTGCTAACCGTTGAAACAGGCGCAATGCCCCTGCTCTGGCTCATGCTGATCACGGCGATTCTTGCCATCGCGGCCATTTCCTCGGTCATTTGGCGCGAGCGGCAATTGGGCCTCTAAGACGCCTTGCCCAAGAGGGTTTGCAAAGCTAACGTGCCGAAGTAGAAAAGTTGCAAAGGCACCCCTATGGCCACCCAAAAACTCTATGCCGGTGCGAAGCTGCGCGAAATGCGCACGCGCCTGACGCTGACCCAGAAGGAATTTGCCACAAAACTGGGTGTTTCCCTGCCCTACCTGAACCAGATGGAAAACAACAACCGGCCGATCTCGACCACGGTTGTTCTGGCATTGGCGCAGGAATTCGGCATGGACGTGACCGAACTCAGCACCGGCGACAGCGAGCGGCTGGTCTCGGATATGCGTGAGGCGCTGGCCGATCCGGTCTTTGCCGACGACATCCCCCCTCTGGCTGATCTGCGCCTGACCGCCTCAAACGCGCCAGCCCTTGCCCGCGCCTTTATCGAGCTGCACCGAAGCTATCGACAAACCCACGAACGCCTCGCCTCACTAGACGAAGCGCTTGGCCGCGAAGATTCCCGCACCCAAGCCAGCCCATGGGAGGAAGTCCGCGACTTCTTCCACTATTGCGACAACTATATCGACGCGGTTGACCGCGCAGCCGAGCTGTTCGCCAAACGCGCCGACGGCCCAGGTGGCATCCGTCAGGCCGCCCTGCAAAGCCTGGAAGAACGCGGCATTCAGGTGATCTTCTCAGATATCAACCCGCTGCGCAGCTACGACAAGGAAAGCAGAACACTGCGCCTGTCCTCACGCGCTGCGCCGCAAACACAGGTCTTTCAGCTGCTGCTTCAGGTTGCCCTAATCAGTCAGGACAAGCTGTTAGAAGCGACGCTCGATTTCGCCAAATTCCAGAGCGAAGAGGCCCGCGCCATCGCCAAAATCGGCCTTGCCAACTACTTCGCCGGCGCGTCCCTGATGCCCTACAGCGCGTTTCTGGCCGCCGCCCAAGAGGACCGGCATGATCTGGAAATGCTGAGCAACCGCTTTGGCGCCTCAATCGAACAGGTCGCGCACCGCCTGTCCACTTTGCAGCGGCCCGGCGCAAAAGGCATCCCGTTCTTCTTCGTCCGCGTAGATCAGGCCGGAACGATTACCAAGCGCCACTCGGCCACTCGGCTTCAATTTGCCCGCTTCGGCGGTGCCTGCCCGTTGTGGAACGTCCACCGCGCCTTCGAAACACCGGGGCATTTCCTACGGCAACTGGCGGAAACACCCGATGGCGTCCGTTACATTTCGCTGGCAAGGGATGTCTCAAAACCCGGCGGCTCATTCGGCGCGCCGGTGCGCCGCTATGCCATCGCATTGGGCTGCGAAACCCGCCACGCCGAAGCATTGGTCTATGCAGACAATCTGGATATCAACAACGCCAGTGCCTACGAACCGATCGGCATTTCCTGCCGCATCTGCGAGCGCGCCAACTGCCACCAACGCTCGGTTCCGCCACTGGAACGGCGCTTGGCCATCGACACTCATACCCGAGGCACACTGCCCTACGAGGTCACCTGATCTTCATCTGGCTAAAAATATCCCGGGGGTGCGGGGGCAGAGCCCCCGCTGTCGGGCTCAAGCCTTGGACACGATCGCCCAGATCTCGTCCTTGAGCGCGGCGCGTTTCTTACGCATCTCGCCCTCGGCGAGCTCTTCCACCGGCTCGACATTGGTTTCGGCGCGGTGAACGCGGCGGTTAATCTCGTGATACTCATCAGCCAAACGCGCAAAATGAGCGTCCGTCTGCTTGAGCTGGCTCATCACCTCAACTTTGTCCGGAAACTCTTCGGCCAGTTCATGCGGGGTGTGGGACATTCCTGTTCGCTCCTGAATAAATGTCGTTGCGATTCAGGTTTATCGGATGTCGCCACACCCCACTTTGACGCGGATCAAATCAGCGCTGCGCTACCTCCCATTGCGGGTGAATCCACGGGCGGTCATTGGCTTTCGGCAGCGCATCCTTGCCAAGTACATGGTCCGACATCTTCTCACCCACCATGATCGACGGCGCGTTGAGGTTGCCATTGGTGATCTGTGGGAAGATCGAGCTGTCAGCCACACGCAAACCATCCACGCCAATGACACGACCTTCGGGATCGACCACGGCGTTCTTGTCATCCGCGCGCCCCATCCGGCAGGTGCCACAGGGGTGATAGGCGCTTTCGGCATGCTCTGCGATGAAGGCATTCAGTTCCTCATCCGTCTGCACTGAGGCGCCAGGCTGAATCTCTTTGCCCGCATAGGGCTTGAAGGCGTCCTGACCAAAGATCTCACGGGTGAGGCGGATACATTTGCGGAAGTCTTCCCAGTCTTTTTCATGGCTCATGTAGTTGAACCGGATCACCGGCGCGTCTTCAGCCTTGTTCGACCGCAAAGTCACAGCCCCACGCGACGGAGACCGCATCGGCCCCACATGCGCCTGGAACCCGTGCCCCTCGGCGGCGGCCTGACCGTCATAGCGCACTGCAATCGGCAGGAAGTGGTACTGGATGTCGGGGTATTCCACGCCCGGGTTCGACCGGATGAAGGCCGCGCTCTCGAACTGGTTCGAGGCCCCAAGACCGGTTTTGGTGAACAGCCACTGCGCCCCAATCAGACCTTTGCTGAACAGGTTCCAGTGCTTGTACAGCGTGATCGGCTGCAACGAGGCTTGCTGGATATACAACTCAAGGTGGTCCTGCAGGTTTGCGCCCACGCCCGGACGATCAGCAACAACGTCGATACCATGCTCCGCCAGATGCGACGCCGACCCAATACCCGAGAGCATTAGCAGTTTGGGCGAGTTGATCGACGAGGCCGCCAGAACAACCTCACGCCGGGCACGAATGACCTCTTTCTTGCCGCCACGCACCAGTTCGACGCCGACTGCGCGCCCCTCTTCCATCACAACGCGCGACGCCAAACCTTTGACGAGGTCGCAGTTGGGACGTTTCAGAGCAGGTCGCAGATAAGCATTTGCCGCCGACCAGCGCCGTCCTTTCCAGACGGTCTGCTCCATTGGGCCGAAACCTTCCTGCTTCTCGCCATTATAGTCGCCCGTGACCTCATAGCCCGCTTGCTGACCCGCATCGACGAAGGCTTGGAACAACGGGTTTTTGCGCGGACCGCGTGACACATGCAGCGGACCATCCTTGCCGCGCCATTCAGGGTCACCGCCATGGCCGCCATCATGCCAGGTTTCCATACGTTTGTAGTAGGGCAGCACATCCGCATAGGACCACCCATCCGCACCCATATCCGCCCAAGTGTCAAAATCCCGCGCGTGGCCGCGCACATAGACCATCCCGTTGATAGAGGACGACCCACCGATCACCTTGCCGCGCGGACAGGCCATCCGGCGGTTGTTCATGTTAGGTTCGGGTTCCGAGCTGAATCCCCAGTCGTACAGCGACATATTCATCGGATAGCTCAGCGCCGCAGGCATCTGAATAAAGGGCCCGGCATCCGTGCCCCCATGTTCGATCACCAGGACCGAGGCCCCAGCCTCGCTCAGGCGATAGGCCATCGCACAGCCGGCAGAGCCAGCACCCACAATGACAAAATCTGCTTCCATTTCACGTCTCCATAGATCCGCCGTGAGAGGTTTCGAAACCTGCTCTGCCTCCGGCGGGCGTATTTTCAAAAATAAGAAGAGGTCACTCGCCGCGCGGGAACCGCTGGCTCTCCTCGACAATATTCAGGTCCATGTGGTTGCGCATGTAGCGCTCGGATGCCTTTTGCAGCGGCTGGTAGTCCCAGGGGTAGTACCCACCCTGCCGCAACGCCTCATAGACAACCCAGCGGCGCGCCTGACTGGCGCGAACATCCGCATCAAACCGGCCCAGGTCCCAGCGCGCCTCGGACTTCGCACGCAACGTTTGCAAGGTTCCGGCATGCGCGGGGTCATCGGCGAGGTTGTTCTGTTCATGCGGGTCAGCCTCAAGATCAAACAGCTGATCGGGGTCCAGCGCGCAACGATTGTATTTCCACTTGCCGTAGCGCAACGAGACTAGCGGCGCATAGGAGGCCTCGGCCGCGTATTCCATCGCCACCGGGGCTGTCCGCTCCTGCCCTTTGGCCAGAGGTACGAGGTCTTCGCCATCCGTCCATGGGGCAATCTCGGCCATATCAACACCGGCCAGAGCGCCCAGCGTCGGGGTCACGTCGATGGTCGACACAGGCGTTTCGATAAGGCCCGCAGGCAAATCCGGCGCCGAGATCATCAGCGGCACGCGCGATGAGCCCTCAAAGAACGTCATCTTGAACCACAACCCGCGTTCGCCCAGCATGTCGCCATGGTCCGAGACAAACATGATGATCGCCTCTTGGCGCGTCGTCTCCAGCACTTCGAGGATCTCGCCAATCTTGTCATCAAGGTATGAGATATTGGCGAAATACGCGCGGCGCGACTTGCGGATATCTTCCTCGGTGATGTCGAAGCTGCGCCAGTCGTTGGCGTCGAAAATACGCTTGGAATGCGGGTCCTGATTTTCATAGCCGAGGTCAGAGACCTCAGGCAGCAGATGTTCGCAATCCTCATAGAGGTCCCAGTACTTGCGGCGCGCAACATAGGGGTCATGGGGGTGCGTGAAGCTAACAGTCATAGCCCACGGACGGTCGTCCTTGCCGCGCGCCAGATCATAAAGCTTGGCCTTGGCGTGATAGGCGACCTCGTCGTCATACTCCATCTGGTTCGAGATTTCGGCCACACCCGCGCCGGTGACTGAGCCCATGTTGTGATACCACCAGTCGATCCGCTCACCTGGTTTGCGGTAATCCGGGGTCCAGCCGAAATCAGCGGGGTAGATATCGGTGGTCAGGCGGTCTTCGAACCCGTGCAACTGGTCTGGCCCGACAAAATGCATCTTGCCCGACAGACAGGTGTAGTACCCCGCGCGGCGCAGATGGTGTGCATAGGTCGGGATGTCGCTGCGGAACTCAGCCGCGTTGTCGTACACCCCCGTGCGTGAGGGCAACTGACCCGACATGAAGCTTGCCCGCCCCGGTGCGCAAAGCGGTGAGGCCGTGTAGGCATTGGCAAAACGGGTCGAGCGTTCGGCCAGTTTCTTCAGGTTCGGCGCGTGCAACCAGTCGGCCGGACCATCGGGAAACAAGGTGCCGTTCAGCTGATCCACCATCAGGATCAGAATGTTGGGTTTTGTCATTTTTCGCCCTCGAGCAGAATATTCAGGACGCGCAAGGCGTGATTGGCAGCCAGCTGAGGCTCTTCCGGGGCGCTCAGCGCCGAGTGGATATACAGCCCGTCGATCAAGGCGATCATGGTCTCGGCCGCGTTGATCGGTTCGGCAATTTGCGGGCGCAGCGCATGGATCAGGTTGGAACGGATACGCGCCTGATAGACCTTCCACAGCCGCAGAGCATCGTCATTGGTCTGAGCAAGGACATAGAATGTCATCCAGGCCGCAATCACGTCCGGGGTGAAGCATGAATGGGCAAAACAGGCGCGGATGATGGCCTGCGCCCGTTGGTCGGGGGCCGCGGCAGCCAGCTCGGTCCGGGCTTCCTTGCCGAAATCCGTCAGGATTTGCCGCATGGCGGCCAGAAAGATCTGATCCTTGCCGCCAAAATAATGGTGCGCCAGCGCGCTGGACATGCCCGCGCGTTTGGCGATCTGGCTGACGGTCACATCCAGAGATTTCTGTACGCCCAATTCGGCAATCGTCGCACGAACGATCGCATCACGGCGTATAGGCTCCATTCCGACTTTTGGCATCGCGTCCCCCTGGGCAACAGGATTTCCCGACGACGCTAGGCGCTTTTTATTGACTCGTCAATCAATCTCGTTTTCGGACGGATGTTTTCATGCTTTGGGTGCAAAAGCCGATGGTGTCACATCGCGTTTGTTCAGCATCGCTTCGCGCCAGGAAATGAAGCTGACGGCGGTCAGGATCAGCGTACCGCCAGCCACGACCCAGATGTCAACGCTTTCGTGGAACACCAAGGCTCCGACAATCGTCGCCCAGATAAGCTGCAAGAAGGTGACCGGCTGGGTCACCGCAACCGGCGCGGCCTGCAGCGCCAATGTCATGAAATAATGCCCTGCCGTTGCAAAGCTTGCGACCAGAAACAGCACCCCGATGTCCCGCAGAGTGGGCGGCGACCAGACAGCGATTGCAAAGGGGATCAAGGCCAGCGTCACCCAGATCGACAGATGGGCCACCACGACCGAGGGCGGGATATCCCGCACCAGCAGTTTGGCCAGCAGGTAGGACCCACCCAGCGTCAGCGCCGTTCCCAGCATGGCGAGATGCCCACTGGACACCTCGCGAAATCCGGGGCGCAGAATGATCAGCACGCCAATCAGGGCGACCAGAATGGCAGCCAACCGGCGAAAGGCCAGCTTCTCACCCAGAAACAGGGCCGCGCCAAGCGTGACATAGACCGGGGTCATGTAGTTCATGGCCGTAACCTCGGCCAAAGGAATGCGAGTCATCGCGTAGAACCACAGCATGACGGCAACCCCGTGAATGACCCCTCTTAGCCCGAATAATGAGAGATCGCGCTTGCTGAGCCGTGTTGCCAGGATCGACCGCAGAGCAGGCAACAGAAACACCAACCCAAGGACATAGCGCAAAAACGCGGCCTGAATCGGGTCCATGGTCGAGCCGAGCGATTTCACCAGCGCCGTCATGACCACGAAGGACAGACCTGCGGCGAACATCCAGAACATCCCCACTATGGGGCGCGAAGGGGCGGAAACTGTTGTCATGGTCCCGGTTGAACACCGAATTCACCGGCAGAACAACCCTTCACATGACAAGCAACTTCCACGCAATTCCCAGCATCACAATCCCGATCAAAGCGTCCAGCACCTGCCAAGCGCGTGGACGTGCGAAAAACGGCGATAATATCCTGGCCCCGTAGCCCAGCGTGAAGAAGAAAACAAAGCTTGAGGTCACGGCCCCAATGGCAAAGCTGAACCGGTCGTCATACTGGGCCGAGATCGAGCCGATCAGCACCACCGTATCCAGATAGACATGCGGGTTCAGCCAAGTGAAGGCCAGCACCGTCAGCATCGCCGAGCGCAGGCTTGTACGTTGGCTCTCGCCCAGTTCCATTGCCGCCCCGCCCTGCCAAGCCGACCACAGGCTGCGCAGCCCGTACCATGTCAGAAACGCGGCGCCACCATAGCGCATCACCGTCTCGAACCACGGCGCGGCCTGTGCCAACGTGCCAAACCCGGCAATCCCGGCTGTAATCAGGATCGCGTCCGATACGGCACAGGTCAGGCACAAGACAAACACATGCTCGCGCCGCAGACCCTGCCTGAGGATGAACGCGTTCTGCGCACCAATGGCCAGAATCAGACTGAAGCTAAGGACAAAGCCAGCGATGAGGGGGGCGAACATGAAACCTCCTGTCGTTTGAAGGTTTGACTAGCGGCTTCGCCTCGGCCTATCAAATTAAAGATACTGAACAAGATTAAGTCTGGCTAATGCTGATCGATCCACATCACCTGAACGCGCTGGCCGCGATTCTGCGGCACGGGAGCTTTGACGCCGCCGCCTCTGAGCTGTCCGTCACGCCCTCGGCAATATCCCAGCGGATCAAAGCGTTGGAGGATCGCATCGGCACCAGCCTGATCAATCGCGGCTCCCCCTGCACCGCCACGCCTGCCGGGCTGCGGATTGCCAAACATGCCGAGGATATCGGGCTGCTAGAGTCCCAACTGGCACGCGAATTGACCTTGGAGAGCGGCCCCGGTCCCGCGCGTGTTCGCATCGCCCTTCCGGCAGATGTTCTGGCCGCGTGGTTCATCGATGTGATGACGCAGGTGCCGGACCTGCTGTTCGATCTCGTGATCGACGATCAGGAGCATTCGGCCGACTGGCTGCGCCGGGGCGAGGTCAGCGCCGCAATCACCGTCGGAGGGCAACCAGTCACCGGATGTGATACCCATTCCCTTGGCGCGATGCGGTATCTTGCGACGGCTAGCCCGGAATTTACCGCGCATTGGTTCAGCGAGGGATTGACCGTGCGGTCGCTGGCACAAGCGCCCTGCCTTGTCTTCAATCGCAAGGACAGCCTTCAGCGGGTCTGGATATCGACCCAAACCGGGCAGCGACTGTCGCCGCCTTCGCATTTCGTCCCGTCCTCCCACGGGTTTGTCGACGCCGCCATTGCCGGATTGGGCTGGGGCATGAACCCCGAACCCCTGGTGCGCGACGCTTTGCAGGACGGCAGGCTTTGTGAAGTCGCACCCAACGCGCCTTTGGACGTGCCCCTCAATTGGCAGGTTGGGCGCGTGTTGTCATCTGCCCTGACCCCCTTGACCAAAGCTGTAAAACAAGCCGCTGCAAAGGCCTTGATCCCGGATGCCGACCGCCAGATAAAAAGCAAAATTCCGGAGTAAGACCATGTTCTCACGCGATGCGCTCAGCTATGATCCGATCCCTCTGCCCGACCGGTGCGAGATGAGCGATGCCGAGATGCAGCAAGCCGCTCAGGCATTCTACGACAAGATGCGCCAGCGCCATACCGTTAGAGATTTCATTGACCGCTCCGTTGATCGCGAAGTGATCGAGACCTGCTTACGAACCGCAGGCACCGCTCCGTCCGGCGCCAACCACCAGCCATGGCATTTTGCGGCCATCGCTGACCCGGCTTTGAAACAACGCATCCGTGAAGAGGCCGAGGAAGAAGAACGTCGTTTCTATGCTGGCGGCGCAGGGGATGAGTGGATCAAAGCGCTAGAACCCATCGGGACCAACGCGGTCAAAGAACACCTGACCATTGCCCCCTGGCTGATCGTGGTTTTCGCCCAGCGCTGGGGTGAGTTCGAGGATGGCACGCGGTACAAAAACTACTACGTCCCGGAAAGCGTCAATATCGCAACGGGCTTTCTGTTGGCTGCCCTTCATCACGCCGGGCTTTCGACACTGACACACACGCCGAACCCGATGAAGTTCCTGAATGACGCGCTGGGACGGCCGGCATCGGAAAAGCCCACAATGATTATCGCCGTTGGTCACCCATCAGAGGTCGCGACTGTCCCCTCCGTTGCCAAGATGAAGAAACCTCTGGACGAGATTTCGTCGTTCTTCTGATTGGAACTCTAACGACGTTAGCCGCCCTGCAGATCAGGTGTCGCAGGCTTGGGTAAGACGACCAGATAACAGGCGGCGGCTGCGACCAGACTGCACAGGACGATAAACGCAACCGCCAGCGAAACCTCATGCATATGCGCGACCGCTGCCAAAGCGGCTGACATGGCAACGGCGGTCAGGCGTGCGATGCTTTTGATCGCGGCAGAGGCCTGAACCCGCTGCTCTTTCGGGGCGACGTCCAGAAAGTAGAGCTTGCGCGCGCTGCTGATCCCCGTGACGGCAACCGTTGCGATGAACAGGGCAATCGCATGCAGGTGCACTTCGTGGTCGATACCCAGATAGTGAAACGCCAAAAGGACGATCCCAGTGATCGCCACCATCAAAGTCCCTGCGACCATGACGGTACGATGGGATTTCATGTTCAACAGCTGCCAAAGCGGGGCCGAGACAAGATAGCCAGACGCCGAAGACACAATCATCGCGGTCAGTCCCTTGGCCGAGCTATGATGCGCCTCGGCCGCAATCAGAGCGAAAAACGGCACGGACAAGGACACCACGACAAGCGGCATGCGCATGACCAGGTAGCGGCGAAACCAAGCATGTTCGAACATGCTGAAGATGGACTTGATATTGGCTTTCAAAGACAGGCCCAAGTGTTTGGCTTCATTGGATTCTGAACTGTTGGTCTTGCGGATCTCAAACATCGCAAGGATCGACAGGGCAGATAGTAGAAAGAACGTGGCGGACACCGCGATGACGACCGAGTGGCGCGAAAATGGCGGATTGTCCTTGGTCAACTCATGCAACAAAAGCGCCAACCCTATGGCACCCAGCCCTCCGGCCCCCAGTTGCAAATATTGCATCATCATTCGGGATTTCGAATGCACATGATCGCCCAGTAGATCGGTTAACATGAGGTTCTGCACCTCATCGATAAGCCCGATCAGGAAAAAGACTGCGATGAAGGCAATGGCGATCAGCGGCACGATGCCTGTGGCGGCTACCCCCATGGCGACCAAAAGGCAGGTTCCAATTGCGATTTCGGTCATCGCAATCCCGCGTTTCTTCTCGGGCCGCGCGGCAATCGAACGGGCCAGAAAGAAATCCGCGATCATGCTGCCGACCATGCGAACCGAGACCAACGCCCCGGCGATGAACATCGGCAGCTCGAATGAGACTGCCAGAAACGGCAAAACCACCGACGGGCTGCCTAAGGTCCACGCGACCTGAGACAGAATGCTCTGCCCGGCTAGGACCGGGACATTGCGTTTTGCCAGATCTGACGGGTCATGCGCCATATATCACTCTGGCATTAAAGCCAGCCTTTTTGTTTTCTCGCCCACATTTCAAAGAGTAATCGCTTGAGCCTGATCAGCCAAGCAACACTTCGGAAGCTGAAAAAACAAAAGCCCGACCAAACGGGCCGGGCTTTTCGGTACCAGTTGTCGAGTGCAATCAGAGCTGCGCCATGACCTCATCAGTCGCTTCGAAATTGGTTGTCACGCGCTGAACGTCATCGTCATCTTCCAGCGCATCGACCAGCTTCATCAGCTTCTGCATGTCTTCCAGACCCAGCTCAGTGGTCGTGGTGGGTTTCCAGACCAGCTTGGTGGATTCGGATTCGCCCAACGCCTCTTCCAGCGCATTCGATACATCGTTCAAATCGGTATCGGCGCACCAGATGATGTGACCATCTTCCGAGCTTTCGACATCCTCGGCACCCGCCTCGATCGCGGCTTCAAAGATGGTATCCGCATCACCTGCATCCGCCTGATAGACCACCTCACCTTTGCGGTCGAACATGAACCCGACCGAGCCGGTCTCGCCCAGATTTCCACCGTTCTTGGAAAAGGTCGAACGCACGGTCGAGGCCGTCCGGTTGCGGTTATCCGTCATGGTCTCGACGATCACAGCCACACCGTTGGGGCCGTAGCCCTCGTACCGGATTTCCTCGTATTCGTCGCCTTCGCCCGCAACCGATTTCTTGATCGCGCGGTCGATCACGTCCTTGGGGACCGAGTTCGACTTGGCCTCTTTCACCGCCAGACGCAGGCGCGGGTTTTTGTCGGGATCAGGGTCGCCCATCTTGGCGGCCACGGTGATCTCTTTCGACAGTTTGGAAAACAGTTTGGACCGCGCGGCGTCCTGACGTCCCTTGCGGTGCTGGATATTGGCCCATTTGGAGTGGCCTGCCATGGTGCGTCCTCGTCATCATGTTAGCGTATTCGGCGCTCATATAGACGTTTGCGGGGCAAAGGATCAAGAGAGCGGCTTGCGGGACGCCCATCTGAGGGTAAGGTGGCCGCATGACGACCGATCAAATCATTCTGTTTGCGCTTTTCATTACAGTCTTTGGAATGCTCCTGTGGGGACGTTTCCGGTATGACCTTGTGGCCTTCACCGCCCTGATGATCGGGGTCACGCTGGGCGTTGTACCAGTCGACAACGCCTTTGCCGGGTTCGGGCACCCCGCAACGATCATCGTTGCCCTAGTGCTGGTGGTCTCGGCCGGGCTTGTCCGGTCAGGGGCCGTGTTCCTGATCACACGCACCCTCGTAGATGCCTCGCGCGGTCTTGGCGCCCATATCGCACTGATGGGCGGGATCGGCGCGGTTCTGTCAGCCTTCATGAACAACGTCGCCGCGCTGGCCCTGCTGATGCCGGTCGACATACAGACCGCGCGCAAGGCCGGGCGGGCTGTGGGGCTGACTTTGATGCCACTCAGCTTTGCGACGATCCTTGGCGGCATGGCGACATTGATCGGCACGCCGCCCAATATCATCATCGCCTCGATCCGGGCCGAGACCTTGGGCGAGCCGTTCAAGATGTTCGACTTCGCCCCCGTTGGCGGAATCGCGGCCATCGCCGGGCTGGCATTTGTCTCGCTGATCGGCTGGCGGCTGATCCCGAACCGAGGCGCGCAGGAAGAAGCCTCCGAAGCGCTGGCCGAATACATCGCCGAACTCACCCTGCCCTCCGAGTCACCCCATATCGGCAAGCGCGTCAGTGAGCTGTACGAGGATGCTGAGAAGTCCGACGTGGCAATCATTGGCCTGATCCGCGACGGCAAACGGCGCTATGGCCGATCTGCCCACGCTACTCTGAAAGAGGGCGACGCGCTGGTACTGGAAGCGCGGCCCGAAGCGCTGGATGAATTCCGCGCAGCGCTAAAGCTGGACTTCTCGGACACTCGCCGGCAAGAGGTGCTGACCGCCGAGGGCGACGGGCTTGAGGTGATCGAAGTGGTCGCCACGGAAAGCGCACGCATCACCGGCCGTACCGCGCAGGGGTTGGGTCTGGCGTGGCGGCAAAGCACGGTTCTGATGGGCATTTCGCGCCAAGGTCGTCGCATCACCGAACAGGTCCGCAAGACCGAGGTCGAGGCCGGCGACATCCTGCTTCTGCTCTGCCCCCGCGACCGGGGTGCCGACGTGACAGAATGGCTGGGCTGCTTGCCATTGGCGCAGCGGGGCCTGAACGTGACGGCAAACGAAAAAGCCTGGCTCGCCATCGGTCTGTTCGCCGCTGCGGTTTTGGCGGCCAGCATCGGCTTGATCTACCTGCCCATCGCGCTGGGTTTTGTTGTCGTGGCCTATGTGCTGACCAAGATCATGCCGATCAGTGACATCTACAACCATATCGAATGGCCCGTTGTGGTGCTGCTCGGCTCGATGATCCCACTGGGCAGCGCGTTAGAGACCTCAGGCGGCACCGAATTGATCGCCAATGCCCTGATCCAGCTGACAAATGGCCTACCCGCCTGGGCCATCCTCACCGTGCTGATGGTCGTGACGATGACCCTGTCGGACGTACTAAACAACACTGCCACGGCCATCGTCGCCGCCCCGGTCGGCATCCAGATGGCCCGCACGCTCGAGGTCTCCCCCGATCCGTTCCTGATGACGGTTGCCGTTGCCGCCTCGGCCGCGTTCCTGACGCCGATCGGGCACAAGAACAACACGCTGGTTCTGGGCCCCGGGGGCTATCGGTTTGGTGACTATTGGCGCATGGGTCTGCCGCTTGAGATCTTGATCATCGCGGTCTCAATCCCCGCGATCCTTGTCTTCTGGCCGCTTTGACAGGTAAAGCCCAACTATGAAACGCTTTCTGATCCTTCAATTGCGCCCCGAAGCTGATGCATCGGACGCCGAATATGCCTCGATCCTCGACAAAACCGGCCTGACGCCTGAGCAAACCCATCGCATCCGGCTGGATTGCGAAGACCTACCCGAAGGCTTGAATGTAACCGAATATGCAGGTGTCATCGTTGGTGGAGGCCCGGGCTGCGTCAGCGACGATCCCGCGACGAAATCCGAGTTGGACACAAAGATCGAAAACGCGGTCATGGGGCTGATGCCTCAGATCACGGCACAGGATCATCCCTTTATGGGCTGCTGCTATGGGTTAGGCGTTCTGGCCGCGCATCTGGGTGGCGACGTCAGCAAGGCCAAGTTCGGCGAACCGGTTGGCCCTTCGGCCTGCCGTCTGACAGAGGACGGCGCCGCTGATCCGTTGACTGCGGGCCTTACGCCCAAGTTCGACGCGTTTGTGGGCCACAAAGAGGCCGTCCAGACCCTGCCCGATGGATGCGTGCATCTTGTCGCCTCAGACCCCTGCCCGTTTCAGATGATCCGCTGGGGGGAAAACGTCTATGCCACTCAGTTCCATCCGGAAGCTGACGCCAAAGACTTTGAGCAGCGCATCAACATCTACAAGCACCACGGCTATTTCCCGCCCGAGGACGCCCAGCGCCTGATCGATATCTGCAACGCCGCCGACGTCACTCAGCCCGGCGAAATCCTGCGCCGGTTTGTAGAACGCTATAGATGACCTAACGACGCGGTTGCCTGACGGTTTCCCCCTCGCTTAGTCTGCATTCAAACGACTTTGGGAGGAGTTGTTCTTGGATTTTCTAATCAATGTCGGCCTGCCTGTTTCGCTGGCCATCATCATGTTGTCTTTGGGTATCGGGCTTGAGATCGCCGATTTCCGACGCGTCCTGACCCGCAAATACCCGTTTGCAATCGGTGCGCTATGTCAGGTTGTGCTGCTGCCAATCGCGGCGTTTGTGACCGTCAAACTGCTAGGTCTGCCGCCAGAGATTGCGGTCGGTTTCATGCTCCTCAGCTTTTGTCCGGGTGGTGTAACCAGCAACATCCTGACGAAATTTGCCAAGGGTGATGTGGCGCTTTCGGTCAGCCTGACAGCGGTGATCAGTATCCTGTCGATCCTGACTGTGCCGATCCTGGCTGCCTGGACCATCGCGCATTTCATGGGCGAAGACGCGCCCGAAGTGTCGATCACTGGGCTGGCGATCGCCATGTTCCTGATCACGACCCTGCCCGTCGCCATTGGCATCACGGTTCGCAGGTTCGCAACCGGGTTTGCAAACCGTATTGAGGGCGGGCTGTCCAAACTCGCTGGCGCTCTGTTCCTGCTGATCGTCATCGCCGCAGTGGCCGGGAACTGGCAGCTCTTTATTGAGAACCTTGGCATCATGGGCACCGGGTTGGTGTCTCTGAATATCGCCCTGCTTCTGATCGGTCTGGGTGTCTCGCGCGCCGCGAACCTTTCTTGGGCCGAGTGCAAAAGTATCTCGATTGACACCGGTATCCAGAACTCAACCCTTGGGCTGACCTTGGCGGCATTGATCACGGGAACCAAGACCGGGTTCAGCACTCTGGCTTTGCCCTCGGCGGTTTATGGCGTCACTATGTATGTCGTTGTGTTCCCCTTCCTCCTTTGGTTTCGCAAACGCTGAAAGGACCTGATATGGCCAATAACACGGCAGATGCGATCGTTGTCGGAGGCGGATTGGCCGGGCTGGCGGCTACGGCTGAGCTGGGCGACCGGGGCAAGAAGGTGATCGTTGTGGATCAGGAACCCGAGAGCTTCCTGGGCGGACAAGCGTTCTGGAGCCTCGGCGGCCTGTTCATGGTCGACACGCCCGAGCAGCGCCGGATGGGCATCAAGGACAGCCACGACCTGGCTTTGCGGGATTGGATGGGCAGCGCGCAGTTCGATCGTGATGACGATCTGTGGCCGCGGAAATGGGCCGAAGCCTATGTCGAATTCGCCGCAGGGGAAATGCGCCCTTGGCTGCATGACATGGGTCTGCGCTGGTTCCCGGTAGTCGGTTGGGCCGAGCGTGGAGGCTCCTATGCGAACGGACATGGCAACTCGGTGCCGCGGTTTCACATCACTTGGGGCACCGGCCCCGGCGTGTTGGAACATTTCATCCGCCGCGTGAAAGAGCATGTCAGCGCCGGGCTGATCCAGCTGAAGTTCCGCCATCAGGTCAGCCACATCATCATGCAAAACGGCTGTGCCAAAGGTGTCTCGGGCGAAGTTCTGGCCGAGGATACAGCCCAGCGCGGCGCCAAAACCAACCGTGAAGAGCTGGGCGAGTTCGAATACTACGCCCCTTCGGTCATCGTCACCTCGGGCGGGATCGGCGGGAATTTTGAGATGGTCCGCAAGAACTGGCCCTGCGACCGTCTGGGCGAACCTCCGCAAGACATGGTCGCAGGTGTCCCGTTTCACGTCGATGGGCGCATGATCGCGATCAGCGAAAAGGCAGGCGGCCATGTGATCAATGGAGACCGTATGTGGCACTACACCGAAGGCGTGCGAAACTGGGATCCGATCTGGCCCTCGCACGGTATTCGCATTTTGCCCGGTCCAAGCTCGATGTGGTTCGATGCCAAGGGTCATCGGCTGCAACCGCCCTGCCTGCCGGGGTTCGACACGCTGGGGACGCTACGCGAAATTCTGAAAACAGGACACGAGTATAGCTGGTTCGTTCTGACCCAGAAGATCATCAAAAAGGAATTCGCTCTGTCGGGGTCAGAACAGAACCCCGATTTCACCTCGGGCAGTTGGAAGGAGGTGATCCGCCAGCGCATTCTGTCGGGCAGCAAAGCGACAGCCCCTGTTGAGGCTTTCAAGGAAAAGGGTGAGGACTTCATCGTCGCGAACACTCTGACCGAGCTGGTCAGCGGCATGAACCAGTTGGGCGGAGGTCTGATTGATGAAGCCCATCTGAGGGCACAGATCGAGGCGCGCGATTCTCAGGTCGACAATCCGTTCTCGAAAGACGCCCAGATGATGGCGATTCTGGCGGCGCGCAACTATCGCGGTGACAAGCTGATACGGACGGCCAAGCCACACAAGTTCCTCGATCCCTCAAACGGCCCGTTGATTGCGGTCAAGCTGCACGTGCTGACCCGCAAGACGCTTGGCGGGCTGCAGACCAATCTGGACAGTCAGATGATCGGAGCGGACGGGCAAGTGGTGCCCGGCCTGTTTGCTGCCGGCGAAGTCGCCGGTTTCGGCGGCGGAGGCTATCATGGCTACAACGCGCTTGAAGGCACCTTCCTTGGCGGCTGCATCTTCTCAGGCCGCAACGCAGGGCGATCCCGCGCTGTAGCCTAACGCGTCACTGTTTGCGGACCAGTTTGATGACGGGTTCGCCCGCCTCATCCAGAAGGGCCAACGCATTGCCCTGTATGGCGAAGGTGGTGACGCTCTGCATTGTTTTCAGGAAGGCGCGTTCGATCTCATCCAAAGGTGGCGGGCAAGCCATGAGGGTGGCCGCCATATTGTCGGGAAACTCGATCCGGTTGCCTGAGATCTCGGCCTGACCGGTGAACCGATTGCACCCGCCGGTGCCCGAGAACGCGCCGCCTTGGCCAAAAATCAGCTCGGGCCGTCTCTCCGTTTCGATCGGCTCACCGTTTAGCGATGCGGCGATCCAGTCCGAATTCTCCAACATTGTTGCCCCTTGCGCCTGAACTTGCACGAGCATCAAATCGACGGAGTTCCCGGCCTCATCTGAAATTACCGGATAGGCCGTGTCCGTCGTGAAAAGCAGCTTTTGCCCCTGAGTAATCGTCGCCCTTACAGAGTAGCGGTGCCCGTCCTTGATCAGGGCATCGTCATAGCTCAGCTTGAAGGGCGCGGGAACGGCTGACAGAGCGTAGCGCTGCGCCGCCAGCGTCACGGCTGGCGCGTCGGCAAGCGAAACATCCTGAAGCTCAACAAACAGGGTTGCATCGGGCGGAACGGCGATCCTTTCGCGATAACTGGCCGAGCCTTCGACTGTTCCGGCAAAGCCAGTGCTCGCCATCATCGCGCAGGCGATCGCGGCAATTGCGGTTCCTTTTGCAGGCATGATCCAATCCTCTTGTCGCAAAATACATTCATAAAGCTTTGTGTATCGGCCAAGATTTGCAAGAGGCACCGCAAAATGACGGCGGGTCAGCGCCGATCTTACAGTGGCCAGAACAGCGGAATGAGAAGTGATGCCAACAGCCCAACGGTCAGGTTCAACGGAATACCCACCTTCATGAAATCAGTGAACCGATAACCGCCGGGGCCATATACCATCATGTTTGTCTGATACCCGATTGGCGTCGCAAAAGAGGCCGAAGCCGCGACCATGACGGCAACCACAAGGGGACGCGGGTCCATCCCAACGGCTTGCGCCAGACCGATTGCAATCGGCGTGACAACCACAGCGACCGCGTTGTTTGAGACCAGCTCGGTCAGAACCGAGGTCAGCAGGTACACCGCCCAGATGATCAGGAAAGGTGGTAAAACACTCAGTGACGGCGCGACCGCTTCGACAATCAGGGACACCGCACCCGAGGCGTCCAAAGCGGCCCCGATGGCCAGCATGGCAAAGATCAGCGCCAGCAGGCGACCCTCGACAAAGGAAAACGCTTCATCCGCGTCGATGCAGCGCGTCAGAAGGACTGCAGCGACGGCTAGGATGGACAGCAGCAAGATCGGTGCAACGCCGAGAGCCGCAAGAACCACGATCCCGATCAGAGAACCAATCGCAATTGGCGCATGGCTTCGGCGGAAGGCCCGCGCCGAGGGTTGGGTGACATCGACCATGTCCATATCGGCGGCCAGCTTCTGGATATCAGCCGGAGACCCTTCGAGCAGCAGAGTATCCCCCACCCGCACGACAAGTTCATCGAGCTGCAAACCGATATTCTGGTTCCGCCGATGCACCGCCAGCACATAGACACCATAACGACGGCGCAGACGCATCGTACCCAGCGCTCGACCTACCATCCGACAGCCCGGAGTGATCAGAACCTCGACCGTTTTGGTCTCGACAGCCGAAAGCTGATCAACCCTCTTGAGCTCCTTGTTGCTCTGCAGACTCAAAAGCTCAGTCATTTCGGTGCGCAGAACCACCCGGTCGCCGACATTCAGCGTCACCCCTTTGAGGTTGCGCCGCAAAGAGTCGTCGCCGCGCAGTACGTCGATCAGGCGCACACCAGGTCGCTTGAACAGCTGCACGCCGGTGACCTCGCGCCCTATCAGGTTACTTTCCGGGGGAATGACCGCCTCGGTGAAGAATTTCATCTTGGACCGGTCGCTCAGCATCGAGGCCATGCTGTCCCGTTCCGGCAACAGGCGCGGCGCGATGAAGCGCAAATAGACCATGCCATAGATCACCAGCACGATACCCAGCGGCGTGACTTCGAAAATCGTGAATGCCTGCATGCCCTGTGCCCGGGCCACGCCATCCACCAGCAGGTTTGTCGAGGTCCCGATCAGGGTCAGCGTACCGCCCAGAATAGCCGCGTAGCTGAGAGGGATCAGTAGCTTCGAGGCGGGTACGTTCAGCGTGCGGGCGATCTGGACAAAGACCGGGATCATTACGACAACCACCGGAGTGTTCGACACCACCGCGGACGCCACCACTACAAACCCCATCAGCAAGGCAATCGCTATGCGCGGGTTCACCTGCGCCTGCTTTTGGGCCGTTGAGGTGAACGCATCCAGCGCTCCGGTCCGCACCAATGCCCCCATGATGATGAACATCGCGGCAATCGTCCAAGGCGCGGGGTTCGATAGCACGGCCAGCGCGCTTTGGTACGGCAGAATGCCCGTCACCAGCATCACCGCGACGCCACCAATGGCCACGACCTCGGTCGGGTAGACCTCGCGCAGGAACATCAAGAACATGCCCGCGACCACCAAAAGCGCCAGTATCGCGCTGCCCGTGTCTGTCAGTGAGAGGAATTGCATTCGTGGTTTTCAGTCCGAACCCTAGGCCCAAGCGCCTGACTTCCAGTTTCCAGCATTGCGCGGGTCAGGGCAAGTATTTACGGCCCGGCCTGTTCCAACCGACCGCCCACGCGGACCATGCGCACTGATTTTGCGCTGCCATCCTGATCATTGGTCTCGACGAACACTCCGCTGAGGGTTGCTTCGCAATTGGCCGGAGAAAAGCGCGCCTTGGGCATACCAGTGATGAACCGCCGCATCGGCTCAACCTTGTCCATACCAATGACCGAGTCATAGTCACCGCACATCCCCGCATCCGTCAGATAAGCGGTACCGCCGGGCAGAATCTGCGAATCCGCCGTCGGCACGTGCGTATGCGTGCCCACCACAAGGCTGGCGCGCTTGTCGCAATAGTGGCCCATCGCCATTTTCTCGGATGTCGCCTCGCAATGCATATCCACGATGATGGCATCGGCCTGTCCGCCGCGCGGGTGGGACTTCAGGATCGGCTCGACCGCCGAGAACGGATCATCAAATGGCCGCTTCATGAAGACTTGACCCAGAACCTGAACCACCAGAACCTTGCGCCCTCCGGGTGCGTTGAACAGGCGATGACCCCGCCCCGGCGCGCCCTTGGCAAAGTTCACCGGGCGCACGATACGCGACTCTTTCTCGATATGTTGCAGCATGTCTTTCTGGTCGAAGGCGTGGTCGCCCAGCGTTACGCAATCCGCGCCCGCATCGAGCAGCAGTTTGGCATGATCCCCGGACAGCCCCATCCCGTTCGAGGCGTTCTCGCCATTGACCACAACAAAATCCAAACGCCATTCGTCGCGCAGACGCGGCAGATGCTGTTGGATGGCCGTGCGTCCCGCGCGGCCCATGACGTCACCCAGAAAAAGTATCCTCATCCCAACGGTCGTAAGTCTGGTCAACGCGAAGCACAAGTGGTTATGCTGCCGTAATAAACCGTCAAAGCCCTTTAGATCGGAGAAACTTGATGTCGCGTATCCTATTGTCTGCCCTTGGCCTTACTGCGCTAGCCGCTTGTGACCAGGCGGGAACGAGCGATTCCAACACCCAGATTGCCAACCCTGCAGCCACATTCTGCGTGGAAAGCGGTGGCAAATATGAAATCCGCGACGGTGCCGACGGGCAAACCGGCGTTTGCATATTGGCCAGCGGCCGCGAGGTAGACGCTTGGGAATACTTCCGCGAAAACCACTCGATCTAACGAGGCAGCCTTAGAACGTCAGAATCCGGCTTTCCGTGATTACCATATCCAGCAACTGATCGGTGGGCTCCAACGGCAGTCCTTCGGCCTCTTGCGCATCGAAGGCAAAGCCGATCGCCAGGGTTGGGCGTTTGGCGCGCAGCCCTTCCAACGTGCGGTCGTAGAACCCGCCGCCATAGCCCAGACGGCCACCCTTGGCGTCAAAAGCCACCAGAGGAACAATCAGGATTTCGGGGTCGAAGTAATCGTCGACCTCGGGTACTTTTGCCCCGAAAGGCCCATCCTTCAAAGCGCCCTCAGGCGTCCAACGCGAGAATTTCAGCGGCTGCCCCGCGGCCTGAATCACCGGCACACCAACGGGACCGTAGGCTGTGGCCTCAGCCATTGCAGGCAGCGGGTCGATCTCTGTCCGGATTGGCATGTAGCCCGACATGGGCACGCCTCGGTGGCCTGCCAGTATCTCGGACAAACGGCCCGCAGCGCCCGGCAAAGAGGCATCAAACGCCGCTTTGCGACGAGCAAACGCGGCCTTGCGCGCCATCGCTTTGATTTCAGTCAGATCGGTCACAGAAGCACCACGCTGGCAAGTCCCAAGAAGATGAAGAAGCCCATGACATCCGTTGTGGTTGTCACAAACGTCCCAGATGCCAGCGCCGGGTCAATGCCCATTCGGTCCAGCAAGACCGGTACTACCGTACCTGCAAAGCCCGCGATGATCATGTTCACGACCAAAGCTGACCCAATCACGACCCCAAGCAGAGGCGAATCGAACCAAAGCATCCCCACAGTGCCCAGAACGATCGCAAAGCACAGGCCGTTCAGCATGCCGACCAACAGCTCGCGTCGGATCACACGCATGACGTTCGAGGCGGTCAGGTCGCGCGTGGCTAGTGCCCGCACGGCAACCGTCAACGATTGTGTCCCTGCATTGCCACCCATCGAGGCGACAATTGGCATCAGGATCGCAAGGGCCACCAACTGATCAATCGCGGCCTCGAATTGCGAAATCACCAGCGAGGCACAGATCGCTGTACACAGGTTCACCGCAAGCCACGGCAAACGGCGGCGACTGGTCGCGGCGACACTATCCGAGATCGAGCTTTCGTCGCTCACCCCCGCCAGACGCAGAATGTCTTCCTCATGTTCTTCGTCCAGAACCACCATGGCGTCATCGATAGTGATGACACCGACCAAACGGCCATCGGCATCGACCACTGGCGCCGAGATCAGGTGGTACTGGTTGAAAGCATAGGCCACATCCTCTTCGTCCTGATCGACGGGGATGATGTGGAATTCCTCTTCCGCCAGATCCCGCAGCGGTACTTCGCGCCGCGCGGCCATCAGCTTACCCAAGGTGATCTGCGCAACAGGCTTCAGGCGCGGATCAACCAACACGACGTGATAAAACTGTTCCGGCAGATCATCATTGGCGCGCATGAAATCAATGGCCTGCCCCACCGTCCAATGCTCGGGCGCCATGACGACCTCGCGCTGCATCAAACGACCAGCCGAGTTTTCAGGGTACGAGAGCGCCTGCTCTGCCGCGACCCGCTCGGAATCCTCAAGCGCGTCCAGAATCGTCTCCTGTTGCGGCTCTTCCAGATCCTCCAGCAGGTCAACGACATCGTCGCTGTCCATGTCCCGAACCGCTTCGGCTAGAACGTCGGGTTTCAGGACACCGATAACCTCTTCCCGGACGGCCTCATCAAGTTCCGAAAGGATGTCGCCATCGAACTCTTTGTCATAAAGACGGATCAGGCGCGCACGGTCATAGGGATTGATCTGTTCCAGAAGGTCGGCGATGTCGGCTGCGTGAAGCGGCTCCATCAACTCGACCAGCTTGTCGCGATCATCCACGTCCACTGCAAACAGGATCGCCGCAACAGTGCGGCGGTCCAGCGCGTAAACGTCTTCGTCAGCGGAGTCGGTTACGGGATCATCAATGCCTGTGGTCATGTGCTGCTCCCGTTCTTAGTCATGCCATTGGCCCCTAATTAGAAGAAGCAGCTACCGGAAAACAATGACAATGCGCCGATTTACCCTCATCTTTCGCACGCATATGCTGGTGAACGGGCCTAAACAGCTAAGGAACAAGGCGAATGGCGCAAAAGACGCTTTTGAAAGGGCGCGTTCTGAGTTTTGACGGCTCCCCTTTTGAGGGAGAGCCAACGGATTGCACCAAACTCGACGAAGCGGTCGTTATCGAGGATGAGCGGGTGCGGGCGGTCGGCGCGCTGGATAGCCTACGCGCCGCGCATCCGGATGCCGAGATTACGGACTACGGCAAGCACCTGATCATGGCCGGTTTTGTCGACCCGCATGTTCATTTTCCGCAAACCGCCATGATCGCGAGTTGGGGCAAGCGGCTGATCGATTGGCTGAACACCTATACCTTCCCCGAAGAAATGAAGTTCGGCGATATCGATTACGCCACCGAGATCGCCAACCGTTACCTCGACCTGACAGCCGCGCATGGAACGACGACCATGTGCAGTTTTTGCACGATTCACCCCGAAAGCGTCGATGCCTTTTTCTCGGCCGCCCAACAGCGCGGTCAGCGGGTTGTTGCAGGCAAAACCTGCATGGACCGCAACGCGCCAGAGGGCCTACGGGATACAGCACAAACGGCCTATGATCAGTCTCAGGCCCTGTTGGAGAAATGGCACCGCGTGGATCGTCTGTCTTATGCGATCACCCCACGGTTCTCGCCCACCTCGACACCCGAACAGCTTGAGGCTTTGGGCGCACTTTGGGCGGAGCATCCGCATTGCCTGATGCAAACCCATCTGAGCGAGCAAACTGATGAGATTGAGTGGGTCCGGTCCTTGTTCCCGGATGCGCGCGACTATCTGGATACCTATGAGGAGTTCGGCCTGCTGGGACAGAATGGCCTCTATGGTCACGTCATCCATCTGGAAGATCGTGAGCGGGATCGGCTGCGCGAGGTGGACGCCGGCTTGGTGCATTGCCCGACCTCGAACACCTTCATCGGATCGGGTCTGTTCGACATGAACGGGCTGATCCGGGACGGCCACCGCGTTGGCCTGGCCACCGATACCGGTGGCGGGTCCAGCTTTTCGATGCTGCGGACCATGGCTGCCGCTTATGAGATCGGCCAGCTGCGTGGCCGCCCCTTGCACCCGGCGCAATTGCTGTGGCTGGGTACAGTCGGGTCGGCGCAAACGCTGAGGATGGACGACTGCATCGGGAATGTCGCCCCAGGGATGGAGGCCGATCTGGTGGTGATTGACCTCGCCTCGACCCCGGCTATCGCCCAGCGCGAGGCACATGCCGATGATATGTGGGAGGCCGTGTTCCCCACCATCATGATGGGCGACGACCGCGCTATTGCTGATGTGTGGATCGGAGGGGCGCAGGTCGCCAGCTGAATGCGCCTTCGGCACAGGCCTCCGGCGGGGATATTTTTAGCCAGATGAAGTGCGAATCCCGCTATTGGGCAAGCGCGCGGGCCAGACGGTTTTGGGTCTTGATGGTGCGCGGCAGGTCAATCGTCGTGATCTGACCGCCGCGCACTATCTGGCGGCCATCGACGAACAGATGCTTGACCTGCATTGGCCCCGCCAGAAGGAGGGCCGCCGGGTCCCAGCTGCCCGCGCTTTCGAGGCTTGTGCGGGTATCCCAGATGGCAATGTCAGCCCGTTTGCCCGGCATCAGTCGGCCGCAATCGGAACGTCCTAACACGTCGGCTCCACCTCGGGTTGCGATCTCAAGCGCTTCGCGGGCGGACATTGCGTCTGCGCCATTCATCACGCGTTGCAGCAACATGGCTTGCCGCGCCTCGAGCATCAGGTTGCCGTTGTCATTGCTGGCCGACCCGTCCGCGCCCAGCCCCACCTTCACGCCCTGATCCCTCATGTTTCTTACTGGCGCTATGCCAGACCCGAGGCGACAGTTCGAGCAGGGGCAATGGGCCACGCCGGTTCCAGTTCTTGCAAACAGGTCAATCTCGACCCCATCCAATTTGACGCAATGGGCATGCCAGACATCTGCGCCGGTCCAACCCAGCTCCTCGGCATATTGGCCTGGACGACAGCCGAATTGAGCTTCGGAATAGGCGATATCTTCGTCATTCTCGGCCAGATGCGTATGCAGCATCACCCCCTTATCGCGCGCCAGAAGTGCTGCGTCTCGCATCAGGTCGCGGCTGACGGAAAAGGGCGAACACGGTGCAAGGCCCACCCGACACATCGACCCCTCCGAAGGATCGTGAAACGCATCCACCACGCGGATCATGTCGTTGAGAATGTCCTGCTCACGCTCGACCAGACTGTCGGGCGGCAGGCCTCCGTCACTTTCACCGATACTCATCGCCCCGCGCGTGGGATGAAAGCGTATCCCCAATTCCGAAGCGGCGGCAATCGTGTCTTCAAGCTGCGCTCCGTTCGGGTAGAGGTACAGGTGGTCGGAACTGAGCGTGCAGCCGGACAGGGCGAGTTCGGCCAGCCCGATCTGCGCCGAAGTGAACATCTCATCCGGTCCGAACCGCGCCCAGATCGGGTAGAGCGTCTGCAACCAACCGAACAGCAAGGCGTCCTGCCCGCCGGGAACCGCCCGTGTCAGCGTTTGGTAGAGGTGGTGATGTGTATTCACCAACCCGGGTGTGATGACGCAGCCCGAGGCATCGTGAATCTCTCCGGTTGTCGTCAGACCCTGGCCAATTTCGGCGATCTGGCCGCCCCGGATCAGGATATCCGCGCCGTGCAGCTCTTGGCGATCATCATCCATTGTCAGGATGGTATCGGCGTTTTTGATCAGTATTTCGGGCATTTTACGCTCCTGCTTCTGCCCGTCTCAAGCAAGGAGTGCATTAGCCAGCGGAAAACGGGCGCAAGAACCGGCTCGGGTCAGTTTATCCACGCGCGGCCATTGCGGCAATGACATTCAATAGTTACGCAGGATTTCCAACGCCGCGGCGTGAATTTCAGCGTTGGCGGCTGCCAATGCCCTTCCGCCATGGTGGGCCGGGCCACCCTGCCAATCGGTGACGATACCGCCTGCGGCTTCAATCACTGCAATCGGCGCCTGAATGTCATAGGCGTTCAACCCGGCCTCGATCACCAGATCTGCCTGACCGGCAGAAAGCAGGGCGTAGGCATAGCAATCCATGCCATAGCGGGTCAGTTGAACCAACTCAGCGACGGCCTGAAAACCCGCACGATCCTCTGACGTGCCAACCTCAGGGAAGGTCGTAAAAAGGGTTGCCTGCTCTAACACCTGTGTGCCGCGCGTTTTCAACGGAGTTGTGCCCAAAGGCCCAGTCAGTTGAGCGATGCCTGATCCGCCAACAAAACGCTCACCGATATAGGGCTGATCCACCACGCCCATGATTGGGCCGTCCTGCGTTGACAGAGCGATGAGAACGCCCCAGGTCGGTGTACCGCTGACGAACCCTCGGGTGCCGTCGATCGGATCAAGCACCCAGATTCGGCCTGAAGACCCCTCAACCTGACCGAATTCTTCACCAAGAATGCCATCTTCTGGCCGAC
Organism: Ruegeria profundi; assembly: GCF_049800715.1. Classification (GTDB taxonomy): domain Bacteria; phylum Pseudomonadota; class Alphaproteobacteria; order Rhodobacterales; family Rhodobacteraceae; genus Ruegeria; species Ruegeria profundi_A. The sequence continues at coordinate 70,856 of NZ_JBNAFO010000004.1, forward strand.
GCTGTGCCAGAACCGCCCGCATTGCTTGTTCCGCCGCGCGATCAGCCACAGTGACGGGGTCATACCCGCCAGCCAGCTTGTTGTCGGTTTCGAGATTGGTCTGTCTGAAATACGGAAGGATGGCTGCGCGCGCGGCGTCAGCCATTTCTTCGGCAACTTCAAGGTCGGTCAGGTCGGTCTGGCTCATGCAGCACAGGTGCTGCGAACACAGGCCGGTGTCAAGCCGTGGTGATCAGGCAACGTCGCTGAGAACGCGTGCCAGTTCGAACAAGCGGCGACGCTGGTTTTCCGGAATCGCGTAGTAAGAGCGCACCAGATCCAGAGCTTCCTTGTCACCCATCAGGTCAGCAGGTAGCGCGCTCTTGTCGGATTTCTCTTTTTGGCCTTCTTCAAGACCTTCAAAGAAAAAGCTGACCGGTACGTCCAGCGCATCGGCAATGTCCCACAGACGGGAGGCACTGATTCGGTTCGCCCCGGTTTCATATTTCTGGATTTGCTGAAACTTGATACCAACTTGCTGCGCCAATTGCTGTTGGGTCATGCCAATCAGCCAGCGGCGATGTCGGACACGCTTGCCCACATGGACATCGACGTGATGAGTCATTGGTATTCTCCTCTACTACACACACATCTGTTGCGGGACTTCGCGCCGTTCACATAAACAGAGGTTAGAGAAGTCCCCATAAGCATCCCCCAACCAGACATGTGCGATCCCCCGATACAGCACTGCCGTCCAATATTGCCGCTTTTGACTTTTTTTTCAAGTTGGTTGAATTGGAATCTCTGTACATTGGTTTATGGTTGTGCGTGTCTAGGATTTTGGCGGCTTTTTCTAACCAAACCGTCTTCGTTAGCGCGCACAATCAGCTGAACGCATTGACAATTTCGCTCTTACTGCGACCTATTCCCTGAAAACTGAGATGGACCAACATGCTTGCATATCGCATTGAATCCAAAGGCGCTGACGCGCGAATTGTCGAAGTACCCACGCCGACACCTGCCGAGGGACAGGTCAGAATCGCCATCAAAGCATGCGGCCTGAATTTCGCTGATTTGCTGATGCAGAAGGGCACATATCAGGATACGCCTAACCCTCCGTTCACTTTAGGTATGGAAATCGCCGGCGTTGTCGTCGAACTGGGGCCTGCAGTCTCTGGCTTGGAGATTGGAGACCGTGTCGCCGTGTACTCGGGTCAGGACGGGTTGGCCGAGTACGGCGTGTTCGACGCGGATCGAGCCATCCCCATCCCGAATGAGACTAGTTTTGAAGAGGCTGCCGCTATTCAGATCGCCTATGGGACCAGTCACCTTGCCCTGGACCATCGCGCCCAGTTGCAGCCGGGTGAAACCCTGCTTGTGACCGGAGCAGCCGGTGGCGTCGGGCTAACCGCAGTGGAGATCGGCAAACTGATGGGGGCAACCGTCATCGCCCAGGCGCGCGACGCTGAAAAGCTGGCAGTTGCACAGGCTGCCGGGGCAGATCACTTGATCGACGCCTCTGAAGACCTGCGCGCCCGCGTCAAAGAATTGGGAGGCGCCGATGTCGTCTATGACGCGATTGGCGGCGACGTGTTCAAAGCCGCCTTCCGCGCCACCAACCCCGAAGGTCGTCTGCTGCCAATCGGCTTTGCTGGTGGCGAAGTCCCTCAAATCCCGGCCAACCACCTGTTGGTCAAGAACCTGACGGTAATCGGCTTCTATATCGGCGGCTACCTCAGGTTCCGCCCCGATATCGTGCGCAACAGTTTTCAGACGTTGTTCCAGTGGTATGCCGAAGGGAAGATCACGCCTCATATCAGCCACACCCTGCCGTTGAACGAAGTCGAACACGGCCTCCGCCTGTTGAAAGAGCGCAAATCCACCGGCAAGATCGTGATTACGCCCTAGCCCACCACGGCCCGAAGGGGCGTGCTGCCCAGCATGCGGAAATTCTGGCGCACCAGTTGCGCCAACGCCTCGATGACTGCATCGCGCCCCGGCTCTCCTCCGTAGAGGTTGATCATATGCGCGGGCAGCTCGGGCAAAACACCACCCGAGTCGATCTGTTCAAGGTGTGCAGCCTCGGTGCCATCTAGCATCGCGTGAATCGCCAGATCAGCGCTGACGGTCGCTTCGATGGTGCGGTCATTCTCGGTTTCGACGGAAAGCTCCCACGGGATACCTGCGGCATCCAGCGCCGCGATAACCTGCGGGCGGAACATGCAGCGCCGCCCCAGCGCAATCGGCACCGGGTTCTTGCGCCAGGCCGAGCCACCGGGCGCCCCGATCCAGCGCAGCGGAAGCTCGGCAATGGTCTCAGAGCCGTCGGATGACGAAGGCTCAGTCGTCAGGATCAGATCACATTCTCCGCGCTTAAACATATCCTTTAGCTGCAGCGAATAGGACGAGATCAACTGCACCCGCACACGCGGGAAATCGGCATTGAACCGCTGAAGTACGCGCGGGATCGCCGGGTAGACAATGTCATGAGGGACACCCAGAACCACCTCGCCCTCAAAGGCCTGATCCGTGAGTTTCGAGATCACCTCATCATTCAAAGCAATCATCCGACGGGCATAGGCAAGCAACTGCTCGCCCGAGGCGGTCAGCGCGATGGTCCGACCACTTCTGTCCAGAAGCTCCAGATCCAAAAGCTCTTCCAAGCGTTTCAACTGCATGGAGACGGCTGATTGCGTCAGATGCAGAAACCCCGCCGCCCGGGTAACGCCACCCTGATCGGCCACAGCCACAAAGGATCGCAATGTGGTGATGTCCAGATTTCTCATGTTCACGAATCCTTATGCATCCAATCAAAAATATTCGTTTTTAAAATATGCCTTAACTCGCCATATAAATCAAGAAAGTTGATGAGACCGACTTAAAACATCTGAAAAACGAAAGGATAGACCATGAACTCGATCGCCCTGAACCGCCCTTGCCCTCAACACAAACAATCCCTGTTTGCGCGTATACGGTCCGTCCTGTCCGTACGACGTCAACGCCAACAACTGGCTCGGCTGGATACCCGCGCCCTGAACGACATCGGCATCACCCGTGCCCAGGCCGACGCCGAGGCCCGCCGTCCCATCTGGGATGCTCCGCAGTTCTGGAAAAGCTGCCTTTAATACTCATGTTTTTTCGGCGATAGGCGATCTGCGGCAGCAGGTCGCCGTTTTTGTTGCGTATTTTAGGCGGAAATACTGCAGAAACTCTTGAAACACAGCCTACAGTTGCCGATATTCAGCAGGAAAGTGGCCAATACTTACGGGCCGCACGCAGATACGTTTAGGGAGACCTTTGTAAATGGCACAATTCGATACGATTCGGACGGCCGCAGGCGCACGCGCCGCCGAGATTGATGAGGGCCTTCGCGCCCATATGAACAAAGTCTACGGCACGATGTCCGTGGGCATGTTCATCACTTTCCTCGCAGCCTGGGCGATCTCGGGTCTGTCGATCACCACCGATCCGTCGGCAGCCGTGGCGCAACTGAACGCGAACACTTACCTGACCGCGCTGGGTCATTCGATCTATGTCTCGCCGCTGAAATGGGTGATCATGTTCGCACCGCTGGCCTTTGTGTTCGGCTTCAGCGCCATGATCAACCGCATGTCGGCTGCGGCTGCACAGCTGGTGTTCTACTCGTTCGCCGCCGTGATGGGCCTGTCGATCAGCTGGATCTTCATCGCGTTCACCGGTCAGTCGATCATTCAGGTCTTCCTGATCACCTCGATCGCCTTCGCGGGTCTGTCGCTCTACGGCTACACGACCAAGAAAGACCTGTCGGGTATGGGAACCTTCCTGATCATGGGCGTTATCGGCCTGATCGTCGCAATGGTGGTCAACATCTTCCTGGCCTCGTCGGCCATGGCCTTCGCGATCTCGGTCATCGGCGTTCTGATCTTCGCCGGCCTGACCGCCTATGACACGCAGCAGATCAAGAATACCTACCTGCAGATGGCACATGCCGGTGATCAGGAGTGGCTGGGTAAGGCCGCCATCATGGGCGCGCTGAGCCTGTACCTGGACTTCATCAACATGTTCATGTTCCTACTGCAACTGCTGGGGAACCGAGAGTAAACCTCTCCCCCACTGCAGAAACCATTCAAACCTGCCAAGACCCGATCTTGGCAGGTTTTTTGTTTCCGGAATATGCGGGGCGGCCCTGCAACTCGCATGCGATGGCCGAGCGGTCACCCCTCCAGCTTGCGCGCCACCAGATACGAGGCCGGAAAGGCCGCCACAAACCCCACCGCCGCCGCCAGCACGATTGGAAGGACTGCGGTGTATCCCATCACCAGAACAGCGATAACCGCTGTGCCTGCGAGGGTAGATCCAAGGAAGATATGAACGATCAACATCAGGGGGAGCATTGCGACCTCATTCAGATATTCAACTGTGCGGAAACACTAGTGCGTTGATCGAATTCGGTCCTTGATCTGGGTCAGAGGTTTGGGGGTCACAGATCACTCGCAACGGTCCGTGTGTACTAGTTCGAGGAACCGTTCGGAGCGGCGGAATAGAGGGGGAAGAACCGCGACCGACCCGAGTGGATGAGTGGCGTCCCAGAATTCATCCAGCATACGAACTCATCCACGAAAGAGCGGAACCCCGAGGCGCAAAAGCGTTTTCAACCGTTGATAAGTAGAACTGAGGGCAGCGCCAACCCGAGGGGTGGCGCAAACGCGCCGCCCGTTTTGCCGGAGGCAAACCTTCGGTTTGACGGGGGCGGGTCGGCGCGACCCGGCGGTGCCGCCGGGCTACCTCGGATGAATATTCAGAGGTGTGCCACTCTTGAAGCGATCTAAGTGTCCGGATTTGAGAGAGCTATGCTTCGATTTGCATCCAACGATACAACGGAACCAAAAGCCCTAGTTACTCCATCTATGAACGTTGAGTTGTCTCGGGCTTCTCGAAAAACGTTCCATGTAAAGACGTCGGGATATTGCAACGATTGTTCGCCAACGGTCGCCGCTGCTACTACTTTGTCATCAATACCTTCATACTCCCTCCTGAGGCATGCAAGGACAAGTTCGACCAGCGCAGATTTCATTGACCAATCTCTCTGTGACAGACATTTCTCAACTCCCTCAATCCTTTCGCGATCTTCTAACGACTTATCGAAGGCATAGGTTTGAGCTTGGTTTATTATTAGGTACGCGTGTACGACGTTATGCGGCCGGTTTGATTTCCGCTCCAGCGAAAACTTGGAAATTCGACGCGCCATCTTGGTCAAATCATTTTCAAGAAATGTGTGTGAAGCGTTCAAGACGGCAGAGTCTGATCCTTCTGTATCGCGGAGCAACTTTTGCCACAAAAGATGGAGCGAAAAGAAGCCGACTTGGTAGATTCTTGCGGTGGCGCGCCTCAAGTACTTTCGTGAAATCGTAACGTTCTCGCCCAATTTCGGCAACGTTTCAACATCACAACCAGCATCTAAGCAAATCCTAAGATATCTCTTATTCACTTTTGCCCCAGCATGGGTAATCAGATGCCGTCTTTGGCAGACCTCAACAAACTCAGAAATTAGTTTCTTATCAGACAACAGATTTCCGCCAAATTTTTTACCTATAAAATCAAGTACTTCAATATGTGATTTTCCGTGAAGGATGTCATCCAGTGCCTGTTGCAGTTTTGCGTACCGAAGTTCTTCGATAGAGTCGTAATCTGTCAACTCTGCTTCCGTGACAACAAATTCATCACCGAGAAACGCAGTCGGTCTTACTCTTGCTAAAATTGCCAACAACTCTACCCAAAAAGCCTCATACTCTGAGACCAAAGAACCTAGCGCAGATCTTTTTAGTGTTTCGGCGGTTTTTAGTAGCTGGCTAATTTTACCAAGAGTTTTGGAGAACAGCTCCAACTCCCTGAAAGGAACATCATACTGCTGTACAGTAAGACCATCTTCCTGTTCTGAGGACTTTAGAGTACCATGTTCTCCGAGAAAATCCTGTGTCTTTTGCTCGAAATCTCGGTCGGCATAAAAGTATCCGATGTCAGACAAGAAAGGCACTACTTCAAAGAAACTTACACACGTTGTCGTCCAATTGTCTGAGAGCTTCCTAAACTCGCCCGGGAGGGTTTTGCCCGAACTGGGCTCTCCGTCGTCGTCCGCAAAGTCAATTTTGCATTGAAAGCTTTCGCCTTCTTTGCGTTTGATTGTAACCGTAAAGCTTTCTTCTTGCTTCATAATATCCCTCATTTCCAGAGAGAGAATACGCGGTCAACTGTCCATCTTCAACGCAGAGATGAATGCCTCCTGCGGGATATCCACCTTCCCGAACTGACGCATCTTCTTCTTACCCGCCTTCTGCTTGTCCAGCAGTTTGCGTTTCCGCGTGGCGTCGCCTCCGTAGCATTTCGCGGTCACGTCTTTGCGCAGGGCCGAGAGGGTCTCGCGGGCGATGACCTTGCCTCCGATGGCGGCCTGGATCGGGATTTTGAACATGTGGCGCGGGATCAGGTCCTTGAGCTTTTCGCACATCGCCCGGCCCCGCATTTCAGCCCGGTCGCGGTGAACCATGGTGGACAGCGCGTCGACCGGTTCGTCATTCACCAGCACCGACATCTTGACCAGATTATCCTCGGTATAGCCGGTCATCTGGTAGTCGAACGAGGCATAGCCCTTGGTCACCGATTTCAGGCGGTCGTAGAAGTCAAAGACGACCTCGTTCAGCGGCAGGTCATAGACGACCATGGCGCGGGTGCCCGCATAGGTCAGGTCCAGCTGAATGCCGCGACGGTCCTGGCAGAGTTTAAGAACGTCTCCGAGGTATTCGTCGGGCACAAGGATGGTCGCCTTGATGCGCGGCTCCTCGATATGGTCGACCTTGGAGGGGTCGGGCATGTCGGCGGGGTTGTGCAGCTCGATCATCTCGCCGTCTTTCATGTAGACGTGATAGATCACCGACGGCGCGGTGGTGATGAGCTCGATATCATATTCGCGTTCGATGCGGTCGCGGATGACCTCAAGGTGCAGAAGGCCCAAGAAGCCGCAGCGGAAGCCAAAGCCCAGCGCGGCGGAGGTTTCCATTTCGAACGAGAACGAGGCGTCGTTCAGAGCCAGTTTGTCGATCGCATCCCGCAGGTCTTCGAATTCGGAACTGTCGACGGGGAAGAGGCCGCAGAACACCACCGGCTGCGCGGGTTTGAACCCGTCCAGAGCGTCTTCGGTCCCGTTACGGTCATTGGTGATGGTGTCACCGACACGGGTGTCGCGGACCTGTTTGATCGAGGCCGTGAGAAAGCCGATCTCACCGGGGCCAAGTGAGTCCACCATCTCCATCTCGGGACGGAAAACGCCGACACGGTCGACATGGTGCAGGGTGCCGTTCGACATGAACTTGACCCGCATGCCCTTTTTCAACGTGCCGTCCATGATGCGAACCAGCACGATGACGCCCAGATAGGCGTCGTACCACGAATCCACCAGCATCGCCTTAAGCGGCGCGTCGAGATTGCCCTGCGGCGCGGGCAGTTGTTGTACGATGGCTTCCAGCGTCTCGTGGATGCCCTGCCCCGTCTTGGCCGAAACCTGAATGGCGTCGGTCGCGTCGATGCCGATCACGTCCTCGATCTGTTCCGCCACGCGATCACAATCGGACGCGGGCAGGTCGATTTTGTTCAGCACCGGTACGATCTCATGATCGGCGTCGATGGCTTGGTACACGTTCGCCAGCGTCTGAGCCTCAACCCCTTGAGTCGAGTCCACGACCAGCAGAGAGCCCTCAACCGCGCGCATCGAACGGCTGACCTCATAGGCGAAATCGACGTGGCCGGGCGTGTCGATCAAGTTCAGCACATATTTCTCGCCATCGTCGGCAGTATAGTCAATGCGAACCGTGTTGGCCTTGATGGTGATGCCACGTTCCCGCTCGATATCCATGCTGTCGAGCAGCTGTTCCTTCATGTCGCGATCCTTGACCGTTCCGGTCTCTTGGATGAGCCGGTCAGCAAGGGTGGATTTGCCATGGTCGATATGCGCGACGATGGAGAAATTGCGGATATGAGCGAGGTCTGTCATGGATTGGGATATGTCCGGAGTTTGTGGTCTCGTCAAGCGCTGAAGCGTTGCAAAAAAGGCCATCCTCGCAGCTTTCTGACCAGTAGCATTTACCGGATTCTAGCCAATGGGTAGAATGACTAAAGCGACTGATCCGAATAAGAACCAGAAAGCAGCTATCAGGTGGCCGATTATTCTATCTTCGTTTTGGGCGAAAGCCAGTTAACGGTTTCGGTCGCGCAAGGGCTGGACGGCCTCACCCAGGGCACCGGCATCCATCTGATTGGTGAAACAATTACGTTCGACACTCTAGCTGTTACAGAAGTCTTCATCACGGACGCAGGTTCAGACACGAGCTTTGCAGACAATGATGGCAATCAGCGCTTGGATGGCGACCAAACAATTGATGGGACCCTGTTTTCCAGTGGTACGCGGGTTGAGGCCGAATATGGCATTACCCTGACGGATGGAACCAATACCTACCAGGCTGTTGCCTTCAATGTGAATAACTCCTCCCCCGCCTTTGGTACAGTTGAAGGGATAGCATTCATCGGCGGCCCGGGCGAGTTTCCTCCGTCAGGTATCCCACTGACCGTCGTCAGCACGCAAGAGGGTCCGAGCTTTGATTCCTCAGAATATGTGAGCCCCATCTGCTATTGCCGCGGAACACTCATAAAGACCCCAGAGGGTGATATCCCGATTGAGAAGCTTCAGGTGGGCGACTTGGTCTGGACAAAAGACGACGGGTACCTGCCGATCACCTGGGTCGGATCGCAAGATGTCATCGCGAGCGGCAGTTTTAGAGCTGTCGAAATCCCCCCCGGCCCATTGCAAAATCCAATTGCAATAAGCGTTTCACAGCAACATCGGCTACTGATCACGCATCCTGCGGCTGAGCTTATGTTTGGGGCGCCAGACGTATTTGTTCCTGCAATCAGCCTTGTTGATGTTGGCCTTGCCCATTTCTCCGATGCACGCGCCGTTTGCTATCATCACATCTTGCTTGATCGACATAGCATCCTAAAGGCTAACGGGATTGAGTCAGAAAGCATGTTTGTTGCGAAAGCACCTCGGGACGCAGAGCCAGACGCTTTGTTTTTTCAGAATATCACCCCCCCAACTGCCGGGCCGATGCAGATCGCGCGAATGCCACTAAGACGTCGTGAAGCCACGGTCTTGCTTTGTGAAGTCCTAAGTATTGATCCCAAGCCATGTTTGATTCATACTCTCGCGCAGATTGAGAGGGGCGCAAGATCCCTCCAAGCAGGCAAAAACGAGGCATGAGCATGAAACAGTTCCTCCTAATCGCATTTTGTGCGGCGTCGCTGACGGCCGTGGCTCCGGTTGTGGACGCATCGCAGATCAAGCGGGCGTGTTTGGCGTCGGATCGTCAGGCGGCGACGCGGGCACGGTGTTCTTGTATCCAGCGCGTGGCAGATCAGGCGTTGACGCGCAGTGATCAGAAGACCGTCTCGAAATGGTTCACCGACCCCCATCAGGCGCAGCAATTGAAGATGTCTCAGACGGCACGCGATGACGCGCTGTGGGATCGGTATCAGAACTTTGGCCAGATGGCGCAGGCGATCTGCAGCTAGGCCATTCTGAAACCTTGACCTGATGCCCGCTGCGCCCCAGAAAAGGCGCAGCGAAAGGTGTATATTATGGTGATGAAAGGGCTGACCCTGCGGGGCCTTGAGGTGTTTGAGGCGCTGGCCCGGACAGGATCAGTGGCGCAAGCGGCCGAGATCACGGGGCTCAGCCAACCTTCGGTTTCTCAGCAATTGCGCAATCTGGAAAAGGCCATTGGTACCGATCTGGTGGATCACGGGCGCAGGCCAATGCGGCTTACGCAGGCAGGGCGCAGTTTTCTGACCCGCGCGCAGGCGGTTCTGTCAGAGCTGCAGATGGCCCAAAGTGAGCTGACCGTGATGGATCTTGGGCACCTCACGACGCTCTCGATCGGGTTAATTGACGATTTCGATAATGACCTGACACCGCGGCTTGCGACCCTTCTGGCCGACAGCCTGACGCGCTCGAAATTCAAGCTGATCACCTTGCCCAGCCTTGATCTGTTTTCCGAGCTTGAAGCACAGCGCCTGCATATGGCCGTCTCAGCCCATAGCGGCGAGGTGCTAGAGGGTGTGGTAGAGTATCCTCTGGTGCAGGACCCCTTCATTCTGGTCGCGCCGAGCAGCGTCAGCAATGGAACCGAGGCCATCGAGAAACTGCCGTTCCTGCGATATGCGCGTGAGCAGCTGATCAGCCGTCAGATTGAGAGCCATATCGCCCGACAACAGATCGAGTTCGAAGAGCGGTTCGAGATCGGCTCACACCTGGCCCTGATGGCGATGGTGGCTCGGGGCTTGGGCTGGGCGATCACCACACCGCTGGGATATATGCGCGCGGCCCGATTCCACGAGGACCTGCAGGCCCATCCCTGCCCCCTCGGGGCATTTTCGCGCACGATTTCGCTGTTCACCCGCACCGACTGGTCCGATCAGGTCCCGCAAGAGGTCTCGGGCATGATGCGACGGCTGATGCAAAGCCAAATGATCGATCCGGCCATTGCCAAGCTGCCCTGGCTCAGCGGGCAATTGAAGGTGATGGATAGCTAGCCCTCAAGATGCGTGGCAAGCCCTTCAACTGCGGTTTCGATCAGATCCAGCGCGCCGTCAAAATCCCGCGTGTAGTAGGGATCGGGCACGTGATCAGCGCCGGTCTGAGGCGCGAAATCGGTCAATAGACGCACCGGGGTCTGATTGCCGAATGGGCGCAGGGCCTCGATATTCGCGATGTTTTCGGCGTCCATCCCAACAATCAGATCGAACCGCTCGAAATCCTCAACCACGAATTGACGAGCCCGCAGATCGTCCAGCTTGATATCCCGGGCTTTCGCTGCGGATTGCATCGGGCCATAAGGCGGCTTGCCGATATGCCAGCCTGCCGTCCCGGCGCTGTCGATTTCATGGTGGGGCGCGCGAGCGCGAAAAGTGCCCTCGGCCGCAGGAGACCGACAGATATTGCCCAGGCAAACAAAGAGGATACGATGTGTCATGGGCCAATCTGTAACGCGTGAGGGGCATATGGAAAAGATCGTCATTCTGACCGGGGCCGGGATTTCCGCCGAAAGCGGCCTCAGCACCTTTCGCGATGAGGGCGGCCTATGGGCGCAACACCGGATCGAGGATGTGGCAACGCCCGAGGGTTTCGCCCGTGATCCCGCCTTGGTTCAGGGGTCCTACAACGCCCGCCGCGTACAGGCCGCCAAGGTGGAACCCAACGCGGCGCATAGGGCGCTGGCCCGGCTGCAACGGGACTTTCCGGGCGAGGTTGTGATCGTCACGCAGAATGTTGACGGGCTGCACGAGGCCGGCGGCGCGCAGGATGTGATCCACATGCACGGGATACTGTCTGGCGCTCTCTGCACATCATGCGGCCACCGTTGGACAGCTCCGCCCGAGATGGCCGTGGGCGAGGCCTGCCCGGCCTGCAATGTCCCCACCGCGCGCCCTGACGTGGTCTGGTTTGGCGAAATGCCCTATCATATGGAGGAGATATTCGATCACCTTGCCTCCGCCACGATCTTCGCTGCGATCGGCACATCAGGCCAAGTCTATCCAGCGGCAGCTTTTGTCCACGAAGCTCAAGCAATTGGAGCGCGAACAATCGAGATCAATCTTGAGCCGACCGGCGGAGGCTTCGACGACCATCTTCTGGGCAAAGCGTCCGAAACTGTGCCAAAATGGGTTGATCGCTTACTACAGATTCAAACCTAGTGCGAACGACAAAGCGGGACTATCCCGCTCTATTTCAACAAGGTTTTTCAAGAGGCCGTAAAATGACCGACCAAGACCCCCAAACCGGCGAGATTCTGGACGATAACAGCATGACCGAGCGAGACAGGCTGAGCGCGCAACTTTCAAGCCTGTGGTGGACGTTTCTGATACGTGGGGTGCTGGCGGGTGCGGTCGGGATCGCCGCGCTGTTCTGGCCCTCGAGCAGCATCGCGCTGTTGCTACGGCTGGTTGGGGCACTGTTGATCATCGACGGCGGGTTGACTCTTTTGGGGGTTGGTCGTCGCGGGCTGTTGGGCGGGGCGGCCATCGGCGCTGTTCTGATCGGCCTCGTTCTGCTGATCTGGCCCGAAGGCACCGTCAAGCTGGCCTTCTTCCTACTGGGCGCCTGGGCATTGATCATCGGCATCGGCTCACTGGCCGCTTCACAACAAATGAATGAGCGCGACCCTCAACGCGGCTCGATGCGTGGGTCAGGGATCGCAGCTTTGATCATCGGCCTGGTCCTGATGATATGGCCAGCCGTTGCATTGATCGCACTGGGATGGGCCATCGCCTTTTCAGCACTTGCGATTGCAGCCGTGATGTTCTGGCTGGCCACCCGTCTGCACAACGCCAGCGACCGGGTCGGCATGAAAACCATCAATCGCTGATGTGCCAACACCAGCCTAGGGATGCAAAAGGCCGGGCTCTGTGCCCGGCCTTACGCATGGATGATGGCCGCAACGCGGCCCGAAGACAGGCGTTCACCTAGTTCGAATGCGACCCATGGTCTCCATGGCCGTGCTTGTCCTGACGTTCCAGATCAACCGGAATCTCAATCACGACCTCACCTGCATTTTCAAAAACCAGCGTAACCGGCAGCATCTCGCCTTGTTCAAACGGGTCCTTCAAACCCATGAACATCACATGGGCGCCCCCGCGCTTGAGCGCTAAACTCTCACCCGCTGGAATCACAAAGCCCTCCTCGACATGCACCATCTTGGCCACGCCCGCATCGTCGATCATATGGGTGTGCAGCTCGACCCGAGCCGATACGTCCGAAGTCGCACTGATCAGGCGATCATCGGTATCACTGGTGTTCTGTATCACCATAAAGGCCGCACCCGCCTTGGCTGCCTTACCAGACGACCGAGCGTATGCGTCGTCTACAACGATGATATCGGCGGCAAAGGCTGGGACGGCCAACACACAACCGGCCAGTGTTGCGAACAGAGTGGATTTGAGGGACATCGCGCCTCTCCTATTTCTTTTGGTCTGATTTGTATCGAAAGGGAATCAGACCTTCACCGGAGGGGCCCGCGCCGGTTTCCGCGGCAAAGGCAGCGCGATCAGGTTCTCATCGCGGCTGAGCGGATGAACACCACCCAACAGCGGCGCATCAGGTACGACCGGAGGATGCGGATGAACCGCCCCCAGCAGAGCCAAAGCATAGTCAGGACAATAGTGCGGAGGCGCTGTCGGCTGCCCGTCCTCATCCATATAGACGACAACGGGTCCTGTGCCCGTACACAGCACCATCTGGCCTACGGCGCGGTCAACTCCGCGCGAAACGGCCAATCCCTGCCCTGTCAGAACAACCAACAGGCAAATCACAACGGGCAGGATTCGAGGCACGAAACGTTTCATTCGGCTTCGATATAGGCCGCTGAGCCAACAGGCTTCAAGCGCCAAACCGTCGCGCCCGAAATAGCTTCAGTATTCCAGGCCGCGCCGATTTACGGTTCCCTTTGTGAGGCTGGTATGAGACCGGTTCACCCGGCGCTGCATCCGGGAACATGCGGAAAATGTCTTACTTGCCAGCTTACTAAGCAAAAGAAAGAAATAAAAACTCTTAAATGACATTGGACAACACTCGTTGTTGATAAACCAATAATGTCAAAAATAGGGCGCCCCGGTCTGTGAACAAGATCACTCAAGAGGATTTTGTTTCCTAAATCTTCACAGTTCCCGCTAATCGTTTCCAAACAAAAAAGCCCCGAACCACTTAGGTTCGAGGCTAAAAACTTTAGTAAGTGTAAGGAGTTATGCCGCGGCTTGTGCCTTGGCGATTTCCTTTTTAACTTTCAGAGCGTTTGCCGACAGCTCTTCGTCCTTGGCTTTCGCCAGGAACGCGTCCAGACCACCACGGTGGTCGACCGAGCGCAGGGCAGCTGCGGAAATGCGCAGCTTAACACCGCGACCCAAGGTCTCGGACTGCAGGGTAACGTCGTTAAGGTTCGGCAGAAAACGACGACGAGTTCTGTTTTTGGCGTGGCTGACATTGTTGCCAGTCATCGGGCCTTTTCCGGTCAGTTCGCAACGGCGCGACATGGTTTCTTCCTTTGTTTCTGGAGGCCCGGCAAAATGCCTGCGGCCAAATCACAAGGGGCACAACCCGAAGTCGCGCCCGAAAACTGGTTGGATGCGTGTAGTGGGAATCGCTGGAAGGGTCAAGACGCAGCGGACGGATTCTTTTCCGAAACCTCTTGCAACGGAACGGCCCACCGGACCGTGCCTACGGCGTGAGTATTTTTGAAAAGATGAAAGTGTCATCAGATCAGGCTCGCCAGCATTTTCTCGGCCGCGGCGGCAGGGCTGAGGCGACCTTGAGACACTTCGGCATCAAGCTGCGCCATCTGCGCCTTGGCCTGCGCCGTTTCGAGGCGTGCAAGCAGCGAATGCCGCACCTCCTGATCGAACCAATAGCGGGCTTGCGCGGCGCGGTTGGATTGCCAGTGCCCTGCTTCGCGCCGCCAATCGGTCAAGCTCTGGATTTCAGCCCATGCTTTGTCCAGCCCATGTTCCTCAACCGCTGACACCGGCATGGCCTTCGGGAAACCTTCGGGGTCCTGAGGCCGCTTGCGCAACAGGCGCAGGGCTCCGGCGTAGTCGGCGCAAGTGCGGGTTGCGGTCGCTTTCAGGTCTCCGTCGGCCTTGTTGATCAGGATGATGTCGGCCATCTCCATGATACCGCGCTTCACGCCTTGCAACTCATCCCCACCTGCCGGGGCCAGCAGCAGCAGGAACAGGTCCGACAACTCCGAAACCACGGTTTCGGACTGACCGACGCCCACGGTTTCGATCAGGACGACGTCGTAGCCCGCTGCCTCGCACAGGGCGATGGCCTCGCGGGTGCGGCGGGCTACGCCGCCAAGGTGGCTCTGGCTGGGAGATGGCCGGATAAAGGCGTTTTTCTCGCGGCTCAAACGCTCCATCCGGGTTTTGTCGCCCAGAATGGAGCCGCCCGAACGAGCCGAACTGGGGTCGACGGCAAGAACTGCGACGCGCAGCCCCTGCCCGATCAGCATCATGCCAAAGCTTTCGATGAAGGTGGACTTGCCGACACCCGGCGTACCCGACAGGCCGATCCGCAGGGATTGCCGCCCGGACTGCGCCAGATGGGCCAGCAACTCGGTCGCTTGCGCCCGGTGATCTTCGCGCTGGCTTTCGACCAAGGTAATCGCACGCGCCAAGGCCCGACGCTCGCCCTGCAATATCCTATCGCCCAAGTCAGCTATGTCCATCCGTCCGGTCCCTCTAGAATCCGCCATAGATGAATGTGCGACGCGTGGTTTGTCCAGAGGCCCCGCGGGATTAACTGCGCTGCTTCTGGACGTCGGGTCCTGCTTTGGCGATAAGGCCGCATGAGCCGTTTGCCGATAGATGACACCCTTCCGGACTTGCTGGAGGCCTTGAGAACCCATGGTCGCGCCGTGCTGCAGGCCCCGCCGGGTGCGGGCAAGACGACGCGGGTGCCTCTGGCGATGCTAGAGGCCGGACTTTGCGCTGGTCGGATCGTGATGCTCGAACCCCGGCGGCTGGCTGCCCGCGCCGCAGCCGAACGGATGGCCGAAACACTGGGCGAACGCGCCGGGCAAACGGTCGGCTACCGCGTCCGGGGCGATGCGAAAGTGTCGAAATCCACTCGGATCGAAGTAGTCACCGAAGGCATCCTGACCCGCATGCTGCAATCCGAGCCGGACCTGCCCGGCGTCGGCGCGGTTATTTTCGATGAGTTCCACGAACGCTCTCTAAACGCCGATCTGGGGCTGGCGCTGTGTCTTGAGGTGACCGGAGCCCTGCGGAACGACCTGATCCTGCTGGCCATGTCGGCGACGCTGGATGCAGACCCCGTAGGGAAGTTGATGGAGGCCCCGCTGGTGACCTCGGAAGGTCGCAGCTATCCGGTTGAAACGCGATGGTTGGAGAAACCACTGGGTGCGCAGGCCCGACGGTTGGACGCGCTAGTTGATTTGGTCGCAAAAGCCGAGCGGGACAGCCGCGCCATCGGTGGCGGTATCCTCGTGTTCCTTCCGGGCGAGGGTGAGATTCGGCGCGCAGAAAGCGCCCTGTCCGGGCGATTGCCAAAAGGGTGCGTTGTGCGCCCTCTCTTTGGGGCCATGCCCTTTGCCGCCCAGCGCGCGGCCATTGCACCGGTTGAGAGCGGACGGAAGGTGGTGCTGGCGACCTCGATTGCCGAAACCTCGCTGACGATCCCCGATATCCGCGTCGTGGTCGATATGGGACAGGCGAGGCGGGCGCGGTTCGATCCCGGCTCGGGCATGTCGCGGTTGGTGACGGAACGAGTCACGCGGGCCGAGGCAACCCAGCGCGCGGGCCGGGCGGGTCGGGTTTCAGACGGGCTGTGCTATCGGCTGTGGTCGAAAGGCGAAGAGGGCGCATTGGCCGCCTACCCTCCTGCCGAGATCGAGGCGGCCGACCTGACCGGACTTGCGCTGGAGCTGGCACTATGGGGGGCCGAGGCCAGCGATCTGGCATTTCTGACCGCACCGCCCGAGGGCGCTCTGGCCGAGGCACGGGCGCTGCTGATCCTACTGGGCGCATTGGATGGCAAGGGGCGGATCACGGATCATGGGCGTGCACTGGCTGCCCTACCCCTACATCCCCGCTTGGGTCATATGTTGGTTACGGCGGGGGCGCAGGCAGCCCCTCTGGCCGCACTGATGGCGGAACGTGACCCGCTAAAGGGCGCTCCGGTTGACCTATCCTTGCGGCTTGAGGCACTGCGCGACGCCCGTGCGTTTCAGCGCAACCGAGTTTGGCAGGTCAATATGGGCGTGTTGGACCGGGTCAAGGCCGAGGCCAAACGGCTGCGAGCGCAGGCCGGATCTGTGGCTGAAAACCTTAGCCCCGCGTCAATGGCCGCGCTAGCCTACCCCGACCGAATTGGTCAAAGGCGGAAGGGCGAGGCACCGCGCTATGTGCTGTCCGGCGGCAAGGGCGTTGTGCTGGACAATGGAGACACGCTGGCTGGCGCGCCCTATTTAGTGGTCCTGGATACCGACGGTAACCCGCGCGATGCGAAGGCGCGCATGGCCGTGCAGATCAGCGAAAGTGAAATTCGCGCCATGTTCGCAGATCAGATCGGATGGGAGACCACCTGCGTCTGGTCAAAACGCGACCGAAGGGTCATTGCAAGGCGGCAAGAACGCCTCGGCGCTATCACGCTAGAGGACCGGATCTGGAAAGACGTCCCCGAAGACGCGATCGCCCGTGCCATGTTGGACGGCGTGCGCGATCTGGGGCTGCGGTTGGAAGGTGCAGCCGCCCGGCTGGCCGCGCGTGTTGAGCTTGTGCGCGCCGATGGGGTCAACCTGCCCGACTTCTCGGACCAAGGGCTGATCGACACGCTGGAGAACTGGCTGCTGCCCATGCTCTCGAGCGTGCGCAGTGCAGAGGATTGGAAGCGCTTTGACCTGCTGCCCGCGCTGCGGGCCCGTCTGGACTGGGCGCAGACGCAAGAGCTGGACCGCCGCGCGCCGGGATTCTTCGTTACCCCACTGGGCCGCAAAGTCTCCATCGACTACGGCGGCGATGCGCCCGAAATCTCGGTGCGTCTGCAAGAGCTATTCGGTGTCACGCGCCATCCGGTGGTCGGAGGCACGCCGCTGAAGATCACCCTACTGTCTCCCGCACAACGCCCGATCCAGATCACCCGCGACCTACCAGGGTTCTGGGCTGGCTCTTACGCGGATGTACGCAAGGACATGCGCGCGCAATACCCCAAACACCCTTGGCCCGAAGATCCAACGCAGGCCGATCCGACGTTGCGGGCCAAACGAAGGCCCGGCTGAGGCATCACCAAGCACCGAATTTTGCCGAATTCCCCCCAAATTGCGACAAAATTGCCGCCAAACCCCTAAGAAAAGCCGTTTTTTCGGGGTTACGTTGCATTCATCTATTCCGACGACTATCTGAACATGCATTGAGGTAAAATGTTTTCCGAGCGGCAGAAGAATGAAAGCGCAGTTGCAGAGAATCTGGGATGAGGTCGGACGACCTATGATACAGCGACCTAAGCGCGTGCAGGTGGCCGCCCTCTGTACGCGTCAGACCAAATCAGGCCACGAGGTTCTTTTGGTGACCAGCCGCGATACCGGGCGCTGGATCATTCCCAAAGGTTGGCCGATCGACGGACTGGACGGTGCCGGAACTGCCCTGCAAGAGGCCTGGGAAGAGGCCGGCGTGCGCGAGGCCAAAGCCAAAAAAGAGCCGGTGGGTCACTTCACCTATGACAAGGTCCTCAAAGACGGCTCGATCGAAGCGGTGTTGACCAGCGTGTACCATCTGCGCGTGACGAAACTGCTGGATGACTTCCCCGAAGCAGATCAGCGGCAGCGGAGCTGGGTGACGCCGAAGATTGCCGCTGAACGAGTTGATGAGCCCGAACTCAAGGCCCTGCTAAGGCATCTTTAAAGGTCAAGTGGCGTCATGGTTGCCCTCAGGTCGCTAAACCTGTAGGGACCGGCGTCAATCTTTTTGGACCTTATCACACCCATGTCGAACACGAACTCCAAACCGCGCTGGAAAGCGCTGGATAGCGACCTGCATCGCATCTCGCGGGTCGAGACAGCAAATGCGCATGTCGCCCGCCCCTTGCTGGCGCCGGGCATCGCGCTGGCCTTCATGGCACTGGCCGGGTTGACGGCGGCGGTTCTGTTTGGGCAGGCGGATGGTGGCGTGATCGTCGTCGCAGCGGCTGCGTTCGGGGCCTATATGGCAATCAATATCGGCGCCAATGACGTGGCCAACAACATGGGCCCGGCCGTGGGTGCAAATGCCCTGACCATGGGCGGCGCGATTGCCATCGCGGCCATTGCCGAAAGCGCAGGCGCGTTGCTGGCGGGTGGAGATGTGGTCTCAACCATCTCCAAGGGGATCATTGATCCGGCCTCGGTCCAGAACAGCAATGTGTTCATCTGGGCGATGATGGCGGCGCTGATCTCCTCGGCCATGTGGGTCAACCTTGCGACCTGGCTGGGCGCGCCTGTTTCGACCACGCATTCCGTCGTGGGCGGAGTCATGGGTGCTGGCGTTGCCGCGGCAGGGCTGAGTGCGGTCAGTTGGGGCACCATGGGGGCGATCGCGGCCAGCTGGGTGATCTCGCCGGTTCTGGGAGGCGTGATTGCAGCTGTGTTTCTGGCGCTTATCAAGGCCAAAATCCAGTATCAGGACGACAAGATTGCAGCCGCGCAGCGCTGGGTGCCCATCCTCGTGGGGCTGATGGCCGGTGCGTTCGCCACCTATCTGGCGGTGAAGGGGCTGAAGAAAATCGTTGCGATTGATCTGAACACAGCTGTTCTCATCGGTCTGGGTGCTGGTCTGCTGGCATGGGCCGTGACGGTGCCTTGGGTGCGCCGCCGCTCACAAGGGCTAGAGAACCGCACGCGGTCGTTGAAAACCCTTTTCGGGCTGCCTCTGGTGATTTCTGCGACCTTCCTCAGCTTTGCGCATGGGGCCAATGACGTGGCGAATGCGGTCGGACCGCTCGCCGCTATCGTGCACGCAGCCGAGTTCGGAGATTTTGCCGCCAAAGTCACTATTCCCACATGGGTCATGGTGATCGGAGCTTTTGGGATTTCGTTCGGTCTGTTCCTGTTCGGGCCGAAACTGATCCGAATGGTGGGCAGTCAGATCACCAAGCTGAACCCGATGCGCGCCTTTTGCGTCGCGCTGTCTGCGGCCATCACCGTGATCCTGGCCAGTTGGTTGGGACTACCGGTCAGTTCGACCCACATTACCGTGGGCGCCGTTTTTGGCGTGGGTTTCTACCGTGAATGGCATTCTGATCGACGCTGGGCGCAATCTAACCGCCAACGCCCTCCCGAGCAGCGACTGGCGCGGGAAGAGCATCAGCGGCGCAAGCTGGTTCGTCGGTCGCATTTCATGACGATCGTGGCCGCTTGGGTGGTGACCGTTCCGGCGGCGGCTGCGTTATCCGCCGTGATATTCTGGATGCTGACTGCATTTGGATAAGCTGGGGATTTGCGAGGCTCTGCCTCGCGCTCCGGGATATTTTTAGCCAGATGAAGAGCGGATCAGGGTCTGATCTGGGCAGGCCGCATGGGTTCTGTAGGGGTTGCGCGGACCAATTCGGCAACCCGGCTGTTGATTGGGGTTGGTCTGTTCAGGGACTGGCCAAGACGGATGATTTCGCCTTGCAGGCTGTCGATTTCCGTGGGGCGGTCGGCGCTGAGGTCATAGGCCATCGAGGTTCGCGCGCTGGGGTCGATGGTCAGCATTTTTGAGGCGACGCGCTTAAACAGCGGTGTCGGTAGGCGCAAGATATGCGGCGTCATCCATGCAGGCAGCGGCGTGGTCGAGGCGACCGGGTGACCGGCGGCTTTTAGAACCGAAAGCGCCTCGGCCATCTGATCAGCCATCAGGCGACGCCAATTGTGGTCCGTCAGTTGTTCGACCAGCGTAAGGCCCGATAGCGCGTTCAGCGCGTTGTTGAGGTTGATGACAAGCTTGCCCCATTGAACAGCCTCGATCTGGTCGCTCTCGGTGATTGGAAGCTGGGCACTGGTCAGCTGTTCGGCCAAGGACCCCGGGCCCGCTTGTATGACGATATCCCCGGACGTGGCGCGGTGATAGGTGGCCGGTCGGTTTGGAACCACGTTGAAAGGGACCATCCCTGCGCGGACATCGTGGTTGGGCAATGCGGCGCGCAGGGTTCGGGCGTTCTCCATCCCGTTTTGCCACGAAAGGACCGGGGTCGACTGCGAAGCATGCGCAGCGATCAGCGCCGCCATGTCTTCGGTCGCACCAGATTTCACAGTGACGATGATCAGATCGGCTTCGGCCAGACAAGTGGGATCTGTGCTGAGTGTCAGCGACGTCGGCGGAACCGTGAGATCGAGACCCGAGAAATCGGTAACCGTCAGCCCCTGCTCTCGGATCGGGTCCAAGACGCGGGCGCGGCCGAGCAGAGTAACCATATGCCCGGCATCAGCCAGCAATGCACCGCAATAGCAACCGATACTACCCGCACCTGCAATGACGATCTTCATGCCGATCCCTCCGTTGCCGGAAGGATCACCGGGTTGGCGTGTCGGGGCAAGCCCAGAGCGGGGTAACGTGGCGTTCAGCGGGCCAGTCTGGGTTTGGTGCGTTCCAGTTCCGGCGAGATTGGAATGAACTCCTGATCATCGCCGGGGGGCAGGTGGAAGGCTCCGTTCGCCCAGTCGGCGTTTTTCCATTCCCGCGTTGCGTGTTCGATCTTTTCCTTCGACGAGGACACGAAATTCCACCAGATATATCTCTCTTCGTTGAGGGTCGCGCCGCCCAGCAACATAAGCCGCGCGCCCATCGGCCCGGCCGTGACCGAGAGCTTGTCGCCCGGACGGAAAACCATCATGCGCCCTGCCTCGAATTTATCGCCCGCGATCTCGACCGAGCCTTCGGTGACATAGACACCCCGATCCTCGTGGTCGTCTGGCAGCGGAAATGACGCTCCAGGGTCCAGTTGGACATCCAGATAGAAGGTCTCGGACAGCATGGTGACCGGGCTTGTCTCACCATAGGCCGAGCCGAGGATCAGGCGGGCGCTGACGCCTTTGTCCTGAATATGGGGCAGCGCGCCTTGTTTGTGATGCTCGAAATCCGGTGCCATATCCTCATGCGCTTCGGGCAAGGCGATCCAGGTCTGGATACCGAAAAGCTTGTTTTCGCGGGCGCGTGTTTCGGCACTTGTGCGTTCAGAATGGGTCACGCCGCGACCGGCGACCATCCAGTTGACCTCACCGGGGTAGATCATTTGGTGCGTACCCAGACTGTCTCGATGTTCGAACTCGCCCTGATACAGATAGGTCACGGTCCCCAGCCCGATGTGAGGATGCGGGCGGACATCGATGCCGCCTTCGGTGATGAACTCGGCTGGACCCATCTGATCGAAGAAGATGAACGGTCCGACCAGCTGGCGTTCGACCGATGGCAGCGCCCGGCGCACTTCGAACCCACCCAGATCGCGAGCACGTGGGATGATCAACGTCTCAAGCGCCGGGTTTTCCGTGACGCAGTCGGGGGTGTGAGTCGGGTTCCAGCTCATGCCTGATCTCCTTTGGTCGGACGGGCTAACTTTCTAACGTTCCTGGATGCACTGTAGCGCAGAGTTCACGACATGTATCGCGCAAATATGCACATACTTGGTGCGGCATCTGGTTCGTTGAAGCTCGGTGGGCCATGCACCCTCACATAGCCGTGAACATTAAATCGTCCACGCTTAGACGGCGCGCGCTCGGTTTTCCAAACAAGCGTGCTATATTTTGGAATAGGCGAACCCGGCCTGTCAGGTCGGGGTAGAATGTGGGCCACATGACAGGAGAGTTTCCATGACGCGCCTTCAAATAACCCGCCGGTCTTTAATTGTTGCCGGCATTGGCACCCTCGCGACAGGTCTATCGGGCGGAGCGCATGCCAGCGGGCTTGCTGCGACCCAGTCTATGCGCGGTGGGTCCAACAATTATCGCCCCGGCGCGCCGGTCGTCGACAGGATCGGTGGCGGAGGGTTCTGGATGACAGGCTCCGTGCGACGCGCCGGAGACGGAGCGCCCCTGCCCGGTCAACGTATCCAGATCTGGGCGCACACGACCGAAGGGCACGAGCGCGATCTTCACAGTCACGGAGCTACCTTGACCGACGCTAATGGTGAGTTTCGGCTGGAAATGCCCCAGATCGTGCCTGCCTTCGGCCAACCGCATGGGCATTTGGCCTATGACAGCGGTGAGTTCCAGACGGTGTTCCTGCGGCCCGTGATGTCCAGCGCGAAAGACAAAACGCTGGCCGCACATTTCGTACTGCAACCTGCCTGAGCGACGTGATCCGCAGCGCTCTGATTTGGCTGGGGATTGGGGCGGCGCTGCTTGTTCCGTTGATCGCGACTGCAACCAGCCCTTATCTCGCTTGGCGTGACCCCATCTACATCCTAGCAGGGTTTGCCGGGGTTCTGAGCCTTGGGTTGTTGTTGCTTCAACCTCTACTGGCGGCCAGAATTTTGCCGGGTCTTGTCCCGATGAACAGCCGTCGCCTGCACAGATGGGTCGGGATTACGTTGATCGTGGCGATCTTTATCCATGTTGGCGGCCTTTGGATTACCAGCCCTCCGGATGTGGTGGATGCGTTGCTCTTCGTCTCAGCGACTCCGTTTTCTGCGTGGGGAGTGATCGCGATGTGGGCGGCTTTTTTCGCGGCGTTTTTGGGTATCTACCGACAGCGCATGGCCTTGCGGTTTCGTGTCTGGCGGCTAACGCATACGATGCTGGCTTCCGTGACGATCATCGGAAGCGTTGTGCATGCCATGCTGATCGAAGGCACGATGGAGATCATGACCAAGACAGCCCTATGCGCGTTGGTTCTATTGGCGAGCGGACGGGCGCTCGCCAAACTGCGTGTTTGGGAGGTAACGAGACAGGCCTAGACGCCCAGACACCACCGCATCACTGCTTTCTGGGCGTGAAGGCGGTTCTCGGCCTCATCAAAGATCACGGAGTTCGGGCCGTCCATCACCTCGGAGGTCGCCTCTTCCTCGCGGTGGGCGGGCAGGCAGTGCATGAACAGCGCGTCCGGCTTGGCATGGGACATCAGCTCAGTATTGACCTGATAGGGTCGCAGCATGTTGTGGCGACGCTCTTTCGCGGATTGGCTGTCATGCATTGAGACCCAGGTATCGGCAACCACC
This sequence comes from Ruegeria profundi, assembly GCF_049800715.1. GTDB lineage: Bacteria > Pseudomonadota > Alphaproteobacteria > Rhodobacterales > Rhodobacteraceae > Ruegeria > Ruegeria profundi_A. The sequence goes on from NZ_JBNAFO010000004.1 coordinate 94,593, forward strand.
AGATCTGCGCCCTCAACGGCCTTGTAGGGATCTCGCTCAACGACGATTTTCGAGCCCTTCTGACGGGCAAAACCAATGAATTCTTCCTCGGGGTCGAACTGTGCCGGGCCGGTGAAGGTCAGGTCAAAGCCGAACTGCCCTGCCGCGTGAAGGAACGAGGCGCAAACGTTGTTCCCGTCGCCGGTCCAGACCACTTTTTTACCCGCAATAGGGCCGCGGTGTTCTTCGTAGGTCAGGATATCGGCCATGATCTGGCAAGGATGGGTGCGGTCGGTCAAGCCGTTGATCACAGGTACGTCCGAGTATTCGGCCATCTCGGTCAAGACGGTCTCGTCAAAGGTGCGGATCATGATCATGTCGACATAGCGTGACAGGACACGCGCCGTGTCGGCGATGGTTTCGCCATGCCCCAACTGCATGTCCTTGCCGGACAGAACCATGGTCTGACCGCCCATCTGGCGAACACCGACATCAAAGGACACACGCGTCCGGGTCGAGGGTTTTTCGAAGATCAGCGCGACCATATGGTCTTTGAGCGGCTGTTCATCATCCAGCGCGGCTTTTGGCCGTCCAAGGCGGGCCTGTTTCATCGCGCCCGCTTGATCAATCATGTTGCGCAGGTCGGCTGCGCCGGTTTTGTGGATATCAAGGAAATGGTTCATATCGTTTCGCTTTTGGCTATCAACGGTCGGGGGCGCTGCCCCCGAGGTATTTGTGAACAGGAGAAGGATCAGGCGGTGGCCAGGTTGGCTTCGATTTGCGCTGCGGCCTTGTCGAGGCGGATCATCGCCTGGGCAATATCGTCTTCGGTCAGGGTCAGTGGCGGCAGCAGGCGAATGACGTTGTCGGCAGCGGGAACCGTGATGACCTCGTTATCATAGCCCGCGTTGACCACTTCGATATTTGTCGCTTTGCACTTCAGACCCAGCATCAGGCCGGCGCCTCGCACCTCTTCGAAAACCTCGGGGTGGTCGGCCACCAAGCCTTCGAGTTTCTGGCGAAGCAAGCCAGCCTTGCGGTTGACGCCTTCGAGGAAGGCAGGCGTGGCGACCTGGTCGATCACGGCGCAACCAACGGCGCAACCGAGTGGATTTCCTCCGTAGGTCGAGCCATGCGTGCCTGCGGTCATGCCGCTGGCGGCCTCTTCCGTGGCCAGCACCGCGCCCAGAGGGAAGCCTCCGCCGATGCCTTTGGCGACCATCATGATATCGGGCGTGATACCCGCCCATTCGTGGGCAAAGAGCTTACCGGTCCGGCCCACGCCGCACTGGACCTCGTCCAAGATCAGCAACAGGCCGTGTTCGTCACATATCTGACGCAGGGCTTTGAGTTCGGCGTCGGGAACGGGGCGGATTCCGCCTTCGCCCTGCACCGGCTCGATCATGATTGCCGCTGTTTTTTCGGTAATCGCGTTGGTGATGCCGTCCAGATCTCCGAAAGTTAAATGCACGAAGCCAGGCAACAAAGGGCCGAAGCCTTTGGTCATCTTCTCGGACCCGGCGGCGGCGATACCAGCCGAAGACCGTCCGTGGAACGAGCCATCGAAGGTGATGATCTCGACCTTCTCGGGCTGGCCTTTGTCATAGAAGTACTTGCGGGCCATTTTTACGGCCAGTTCGCAGGACTCGGTGCCCGAGTTGGTAAAGAACACCGTGTCCGCAAAAGTATGTTCTACCAGCTTGTCGGCCAGCGCCTGCTGCTGCGGAATGTGGTAAAGGTTCGAGACATGCCACAGCGCGTGCGCCTGCTCGGTCAGCGCGTTCACAAGCGCTGGATGCGCGTGGCCCAGCGCGTTCACCGCTATGCCCGCTCCGAGATCCAGAAACCGTCGGCCATCCGCCTCGGTCAGCCAGGCGCCTTCGCCCTTCACGAAAGTCAGGGGCGCACGGTTATAGGTCGGCAGAACGGACGGGATCATCGGATCATCCTTTTAAGATAGCTTAAGCCCTGTGAGTGATACACCCGGGCCATGGTCGTCAACTGATTTGGTGGAGAACGCGCGGATTTGGACAGCGCAAATAGATCAAACGGGCGGGTTACGCGGTCAAGCGTCGGCGTCGGAGGCGCAGGATATGTGCGGTTTTGATCATGGCGGCTCGTATAGCGAGGTTCGATCTGTCTGGGAAGACTAATAATTGGAAAGCCCTGAAATTTCACAATGAGATGAGAAGCCGCCATTTCACGCTTGCTATTTCAACTCCTCTGGCGCACCGCTTGGCCATGACGCCTACACCTCAGAACCCGCCGCTTGCGGCCCTGTTGATCTTCGCCGCCAGCGCCCTGCTGGCGGGTACAACATTGCTGGCCAAAGCGTTGGGGACAGACACGCTTGGCCCTGCGCTGCATCCGATGCAGATCAGCCACGGGCGGTTTCTGTTTGCCTTTGTGGTGATCGTGACCGCCACAGCTGTTCTGCGCCCGGCGCTGAGGCGCCCTCATTGGGGATTGCATATTGGCCGAACAAGTTTTGGATGGCTGGGGATCACGCTGATGTTTGCATCCGTCGCCTATATCCCGATCGCGGACGCCACTGCGATTTCCTTCTTGAACCCGGTTTTTGCGATGGTTCTCGCCATCCCGCTGCTGAAAGAAGGTGTCGGCCCTTGGCGTTGGCTGGCCGCAGCGGTGGCTTTGACCGGGGCACTGATTCTCTTGCGCCCAACGCCTGCCAGTTTCCAACCAGCCGCCCTATTGGCCCTGACGGCGGCCGCGGTGATCGGGATGGAGCTGATTTTCATCAAAAAACTCTCAGGCCGCGAGATTCCGATCCAGATTCTGTTGGTGAATAACGGATTGGGCCTGACCATCGCCTCAGTCGCGGTGATTTCAGTATGGCAGGCGCCGACCCCCGCGCAATGGGGGGCCTTGGCCGGAATCGGGGGGCTGATGGCCTGCGCGCAGGCCTGTTTCGTCAACGGAATGGCCCGCGCCGATGCCTCGTTCGTTGCGCCCATCAGCTATGCCACGTTGATCTTCGCGGCGTTCTACGACTTTGCGATCTTTAGTGTGATCCCGGATCGGATCAGCATCATCGGCTCATCCATCATCCTGACAGGCGCGCTGATTTTGGTCTGGCGCGAGACCCTGCACCGTCAGGCTTTGAGCCGATAGCCCGTCCGCAACATCTGCCAGGTCACCGCACCAACGAAAAGCGTCGCCCCGGTGCACACTGCCATCCCAAGCCAAGGTGAGCTGTCGGACACTCCGATCATCCCATAGCGCAGACCATCGATCAGATAGAAAACCGGGTTCAAGTGGCTGAGCTTGTTCAGCACAGGTGGCAGCGCCTCGACCGAGTAGAAGGTCCCCGACAGGAAGGCCAAAGGCGTGACGATGAAGTTGGTGATCGCCGCCATCTGGTCGAATTTATTGGCAAAAATACCGGCGAATAGACCCAAGGCGCCCATGAAAGCACCGCCCAAGATGACAAATATCATGGTGATGAAAAGGTTCTGCGGCGCAATCGATAGAAACACCAGAAACGCGAGGGCCACGACACAGGCGATCAGAACGCCGCGCGCGATGCCGCCTGCAAGATAACCCAGTAAGATCTCCAGAGGGGACAGCGGCGGCATCAGGGTATCCACGATGTTCCCCTGCACTTTCGAGATCACCATCGAAGACGAGGTATTGGCGAAAGCATTCTGGATCACCGTCATCATCATGATACCAGGCGCCAAAAAGATCAGGAACGGAACACCCATCACGTCAGGCCGGCTTGGGCCGATGGCTATGGTGAAGATCAACAGGAACAATCCAGCCGTCACCAGCGGGGCCAGTAAGGTCTGGGTCCACACCGCCATAAAGCGCAGGGTTTCGCGTTTGGCCAGCGTGTAGAGGCCCATCCAATTGACCGCGCCAAACCGGCGCGCGTCCTGATCCATAAGATTCTGCATGAGAGCCTCTTAGCTGATTCGAAGACCGCTTGTAACTCGGCCCGCAGTGATTAGAATAGGGCGCTGAAATGAATTCCCAAGGCGGCCCGAATCCGGGGCCGCTTTCCGCTTTTGAAAGGCAACCGATGTCCTGGACTGACGAGCGCGTAGAACTGCTGAAGAAAATGTGGGGCGAGGGCCAGTCGGCCAGCCAGATCGCCAAGGAACTGGGCGGCGTGACCCGCAACGCGGTGATCGGCAAGGTCCACCGTCTGGGCCTGTCCAACCGCGCAACCGGAGCAACGCCCCCCAAGGCTGAGCCAAAAGAAAAACCGGCACCCGCGCCCAAGGCCGAGGCGAAACCAAAGCCCGCCCCCAAGACCGAACCCGCGCGTCCGGCCCCTGCCCCGGCAGCGGAGACGAAGCCCGCGGTTCCCGCCCGTCGTCAGATTATCCCGGCGGGTCAACCTCTGCCGCCGCAACCTTCGGCGAATGAGATCAGCCCCGAGGCGTTGGCCAAGGTCAACGAGGTTGAGAAGAAAGCCAAAAAGCTGACGCTGATGGAGCTGACCGAAAAGACCTGCAAATGGCCCGTCGGCGACCCCGCGACCGAGGATTTCTGGTTCTGCGGCCTGCCGGTTGAAGCGGGCAAGCCCTACTGCGAGGCGCATGTCGGCGTGGCCTTCCAACCCATGAGCTCGCGCCGCGACCGTCGGCGGTGATTGGGAACGCCAGAACCATATTTCTATTCTGGAATGTGGGAAGGGTACGGGGTTTCTCCGAGCCTCTTATCAGAAGAGTTGCGAAGTCAGAACAACGCTAGGCGTAACGGGCGCTTTCAAAAACACCCTCGCAGCTTTCTGCAAAGGTGTTTTAGATCGGGGCGTCGGATGTGCGGGCAAAGCCGACCTCAGAACTTCCAATTCTTTGGGGTGATCAGACGCCTTATTCACTCTTGGAAGGGAATGCTTGTATAAGCTCCGACTTCGTCATTTCCTGTGCGTTCGTTGAATGCCCTGATCATTTCGTTTGTAGCTTCAGCTGCTCCGATATCCATGCTCTCGAGATCAAATTCGGAGAACGGGAACTCTGCAGCTGAGTCAGGCGGTTGCTTGGGCATTTGTACTGGTGCCGGGAAAGACTCTTCATTGGGCACTCCTTGACGAGTACGAATACTATCTTTGGTTACATTCCAGGTCATAAAATCAGCCGCCAAATCCAATGGCCCATCATATGTCTCTCGGATTGCTGAATAGACGGCCAGCGCAATGTCATGATCGTTTTGGAAGTGGTAGCAAACCGCCAATCTTGGTTCCGTTTCGGACATAATCTTGCCGAATGCTTGCGCGGAAGTGTGCCCTTGAGAACCAACAAATATTGCTTCGGAAGGGGCAAACCCATATTTCTCGATCATGAAATCTGGAGGGGTGAAGCATTCATGAATTGCAAGGTCCGCACCTACCGCATGCTCTCTCCACCATCGCGTAGGTAGCGTGTCGGATGAAAAAGCAAACTTCAGACCGTTCCATTCAAGTAGAAAACTAACTGATTGTTCACCATGTATGGCTGGCAGGGTTCTGACCTGAACACCGTTTTCGTCAAAAATGACGTTATTTACGATTTTCCAATCGAATTCGTTAACCTCAAGTTGCAGCCCTCTGGGGTCGACCGCCGCCCCACGAGTGGCTTCTTCCCATGCCCACATTTTCTTCATGTGATCTGCCCAAGACTTTGTTCCCCACTCAGGCTTGATGCCTTCGGGCCCCCAAAGGCGAACAGGCGTTAGGCGGTTGTTTACGGGACCGGTGAAGTAAAAGGCTGGAAAATCGCCAGCATGATCTAGGTGCAGGTGACCCAAGAAGACTTTATCCAGCTGATCCAGTGGAATCCCAAGCGCCATGATCCTTTCAAAGGATCCCTCTCCCATATCGAAGATAAACTTTTCGCCATTTCCCAATTCAACTAAGAAACATGCCGCAGCTTGTTTCAGACGCGGCTGAGGCATACCGGTGCCACAGGCGACAACTCGCATTTCGTCAGGACCCAGAGCCTCGGTTCCTGGATAATAAACAGTTTGGTTAGGAAACGGTTCCGTCCTAGACCACTCGGTTGGATCATTACTTTGCGCGCCTAAAGTATTCGCCGAGGCCAAAAAAAAACGAAGATATTAACGCCAAAATACAGTTTCTGTTTTGGGCGGAAAAAGCCATTGCAATTGCCTCCGATTAGGACCACCGGGAATTTTCAATAGTTTGAAGCCGACTCATAATAAGATTGCAGATTTTGAATTCGTCTGGCAAGGCTTCAAGAAATCGGCGGATTTAGGGTAGGGCTTTCATTAAATTTCGGTTGCTGCATTGGGCTCGAACCTGACATTGAGGTGGCGGTGATCTTGGAGCCGCGGGCACATGATCGGCATTTTACTGCGCCGGATGGGATGGTAGGTCTGGTTCAGGTTGCCACCCAGGCACATCCTCCGGCGCGACCGAGGCGTGGAGGTGTTCGGACTGGTCCTTGCCCACTATCCGTCTTTTGCGCAGAAGAAAAATCTTGCCCCACCCGCGCCACGTTCCAACCGACGCCCCCTGAGCATTGGTCGGAAAACGAGCGCGCCATCCCTCCGGCAGCGGCAGCCCGTGCCGCTCGGCCTTGTCCAGCATCCAGATGAGAGAGATGTTGCTGAGGGCGCGTGCTTCTTCATAGCCGTTCAACTGACCACCCACATCGCCATGGGTGCCCCGGAACCAGACCTGTTCAACATGGCCTTTGAACTCTGGTGTGCATCTCCACAGGACAGGTTCATAGACCTCGCGGGTCTCGTTCAGGGCCATCGCGTGATATCCGTGGCGGATCGCGCGGCCCAGTTGATGATTGTGGAAGGCGTGCTTTTCCTCTGCCCAACGCCACAGCAGCGGTAGGCGCAGACCCAGCGCTTTGACCGTGTCCCACACCCCGACCATCTCAATTGCCACATCCTCATGGCAAAATTTGCGGCGGAAATCGCGGGCCGCCGTGCCACTCGGGTTGCATTCATAGTGGCGGTAGGCCTGCTTGATGTTCCGCTCGGTCGCGTGTTCCGCCTTTAACAACCCGATCATGTCGATCACACCCGCAAGGCTGCGAACACCGTAGGCCCCACGGGAATACCCTATAAAGTAAATCCGGTCTCCGGGTTTGTAGCGCGAGGCCAGATAGCCATAGGCCCGACGGATCTGCCGATTGATCCCCCGCCCCATCATCACATCGAGCGAAGACTTCCAGCTTTCCCACTGGACGCCGGCCTCATAAAACACGGAAACCTGAGGCCCCATTTCCTGACACAGGCGAAACGTCTGCCCGGCATGGGTTTCGAGGCCGGGCTCCAGCGTCGACATGGTTCCATCGAGAATGACAACATGGCTGATCGGCTCACGGTGCAGCGCCTCGGCGGAATGCTCAGAGCGTAAGGGCCGCCCGAGCCATCCAAGTACCTTTCTGCTTAACCGTGACAGAATCATATCTCAGCCACTCCTGTACTCTTCGAGGGTGCGCGCGCGTCTCAGCATTGCGCCGCCCTGGCCTTCACGGTGCATCGGCAACTGAGGCCCACGCGCCCATATCCCGCCTCCGTTCGACCGCCGGCCCATCACTTGCCCGCGCGCCGGTAGAGGCGAGGTATACTCAAGGATGGGTATCATCCGCATGCTGGACAAGAGATCCAACGAAACCGTGAGACGTTGAAGCATAGCTGCAAGCCTAAGTGGGCATTTGGGCATCATCATGACTAAGGCGTTCGGCATGCGTGACCTCATCGTTACAGCCACCATATGTCTGAATATATTACGAAAGCTCAAACGCATTGCAAAATTCCCGAAACCGTCTGACGACAGATCACGAAACGAGCAGTGAAGCCGCATCTTATCGGGTCGCACCGTCTCGTGACTGCACGTTACAAGTGTAGCTGAACAACCCAGTGGCCGTCTGTGGCCTGGTTCACGGTCCCGGCGGACCGAATGCCTTGTGGATTTGAGTGCAAAGCCTTCCCCTTTTGCCATCCTTTCGCTATTGCACGCATTAACCCAAGATTGATGACGCAGGACGCACCCCATGGCGATGGAAAAGACATTCAACGCGGCCGAGGCTGAGGCCCGCATCTACGAGGCCTGGGAACAGGCCGGAGCCTTCAAGGCAGGCGCAAACAAATCGCGTGACGAGAGCTTTACCATCATGATCCCGCCGCCCAACGTGACAGGTGCTTTGCACGTGGGCCATGCGTTCAACAACACGCTTCAGGACATCCTGATCCGTTGGCACCGGATGCGCGGCTTCGACACTCTCTGGCAACCCGGCCAAGACCACGCGGGCATCGCCACGCAGATGCAGGTTGAAAAGATGCTTGCCGCCACGCAGCAGCCGGGTCGGCGCGAACTGGGTCGCGAGAAATTCCTTGAGAAAGTCTGGGAGTGGAAAGGCGAATACGGTGGCACGATCATCGAGCAACTGAAGCGCCTCGGCTCCTCCTGCGACTGGTCGCGCAACGCCTTTACGATGGCCGGGGCGGCAGGCGATCCGCGCACAGGGCATGAGAACTCGGCCAATTTCCACGATGCCGTGATCAAGGTTTTCGTCGACATGTACGAAAAGGGTCTGATCTATCGCGGCAAGCGTCTGGTCAACTGGGACCCACATTTCGAAACCGCGATCTCGGACCTCGAAGTCGAGAATATCGAAGTCGCGGGCCACATGTGGCACTTCAAATACCCGCTGGCTGGCGGCGAGACCTACACCTATGTCGAGAAGGACGAGGACGGGAATATCGTGCTTGAGGAAGAGCGCGACTATATCTCGATCGCCACGACCCGACCTGAGACCATGCTGGGCGACGGTGCGGTTGCGGTTCATCCCTCGGATGAGCGCTATGCGCCAATCGTTGGCAAACTCTGCGAAATCCCTGTTGGTCCGAAAGAGCATCGCCGTCAGATCCCGATCATCACCGATGAGTATCCGGACCCCGATTTCGGCTCGGGCGCGGTGAAAATCACCGGCGCGCATGACTTCAACGACAACATGGTCGCCAAGCGCGGCGGCATTCCGATGTACCGCCTGATGGACACCAAGGGCGCGATGCGGGCTGATGGTGCGCCTTACGCGGAAGAAGCGGACAAGGCGCAGGAATACGCGCGCGGACGTGAGTTCACCGAGAACGAAATCGACGCGATCAACCTGATCCCTGGCCACCTGCGCGGCCTAGATCGGTTCGAAGCGCGCGCGAAGGTTGTCGAAGAAATCACTGCGGACGGTCTGGCCGTTATGACCCGCGCGGATGATCCGCGTCTGGGTTCAACCGCTCTGAAGCCCGATCATGAGGGCGCGGACAAGCTGGTCCCTCTGGTCGAGAGCAAACCGATCATGCAGCCCTTCGGCGATCGCTCAAAAGTCGTCATCGAGCCGATGTTCACCGACCAGTGGTTTGTCGACGCAGAAAAGGTGGTCGGCCCCGCGCTGGATGCAGTCAAGGACGGCACGGTCAAGATCATCCCCGAGTCGGGCGAGAAGACCTATTACCACTGGCTGGAAAACATCGAGCCCTGGTGCATCTCGCGCCAGCTGTGGTGGGGGCATCAGATTCCGGTTTGGTATGGCCTCGATCTCTCGGCTGAGAACTTCAAGGACGACGAAAACGACGGCGACCTTGATCTGGTCGAATTGGGCCGTTTGCTGAACGAAGGCGGCATGTTGCACCGTGGCAATGTCATGGAATGTGCAGCGAGCCTTGAAGCTGTCACCGAGAAATTCCTCGACGACAACGCAAACATTCCCAGCCCTCTGAGCCACGCGACGGTTGTCGAAGTTGCCGACAAGCAGGAAGCGATGCATCAGTTCGCTGAAAGCCTTGCTCATTACGCAGTCGAACAGGACCCGACCAAGCTGGTCTACCCGGTTTGGCGCGACCCGGACGTACTCGACACCTGGTTCTCTTCCGGTCTTTGGCCCATTGGCACGCTGGGCTGGCCTGAACAGACTGAAGAATTGGAGCGCTACTTCCCCACGGATGTCTTGGTTACTGGTTTCGACATCCTGTTCTTCTGGGTCGCCCGGATGATGATGATGCAACTGGCCGTAGTCGATCAGATTCCGTTCCACACCGTCTACCTGCACCAGCTCGTCCGCGACGAGAAGGGCAAGAAGATGTCCAAGACCACCGGTAACGTCATCGACCCGCTGGAGATCGTGGACGAATTCGGTGCCGACGCGCTGCGCTTTACCAACGCTTCGATGGCGGCGATTGGCGGTGTGCTGAAACTGTCCCGCGAGCGCATCACCGGCTACCGGAACTTCGGCACCAAGCTGTGGAACGCCGTCCGCTTTGCTGAGATGAACGAGGTCTTCACCGTCGCCGTCCCACAACTGGATGTGGCTGACCTACAGCCCAAGGCGGCCGTCAACCGCTGGATCATCGGTGAAACTGCCCGCGTGCGGGAAGAGGTCGATGCTGCGCTGGAAAGCTATCGTTTCAACGATGCTGCGAATGGGCTTTATGCCTTTGTTTGGGGCAAAGTCTGCGATTGGTATGTGGAGCTGTCAAAACCACTGCTGCAAGGCGACGACACCGAGGCGCGGGCTGAGACCCGCGCCACCATGCGCTGGGTTTTGGATCAGTGCATGGTCCTGCTGCACCCGATCATGCCCTTCATCACCGAAGAGCTTTGGGCGCTGACCGGCAACCGCGCCAAGATGGTTGTCCACGCCGACTGGCCGACCTACGCCGCTGCCGACCTGATCGATGCCGACGCGGATCGCGAAATGAACTGGGTGATCTCGGTGATCGAAAACACCCGCTCCGCCCGTGCGCAAATGCGGGTTCCGGCGGGCCTCTACGTACCGATGCTGGTGACCGAGATCGACAATCACGGTCAAGCCGCGTGGGGCCGCAACGAAGCACTGATCAAACGTCTTGCCCGGATCGATAGTCTGACCAAGGCTGATGAGCTGCCAAAAGGCACGATCTCGATTGCCGCCCCGGGCGCGAGCTTCGGCCTGCCGCTGGCCGACATCATCGACATCGGCGCCGAGAAGGAACGGTTAGAAAAAGCCAAAGGCAAACTGGCCAAGGAACTCGGCGGTCTGCGGGGACGTCTGAACAACCCCAAATTCGTGGCTTCGGCCCCGGAAGAGGTGGTTGAGGAAGCCAAAGCCAACCTTGCTGCTCGCGAAGAAGAAGAGGCCAAGCTGAACGAAGCCCTCGCTCGTCTGGCCGAACTCGCCTGATCTTCTTCTCGTTCCAAATACGGAAATCCCGACCTCACCACCGAACCGGTGGTGAGGTTTTTTCTTTTCCTTCAGAGCTTTCCCCTTGTTCGCGCCAGCCCGCGCTTGATAGCAGTTCGGAACAACAACCCTCCGAGGCCCCTATGGCACGACCCTTCCCTCCGATGCAGACCGTCTCGACAGGACTCGTAGTCGCCATTGTCGGGTTCTTCAGCTCTTTTCCCATCGTGCTGCAAGGGCTGGGTGCGATGGGCGCAACAGCTGCCCAAGCAGCCTCGGGACTGATGAGTGCTGCAATTGCCATGGGGCTGGCCGCGATTGCTCTCAGCCTGCGCTACCAGCAACCAATCAGCGTGGCCTGGTCTACCCCCGGAGCGGCATTACTGGCGGTTTCGGCTACCCCTGTCGCAGGCTTCTCAGGCGCAATCGGAGCCTTCCTCTGCGCCGGAGCCTTGACGATTCTAGCCGGGCTTTGGAAACCACTGGGACGTCTGGCCGCCGCAATCCCGACCACTCTGGCACAGGCGATGCTCGGCGGAGTGCTGTTGCCCCTGTGCATTGTCCCGTTCAAAGCGGCTGTTGAGCTACCCTGGCAGGCCCTGCCCGTGATCCTGACATGGTTCATCTCTGGACGTCTCAACCGTCTTTTTGCTGTTCCGGCAGCCGTCGTCGCAGCAGCGCTGGTGGTTGTGTTCAGCGCCGATGGTGCGTCCGTCCGACCCGAGGCCTATCTGGCCGCGCCTGTCTGGACGATGCCCTCATTCTCGCTTGCGTCAGCCATCGGCATCGGCCTGCCGCTATTCGTCGTCACAATGGCAACCCAAAACATCCCTGGCATCGCCGTGATGCGCAGCTTTGGCTACACACCCGCACCTGGCAAGCTGTTCTCCTCCGTCGGGGGGGCCAGCTTGTTGTCGGCCCCATTTGGAGCCCCCGCAACCTGTCTGGCGGCGATCACCGCTGCGATGTGTTCGAACGAAGACAGCCACCCAGACCGCTCTTTGCGTTATTGGTCAGCAATCATGGCTGGCGTGTTCTATTGCGTCTTCGGTATCTTTGCCGTGGCGATCACCGGCTTTGCCGCCCATGCCGACCCGCTTCTGATGGGTACGCTGACCGGCGTGGCCCTGATTGGCGTTATGGCCAACGCGACCTTCGCAGCACTGGAAATACCCGCCGAACGCGAAGCCGCGATCTTGACCTTCGCCATCACCGCCTCAGGGATCACGGTGTTTGGTCTGGGCGCTGCGGTTTGGGGCTTGATGGCTGGAGGCGTCGCCTACATCTTCACCACCAAGCTGCGATGATCCCTTTCTCCCCACGCCTGAAAAAGTTATCCTTTGCCCATGTTCGGATCACTTGGAAAACTGGTGGAACGCCAGATCAAGAAGGCTCAGGCCGAGGGTCAATTACAGGGTCTTGAGGGCGAAGGTGCGCCTCTGCCTGATCGCTCTGGCGAAGCGCAAAGCGATCCCGCCATTTCGGCCGGTCATCGGATCATGGCGCAAGCCGGGGTACTGCCCGAGGAGTTCGACATCAAAAAACAGTTGGACGAGGCCCGCAAGGAATATGCCGGACTGACCGATCCCGAGGCCCGCAAAGCCACGATGTCTAAGATCGCCGATCTCGAAATGCGCTACAACATGGCCCGAGACGCGCGGCGTGCCTTCATGCGGTGATCACTTGAACTCGGGCTTTCGGCCCTGCATCTGTGCCATCACAACCTCCATCTGGTCAGGCTTTCCAATCAGATCCACCTGTTCCGAGGACTCGGCCAGCAACACATCGGCGCGCGGATTGGTTTCGGCAAAGTCTATGAGGCGCTTAGCGGCGCGGATGGCTGAGGGGCTTTGCGAGGCGATGTTTTCAGCCAATGCAAGTGCTTCGGTCTGTGGATCATCGGACAGCTTGGTGACCAGGCCCCACTCGGCCGCCTGTGCAGCCCCAATGGGACGCGCGGTATAGGTCAGCAGCCTCAAAACATCCGAGCGGACCAATTTCGGAAGCAGAACCATGCCCCCCATATCGGGAATGATACCCCATTTCATCTCCATCACCGCTAGCTTCGCCTCGGGGTGGGCGATGCGGATATCCGCGCCCAGAGCGATCTGCAGGCCGCCCCCATAAGCCGCGCCTTGGATAGCGCAGATGACAGGAACGGGGATGCGCCGCCAGATCAGGGCCAGTTCCTGCATCTCGTTGGCGTCTTCATGGCTGCGGGTCATCAGCCATTCGGTCGGGTCCATATGGGCCATTTTCGCGAAACTCGCCATGTCGAGACCGGCGCAGAAGCTTTTGCCCTCACCCGAGAAGACCACGGCGCGGGCGTCTGAGGCCGCAACCTCTTGCCCAGCGGCCAGCAGCGCCTTGATCATCGCCTCGTCCAGAGCATTCATCTTGTCGCCGCGCGTCAGCGTGACATGAGCGATGTGATCCTTGTACTCGACAGATACGCGCGCCATTCCGGACCTCCTTGTTTTGCAGTCTTAGTAAGACTGCCCCGAATGCGAGTGCAGTTCCACCGCGACGTTGAGGCATGTCGAGGCTCGGGCTTGCAGCAACCCGCACGGTGGGCTTATCTGCGCCTATGACCAAACCTCGCTACACATCGCTCGCCCAATCCCTGCCCGCAACCGTCCCGTTTGTGGGGCCGGAAACGCAGGAGCGCCAACGCGGTGCCCCCTTCAAGGCACGGCTTGGTGCGAATGAAAGCGTGTTTGGCCCCTCGCCTCGAGCAATTGAAGCGATGCAACGGGCCGCCAGTGAGATCTGGATGTATGGTGATCCCGAGAATCACGATCTGCGCCATGCGTTGGCTGCGCATCACAGAGTTACCCCCGAAAATATCGTGGTGGGCGAAGGCATTGACGGGCTGTTGGGCTACTTGGTGCGACTATTGATCGGGCCGGGCGATGCGGTGGTGACTTCAGACGGGGCCTATCCCACATTCAACTACCATGTGGCGGGCTTTGGAGGCGTTTTGCACAAGGTTCCCTATCGCGACGATCACGAAGACCCTGCCGCTTTGTTTGCCAAGGCCGCAGAGGTGGATGCCAAGCTGGTCTATCTGGCAAACCCCGACAATCCGATGGGAAGCTGGCGTTCGGGCGCCGATATCGTGGTCGCGATGGAGGCTCTGCCCTCAGGATGCCTGCTGGTTCTGGACGAGGCCTATGTCGAATGTGCGCCTGACGGCACTGCTGCGCCTGTTGTCGCCGATGATCCCCGTGTGATCCGGATGCGGACGTTCTCCAAGGTGTACGGGATGGCAGGCGCGCGGGTGGGCTATGCCATCGGTGCCCCCGAATTGATTGCGGCGTTCAACAAGGTACGCAACCATTTCGGCATGAACCGGGCTGCGCAAGCCGGCGCGCTGGCGGCACTTGAGGATGGCGACTGGCTGTCAGAGGTGCAGGCCCGGATCACTGAAGCTCGGGATCGTATCGGACGCATTGCGCAGGCCAACGGTTTGATCCCGTTGCCTTCGGCCACGAATTTCGTTGCGATTGACTGCGGGCGTGACGGGGTGTTTGCGAAGGCTGTTCTGGACTCGCTGGTCGAACAGGGTGTGTTTGTGCGGATGCCATTTGCGGTGCCGCAGAACCGCTGCATCCGGGTGAGTTGTGGTGCAGAGGCAGAGATGGCGGCTTTTGAAGCGGCCCTGCCTTTGGCCTTGGCGCAAGCTCGCGCGGTATAGGGGGGCTGTCTGCCCCCCATCGCGCCAAGGCGCGATTCCCCCCGAGGATATTTTCGGCCAGATGAAGGGGCGGATTGGCGCTATATGGCCAATGTCGCGGCGGCTGCTTCCAGCGCGCCTTGGCCGCGGGGGATATCAAGTGCCGCCATGGCGGTTTCCATGCCACCCAGCATCGCCATGATCATCTGCGCGTTGACGTGCCCCATATGGCCCAGACGGAAGCAACCGTCCCAGTCCTCCATCCCCAAGCCGATGCCGAGCGTCAGGCCAAGCTGGTTTTCGGTGTAGTTGCGCAGCGGTGTGCCGCGCCCCTCGGTCAGGCGTAGGGCGGTGACCGCGTGGCTGCGATGGGTCGGGTCGGTGACGTTGAAATGAAGCGCTCCGCCTTGCGCCCAGACATCACAGGCGGCCCAGATAGCCTTGGCGAGGCGTTCGTGCCGGGCCCAGACGTTTTCAAGACCCTCGCCATGGATCAAGTCCAGCGCAGCTCGCAGGCCGTAGAGGTGATGGGTGGGCGCGGTGCCGTTGAAATACTGATAGAACAGCTCGGGGTTGGCGCGCGGTTGCCAGTCCCAATATTGCGAAACACGGGGCATTGCAGCGCGTTTCGCCTGCGATTTGTCGTTGAAGAAGACAAAGCCGGTGCCCGCCGGGGTCATCAGGCCCTTCTGGCAGGCTGTCACGGTGACATCGACTCCCCAAGCGTCCATCTCGAACCGGTCGCAACCCATTGAGGCGATACAGTCGGCCATTAGCAACGCTGGGTGGTTCAAGTCATCCAGCAGGGCGCGCAGGCCTGGAATGTCATTTCGGATCGAGGTGGAGGTATCCACGTGGACGGCAAGCACAGCTTTGATTTTGTGCTCATTGTCGGCGTTCAGAGCCTCGGCGATACGGTCGAGATCCCAGGGTGAAGACAAGCCGAAGTCTATCAGGTCGATCTTTGCGCCGATCCCCTCAGCCATCTCGGCCCAGCCATGGGTAAAACGACCCGAGGCTGGGGCCAGAACGGTTTCTCCGGGGGCGATCACATTCGAAAGCGCGGCCTCCCACGTGCCGTGGCCGTTGGCGATATAGATGGCGACGTTGTGCTGGGTTCCGGCCACGCGCTTCAGGTCCTGCGTCAGCGCGGGCATCATCTCGATCAACGCGCCATCGTAGATATTGGGCGAAGGGCGATGCATGGCCTGCAACACCGCGTCGGGCATAACCGAAGGGCCCGGAATGGCCAGATACTCGCGCCCATGCACGAGGGAGGTTTGGTTTGTCATGAGGGTAACCTGCTTAACTTGTGGCCTACCCTAGCGTTTCGCCTTGCGGCGTCAATCCGTCAGGTGGGTCGCCTCACGCGCAAGCGCTTCGATCCCGGACCAGTCGCCCTCTTGAACCATCTGCTTTGGCGCGACCCAGCTTCCACCGGCGCAGACCACGTTGGACAGCGAAAGGTAGTCGCGGGCATTTGAGGGCGATACTCCGCCTGTGGGGCAGAAGGTGATCTGCGGCAGAGGTGCCCCTATCGCTTTGAGGGCCGGCGCACCGCCCGAGGCCTCGGCAGGGAAAAATTTCAGCATGTCATAGCCCTTTTCTAGCAGGGCCATGGCCTCACTCGCGGTAGCCGCGCCAGGTAGAAGGGGCAGGCCTTCAGCTTCACAGGCGGCGATCAGGGTATCGGTTGCGCCGGGTGAGACGCCAAACTGCGCGCCAGCTTCCTTGGCGGCGCGGACGTCTTCGGGGGTGACCAGCGTGCCTGCGCCCACGACGCCTCCGGGCACAGCGGCCATGGCGCGGATCACGTCCAGCGCGGCAGGGGTGCGCAGGGTGACTTCGAGCGCAGGAAGACCACCTGCGACCAGCGCCTCGGCCAAGGGGCGGGCGTGGGCGGCGTCATCCACGACCAGTACCGGAACGATTGGGGCCAGCGCGCAGATCTCGCGGGTGCGTTGGGTTTTGGACATGGGTTAAACTCCGAAAATACTGGCACCTGTGTCGGCGGACCCGACATTCTGGCGGAACGAGCCGAAGAGGTCGCGACCAACGCCGTGCTGGTTGGCAGACAGATCAGCAGTCGCTGGGCTGCGGTCGAGGACGCCAGGGGTGAGGATTTCCAGCTCACCCTTTACGGCATCGACGCGCAGCAGATCACCGTCTTGCAGATAGCCGATGGCACCACCGTCCAGCGCCTCGGGGCAGACATGGATGGCGGCGGGAACCTTGCCCGACGCACCAGACATGCGGCCATCGGTGACCAGAGCGACCTTTTGGCCCCTGCCCTGAAGGATCGATAATATCGGCGTCAGCGAATGCAGCTCGGGCATACCGTTAGCCTTTGGACCCTGGAACCGAACTACCACGATGACGTCATCAGTGAGCTCTCCGGCCTTGAATGCGGCTTTGACGTCGTTTTGGTCGTGGAACACACGGACGGGCGCTTCGACCACTTGGTGCTCGGGTGCCACAGCCGAGACCTTCATGACGCCGGTGCCCAGATTTCCGGTCAGGCGCGACAGACCACCGGTGGGCTGGAACGGGTCCTTGGCCGGGCGCACGATCTTTTCATTCAGGCTATGGCCAGCGCCGTCTTCCCAGACCAACTGGCCGTCTTTTAGCTTGGGCTCCTTGGTATAGTTGTGAAGCCCCTGCCCCGCGACAGTCAGCGTGTCAGGATGCAGCAGCCCATCGTCCAGCAGCGTGCTTATGGTAAAGCCTAAGCCCCCGGCGGCGTGGAAGTGGTTCACGTCGGCCAGACCGTTGGGATAGACCCGCGCGACCAGAGGGACCACGGCAGAAATATCCGAGAAATCCTCCCAGTCCAGAACGATACCACCCGCGCGCGCCATGGCGATCAGGTGGATCAGCAGGTTGGTCGAGCCGCCTGTGGCCATCAGGCCAACGATACCATTGACGAAGGCGCGTTCATCGAGGATCTGGCAGACCGGTGTGTAGTGATTGCCCAACGCGCTGAGAGACAGGGCGCGGCGTGCGCCTTCCTCAGTCAGCGCATCGCGCAGAGGCGTGTTTGGGTTGACGAAGCTAGAGCCCGGCAGGTGCAAGCCCATGAACTCCATCAGCATCTGGTTGGTGTTGGCGGTACCGTAGAAGGTGCAGGTGCCGGGGCCATGGTAAGCTGCCATTTCAGCCTTCATCAGAGCATCGCGACCAACCTCTCCGGCAGCGAATTGCTGACGCACCTTGGCTTTTTCGTCATTCGGTAGACCGCTGGTCATCGGACCAGCGGGCAGGAAGACGGCCGGCAGATGGCCAAAGGCCTGTGCGCCGATGATCAGTCCGGGCACGATCTTGTCGCAAACGCCCAGAAACACCGCCGCGTCATAGGTGTTGTGGCTGAGCGCCACGCCCGTCGCCAGCGCGATCACATCACGCGAAAACAGAGACAGTTCCATCCCCGCCTCGCCTTGGGTCACGCCGTCGCACATGGCGGGAACCCCGCCTGCGACCTGCGCTGTGCCACCTGCCGCGCGGATCGCCTGACGGATCAACTCGGGATACCGCTCGAACGGTTGGTGGGCCGAGAGCATGTCGTTATAGGCGGTGACGATACCAAGGTTCCCAGCCGTACCGGTCGCCATCGAGTTCTGATCCTCACCGGCTCCGGCATAAGCATGCGCCTGACCGCTGCAGGACAGATGCGCACGGGCGGGGCCCTTGGATTTGGCCTGTTCCATGCGCTCAAGATGCGGGCCGCGCAGGTCGGCGCTGCGGTCGATGATACGTTTGGTGACGTCCGAAATAACTGTATTGACCATGATTACCCTCCGATCTGACGCCAGCGGCGTCCATCGCGATGCATCAGCATCAATGCTTCTTCTGGCCCTGAACTGCTCTGATCGTATTTTGCAGGCTTGTCGCCGCGCTCTTCCCAGCCGCGAATAATGGGATCAACCCAGGCCCAGGCGGCCTCGGCCTCATCCCCGCGCATGAACAGGGTTTGGTCGCCGCGGATCACGTCCATGATCAGGCGTTCATAGGCGTCAGGCGATTGCGCACCATCGCCCAGCGCATCGGCAAAGCTCATATCGAGCGCCACGTCGGACAGACGGAACCCGCCCTGCCCCGGTTCCTTGATCGTGGTGCGCAGAGTGATGCCCTCGTCCGGCTGCAGACGGATCACCAGAACATTGCCGTGCAGAGGCCCCACGTTGGGGAAAATCGTATGCGGTGGGTCGCGGAAAAACACTGCAATTTCGGACTCGCGCGCCCTCAGGCGTTTGCCGGTGCGCAGGTAGAACGGCACGCCCGCCCAGCGCCAGTTGCCGATATGCGCCTTCAAAGCAATGAAACTTTCGGTGCGGCTGGCGGGATCCCCGACATGATCGAGGTAACCGTCGCCGCCCTTGTCTGTGCGATACTGACCGCGCGCGATATCCTTCGGCTCGACCGGCTCCAGCGCTTCGATCACCTTGACCTTTTCATCTCGTACCGCGTTTGGCGCGAATTTCGAAGGCGGCTCCATCGCGGTCAGGCAGAGAAGCTGCACCAGATGGTTCTGGATCATATCCCTCATCGCGCCAGACTGGTCGTAGTAAGCACCACGCCCCTCGACCCCGACAGTCTCGGCCACGGTGATCTGCACGTGATCGACATGGGTCGCGTTCCAAAGCGGCTCG
The DNA here is from genome assembly GCF_049800715.1 of Ruegeria profundi. GTDB lineage: Bacteria > Pseudomonadota > Alphaproteobacteria > Rhodobacterales > Rhodobacteraceae > Ruegeria > Ruegeria profundi_A. Next base: position 114,038 of record NZ_JBNAFO010000004.1, read on the forward strand.
AAAAGGGAATTGGCAAAGCGCAGCGCCATCAGGTTCTGCACGGTTTCCTTACCCAGGTAGTGGTCGATCCGGTAGATTTGATGCTCTTCGAAACAGGCGCGCAGCCCCTCGTTTAACGCCTTGGCTGAGGCCAGATCATGACCGAAGGGCTTTTCCACCACGATCCGGCTATCAGGCGTGGCAAGCCCGTGATCGTTCAGACGCTGCGCAATGCCTGAGAACAGGCTGGGCCCAACAGACAGATAGAAAGCCCGCACCACATCCGGGCGCAAGGCTTTGGCCAGATCGGCCCAGCCCGCATCGCCCAGCGCATCCACTGGCACATAGTCAACATGGGTCAAAAAGCGATCCAGAGTGTCCTTGTCGTAGCTCGGCGCGAATTTATCCATCGACGCGCGCAATTGGTCACGAAACCCGTCACTGTCCATGTCGGACCTGGCGGTTCCGATGATCCGCGCATCCTCCGGCATCTGGCCCATTTCAAACCGGTGATACAGCCCTGGCAAGATCTTGCGCTGCGCCAGATCGCCCGTCGCGCCAAACAGCACGAGGTCGAACGGGTCTACCGGGATGACGCGTGAAACCATGATCAGCTTCCTTTTATGCTTCCTGCCCCAAGAAGCAGAACCTCAGTCGCGATGTGGGTCGCTGGTGCGACCCTGAATGTTATCGCTAACATTTCCACGGTTGGATACGGAACCTTGAAATAAAAATCAAGCCCGGAATCCCCAATAGGCCGACTGATGCTTCACGATTGCGACCGCAACCACTCCATTACCGCCGGGCGCACGGATTGCTCACCACGATGACGTGCATCCGCGATGATCTTGCGGACGTCCTGCAGGTTTGATCTCAGCAAAAGGCTTTTGACCGGGCCGATCGAAGCCGGACGCATGGACAAGGTGCGGATCCCCATCGCAGCCAGACACAGCGCCTCAACCGGGCGACCGGCGTCCTCGCCACAGAAACTCAGCGGCGTATCCGAGATGTTGCAGCGTTCTACGATGCGTTCGATGAAGCTGAGGAAACTGACGTTCAACGTGTCATATCGACGGCGCACCAGCTCGTTTTCACGGTCGGCGGCAAAGAAGAACTGTTTCAGGTCGTTGCCCCCGATCGAGATGAAATCCACCTCATCAAAGAACTTTTGCGGTGAGAACGCCAGCGAGGGCGTTTCCAGCATCGCCCCCACTTCGAGCGTTTCCGGCAGGATATGGCCAAGACGCTTTTCACGCTCGATGGTTTTGTTGACCTCCCATCGGGCCTCGCGGAACTCCTCGGCCTGCGCGACGAAGGGGAACATGATGGTCAGCGGGCGGCCATTGGCGGCCCGGATCAGAGCCTGCAACTGCATCCGCATCACGCCGCGCTTATCCAGACCAACGCGGATCGCACGCCAGCCCAGCGCCGGGTTCGGTTCCGCCACGTGCTTCATATAGGGCAGAACCTTGTCGGAGCCGATATCGAGGGTCCGGAACACAACGCGCTTTTCTCCGGCCGCGTCCAGAACCCGCTGGTATTGGGTCACCAGCTCAGACCGTTTCGGCATCTGATTGCGGATCAGGAATTGCAGCTCGGTCCGGAACAAGCCAACCCCTTCCGCGCCCGAGTTCCCGAGCGAGGGCAGATCGGCCATCAGGCCCGCATTCATCGCCATGTTGATCCGAGCGCCATCCTGCGTAACAGTTGGCGTTTCCCGGATCGAGGCATAGCGCTCCTGCGCTTTGGCCTGCATCGCGATCTTGTCGCGAAACGCGCTGACCACAGAGTCTTCGGGGCGCAGATGGACGACGCCATTGTCCCCATCGACCAGAATGTGGTCGCCGTTCAGAGCTTCGGTCGTGATCCGCCCGACATGCACGACCAAGGGGATCGCCAATGCGCGGGCAACAATCGTGGCGTGGCTGCCGACCGAACCCTCCTCGAGCACGATCCCTTTCAGGGACCGGCCATATTCCAACAGGTCCCCTGGACCGATGTTGCGGGCGATGAGGATCGGATCGGGCGGCAGATCGGCGCTGTCGGTCTTGCCCTGCCCCGTCAGGATACGCAGCAAGCGATTGCTGAGGTCATCCAGATCCGCCAGCCGCTCCCGCAGATAAGGATCGGTCACCTGCCCCATACGGGCGCGGGCCTGTGATTGCTCTTTCTCGACCGCGGCCTCGGCGCTGAGGCCAAGGGCGATGTCTTCCTCCATCCGCCGCATCCAGCCCTTGGAATTGGCGAACATGCGGTAGGCTTCCAGAACTTTCAGCTGCTCTTTGTCGCCGTTCTGAGAGATTTCGAGCATCTTGTCGACGCCGACGCGCAGCTCCTCGACCGCCTCGTTCAAACGCTCGCTTTCACGGTGCGGGTCTTCGGCAATCGGGTTGGTCACAACAACGCGCGGCTCGTGCAGCCAGACATGCCCCTCGGCAGACCCTTCCTGCGCCGGACCGCCGGTCAATTGCACTGATTGCTGGTGCAAAGGGGACAGGGCCGCGCCTTCGCCAACGAACGCGCCCAGTTCGGCCATCTCAGCCAGAACCATTGCGACCACTTCCAGCGCGTAGATTTCATCGGCCGAGAATTCACGCGCGTCGCGGGACTGCACCACTAGAACGCCCAGTTTCTGACCCAGCCGCTGTACCGGCACCCCGAGGAATGAGGAAAAACGCTCTTCGCCCGTTTCCGGCATGAACCGAAACCCTTTGGCCGCAGGCGCATCCGCCGTATTCACCACCTTGCCAGATTTGGCCACCCGGCCCACGAGACCTTCGCCCAGACGCATCCGTGTCTGGTGGACGGCTTCGGGCGATAGGCCCTCGGTCGCGCAAAGCTCAAGGGTTTCTTCGTCACGGAACAGGTAGATCGAGCAGACCTCGCAACGAATGCTATCGGCAATCAACTGCGTGATGCGGTCGAGACGCTCCTGACCGGCCGCCTCGCTCGCCATTTCCTCGCGCAGCCGAACCAGCAGCTTGCGGGATTCTGTTTCCGTACCGTCCGCCATGGCCCAACCCAATTAGTGCGTCAGGCGAAACCTTTGGCCGATGAGCTTAGGCCGCCTTGTCCAGTTCAAAGGCATCATGCAGTGCCTGAACAGCAAGTTCCATGTATTTCCTGTCGACAAGGACGGAAATTTTGATCTCGGAGGTTGTAATGACCTTGATGTTGATCCCCTCATCCGAGAGAACCTTGAACATCTTGGCCGCAACACCCGATTGCGAGCGCATGCCGATGCCCACAACCGAAACCTTGCAGACGTCTTCGTCGGCCACCAGCTCGGCATAGTTCAGCTCACCCGCATCCTTGATCGCCAGCAGCGCTTTTTCGGCGCGCGCAACCTGATCGGTTGGGCACGAGAAGGTCATATCCGTGCGCCCCTCATCCGAGATGTTCTGGACGATCATATCCACATTCACGCCCTCATCGCTGAGCGCGGTGAAGATGATCGAGGCGATGCCGGGGCGGTCGGCCACGGAAACGACGGTCATCTTGGCTTCGTCACGGGAATAGGCCACACCGGCCACAACATTGGATTCCATGATATCCTCCTCGTCGCAGACCAGCGTACCGGCCTCGTCGGATTGTTCTTCGAAACTTGAAAGAACGCGCAGTTTCACCTTATAGCGCATCGCTAGCTCAACCGAGCGGGTTTGCAGCACTTTCGCGCCCAGTGACGCCAGTTCGAGCATTTCCTCGAACGAAATCCGGTCCAGCTTGCGCGCCTTTTCGCAGATACGCGGGTCGGTCGTGTAGACGCCATCGACATCCGTGTAGATGTCGCAGCGCTCAGCCTCGAACGCGGCAGCAAAGGCCACAGCGGTCGTGTCCGAGCCACCACGGCCCAGAGTCGTGATCCGGCCTTCGGGGCTGATGCCCTGGAAACCGGCAACCACGGCCACTCTCATGCCTTCGCCGAACTTTTGGTTCAGGTTGTCCGTCGGAATTTCCTCGATCCGGGCCGAGGAATGTGCACCATTGGTCAGTAGAGGCACTTGCCAGCCCTGCCAGCTGCGCGCCGGAATTTCCATCTCCTGCAACGTCAGCGCCATCAGACCTGCGGTGACGTTTTCGCCCGATGACACCACAGCATCGTATTCGCGGGCGTCGAACAGTGGCGAGGTCTCGTTCACCCACCCCACCAATTCGTTGGTTTTGCCGGACATGGCCGAAACGATGACGATGACGTCATAGCCCTTTGCCACCTCAACGCCGATGCGCTTTGCCGCGCGGCGGATGCGGTCAAGATTGGCAACCGATGTGCCACCGAATTTCATCACGAGTACGGGCATGGGGGCAAGTGTCTCCGCGCCTTGGATTTAAAGTCCCGAGCCTCATATGCGAGGGGGACACCAAGAGCAAGGGGCGCTGCATAACAGATATTGCGTCAAGGGGCCGCTTTACTTTCCGAAAACGCAATGTCAGCCTAGCGCCAAAGCAATTCCAAGAGGTTATTCATGCTTCGTTTCGCAACCGTCCTTGCCGTGATCGCATCCCCAGCCCTGTCCCAGCAGGCCAGCGTGGCTGGCACCGATGGACAGAACGCGCTGGGTACGGTTCCCTGCGCCGGCAGAGCCGGTGATCCGCTGCAAAGCTGCAACGCCGAGCTGCGCCGCCGTGATGATGGCACCGCAACATTGGCCGTGATGTTGCCCGGTGGTGATGTTCGCAGAATTTACTTCACCGATGGCATTCCGGATTCCAGCAGCTCGCCCTCACCGATCAACCATGAAGTTCGGGGCGACATCATGGTGATTTTCATCGAACCCGGCGAAGTATATGAACTGCCCAAGGCCGCGCTGAACACTCAGTAGGCGTGAGGCTTCCCGTCGTAGGTTTCGAAACAACCTGTGTTGTCCAGCGACAGCGCATCGAAACGCTCCATCAGGCCAGCGACGGCCTGATCCACATGGATGTCCGCCGCTGAGCCACCCATGTCGGTCTTCACCCAACCGGGGTGATAAATGCCCACTGCAATCCCATCCGCCTTTAAGTCGGCCGCCAGATTACGCCCCAAATTCAACGCCGCCGCCTTGGAGGCGCGGTAGATATAGCTGCCGCCCGGCGCGCGGGTGTGCGAGGCCATCTGAGACGACATGATCGCAATCCGTCCGCCAGCCGCGCGCAGATTGGGCAGCAATGACTGCACAGTCAGGAAAACGCCAGTGACATTGGCCGCAAAACTCTGCGCCCACATCTCGGCGGGGTAGTCATCAATGCTGTGACCTTTGTCCAAATAAACGCCCGCATTGCAAATCAACAGGTCGACCGGCTGCCCTTTAAGCTGGTCTGCCATCGCCGCCTGCTGCGCCGGATCGGCTACGTCCAACTGAACCTCGGCGCTGCCATCACGCGCAGTTCCCATGACGCCATGACCCTGCGCGCGATACCGCTCTGCCAGAGCCCATCCAATTCCCCGATTGGCTCCGGTAATCACGACATGCATGGGTCAGTTTGTCTTTCTGCTGGGAATAAAGGGAAGTGGCGCAACCGGTACCCCGTCTTCGATCAGGGATTTCGCCTCATCCGGTTTCACTTCGCCATAGATCGAGCGCTCGGGTGCTTCGCCCAGATGCATCTTGCGCGCCTCCGAGGCGAAGTCATGGCCCACATAGTCCGAGTTTTCTTCGACCTTGCGGCGTAGTTCGGCCAAGACACGTTCAACTTCAGTAGGGGTGCTGGTCACGTTGATATCATCCGATGACGGTTTTGGCATTTGCGCCGTCTTCTTGGCATCCCGCGCAGGCCGGACACGCGGAGTCATGATCGCCTTTTCAACATGCGCACATCCACATACCGCGCATGTCACCATGCCCGAGGCTGCCAGCTTGTCGTATGCTTCGGCAGATTGGAACCAGCTGTCGAAACTATGGCCCTTGCTGCACTTCAACGCGTATTGAATCATGGTCCGTCCAAAATGTCGGTTGGCGAATAGATACCGACCGAAACTCCAATATCAAGTCTCTCAATATTAAGTTTAGTGTATTCGGGGCGCAAATTTGCGCAAAATATCGGCAAGATCGGGCGAGTTGACTTTCGATGCGGCCTTTTGAAGCGTACACCATTTGCGTTTCCGTTGCCCTGTCTCAGGAAAACGACTCTGAACCTGATCCACATGCAGCGGGTAGACATCCACCGCGCAAAGAACCGGTCCACGCTTGGCACAGGTTTTGGCCATCGAGAACTGGCCAAGCTTGACCGGCACACATGTGCCAATCACGCCCGCCTCTTCCCACGCCTCCTGAGCCGCGGTTTCCGAGGCACTTAACCCATCAATCAACCAACCCTTCGGGATGATCCAGCGCTGCGCTTTGCGGGAGGTTATCAACAGAACCTCAGGACGACCCCGCAACAGCCGATAGCACAACGCGGCTGCCTGAGGCAGGACCGGAACCTGCCCCACATTGAGGTCTAGACTGGACGCCCGAGAAACTTTCATCGCGCCACACTCACTTTCGCATCAGATCAGTGCCCGTATACCGCGTTTTCTATTAAGCTTTTGTATCGCGGCTTGTTAAACTTAGTATACCACATGATGCGGCAGCGACCAAATTTAACCGCTACATACGCGCACTGAGCCTGCGAACCAGAACATCGTGCGAGATATCCGCGTCCATCGCCAACCGGCGCAAACCAAAGTGAACATGCGCGATCTGCTGGTAATACCGGGTGTAGATGTAGTTCGTCCCACCCCCCGCAAGCGCTCCCAGAACCGGTACGGATTGCGCCGCCAGTTTCTGCCCCAACACAACCGAGAGCTTTGGCGCCACAGCCGCAATCAGTTTGTGCATCGCAGGGCCTGTCAGCGTCAGTCGCACGGAAAAGAACCCCAAGTCCGCTCCGTCATCGTGTGACAAGGGACCCGCAGCAGCCAACACCCGAACACAGTCGAATTTCACGTTTTCTTCAGCCGGATCAAAGCCTTCGCGTGCTGCCGCGCCCTGGATTGAGCGCAACAGCATGGCCGTGGTCGCCGGCAACTCGACCAAGGCGGTAGACAGGCCACCCAATCCGCCCGCAGCGCCCATCGCCGTTGTCACGGCAGTGTTCACCCAAGGAGCCTGGTCCGGCATGACCTGCCGTGATCCTTGTGCTGCCTGCATCGCCATCCAAAGGGCTTTTTCGGTTGCTCCGGTCAAGCCGTCGCGCAGGGGTTCGGGCAGTTGGTCCAGCACGGATTCCGCCGACCCGCCCAAAGCGTTGAGCAGTTTGACACCCGCCCCACCGGCCGAGCGGTAGTGTTTCGCCAAGCGATCCAATTCCGCGTCCGCGTCGACACTGTCGATCAGTATAACATCCTGCATCCGAACCCTCCGTTCCTCAAAAGATCGGTATTTCAGCGCGGTGTTTCAATAGCTCAGCGCGTCCAGCGGGTTACGGCTCCGGTGATATTGTCCCACTTTCCGGGGCTCAGAGCCATTCCCAAAACACGCTCGGGGTTGGTTGGCGGAGGCATCTCAACCCCCGTCAACGGCGTGAACCCAAAACGGGCGTAATACGGCGCGTCGCCGACCAGCATGACCCGGTCCCAACCCTTTTCCCGCCCCGTTTCGACGCCGGAATGGATGAGGTAGCCGCCAAGTCCCTCGCCCTGATGCGTTGGATGAACCGCGACAGGTCCCAACAGCAAGGCGTCGTGATCACCGACATGAACAGGCCAGAACCGGATCGCTCCGGCCAGAATTCCCTGCCCATCGCGCGCAACCAATGACAAACCGGCCACCGGCGCTACATTATCGCGCAAACGATAAGAGGAAAGCGCCTCACGCCCCGGCGCAAAGCACAGATCATAGAGGGCCTCGACCTCCCACCAATCCTGCGGCTCTTCCGGCCTGATCGCGAAGTGCTGCACGCCTGCCCTCTTTTCCTAGCTGGCAATCGCCCTAGCACTTCGTTACGCCTTGGGCAAACGCTTGGAGACCATATGTTCTATCGCCCCGAAGACGGCCACGGCCTGCCGCACAACCCGTTCAACGCCATCATCACCCCGCGCCCCATCGGATGGATTTCGTCGCGCGACGCAAATGGGATCAACAACCTGGCCCCCTACTCATTCTTCAACGGGGTTGCCTACACCCCGCCACAGGTGATGTTTGCCACAACCGGAACCAAGCACGACCAGGACGGCGGCAAGGACAGCATCGCCAATATTGAGGCAACGGGCGTATTCTGCGTGAACATCGTAGCCTTTGCCCACCGGGATGCGATGAACGCCAGTTCAGCCGGACTGCCAAAGGAAACCGACGAATTTGCCCATGCCGGCCTGACGGCGGTCGAGTGCGAAACCATCGCTTGCTCACGCGTTGCAGATGCGCCTGCTGCGCTGGAGTGCAAGCTGACCGAGATCACGACCCTACCCGGTGAGGCAAACCGCGTTGTCTTTGGCGAAGTGACCGGGGTCCATCTGCGTGACGATTGCCTGAAGGATGGCAAATTCGACGTGACAACCTTCCAGCCTTTGGCGCGGCTTGGCTACCGAGACTATGCAGTTGTCACCGAGTTGTTCTCATTGAATAGGCCTGATGATTGAGGCCTGTCCTTAGGGGGCGCTGCCCCCACCGCCCTGCGGGCGACTCCCCCGAGATATTTCTAGCCAGATGAAGCAGAGGGATCCTTCATTCATCTGGCCAAAGAATACCTCGGAGCGCGAGGCAGAGCCTCGCAAATGATTCAGTGGCCGCCCAGGATGCCGGTACGGACCGAGTAGTCCACAGCCAAGCCGTAATCCGGGTCATCGTCGCTATCGACCATCAAGTGGCCCGCTTTGTTCAGCAGCTTGTGGCAGTCGTGGCTAAGATGGCGCAGCATCACACGTTTGCCCGCAGCCTCGTATTTTGCAGCGACGTTTTCGATGGCCTGCAGGGCGGATTGATCGACCACGCGGCTTTCGGCGAAATCCACAATGACCACGTCGGGATCGTTCGGAACGTCGAACAGTTCGACAAATCCGTCTGACGAGCCAAAGAACAACGGCCCCTGAATTTCATAGACTTTCGCGCCCTTTTCCGTCTCAGAGTCGCGGGTGACAGCATGGATACGTTTGGCGTTGTTCCAGGCGTAGGCCAGGGCCGAAACGATCACGCCGACGACAACCGCAACCGCAAGGTCTTCCATCACAGTAACGACAGTCACCAGAACAATCACGAAGGCGTCCATCAAAGGCACCTTGCGCATGATCTTGAATGAGTTCCAGGCGAAGGTCCCAATCACCACCATGAACATCACGCCAACCAGCGCAGCCAGCGGGATTTGCTCGATCAGCGGCGAGGCGAACAGGATGAAGATCAGCAGGAACAGGGCAGCCGCGATACCCGCGATCCGGGTACGACCGCCAGATTTCACGTTGATCATCGACTGGCCGATCATGGCGCAGCCACCCATGCCTCCGAAGAAGCCGGTGGCGACGTTCGCGACACCCTGCGCGATGCATTCCTGCGAGGCTCCGCCGCGTTTGTTGGTGATCTCACCCACGAGGTTCAGAGTCAGCAGGGACTCAATCAGGCCAATGGCGGCCAGAATGACCGCGTAGGGCAAGATGATCTCAAGCGTTTCGAAGTTCAGCGGCACCATCGGGATGTGGAACGCAGGCAAGCCGCCCTCGATCGAGGCCAGATCACCGACACGCGGCACATCCAGACCAAAGCCGATCACCAGCGCTGCAACGACCAGAATACCCGCCAGAGGGGCCGGAATGATACGCGTGATCCGCGGCATGACCCAAATAACCGCCATGGTCAGCGCGACGAGGCCCAACATGGTATAGAGCTGTACGCCCGAGAGCCACTCGCCTCCGCTCATCCCGTGGCCGGTGTTTTCCATGGTTCCGGGGACTTTGAACTGGCCCATCTGCGCCAGGAAGATAACAATCGCCAGTCCGTTCACAAACCCCAGCATCACCGGATGCGGCACAAGGCGAATGAAACGCCCCCAATGCATCGCACCGGCAATCACCTGCAAAATTCCCATCAAAACCACGGTTGCGAACAAGTACTCGACCCCGTGCTGCGCGACCAGCGCCACCATCACGACCGCCAACGCGCCCGTTGCGCCCGAAATCATGCCGGGGCGACCTCCGATCAGCGCAGTGATCAGGCCGACCATGAAGGCCGCGTAGAGACCGACCAGAGGATGTACGCCCGCGACAAAGGCAAAGGCCACGGCCTCGGGCACCAGAGCCAGAGCGACGGTCAGACCTGACAGCAGCTCAATCCGCAGGCGCGACACGGTCAGGCCCTCATCGGGCACCCAACGGAGATCGGGCTTGGCAATACGGTTGGCAAAGCTTGCCAGCATGGCTCGGGGCATGGGACGGTCCTGTGGGTCTTTATGTTCGCGCGAAAGAGGGCCTTTTACCTGTCAAAGCACCCAAGAGATACCGCGACCAGCGGGACCCTGATATGCGTCAACCGCATAGCTTGACAACACAACTCGCTACGAAATGGTGCAAATGGCTGAGACCACTTGCCAATTTCGCCTGCGACCCGCAGAGTTTTCCCGCATGGATTGAGCAGTGGAGACCTAATGTGACCCAAACAAAAATCGCCGTCATCGGCGGATCAGGCATTTACGACATCGACGGGCTGGAAAATGCGGAGTGGGTCCGGGTCGATACGCCATGGGGGGCGCCCTCCGATGAGGTGCTGACCGGCTCATTGGACGGGGTCGACATGGTGTTCCTGCCGCGCCATGGGCGTGGACACATCCATTCACCAACCGAAGTGCCTTATCGCGCCAATATCGACGCGTTAAAGCGGCTGGGTGTGACGGATGTGATCTCGGTCTCTGCCTGCGGATCTTTCCGAGAGCATATGGCGCCAGGTGATTTCGTAATCGTAGATCAGTTCATCGACCGGACATTTGCACGCGAGAAAAGTTTTTTTGGAACCGGCTGCGTCGCCCATGTCAGTGTTGCCCATCCGACCTGCCCACGCCTGTCGAATGCCTGTGAAGAAGCAGGAATAGCCGCTGGCATCACCGTGCATCACGGCGGCACCTATCTGGCGATGGAGGGGCCGCAGTTTTCGACCCTGGCTGAGTCCAAGATGTACCGCGAACAGTGGGGCTGCGATGTGATCGGCATGACCAATATGCCCGAGGCGAAACTCGCCCGCGAGGCCGAGCTTTGCTATGCCTCGGTCGCGATGGTCACCGACTATGACAGCTGGCACCCTGATCATGGCGAGGTCGACGTAACCTCGATCATCGCAACACTCACCGGGAACGCAGAAAAGGGTCGGGCATTGGTCAAAGGGCTGCCAGCCTTGCTGGGCCCGATCCGCACGCCCTGCCCGCATGGGTGCGACCGGGCCCTGGACCACGCAATCCTGACGGCTCCGGAAGACCGCGACCTGACCGTGCTGGCAAAGCTGGACGCGGTGGCGAGCCGGGTTCTGTAGCCCTACTGCGGTGGCAGATTGTCCTTCACGGTCTGCCACAAACCATGCGACCAGAGATCATTGTGGGTGCCGCCCTCGATCATAAACAATTGCGCTTCGCCCCCTTCGGCAAGCGCTGTTCCGTGATGCGGCGGGACCACGATATCCTCGGTGCCGTGGAAGATCAGCGTCGGCGCCTCAATCTGGCCGATGATGTCACGGGTGGCGAACTTGTCGTGCATGAGCAGTGAGACAGGCAGCCAAGGGTAGCGCTCGGCCGCGACGTCGACGGTTGCGGTAAAGGGTGCTTCCAAGACCAGCAGTTCCGCGTCAGGGCGCTGTGCGGCAACAGCAGCCGCGACGCCAGTTCCGAGGCTCTGACCATGGAGCACAACCGATTGGCCCTGTGCGCTTAACTGGTCATAAAGGGCCAGACCGTCAGCGACGAAAGCGGCCTCGGACGGTGTGCCATCGCTGCCGGGGAACCCTCGATAACTTGGCGCAAGCAGACCGAAGCCACTGTTCAGGATTTCGCGCAGCCGGTCGGCGCGGTCCCCAAGATTGCCGCTTTGCCCATGGAAAAACAGAACGGTCGGCGCACCCTCAGCCACTGCAGGCGCGGACCAGACCGCCAGGTCGGTGCCATCCGGCATGGGCAGCGACAGGCCCTCGACATCCGCCAAACCGACCGCGCTGGGTTCAGGCAACACGCCGGATGGTTTGAACAGCAGATCGCGCTGATTCACATACATATAAACCACGGCCAACACATAGAGCGCCGCGATCACCGCAATCAGGACAAACGCGCCTTTTCTCAGCCGCGCTGTGTGGTCATGCGTCAGGTTTTGAGTCTGCTCCATCGGGGCCTCCATTCATCCGTCTTATCAGACTGGGCATCGATGCGCGGGATTCAAGAGAGATGTATCAGGCTTAATCCAGCCTTTAGAATTACTGGGCGAGGCTGAAACCGCTTGACGACTGCCCCGTGTGAGGGCTTGCTGCGAGGCGAACAGGAACAGGATGACCCATGTCTTTAGAACTCTGGCTGGCTTTCGTGGCCGCATCGACCGCGTTGCTGCTGATCCCCGGACCGACCGTGCTGCTGGTTCTCAGCTATGCGCTATCAAAAGGGCGCAGCGTGGCGGTTGCCTCGGCCACCGGGGTTGCCGTTGGTGATCTTGTCGCGATGACAGCGTCTCTGCTGGGTTTGGGCGCTTTAGTTCTGGCCTCTGCCACGTTGTTTTCTGTGTTGAAGTGGATCGGGGCCGCCTATCTGGTCTGGTTGGGCATCAAACTGTTGCGCAGCGCGCCATCGGGTGGGTTGAACCCGGTTGAAACAGGGCGTGATGTTACCGCGCGCGGGGTTTTCGGACATGCGGCAGCAGTTACCGCCCTAAACCCAAAATCAATCGCATTTTTCATCGCCTTCGTCCCGCAGTTCCTGCGCCCAGCCGAACCCCTGGGCCCTCAATTCGCGATCCTGATTGCGACCTTCGTGGGCCTCGCCTGGCTGAACGCGCTGGCTTACGCGCTTCTGGCCGATCGACTGCGACTCATGATCGGGCGCGCTGGCGTGATCAACGCGATGACACGGTTCGGAGGTCTGGCTCTGATCGGAATGGGCGTTGCGACGGCTGTTCTGCGGCGGCCCGCCTAGTCGTCTGCGTTTTCTTTCATGAACCCGCGGATAAAGCGGCGGATTTCGCGTGCAGCTGACGTGTCCAGCTCTTTGCACAATTCGACAAAGGCATCACGTTCGTCCTTGTCCAGACGCAACACCAACTGACTGTTTTTCTTGGTAGAACCCTTACCGTCTTTCTTCGCCACGCGCCTTAATCCCGCAAACTACTTGATTCTCTCCGCGATGCAATGTATATACATAGCATATAGTATGTAGATATCGGGCACCTAACAACAAAAAAAGGATTTTGGCAATGAACCTTCATGCGGCTCAGGCATTTCTTTTGAGAGACCAGCGCAATTGGCGCAAACCTCACCTGTCGTGGCTGCCCGCCACGCTGTACCGGTATTACGGGCTATCAAAGGCCGTCCCGAACCGGCGCAGATAGGCGCAGATGCCATTCTATCCTTGCAAGGTTGACCCCAATGGGCCAAACACCCCCGCGTGTTCTGATGCCAAAGGGGTGCCTCATGTCCAGAAACAACTCGGTCAAGGATTACATCCGAACCATCGTCGATTTCCCTCATGAAGGGATCATGTTTCGGGACGTCACCACCCTGTTTGCCGATCCGCGTGGGTTTCGCATGGCCATCGACCAGATGCTGCACCCCTATGCGGGCGAGCGGATCGACAAAGTCGTCGGGCTTGAGGCGCGCGGCTTCATTCTGGGTGGCGCTATTGCGCATCAATTGAGCGTCGGTTTCGTTCCCATCCGCAAAAAGGGTAAGCTGCCCGGCACCACGATCAGCCAGGACTACAAGTTGGAATATGGCGAGGCGATCGTCGAAATCCACGATGACGCCATCCAAGCAGGCGAAAAGGTTCTGGTCGTCGATGATCTGCTGGCCACCGGCGGCACCGCGGGCGCTGGCATCAAACTGATTGAGCGGCTGGGGGGTGAGATCATCTCTTGCGCGTTTATTGTGGATCTGCCTGAGCTGGGCGGGCGCAAAGTGCTAGAGGATATGGGCATGGATGTTCATGTCCTATGTGAATTCGAAGGTCTGTGAGCCGAAAAAAACTCACATATTAGTGTATTGAAATTTGAAACAGCGTTGGCTTAGCGCTGTTTAGCAACTGTTCAAGCCAATTCTTTGCGCTTAAGACGTGATCCTAACGAGTTGAGCGCCGTACCCCGATTGATGCTGCTTGAAGCATTTCTAATTTGGGAGACCTCAAAATGTTCCGCAAACTCGCAGTCGCCAGCGTCGCAACGATCCTGTTGGGCACATCCGCAATGGCAGACGGTCATGGCAAAGACATCGTCGATACCGCTGTCTCAGCCGGTAGCTTCGAAACCCTCGTCGCCGCCGTTCAGGCCGCCGAACTGGTAGACACGCTGAAAGGCGAAGGTCCGTTCACCGTGTTCGCCCCGACGGATGAAGCCTTCGCAGCCCTGCCCGAAGGGACAGTGGCCGACCTGCTGAAGCCCGAAAACAAAGACCAGTTGGTTGCCGTGCTGACCTATCATGTAGTTCCGGGCAAAGTGATGTCGGGCGATCTGTCCGATGACATGACCGCGGCCACGGTGCAGGGCGGCGATATCACGATTGATCTGGATTCGGGCGTGATGGTCAATGATGCCAACGTCGTTCAGGCCGATATCGAGACATCGAACGGCGTGATCCACGTGATCGACAAGGTCATTCTGCCCGCGTCGTAAAGCAATCAGACACGGTCCGGATCGTCCGGGCCGTTTCTACGCCGTCAAGATGACTCCGGGGTTCATGATCCCTTTCGGGTCCAACGCAGCTTTGATCCCTCGCATAGCCTGTAATTTGACCGGATCGCCATAGCGCTCCAGGTCCTCAACCTTCAACCTCCCTACCCCGTGTTCCGCGCTGACTGAGCCGTCAAACGCATGAACGAGATCGTGAACCGCGCTCTTCACCGCTTTTCGGTGGCCATCAAAGGCATCGCGGTTCTGACCCTTGGGCGGGAAGACGTTGTAGTGCAGGTTGCCATCGCCCAAATGCCCGAAACAGTTGATACGGAACGGACTTAACGCGCCGATCACCTCGGCACCTTGCCGAATGAATTCGGGGATGGTCGAGATCGGGACAGATATATCATGGCTCGAAACGGACCCGATCAGGCGGTTGGCCTCAGGGATACGCTCACGAACAGCCCACAGCGCGCGGCGCTGCGCCTCGCTCTGGGCAATCACGCCATCTTTGACAAGGCCCCGAGGCTCCGCAGCGGCGAATATTGCCTCCAAACGCTCAGACGCGGTCTGCCCGGCTGCCAATCCAAGTTCGATCAGTACGCTCCAATCGGGTGGAGTATCGAATGGCTGGCGCACATCGGGCAACACCTCGGTCAGGAAATCCAACCCCTGCCGGTGGATCAGTTCAAACGAACTGACCGTCTCGCCCACCAAATCGCGCGTAAGGGCCAGCAGGTCGATCGCGGCCTCGGGCGAGGTCACCTGAAACATCGCCGTTCCAACCTCAGCCGGACGTGGAAACAGCTTCAGCGAAGCTGCGGTGATAATCCCAAGGGTCCCCTCGGACCCGATCAACAGATTGCGCAGATCATAGCCCGTGTTGTCTTTTCTCAACCGGCTCAGGCCATGCCAAATTTCACCGCTGGGCAACACCGCCTCAAGCCCAAGGCACAGATCACGCGCATTGCCATATCGCAGCACATTGACGCCCCCGGCATTGGTCGCCAGATTGCCACCGATCCGACACGATCCCTGCGCGGCCAGAGACAGGGGAAACAGCCTGTCCGCCGCCTCTGCTGCGGCATGCACGTCCTCAAGAACGGCCCCGGCCTCGGCAATCAACACGTTTTCAGTTGGATAAACCGCGCGAATGGCGGTCATACGCTCCAGCGAGATCAACAAAGGTGCCGGACCAGAGGTCATGACCTGACCGCCGACCAAGCCCGTGCCGCCGCCATAGGGCACAACCGGCACGCGCACATCCGAGGCAAGCCGTACTAGCGCCGCCACGTCCTGCGCGTTACGCGGCAGGGCTAACAGCCCAATTTCGCCCGCAAATCGGTTGCGCGGCTCTTCCAGGTAACGTTCAGAAACCGGACGCAACACATCATCGCCCAATTCAGCGCGAATGGCGTCAGCAAGCTTGGCATCTGCGGGGTTCAAATCCATACGCCTTCCTTGCCCAACATGCGCGCGACCGGCAAGCCTTATTCTAGATCGATCAGATATTGCGGCTCTAGCACGACAACTGTGGGCCGATCCGGCAAACTGCGCAGCGAGATGGTCAGCTCTGACACACCTTCGCGTACAACCGGGAAGTCATTGCGAATATCGACGAGAAAGCGATCCAGCGAGAAACCGGAGAACCAATGCATGGGAATAATCACCGAGCTTTTAAGTCGCTTGAGGACTGAGATCATCTCGGGCAGAGGCATGGTTGTCCCACCATCGACCGCCGCCATCACAACATCCAGACGCCCCAGTGCGGCAAACTGTTCGTCCGAGGGCACGTGATGCAAATGTCCCAAATGACCGATGCACAGCCCTTCGACCTCGAACACGAAAATCGAGTTCCCCTTCTCCTCAACCCCACCATAAGACGACCGGATATCGGTCGAGACATTGCGCACCAGCATCTCGCCCAGATCCAGATGATGGTCGATCCCCTGCCCGAACTCACCCCAACCCGGCAGCACATGCGGAATGGCCGGGTCCGGATGCGCCGTCCAATGGGTGCTGTGTGCATGGTTCATCGTCACGACATCGGGGATCAGATCAGCGCTGCCGATGAACCCGGTGAAATCCGTGACCGCGTTCAGCCCACCCGCAGTCTGGATCAGAAAGGAGGCATGCGCGACATAGCTGATCCGCACCGAAAACTCCGGTACCGGGTCCTGCCACGCGGCTTTGTGCAGATATTCAATCCCTGGTGCTGCCTCGGCGATGGCAATGCAATGGCTCGGCCGCCGCTCCTGCGCCGCAGCCGCACCCGAGAGAAATATCAATACAGCCACAATCCAGCGCATAGGATGAGTGTAGCGCATCCCTCCGCCAAGTCATGCCCCTTGTTCATCTGGCCAAAAATATCCCGGGGGAGGCGCGGCTTGCCGCGACGGGGGCAGAGCCCCTACCCTGCGTCCGTCCTGCCCCGCCGGTCCGAACGCAAGCTGGCGTAAAGAACATGCGTCCGCCACCGCCCGTTGATCTGCAGATAGGACTGAGCCACACCCTCGTATTTGAAACCCGAGCTTTCCAGCAGCCCGCGAGAGGGCTTATTTTCGGGCAAACAGGCCGCCTCAATCCGGCTCAGGTCCAGACGGGTGAAGGCGTGATGAACGACCGCTCCGATGGCCTCGCGCATATAGCCGTTGCGCGCAAAGCTCTGCCCGGTCCAATAGCCCAGGGTTCCAGCCTGCGCAGGACCGCGGCGGATGTTGTCCAGTGTGATCGCCCCCACCAGCACATCATCTGAACGGCGGAACAGAAACAACGGTATTGCGGTTCCGCTAGCGACTGAGCGCTGCGCCCAGTAGACCCGGTTGGTGAAAGACTTGCGGCTTAAATGATCCTGCGCCCAGATCGGCTCCCAAGGGGTAAGGTACTCCTCTGAGGCGCGGCGCAGAGCGGCCCATTCGTTGAAGTCGGAATGCACAGGCGGGCGCAGCCTCAGCCGCGCGGTTTCAAGTTTCAGCTTGCGCCTGCCTAACAGCATCACGCCGCACGCCTCTCCTGCAGTTCTACCAAGGATGGCGCGCCCGAGACCGGACCGTATAGTGCCAAGGCGGCCGGGGCCTGAACGGCCATGCGTTCGGCGAAGGCCCGGACATCCTCGGTACTGACCGCATCAATTTTGGCGACGGTATCCTCAAGTGAAGGTACCCGTCCCCAGATCTGCACCAGACGCGCCAAACGCTCAGCCCGGTTTGAGGGGCTTTCCAGCCCCATCAGCATCCCGGCTTTCATCTGCGCACGGGCACGAGCGACCTCTTCTTCGCTCATGTCTTCGGCAGCGCGCTTCATCTCGTCTATCGTGATGGTTGCCAGCTCTGCGACCTGATCGGCAGACGTCCCCGCGTAGATCGTGGTCGTGCCGGTATCCGCGTAGGCCCCGGTCTGCGCAAAGATCGTGTAGCAGAGCCCGCGCGACTCACGCACTTCCTGGAACAGGCGCGAAGACATGCCACCGCCCAATGCCGTCGAATAGATCTGCGCGGTATAGATCCCGTCATCGCGATAGCCGGGGCTTTCCAGCGCCAGAGCAAAATGCGCCTGCTCCAGATCCTTTTCTTGCCGCGCCTCCCCGCCGGTAAAGCGGGCAGCTTCGGGGACCAGACCTTTGCGCGGCTGCAGATGGCCGAACATCTCTTCGGCCATTTTCATCAGGGCTTCGTGATCGACAGCGCCCGCTGCCGACAGGATCATTTGTTCGGGACCATAATGTTCGGCCACGAATCCTGAAAGATCCTCTCGCGAGAAAGAGCTGACCCGCTCGGTCGGCCCAAGAATGGTGCGACCCAGCGGCTGGTCGTGATAGCTTTGTTCCTGCAGCCAGTCGAAAATCACGTCGTCCGGCGTGTCATAGGCCTGACCTATTTCCTGGAGGATCACGCCACGTTCAACTTCGATCTCACGCGGATCGAAAACCGGGTTCAGAACGATGTCGCCGATCACATCCATCGCCAGCGCCACGTCGTCTTTCAGGACGCGCGCGTAATAGGCCGTCACTTCGCGCGAGGTATAGGCGTTGATATAGCCACCTACATCCTCAATCGCCTCTGCGATTTGCAGCGAAGAACGCCGCTCGGTTCCCTTGAACGCCATATGTTCAAGGAAATGCGCGATCCCGTTCTGTTCGATCCGCTCATGCCGCCCGCCGGCGGTCACCCAGATGCCGATGGCTGCCGATTGCAGCCCCGGCATATGTTCACTGACGATACGAAAGCCGTTCTTCAGCTGGTCTTGTCTGACTGTCACTCAGCGATATGCCTTCTGATATGATCCTCGAGGGCACCCAGATCATTGGCAATCCGCGTCACCCGTTCCGGACGTTCATACAGATCAGACATGCGGGATGGAAGAGGCGGATGTTCCCCGCTCGCCTTCTCGACCGCAGCCGGGAATTTCGCCGGGTGCGCGGTGGCCAGAGTGATCATCGGCACATCTGCTGCGCGGTGGTCCTCAGCCACTTTGATGCCGATGGCCGAATGCGGGCAGACCAGCTCGGCACTATGGGCCAGAGTATGTTTGATCGTCTCAAGCGTTTCATCTTCGGACACGCGGCCCGAATCAAAGCTCTCGCGCAAGGCCTCCATCGCGCCTTGGCTGACGTTGAAACCACCAGATTTCAGCTCATCCATCAACTGAGCGACCGCGCTGCCATCCTCGCCATAGGCATAGTAAAGGGCGCGTTCGAAGTTTGAGCTGACCTGAATGTCCATCGACGGGCTGATCGAGGGGATGGTCTCACCCTTGAAATAGCCCTCGCCCGACAGGCAGCGGTGCAGGATGTCGTTCTGATTGGTCGCCACGACCAGCCGGTCGATGGGCAGACCCATGCGTTTGGCCAGATTGCCTGCGAAGATGTCGCCGAAATTGCCGGTCGGTACGGTGAAGCTTACCTTGCGATGCGGCGCGCCAAGGCTGACAGCGGCCGAGAAGTAGTAGACGATCTGCGCAAGAACGCGGGCAAAGTTGATCGAGTTCACGCCGGCCAGTTTGACCTCATCCCGGAAATCGAAATCGTTGAACATATCCTTCAGTGCAGCCTGGCAATCGTCAAAATCACCATCCACGGCGAGCGCATGAACGTTGCTATCCGCTGGCGTCGTCATCTGGCGGCGCTGCACCTCGGACACCCGTCCATGCGGATAGAGGATGAAAACATCCACCGCATCCAGCCCCCGGAATGCCTCAATCGCGGCCGAGCCGGTATCGCCACTGGTCGCGCCAACGATGGTCACACGGTCGTTGCGGCGTTTCAGGGCCACCTGGAACAGCTGACCAATCAGCTGCATGGCAAAATCCTTGAAGGCCAGAGTGGGCCCGTGGAACAGCTCCAAAAGGAAGTGGTTTTCGTTCAGTTGCTTTAGCGGCGCTCGGGCGTCGTGACCGAAGCCTTCATAGGCGCGGGCGATGATCTGTTTGAACTCATCCTCTGCGAAGGAACCGCTGACATAGGGCCACATCACGCGAAACGCGATCTCCTCGTAAGACTGACCAGCCATGGCGGCGATCTCGTCATGGCTGAGCGTAGGGATTTCGGCCGGCAGGTACAGGCCACCGTCACGGGCCAGCCCGGTCAGCATCGCCTCTTCAAAGCTCAGTTCAGGCGCTTGGCCACGGGTCGAGATGTATTTCATTGCGGGTCACTCTCAGAAGGGGCGCGATTGCGCCACAGGAAGTATCCGGTCATCGCGGCCCAGACGAGGGCCAGTCCAAACCATGTGATTGCATATTGCAGGTGATCATTGGGAATCCCAGCCGTGTCGACCGGCAGCGGGGTCACGCCCGGATCGGTCTGAGACCGGGCGATCAGCAAGATCGGCTCGGTCCCCAGCGCGGCGGCCAGATTGGGCACGTCGCGGGCGAACCAGATGTTGCTGTCGATATCGGCCTCAGGCGTATAGCTGTCGATCTCATCTGGCCAATGCAGATTGCCTGTCACCTCCATCGGGCCGGTCAAACGGTCAGTCTGCTTGGCCGTGGTTGGCACAAAACCCCGGTCCACCAAAATGGTGCGATCCTCGGTGCTGAACGACTGGATGATGCGATACCCGGCCCCGACTTGCTTGACCGAGACCAGAACGTGGATCTCGCCCGGCTCCATATCACCCGTGACCGTCACAGGCAGATATTTGTCTTCATCCTCTGACACCTGTTGCGGCAGCGGAACTGGTTCTGCGGCGATGCGGCTGTCAATCTCGGAAAGGATCTCTTGCTTCCACGCCAGACGCTGGACCTGCCACGTACCAAGCCACAGCAATACGCCCAAACCGGCGAGACTGAAGATCAGCAGAAACAGAGTGCGGCGCATGGAAGGACTATCGCTCGTTGCAGGAACCGGCGTCTTGTTAAGGGGGGCAGGCACGAGAATGCAACCACGCAATTGTATGGGGCGCAATCTTGCCCTCGAAAATGCGAAAAAGCCGCCCCGAAGAGCGGCTTTTGCAGTTCAATACCAAAGCCGCTTAGAACAGCGGCGCCTGTCCCCAGATGTAGACTGCGAAGAACAGAAACAGCCAGACCACGTCAACGAAGTGCCAGTACCAGGCTGCGGCCTCGAAACCGACGTGTTTCTCGGGGGTGAAGTCCCCTTTCAGCGCGCGGATCAGACAGACTGTCAGGAAAATCGTACCGATCACTACGTGAAAGCCGTGGAAGCCGGTTGCCATGAAGAAGTTCGAGTAGAACTGGTCACCGCCAAACTGCCAATCCTCATGGGCCAGCAATTCATAGTATTCAAACGCCTGAAGCGCCGTGAACAGGATACCCAGCACGATTCCGATGGCCAGACCGTTGATCAGCGCCTTGCGATCGTTGTCGTGAACCAGAGCGTGGTGCGCCCAGGTGATCGCACAGCCCGACAGCAGCAGGACCAGAGTGTTGATCAGCGGCAGGTGGAACGGATCAACCGCGTGGATATCCGGCTGGATGTATTCGGTGCCCGCATAGTCGTACATCGGGTACATGCGATGTTTGAAGAACGACCAGAACCAGGCGAAGAAGAACATCACCTCGGACATCACGAACAGGATGAAGCCATAGCGCAGACCGATGCGCACAACCGGCGTGTGGTCGCCCTGACGGCTTTCCACAACGACTTCGGACCACCACGCGAACATGGTGTACAGCACGGCAACGAGACCGGCCCAGAACAGCCACGGGGTCACACCGTGCATCCAAAGGACGGCTCCGAACAACATCACAAAGCCACCGACAGCGCCGATCAGCGGCCAGATCGACGGGGCCAGAATGTGATAATCATGGTTTTTTGCGTGTGCCATCAGCGTCCCTCACCTAAAGGCGTTAGTTCGTGTTTGTGTCTTCCTGCGTTTCAAGGGCGGCATAGCCCTCGGGCAGGTCAATTTCGTAGAATGTATACGACAGAGTAATCGTATGCACATATTTCGCTTCAAGGTCTTCGACCATTTCCGGATCAACAAAGAAGCTGACCGGCATCTCTACCCGCTCACCGGGTTGCAAAACCTGCTCTTCAAAGCAGAAACAGGCGATCTTCTGGAAATACCCACCTGCCGAATACGGCGCGACGTTGTAGGACGCCTGTCCGGCAATCGGGCGATCAGTCGGGTTGTAGGCCTCATAGAAGGCCAGCCCGGTTTCACCGATGCGCACCTCCATCTCACGCTCGACGGGCTTGAACTCCCACGCCATGTCCTTGGCTTTTGATGCGTCGAAACGGACCGTCACTTTGCGGTCGAGGATATCATCAGGCGCGGCTTCGGCGACGCCGGTGGTGCCTCCGAATCCGGTAACACGGCAGAACCAGTCGTAAAAAGGCACAGCCACCCAGGCGAGGCTGCCCATCAGGACAACCACACCCACGGTTTGCACAACAGTTTTCTGAGGACCGGACAGAGCCATCAGTTTTGCAACTCCTGCACGGGTTGACCCAGGCTGGTGCCCGAGACCTTGACGATTGTGAGGCCGAAGATGATCACGATGAAGGCCGCAAGTGTCAGGCCAACACCCAGGTTTCGGCTGAAACGACGTTGGTGAATTTCATGGCTTTTGCGCAGGCTCATCACCACCCTCCCAAGCCGTAGGGTTTCAGCAGCGCCTCAACCAGAATCGCGCCAAAATGCAGGAACAGGTACAGCAGAGACAGCTTGAAGAAACTCCGCTCGACCTTGAAATTGTCCGCTTCCGCGTCGTCTTCGGTACGGCGCGAGATCTGCCATGCGCCGCGCAGGAACAGGGCGTTCAGCACCAGGGCAACTGCCAGATAAATAGGCCCACCGATGTCTGAAAAAGCGGTGCCAACGGCAAGAACAGCCAGAAGGCCGGTGTAAACGAGAATATGCTTACGGGTCGCGCGACGACCATGGGTCACGGTCAACATGGGCACGCCCGCATCGTCATAGTCCGAGCGCATGAACAGCGCCAATGCCCAAAAATGCGGAGGCGTCCACATGAAGGTCAAGGCAAACATCAGCCACGGCTCAAGCGTCATTGACCCGGTTGCGGCAACCCAACCGATCACCGGAGGGAACGCCCCTGCCGCGCCGCCAATCACGATGTTCTGCGGCGTCGAGCGCTTCAGCCATATCGTGTAGACCACAACGTAGAAGAAAATGGTGAAACCCAGAAACGCGCCGGCGAACCAGTTGGCCGCAAGGCCCAGCATGATCACCGACAGGCCGGACAGCGCCAAACCCAGCGACAGCGCCTCGCCTTCCTGTACTTTACCGGCGGGAATCGGACGGCCTTTGGTCCGCTTCATCACCCGGTCGATATCCGCATCCCACCACATGTTCAGTGCACCAGACGCGCCGCCACCGATGGCGATAAACAGGATGGCGCAGAAACCTACGAAAGGATGCACCGACGCCGGAGCCGCCAGCAAGCCAACCAGAGCCGTAAACACGACCAGAGACATCACACGCGGCTTCAGCAGGGCGAAATAATCGCCAAAGCTGGCCTCATCCGCGTATGCCTTGGCGGTCGATGTGCTGGCATTGATGCTTGCGTCGGTCATCTCGGGTCCTTTTGGGGCGAAAGCTGCGCGGTTTAACGCGCAGCCAACGAGTATTCTAAGGCGCGAACGCCCAGTCTACGCTCAGTTCGAGGCCACCTGAAAGTTTTGCGGCGTGCCCGCATATTCTTCGATCGCGCCGTTCAGCCACTGTTCGTAGGCCTCTTCGCTGACCACTTTGACGGTGATCGGCATGTAAGCGTGGTCCTTGCCGCAAAGCTCGGAACACTGGCCGAAATAGACGCCCTCTTTGTCAGCTTCGAACCACAGTTCGGCCAGACGACCGGGAACGCCGTCCTGCTTCACGCCGAAGGAAGGGATCGTCCAAGAGTGGATCACATCAGATGCGGTAACCTGCATTACGATGACTTTGCCAACTGGAACCACAACAGCGGTATCAGTGGCCAGCAGCCATTCATCGTCGCTGTAGCCCGCATCAGCCAGTTTGGCGCGCATAGCGTCATCCAGAACGAAGGGGGTCACATCCGCATCTGCAGGGCGCGCACCCTCATCAAGCGTGGCGGGGTGGCCAAGCAGGTAGCTGTCGAACGCGAAATCATGATCGACATACTCGTAGGTCCAATACCACTGGTTGCCGACCACTTTGATAACCACGTCACCTTCGGGGATTTCCTGCTGCTTGAACAGAACCGGAAGAGAGAAGGCGCCGATGAACACCAGAATCAGGATCGGACCCAAAGTCCAGGCGATCTCAACCGGGGTATAGTGCGAGAACCGCGCCGGTGTCGGGTTTGCGCGCTGATTGTAGCGCACGATGCAGTAAACCAGCAGCGCAGCAACAAACAGGCAGATCACGGTGATAATCACCAGAATCATCGCGTCCAGCCTGTGAATCCCGTCTGCAAGGCTGGTCGCTGCGGGTTGAAAGCCCATTCCACCGTCAACCGGCTTGCCAATTATCTCAAGCTCCTGAGCCATGGCGGGAAGGCTGGAGAGGGCCGTAGCAAGCCCGGAAAGCATCAAAGCATTCTTCATGTCTTGTCCTGATCGTTTGATCTTTGCGTCTCTGGCGAAAAGGTATGAATCGGTGAAACCACACCCGTTGTCTTTGGCCGCGTTAAAAACCATATTCCTGCGGGTAGATAAAGCAAAATGCTTGCGTCAAACAGACGCTATTTTTGATCTGGATCAAACCGGAAAGGTCACAACCCATGACTCAGGCCCCGTTTCGCCCTTTTGAAAGCTCTCTTCCGCATGATGAAGCGCTCTCCATTTTGCAATCGGCGACAGCCGGGGCCGAGGACGGAGAACTGTTTGTCGAACGGAGGAAATCCGAGTCTCTGGTCTTTGACGATGGTCGGTTGAAGACCGCCTCCTACGATGCGTCCGAGGGATTCGGGCTGCGCGCCGTTCAGGGCGAAGTCGCGGGCTATGCACATTCGACGGAGGTTTCGATTCCCGCGTTGAAGCGCGCGTCCGAGACCGCTCGACTGGCCGTCGGCGACGGAGGGGGCACCCTGGCCCAGGCCCCTATGGCAACAAACAAACGCCTCTATACCGATGAAGATCCCATCGAAACCGCCAGCTTCCCGGTCAAAGTCGAGACCCTACGCGAGATCGACGCTTTCGCTCGCGATCTGGACCCTCGCGTTGTGCAAGTCAGCGCCACGATCGCCGCCGCGGTGCAAGAGGTCGAGATCCTGCGCCCCGACGGCGTGCTGGTGCGCGACGTGCGCCCGATGACTCGAGTGAATGTCTCGGTCATCGTCGAGCAGAATGGCCGCCGTGAAAGTGGCTCGGCGGGTGGAGGAGGTCGCGTCGGCCTGAGCGGACTGATCGACCCCGCCGACTGGCAGAACAAGGCGCGAGAGGCCCTGCGGATCGCGTTGGTCAACCTAGATGCCGTCCCCGCCCCGGCCGGAGTGATGGAAGTCGCCTTAGGCCCCGGCTGGCCCGGTATCCTGCTGCACGAAGCCATCGGGCACGGGCTGGAAGGGGATTTCAATCGCAAGGGCAGCTCGGCCTTTGCAGGTCTGATGGGGCAGCAGATTGCCTCCAAGGGCGTGACCGTAGTGGATGATGGCACGATTTCTGATCGGCGCGGCTCGATCACAGTGGATGACGAGGGAACGCCAAGCTCTCGGACTGTGCTGATCGAAGACGGTATCCTGACTGGGTACATGCAAGACCGCCAGAACGCGCGCCTGATGGGCGTCGCGCCTACCGGCAATGGACGGCGCCAGAGCTACGCGCATAAACCGATGCCGCGCATGACCAATACGGTGATGCTAGGCGGCGATTCCGACCCGGCCGCTCTGGTTGCTGATATCAAGGACGGGATCTGGGCCGTGGGTTTCGGTGGCGGTCAGGTCGACATCACCAACGGCAAATTCGTCTTTTCCTGTACCGAGGCCTACCGGGTCGAAAACGGCAAGATCGGCGCTCCGGTCAAAGGCGCGACGCTGATCGGGGATGGACCCTCTGCGCTGAACCGCATCCGTGGGTTGGGCAACGACATGGCGCTGGATCCGGGAATGGGAACCTGCGGCAAGGATGGTCAATGGGTGCCGGTAGGCGTCGGCCAGCCGACGGTTCTGATGGACGGGCTGACCGTCGGAGGCTCCGCCGCCTGAGTCGGAATCACCTGAAGTACGAAAGGCGCAGGGTTAACGCTGCGCCTTTTTGCTAGAGGGGCCGAGGTCAATTGGAAATTCAACCCACGCATCTTAGTGAGGTTTTTGTTTATATAGTTCATATTGTTAGCGGCGTTCCCCAATGGACTCACTAAGAAAATTGCATCTAATTTTCGACGATTTACAGGCTGTTAACCCCGACACCCGTAAACCAGTTCTGCAATCAGGCGGAGCATCGGATGACCGAAGAGCAGCATTCTTCCAATCACCCCCCACTCCCACCCACCACGGAAGAGGATCGGTTTTCGTGGCTCCGCCTATTGCGCTCACGCAAGGTTGGTCCGGCGACGTTTCGTCGGCTGCTAAGCGAACATGGCTCAGCGCAGAACGCGCTGGCCGCGCTGCCTGAAATGGCACGCGCTGCCGGAATAAACGGGTATGAAATCTGCCCTCCCGGCGTGATTGAGGCGGAACTCAAGGCCGCACAAGCCGCCAAAGCGCGGCTTGTGTGCCTTGGGTCCGCTGATTTTCCAAAAGCTCTGCAGGATGTATCTGACGCGCCGCCGCTTCTATGGGCTGTTGGCGATCTTACGATGCTGCAGAAACCCGCAATCGCGATGGTGGGCGCGCGCAATTGTTCCTCGCTCGGCGCGCGCATGGCCCGTGGTCTGGCGAAAGAACTGGGGGATCTCGGCCATATCATTGTCTCTGGTCTTGCCCGAGGGATCGACACCTCGGCCCATATGGCCTCGCTGGAAACCGGCACCATCGCCGTGATGGCCGGAGGGGTTGATGTCATCTACCCGGCCGAGAACACGGACCTGGCGCATAAGATCGGCGAAACAGGCCTGCGCCTCTCAGAGCAACCTATGGGGCTGACACCACAAGCCCGCCACTTTCCGCGCCGCAACCGGATCATTTCAGGATTGGCGCAGGCGGTCGTGGTGGTTGAGGCCGCGGCCAAATCAGGCAGCCTTATCACCGCTCGGGACGCGCTGGACCAAGGGCGCGAAGTTCTCGCCGTTCCCGGCCATCCGTTCGATGCACGGGCCTCTGGATGCAATTTGTTGATTCGGGACGGCGCGACCTTGATCCGATCTGCGGAAGATGTGATCGAAGCCCTGCCCAAGGGAGAAAACCTCGTCCAAACGCGCGGTGAACCCCATGCTCCGCCAACACCGACATGCGCTGTGGCGCTACACGATCAGATCCTGGAACGACTCGGCCCATCGCCCATCGCGGAGGACCAACTGCTGCGCGATATCGCAGCTTCGGCCGGCGATCTTGGTCCCGCTTTGGTAGATCTGGAACTTGAGGGCCGAATCCAGCGTCAACCCGGTGGGCTTTTGTCGCTAGCAAGCTGAAATGGACTTATCGCAACGCAGCACCCCTATGAGGCTTCGCCTGCCCCAAAGGCATATAGGGGGCTGAAATCTAGGGATTTTTCACGCTGCAAAAGGAACGCATTGACATTCCGGCCTTGCCCCACACATTTTGCACGACCATAACAGGCGCCCTATTCGTCGAGCGAGGTTTCCCCTTAAATGCCCGTAGTTGTTGTAGAATCTCCGGCCAAAGCAAAAACAATCAATAAATATCTCGGCCCCGACTACACGGTTCTGGCCTCCTACGGCCATGTTCGGGACCTGCCGCCCAAGGACGGATCGGTCGATACCGACCACGAATTCGAGATGAAGTGGGAGGTCGGCAATGACAGCCGCAAGCACGTCAAAGCCATCGCCGATGCGCTGAAAGAAGACAACGCCCTGATCCTCGCAACCGACCCCGATCGTGAGGGGGAAGCGATCAGTTGGCACTTGCAGGAAGCGCTGACCAAGCGGCGTTCAATCAAGAAAGATACCCCAGTCAGCCGCGTGACCTTCAACGCGATCACCAAAGAGGCCGTCACCCAGGCGATGCAAAACCCGCGCGAGGTCGACATGCCGCTGGTCGAGGCCTATTTGGCCCGCCGCGCGCTGGACTATCTGGTGGGCTTCAACCTGTCGCCGGTTCTGTGGCGCAAATTGCCCGGCGCGAAATCGGCAGGCCGGGTGCAGTCGGTTTGCCTGCGCCTGATCGTTGAACGCGAGATGGAGATCGAGGCCTTCAAGCCGGTCGAATACTGGTCGGTCAAGGCCCTGTTCGAAACGCCACGCGGCCAAACCTACGAGGCGCGCCTAGTCACTTATGCTGGCAAAAAGCTGGACAAACACGATCTGAAAGACGCGACACAGGCAGAGCTGGCAGTTCAGGCCATCATCAGCCGCGCGCTGAGTGTCACCTCGGTCGAGGCCAAGCCTGCGGCACGCAACCCCAGCGCGCCCTTCATGACCTCAACCCTGCAACAGGAGGCTAGCCGCAAGTTCGGCATGGGTGCGCGGCACGCGATGCAAGTGGCGCAACGTCTCTATGAGGCAGGCTACATCACCTATATGCGAACTGACGGCATCGACATGGCCCCCGAAGCGGTCGCCGCCACGCGCGATGCGATCTCGGACCGTTTTGGCGCCGAATATGTGCCGGACAGCCCGCGTATCTACAAGAACAAGGCCAAGAACGCGCAGGAAGCGCACGAGTGTATCCGCCCGACGGACATGACGCGCGATGCAAAAGAGCTGAGGGTGACCGATGAAGATCAGCGCAAGCTCTACGATCTGATCTGGAAGCGCACGATTGCTTGCCAGATGGCTGCTGCGCGCCTGGAACGCACAACCGTTGAAATCGGCAGCGACGATGCTCAGGTCGGCCTGCGCGCGACCGGTCAGGTGGTGCTGTTTGACGGCTTTATGCGCGTTTACGAAGAGGGCCGTGACGATGTGGCAGATGATGATGAAAAGCGCCTGCCTCAGATCATGCAGGGCGATCCGGCGCGGTTTGCCAAGGACTCTCTGATTGGCCAATTCGAAAAGGCGACCGGCGAGGCTCAGGTCACAGAAGGTGCAAAAACCGCGAAAGAAGCGATCCTGTCGGAAAACGATGCCGTTCTGGCGCTGCAACACCACACTCAACCGCCTCCGCGCTATACCGAGGCCACGTTGGTCAAGCGGATGGAGGAACTGGGGATCGGCCGTCCTTCCACTTATGCCTCAATCGTGACCACGATTCAGGACCGCGAATATGTGCGTAAGGACAAGAACCGCCTGATCCCCGAGGAAAAGGGCCGGATCGTTACGATCTTTCTGCTGAACTTCTTCCGCCAATACGTGGGCTATGAGTTCACCGCGAATCTGGAAGAAGAGCTGGACGACGTCAGCGCCGGCGATCGCGACTACAAGGATCTGCTAGGCAAATTCTGGCGCGATTTCTCGGCCGCGATTGGCGAAACGTCTGAGCTGCGAATCTCGGAAGTGCTGGACAAGCTCGACGAAGCGCTGGCTCCGCAATTGTACCCGCCTCGTGAGGACGGGTCGGACCCGCGCATTTGCCCGAAATGTGGGACGGGGCAACTGCATCTAAAAACATCTCGGACCGGCGGGTTCGTGGGCTGCGGCAACTATCCCGAATGCACCTATACGCGCCCCATCGCGGGCGAAGGGGCCGAAGGAGATGAACGTCTTCTCGGTGAGGACGCAGGCGACGAGATCTGGCTGAAATCCGGCCGGTTCGGTCCCTATGTCCAGCGCGGAGAGCCGACGCCCGAGAACAAGAAACCCCCGCGCGCCTCTCTGCCGCGTGGTTGGAGCAAGGATGACATGGACCTTGAGAAGGCCCTGACCCTGCTGTCCCTGCCCCGCCAGATCGGTGAACACCCCGAAGGCGGTATGATCAGCTCGAACTTCGGGCGTTTCGGGCCGTATATCATGCACCAACTGCCGGAAGAGGCGAAACCGGTCTACGTCAATGTCAAAGACCCCAATGACGTGTTCGAGATCGGCATGAACCGCGCGGTCGAGATGCTGGCAGAAAAACGCGCCAATCCGGGACGTGGTCGGCGCGCGGCGGCCGCCCCCCTCAAAGAGCTGGGCGAACACCCTGATGGTGGTGCCATGCAAGTTCTTGATGGGCGCTATGGACCTTATGTGAAGTGGGAAAAGGTCAACGCCACCATTCCCAAGGACATCAAGCCCGAAGATGTGACGCAGGAAATGGCCATCGAATTGGTCAATGAACGCGCCGCAAAGAAGGGAACAAAGAAGAAGGCTGCCCCAAAGAAGAAGGCCGCTGCCAAGAAAACAACTAAGAAAACGGCAAGCTAGGGTTGGATAGGTAGAAATACCACCAGCCCTTTGGATTCGTTGACTTCCCCCTGACGCGGCGGCACAACCTGCCCATCACCATGTCATTGGGGGAGTTTTCCATGAAGAAAATCTATGCCAATGCCTCTGACGCGCTCGACGGAGTGCTTTCGGATGGCATGATGATCGCGGCGGGCGGTTTCGGCCTGTGCGGCATCCCGGAACTGCTGCTCGAGGCGATCAAGGATTCTGGCGCGCAGGATCTGACCTTTGCGTCAAACAATGCAGGCGTCGACGATTTCGGTATCGGCATCCTGCTGCAGACCAAGCAGGTCAAGAAAATGATCAGCTCGTACGTCGGCGAAAACGCGGAATTCATGCGTCAGTACCTTGCCGGAGAGCTTGAGCTGGAATTCAATCCACAGGGCACTCTGGCCGAACGGATGCGCGCAGGTGGCGCAGGCATCCCCGGGTTCTACACGAAAACCGGCGTGGGCACCGTGATCGCCGAGGGCAAGGAACACAAAGACTTCAACGGCGAGACCTACATTCTGGAAGAGGGCATCTTTGCCGATCTGGCCATTGTCAAAGCCTGGAAGGCCGATGACACCGGCAACCTGATCTTCCGCAAGACCGCCCGGAACTTCAACGTGCCTGCCGCGACCTGCGGCAAGATCTGCATCGCCGAAGTCGAAGAGATTGTCCCCCGCGGATCATTGGACCCGGATGCGATCCACCTGCCGGGCATCTATGTGCATCGGATCATTCAGGGCGATCACGAAAAGCGCATTGAACAGCGCACCACCCGTAAGAAGGAGGAAGCATAATGCCCCAGGACATCAAAGGGTGGGATCGGAACCAGATGGCCGCCCGTGCGGCGCAAGAGCTTGAAGACGGCATGTATGTAAACCTCGGCATCGGCATTCCGACGCTGGTGGCAAACTATGTGGGCGACAAGGACATCACTCTGCAATCCGAGAACGGCATGCTGGGCATGGGCCCCTTCCCGTTTGAAGGTGAGGAAGATCCTGACCTGATCAACGCTGGCAAGCAAACCATCACCGAGCTGTCACGCACCGCCTATTTCGACAGCGCGACCTCGTTCGCGATGATCCGGGGTGGTAAGATTGCTGCGGCGGTACTGGGCGCGATGGAAGTGGATGAAGAAGGCGACCTGGCCAACTGGATGATTCCCGGCGTTCTGGTCAAAGGCATGGGCGGCGCGATGGATCTTGTGGCGGGTGTCGGCCGCGTGATCGTGGTGATGGACCACACCAACAAGCACGGCAAATCTAAACTGCTGAAAAAATGTACCCTGCCCCTGACGGGTAAGAAGGTGGTGAATCGTATCATCACCAACCTCGGGGTTCTGGATGTGGTTGAAGGCGGTCTGAAGATCGTTGAGATCGCAGAAGGCGTGACCGAAGACGAGATCCGTGCCGCGACTGAGGCGAACATCGTCAACTAAAACAAAATCTGGGCCTGCTGTGACAGGCAGGCCCTAGTTCAGCGTCTGGAAAACGCACCCATCCGAAGCGTAGACAGGCGGCGTCGCGCAGAGCGCTCGCGCGACCTGAAAAGCCGCAAGCACTTTGGGCACATAATCCCGAGTCTCTGCATAAGGCGGCACACCGCTGTGTTTGCGAACGGCCCCCTCGCCGGCATTGTACCCGGCAAGCGCCAATATCGGGTCGTTGTCGAACTCACCCATCAGCCAATCCAGGTATTTGACCCCACCCGAGATATTCTGAGAGGGCTGGAAGCTGTCCTGCACGCCAAACCGCTCGGCCGTAGCTGGCATCAGCTGCATCAGCCCCTGCGCCCCGGCCGAGCTGACCGCGTCGGCCCGTCCAGCTGATTCCACCGAGATGACCGCCAGCACGAGCGCAGGTGAAACATTGGTGCCAATGGTCGAGCGTAGGATATCGCGCCCTTGGTTGTTCACGATACCCTGCAGGGTCTGCAAACGGGGTGTCGAGACGCTTGTAGCGGCCAGGGCGTTGATCGCCGAATCTAGCCTACCCGGTCCGGCTTGTGCCAGTTCGGGCGAGATTTTCTCCCAAAACGCTTTATAAGCGCCTTTCGGCGGCGCCTTGGACGCAACTTTGGGCGTGGTCG
Source organism: Ruegeria profundi (assembly GCF_049800715.1). Lineage (GTDB taxonomy): Bacteria > Pseudomonadota > Alphaproteobacteria > Rhodobacterales > Rhodobacteraceae > Ruegeria > Ruegeria profundi_A. The sequence goes on from NZ_JBNAFO010000004.1 coordinate 146,624, forward strand.
ACGGCGGCACTTTGGCACGTTTGATGATATCGGGGACCACAAGCTCTGATCCCGTGCTGGGAGCCGAGGGTCTGGATGCATGTTCTTCAGCAGAAATCTGGATATTGATCTTTGGCCGCTGACCCGGCTGGGGCGCCTTGATCCTTTTATAGACACCACGCGGTTCGACCTCATCGGCGCGTACGGTGTCTGGCGTGCATACCAGAAACGCCATTACGCCGGCGCATTTTACTGCGTCCCGGAGATTCATTTGCCTGCCTCATGTTTTCGTTTTGATTGATTTGAACCCCGAATCTTCGCGTAAAGCCAGAAAAACCAAGCAAATTGGGGCAGTTTCGCCTCATTTGCCGCAAAATTGCATCGCTCTGGGGGTGAGTCAAAAAACCCAAAACATTTTTAATCATTTATTTTCAATGATTTATCACTTTCATGACTAAAAAGTTAAGCCTCGAGCAAAATTTTCCCTGTTTGGCCTAATTCCTGCCACGCACAACAGGCAAACATAGATGCATACCGAGACGATCGGGAGCGGACTGAGAGAGAAAGCTCTGAAAGACGCCGAGGTTTAGACCACTTTTTTTGATCCTTTAGGAGGGACGTAACATGATCAAGTTCATCAAGAACTTCCGCAAAGACGAAGACGGCGCAGTAACAGTTGACTGGGTTGTTCTGACCGCAGCTGTCATTGGCCTGGGTACCGTTGCCTACACCCAGATTTCGGGTGGTGCAGTTGGCCTCGCAACAGACGTTAACACTGCTCTGTCGGGCGCAACCATCAGCACTGGTACAAATAACGGTACCGCAGGTGGTATCACCGGTGAAGGCACAAACGGCGGCAGCTAATATCAAGTCAAAGTTGCCAAGCTTTGCAAACAAAGCGTCGCGTCGGAAATCGGCTCGGCGCTTTTTTAATGGGCATCACAAATCGCACGGCGCTCGTCTTTTCTTAAGTTTCGGTTCCCATAATTTCTTCTTTTGAAATACGACCTGCAATGAATGCGGCATAAAAATCACTTTTCCGCCCAACTCACGCCATCGCGGCGCAGCTACAATAGCGAGACTTGCCGAACGAGACACCTGTGAATGATCTCTCGCAAGGCAAAGCCATGACTCGACGGCCTTAATAGGTGTATGATGAAAAAGATACTTGGAACATTTAAGACCTCAGAAGAAGGTGCGGTCACCGTTGACTGGGTCGTTTTGACCGCGTTGATCATAGGCCTCGCAACACTTCTTTATTTTGCAATTTCAACCGCAACCGTTGGCCTGAGCGGGAACACGAACACGGCTCTTAGCAGTTCCGTCGTCAGCACCGGCACATCGGCAGGTGGCAGTGGCGGTTTTACCACTGCTGGTACCGCAGGCGGCAACTGATCGCACCAAACACGGCAAGAGGTCTAAGCCAGACAATCGCCATCAAAGGATGGCGATTTTGTTTGTTTTGCATGTCTTGTTGGGATGGTTGTTTGCAAACAGATTCAGGCGTGTCCCGACCTCAAAAATCTGCACGAAAAGTCTGATTTGTCCCACATTTCGACACAATTAGGCATTACTCATACAATGAACAAATTTGATCCTCTGGCTTTTGAAAGCAAAGCCAGTCAGAAATATGAGGTGGATGTATGCGAGCGGTATTCGGACTTGTCCTTATTGTTGGGCTAGCTCTGGCTGGCGGCGCTGTCTACATGGCGCGGAACTATATCGCTGCCTATCAGGACGAACTCGCCCGTGAGCGACAAGCTGCGGCAGCAGCGTTAGAGGCAGCTGCAGCAGAAAACGCGGCTATCGAAGTGATTCCGACCGTAAGTGTCGTTGTATCAAACCGAACCCTGAAATACGGAGAGCGTCTTGTAGAAGACGACGTGCGCGTCGTTGATTGGCCAGAAAACGCGATCCCAGAAGGCAGCTTCACCGATCTGGCTGTTCTATTCCCTGAGACTGCTGGTAAAGACCGTTTTGTTCTTCGCACGATGGAAAAAGACGAAGCACTAATGGAAGTTAAAGTCACCCAACCCGGCGAAGGGGCAGGTCTAACGTCTCAATTGGACAAAGGCATGCGCGCTTTCGCGATTCGGGTTGACGTGGCTTCGGGCGTTTCCGGCTTCTTGCGCCCTGGGGACTTTGTCGACGTCTACTGGACCGGTTCGCGTCGCGGGACTACCGCCGAAGCGAACGGCGAGATCACTCGCCTGATTCAGCCCCGAGTTGAACTGATCGCCATTGACCAAATCGCAGGCACGGATGTAACCGGAACGACCATCGCGCGTACGATCACCGTTGCGGTCACACGTGAACAGGTTGCTGTACTCACTCAGGCGCAGAACACTGGCAGACTTACGCTTGCCCTTGTCGGAATCGAAGACGAAACCGTGTCATCCGAAGTTATTGAGATCGACCAACGCGCTTTGCTCGGGGTTGTCGAGGAAGAAGCTGCCCCGGTCCCAGAACGCGTAGAACAACCGGTGTGTAAAACTCGAATCCGTCGCGGCGGCAGTGACATAGCAGATGACGTAATCGCCTGCACAAACTGACGCCTATTCAGGACCTTACACCTGCTGAGCCGCGCATTAAGCGCGGCTCTTTTCATTCTTATGTTGCCAATTGCCCACATAAGGAAACTTCCGGAAACCCTTGATTATTGCAATAAATTCCGTTTTCGCGCAGAGTTTCGCCTATAGGGCATAAGACCCATAAAAACGAGGCGTGATCGGAGAGGCAGGTCACATGAAAATACGTTCCTGGATCAGCGCAACCCTGCTGGGGTTGTCGCTCGTTGTAAGCCCAGTCGGCGATGCCGCTTGGGCCGAAACTCTTCGCGTGGTGAAAAAGGGCACAGTGGAAACGCTGGAAGTACCTGTAAACCGCGCGATCGTTGTTGAAAGTGAAGAGCCGTTTGCCGAACTGAGTATCGCGAATGCCGGCATTGCTGACATCTCGTCGCTTTCAGATCGCACGATTTATGTTTTGGGTAAGGCGCCCGGTCTGACGACGCTTACTCTGTTCGATGGCGCGGGCATGCTTCTGGCCAATGTTAGGGTGCGCGTAGCCCCAGACATTACAGAGTTCAAAGAACGCCTGCGGCAGATTCTGCCTAATGAGCAAATCGAAGTGCGCACAGCCAATGATGGAATCGTTTTGTCCGGGACAGTCTCGGGCTCAGCCAAACTTGCCCGTGCTCTGGAACTGGCGGAACGCTATGCCCCGGATCGGGTGTCAAACCTGATGTCGGTTGGCGGCGTTCAGCAAGTCATGCTGAAGGTGCGCTTTGCGGAAATGAACCGCTCGGTTGCGAAAAACCTGTCAACATCGCTTGGCTTTGGCGGCGGTGACGTTACAGCGGGTTTCAACACCCTCAACACCCAGGGTGCGTTGAGTAATGCTCTGGCGAACAACATTCCGATTTCGCAATCCAATACTGGTGCAATTCTGTTCGGTTTTGGCGCCGGATCAACGCAAGTGCGACTGCTGATTGAAGCCCTTGAAACCAAGGGATTGGCACGTACTCTGGCAGAACCAAACTTGTCCGCCCTTTCGGGTCAGCAAGCGACCTTCCTCGCCGGTGGTGAAGTCCCGATTCCAGTTCCTCAGGATGACGGTGTTGTCGCCATCGAATACCGTGCGTTCGGTGTTGAAATCGATTTCATTCCGCGCGTGGTCGACGGTGATCTTATCAACTTGGAACTTGGTACAGCGGTATCGAGCATTGATGAGTCTTCGGACTTTACGATCAACGGCGATTCGGTGCCAAGCTTCATTACCCGCCAGACCTCAACTACCATTGAACTACGCGACGGTGAAAGCTTTGCAATCGCGGGCCTCATTCAAGATGACTTCGCAGATCTGAGCAATCAGGTGCCATGGTTAGGCGACGTTCCTGTTCTGGGCACCTTGTTCCGAAGCGCTCAATACCAGCGTGAACAGAGTGAGTTGGTTATCATCATCACTGCGCATCTGGTCACGCCGACCCGTGGGGAAACACTTGCTTTGCCGACAGATCGAGTAAAACCCCCCAGCGAGTTTGACCTGTTTATAAACGGTCGCGTCGCTCGGACCGAGCGCGCAGGCGCAGGTGGCGCATCGGAAGTGGCCAAGCAAGATTTTGGCAGTTCCTATGGCTATATTCTGGATTGATGAGGAGGTTAGGACCAATGAAAACGTTGATACTCACCTTAGGTCTTTCGGTCGCAGTTACCGCATGTACACGCGAAGCCGGGTATGAAATTGATGCGGGAACCTTTGGCAATGCGACGCTGAATAACTCGCAGGTCATGAACGGTGAACTGACATACGCTCAGATTCTGAGCCGTCGGTTCGCATCTGAAGTGCCTAGCCAGGTGAACTTTGCCTTCAACAGCTCACAACTGGATGCATCGGCCCAGCGAATTCTGTTGCAGCAGGCGGATTGGATCAAACAATTCCCCGAAGCACGTTTTCGTGTTTATGGCCACACGGACGCAGTTGGCTCCGCCAGCTACAACAAGAGCCTTGGCTTGCGTCGGGCACAGGCTGTTGTGTCCTTCTTTGCCCAACAGGGAATCTCGCGGTCACGACTAGAGGCGGTGGTTTCTTTCGGCAAAACGCGCCCACTAGTTGCTACAACGAATCGCGACCGCCGGAATCGCCGGACGGTAACCGAGGTTTCGGGCTTTGTGGATCGCTTACCGCAGACGCTGGATGGCAAGTACGCTGATATCATCTACCGCGAATACGTCGAAAGCGCGACTTCGATATCAGCTATCCAAGAGGTCGAAGCCACAGGCGGCGACGGTGGTGGATAATCCCATCTGAACGGGCGGCATCGTCGCCCGTTTCCCTACAATTGGTTCTTTTGCGCCAAATTCTCGCCCAACTTCCAAGCAACATTGTGAACAATAGGGTGACCTGCGGGCAAAATTGACCGCATTGGGGCGACAGCAAATCTACCCGAGCGTAAACGTTCGCAAGAAATGCCAAGCCCTCTCTACGAGGATTGTGTATATGAGTAGCGCGACGCCGCAAGACAACGACTCGGGAATTCTGGCCTGCACGATCAGCCGGGATGTCCAGAACTTTGATCTATTGATCGAAGACATGGAAACCATTCTGGGTGAGCGTTGGGGCGATCTTGGCTTTGCCGAAGCTCTCGCGTTTTTCAGCCAACCCGAAGCGGAAACACTGGAATTCGTCGCCTTGGCCATTGATGGTGAAGATGAAGACAACCTCTCGTTGATGGGCGAAATCATCACCCAGGCAAAAGACAAGAAGATCAAAGTGGTGCTTATTGCCGAGGACGTGACCCCCGCCTCGCTACACCAGCTTTTGCGCAAAGGCGCGGATGAATTTGTCCCCTACCCGCTTCCTGAAGGCGAACTGAACGAAGCTATCGAGCGAATGAACAAGCCCGATCCCGTGGTTGCAGCACAAGCAGCCTCTGCCAATCTGACCAGTGGCGAATCAAAAGAAGGCGCTCTGTTCGTTGTACAAGGTCTGGCGGGCGGTGTCGGCTCCACGACACTGGCTGTAAATCTGGCTTGGGAACTCGCCACAATCTCGGACAAGGACGCGCCTTCTGTCTGTCTGATCGACCTGGATCTGCAATACGGCACGGTCTCGACCTATCTAGACCTGCCCCGCCGTGAAACCGTTTTCGAGATGCTGTCTGACACTGCGTCAATGGACGATGAGGTCTTCTCTCAAGCGCTTCAAAGCTATGAAGAAAAGATGCAGGTTCTGACGGCTCCATCCGACATGGTGCCGTTGGATCTGATCACACCCGAAGACATCCAGCGCGTGATAGATACGGCGCGCAAGCATTTCGACTATGTGATCGTGGACATGCCCAAGACATTGGTTTTGTGGTCAGAAACCGTTCTTCAGGCTGCTCATGTTTATTTCGCCATGATCGAACTGGACATGCGCTCGGCTCAGAACGCGTTGCGTCTGAAACGCGCCTTGCAGGCCGAAGAGCTGCCGTTCAACAAATTGCGTTTCGCCCTAAACCGGGCCCCGAAATTCACCGATCTGAACGGTAAAGGGCGCATCAAGCGTATGGGCGAAAGCCTCGGAATCTCGATCGACCTGCAATTGCCCGATGGGGGCAAGCCGGTGATGCAAAGTGGCGATCATGGCCTCCCATTGGCCAGTTCAGCCGCCAAAAACCCGCTGCGTCGCGAAATCGCCAAGCTTGCAAAGTCGCTCCACAGCCTCGGCAGCAACGACGCCGAGGCCGCGTAACACAGACCCAAGGGAAGAGCCGCCATGTTTTCCAGATACAAGAAAGCGTCTGACGCGCAGCCGGTCGAAACGCCGGCCAAAGCGCCCGAGGCGGCTCCTGCAGCTCCAACAGCAACGGCAGTTGCACGCAAGCCCGCTCAGAAGAAAGCAGGCGAGGTCACGAGCGCTGACCGCGACCGCAAACGGAAAGAGCGCCTGAGTGAGATCAAGATTGAACTGCACCGGGAGCTACTGGAAAACCTGAACCTCGCCGCCCTTGAAAACGCGGGTGAGGCCGAGCTTCGCACCGAGATCAGCGCAATTGCCAGCGAGGTTCTGGAAGCTAAAAGCATCGTTTTGAACCGAGACGATCGCACTCAGCTGAACAAAGAGCTTTATGACGAGGTCACAGGCCTCGGCCCGCTTGAAACCTTGCTGCGCGATGAAACGGTCAACGATATTCTGGTGAACGGCCCGCAACAGATTTTTGTCGAACGTGCGGGAAAGCTAGAACTCAGCGATATTACGTTTAAGGACGAAAAACACCTGATGCGGATCATCGACAAGATCGTGTCCGCTGTGGGTCGTCGTGTCGATGAATCCAACCCTTATGTTGACGCCCGTCTGGCCGATGGCTCGCGTTTCAACGCGATGGTCCCTCCGATCGCTGTAGATGGCTCGCTGGTCTCGATTCGTAAGTTCAAAAAAGACAAGCTAGGTATTGATGATCTGGTCAATTTCGGCGCGTTCACCGAAGAAATGGCCGCCTATCTTCAAGCCGCCGTTTCGACACGCCTGAATATCATCGTCTCGGGCGGTACGGGTTCCGGCAAAACGACCACTCTGAACGCGCTTTCGAGCTTTATTGACGACGCTGAACGTATATTGACCATCGAGGATACGGCGGAACTTCAACTTCAGCAGACCCATGTAGGCCGGATGGAAAGCCGTCCACCAAACGTTGAAGGAAAAGGTGAGGTCAGCCCCCGCGACTGTCTGAAAAACGCCCTGCGGATGCGTCCCGACCGCATCATCGTGGGTGAGACTCGTGGCGCCGAGGTGATCGACATGCTGCAGGCCATGAACACCGGCCACGACGGCTCGATGACCACAATCCACGCAAACTCGGCAAGGGATGGTATCTCGCGTCTCGAGAACATGATCGCGATGGCGGGGATCGAAATGCCGATCAAGGCGGTTCGCAGCCAGATCTCAAGCGCTGTGAACCTGATCGTACAGGCCAGTCGTTTGCAGGATGGCTCGCGTCGCATGACCTCGATCACCGAAATTACCGGGATGGAAGGCGATGTGATTTCGATGCAAGAAATCTTTCGTTTCCAACGCGTTGGCCTGACACCCGATAACAAAATCATTGGTCATTTCACCGCCACCGGCGTGCGCAGCCACTATTCCGAGCGCTTCCGCCTGTGGGGCTTTGACCTGCCCTCGTCCATCTACGACCCAACCACAATGTAGGAGATTACGACATGCAATTGCCTATGGAGGCTCTCATCTATGTCGCCATCTTCGTGGGCGTTCTTGCCCTAGTGGAAGGCATCTATCTTGTAGCGTTCGGCAAATCCATCAGCCTGAACAGCCGGGTCAACCGTCGTCTGGACATGCTCGACAAGGGTGCGGGCCGCGAGCAAGTTCTGGAACAGCTGCGCAAGGAAATGCAGCAGCATATGAAAACGCAGAGCATCCCTCTGTATTCGCTACTTGCTGACAAGGCCCAAAAGGCTGCTATCGCGTTTACGCCAAGACAACTGATCATGATCATGGGTCTTGTTTCGGCCGCGGCTTTTGTAGCTCTCAGCATTGGTACGGCAACAGATACGGTCTTGCGCACAGCTATTTCTATTGCCATCGGCGTCGGTGCTGTTTTCATGTGGGTCAGTAGAAAAGCCAATAAACGCATGAGCATGATCGAAGAGCAGCTTCCCGACGCGGTTGAGCTGATGGTCCGCTCGCTACGGGTCGGCAACCCTTTTGTGTCTTCGGTCCAGATCGCGGCGAACGAGGTTCAGGATCCCCTTGGGACCGAACTGGGCATCATCGCCGATGAATGCGCCTATGGTCGAGATGTGGGCGAGGCGCTCAAAGACATGGCCGAGCGCTTGGACATGCAGGATTTGCGCTTTCTCGCGGTCGCAGTCGGTATTCAGCAACAGTCAGGTGGCAACCTGGCTGAAATTTTGGCCGGCCTAGCACAGGTGATCCGAGCCCGTTTCCGCTTGTTCCGCAGGGTCAAAGCGATCACCGCCGAGGCGCAGTGGTCCGGAAAGTTCCTGTCGGGTTTCCCAATAGCATGCCTCATCTTCATTCTGGTCAAAGACCCCGGCTATTATGACGAAGTGCTGGATCACCCGTGGTTCATTCCGCTGTGTTTCTTTGTCGGCATCATGCTGACACTCAACCTGATCGTCATGAAGATCATTACCAACATCAAGGTCTGAGGTCAGTTCAATGGAATTCCTAACCTCCATCAACAATGTCTTAACACAACACCTTGGTGAGTTCGGCCCCCTGATCGTGGTTGGCGTACTTGGTTTCGTGTTGATTGCCGTGGCCGTTCTGCTGATGCTAAACCAGCCGGAAGATCCGCTAAAGAAGCTGCAACGCAGCACGACGCCGCCGCGGAAAGAGAAAAAAACCAAAAAAGACCAACTGCGAAACGGCGGTCGGAATGAACAGCTCGAGAAATTTGCCACTTTCCTTGAGCCCAAGAGTGAAGAGGAGCTTTCCGCCGTTCAATTGACGATGCGGCAGGCTGGCTACCAGTCGAAAGATGCCGTTCGTTTCTATCACTTTGCGCAGTTCGCGCTTGGCATATTAGGCATTTTGTTCGGAGTGCTGTGGGTAACGGTGTTCTCGGGCGGTCAGGAATTCACCGGAACACAATTGTTGATCCGCGTTCTGATCCCCGGCGCAATTGGCTACTATATCCCCAAATATTGGATTACACGCCGCGTGGAAGAGAGAAAACAGGCCATCACAGCGGCCTTTCCAGACACGTTGGACTTGATGCTGGTCTGCGTCGAAGCTGGTCAATCCCTAGATCAGGCTATCGTTCGAGTGGCGTCGGAAATGAAAAGCTCCTACCCCGAGATTTCTCAGGAATTCGAGGTTGTGGCATATGAGATGAAAGCCGGTAAAGACAAAGACACAGTTCTGCGTGATTTCGGAACCCGCTGCGGGGTTCAAGACGTCAGGGCGTTTGTGACCGTAATGATCCAATCCGCCACATTCGGTACCTCCATCGCCGAAGCCCTGAGGGTTTATGCCGGTGAAATGCGTGACAAACGCGTGATGCGCGCGGAAGAAGCGGCTAACAAGTTGCCTACCAAGATGACTCTGGTCACAATGATGCTGACGGTACCACCGCTGCTGGTTATTCTGGTCGGACCGTCTGCAGGTGTCATTGCGGAATTCGGAAAGTGAAGTAGCTTCGATGCAACCAGAAAAAGGCTGTGCCTTACGTAGGCTTCGCCGAAGTTTTCAGGCCATCATGGTTTTCGCCATGGTGGCCTCTTGCACGGAAGCGAGCCTGTCGGATGACCTCGATGCGCCGGGTATAGATCCGACGGGACAGGCCGCAGACAACATCACCGTTGGAAACCGCCTGATGGCTGCGGGAGAATACGAGCTGGCCCTCGACAGCTTTACCCGCGCCGCGCTGGAACAAGGGATGACGCCGCAGGTTCTGACCTCATTGGGGACCGCAAATCTGGGGCTGCGTCGTTTGGGGCAGGCCGAAACCCTTCTGCGCCGCGCGGTCGAGGATGACACGGACTGGCCCATCGCTTGGAACAATTTGGGTGTCCTGCTGATGGAAACGCGACAATACCCCGAAGCGGAACAGGTGTTTCGACGGGCGTTTGCCTTGGACAATGGCGAAAGTGACGCAATCCGCGACAATCTTCGCTTAGCTATCGCAAAAATGGAAAATCCTGTTAATAATACTGACCAAGAACAAGAATATACGCTGGAGCAGCTAGGCGACGGGCAATTTTCGCTACGCAAAATCCAGTAACCGAGGCAAGAGCAGTAAAAGGACGCAAAAATGCGCCAACAATTCTTGATTCCGTCACTCGTGGTCACTGGGTTGATCCTGTCCGCCTGTGCAAAAGAAACCGAAGAGGAAAAGGTTGAACGTACATTTCAGGAAGTGAACGTCATTGACGAAACCAACCTGAACGACGTGCTTCTGACCGCCGCCGACCCCAACGAGGCAGTCACTTATTTCCATAATGCCGCCGCCAAAAACCCGGACCGGATCGACCTGCAGCGCGGGCTTGCGATCTCGCTGGGTCGCGCCAAACGCTCGACCGAGGCGGCCGCTGCGTGGAAACGCGTGACGACCATGAACGGTGCCAATGCGGCCGACCGGGTCGAATACGCGGATGCGCTGGTGCGCAATGGGGATTGGAACACAGCCCACACCGTTTTGAACTCGGTCCCACCGACTCATGAGTCGTTCAAGCGCTACCGGCTTGAAGCCGTCGTCGCGGATTCTCGCAAAGAATGGAAACGCGCTGATCACTTCTATGAAACGGCTGTGGGCCTGACCACCCGCCCGGGTGGGGTGATGAACAACTGGGGCTATTCCAAGCTGACGCGCGGGCAATATGCCGAGGCCGAACGCCTGTTCACCGAAGCCGTCCGCCAGGACAAGAGCTTGTTTACAGCCAAGAACAATCTGGTTCTGGCCCGGTCGGCGCAGGGGAATTACAGCCTGCCAGTGGTGCCCATGACACAGGTTGAGCGCGCCCGGCTGTTGAACACGATGGCAATTTCCGCTGTGAAACAAGGGGATACGGCGACCGGCAAGAACCTCCTCCGCGAAGCGATTGCGACACATCCCCAGCATTTCGATGAAGCCGTCCGCTCGCTTCGCGCGCTCGAGGAAAGCTGACACATGGCGATACCGGCCTATGCGGCAGCATGGTTTCTGCCCTTTGTGCTGCCGATCTGCTTTTACGTCGCGTTCACGGATATGCGTGAAATGAAGATCAAGAACCACGCCGTAGCGGCGTTGGTTCTGGTCTATATCGTCGTTGGGCTGTTTGTGCTGCCTCCGTGGTCGACGGGGCTGATGGGAGGGCAGATCGGCCCTCTTGATATCGCGTTGCCTATCTATGTCTGGCAATTCCTGCATATCTTCGTGGTTCTGCTTGCCGGTATCATCCTGAACGCCGCCGGAGCGATGGGCGCCGGCGATGCCAAATTTCTGGCCGCAGCCGCTCCGTTCATCTGGTTCGCAGATATGGTTCTGCTCATGGCTATTTTGATGGCCTGTACTTTGGGGGCGGTAGCGACCCACCGTTTGGCCAAGCACACAAGGCTGCGCACAATTGCCCCACATTGGGATAGTTGGGACAAAGGCAAAAAGTTCCCGATGGGGCTGGCCCTGTCCGGTTCGCTTGCCATGTATCTGATTCTTGGGACTGTTCTCGGATCGTAAACTATCATCTGCGCGCCTTGTCGCTGCCTTGGTCCCGCCACAAAGCTGCGCCAGATTTCACACAACTGGCCCGCTTTGGGGCTTTTGGTGTGACATCAGAACAGACGAGTCCCGCTCATGAATATGCAGACCTCAGCAGTTATGGCGCCCCCTGCCCCGAAGGGCCTGGGTGAAATGCAGCTCCCGCTTGTGATGATGCGGGACATTTTGCTGAAGACGATCTTTCGCAAGAATGCCAGCACCGTGACCGAAGTGGCCGAGGCTATCTGCCTGCCCGGCTCAGTCACGCAGGAACTGATCGACATTGCGCGTGACCAAAAATTGCTTGAAGCCACAGGCACCCTGAACGCCAATAGCGGCAATGAGATGGGATATCAGCTGACCGACGCCGGCAAGGCCCGTGCGTTGGACGCGCTCAGCCAGTCGGAGTATTTCGGTGCGATGCCCGTACCACTGGATGTGTATCGCGAGCAGGTCAAACGCCAGTCGATCCGCAATATTCAGGTCACGCGAGACCAACTGACCAATGCGATGGGCCATCTGGTTTTGCCCGACAGCCTGCTGGATCACCTCGGCCCCGCGGTCAGCGCAGGCCGTTCGATCCTGATGTATGGCCCGCCGGGGAATGGTAAGTCCTCGATCTCGAACGGTATTCGGGATGCATTGGGTGACAATGTCTATGTCCCCTACGCTATCGAATATGCCGGTCAGGTGATCACCGTTTATGACCCGATCGTACATACCGCGATTGAGCAGGAGCCTGACGACCCCAACAGCCTGCGCCGCCGCAAGCGGTTCGATTCGCGCTATGTTCAGTGCGAACGCCCAACCGTTGTGACCGGTGGTGAATTGTCGCTGAGCATGCTGGACTTGGTCTACAACCCCACCGCGCGGACCTATCAGGCCCCACTGCAGCTGAAATCGACCGGCGGTATCTTTATCGTGGACGACCTTGGACGACAGGCCGAACCCCCTCAAGCCCTCGTCAACCGCTGGATTGTTCCACTGGAAGAGAACAAGGATATCCTCGGCCTGCAATCGGGTGAAAAGTTCGAGGTTCCCTTCGACACGCTGGTCATCTTCTCGACCAACTTCCACCCGAATGAGATCTTCGACCAAGCGGCCCTGCGCCGGATCTTCTTCAAGATCAAGATTGATGGTCCGAACCAAGAGAACTTCCTGAAGATCTTCGCAATGGTCGCCCGCAAACGCGGCATGCCGCTGGATGAGGCCGCGTTGGTGCATCTTTTGAAGGTGAAATACCCGACCATCGACAACATCTATGCGAACTACCAGCCAATCTTCCTGATCGACCAGATGATCTCGATCTGTGAGTTCGAGGGCATTCCTTATCAGATGAGCCCCGACCTGATCGACCGTGCCTGGGCCAACATGTTCGTCAAAGACGAGAAAATCGTCAAATAACGCCGTGCCATTTCCGGAGTGACAGGGGTAGTCTGCGCACATGACGCAGATTCCCGCCCGGATCGGCACTTGGTTCAACACCAAGGGCTGGACCATCCACCCTCATCAGCAGGACATGTTCGATCGGGCGCAAGACCCGGCCACTTTACTGATTGCGCCAACGGGCGGCGGCAAAACGATGGCGGGGTTTCTGCCCTCATTGGCCGAGTTGGCGGACGGTACACGTGCCGGGTTGCATACTATATACGTCTCGCCCCTCAAGGCCCTTGCAGCAGATATCAAACGGAACCTGCGCACGCCGGTGGACGAGATTGGATTGCCCATCCGCATCGAGGACCGCACCGGCGATACCTCGGCCACGCGGAAAAAACGCCAACGCGCCGACCCGCCGCATATCCTACTCACCACGCCCGAGAGTCTGGCTCTTCTGACATCATATGAGGACGCTCCGCGCATGTTTGATGGGGTGCAGCGTGTGATCGTCGATGAAATCCACGCTTTGGCCGAAAGCAAGCGCGGGGATCAACTTATGCTGGCGCTGGCGCGGCTTCAGACTCTGTGCCCGAACATGCGCCGTGTGGGCTTGTCGGCCACGGTCGAGGACCCTCAGGCCATTGCCCGCTTTCTGGCCCGTCACCCCGACCCGTGTCAGATCATTCAAGCCGATCCCGGCCCTGATCCCGACATCGCGATGCTGGAAACTGCCGAGATGCCGCCATGGTCGGGCGGAGGCGCGGCCTATGCGATCCTGGCAGTGCTGGACCAAATCCGCCAACACAAGACAACTCTGATCTTCCACAACACCCGCGCCCAGGCCGAAATTTTCTTTCATAATCTATGGCTTGCAAACGCGGACAGCCTGCCCATCGGCATCCATCACGGCAGTCTGGATCGCCAGCAACGCGAGAGGGTCGAAGCAGCGATGGTCCGGGGTGATCTGCGCGCCATCGTCTGCACCGGCTCTCTCGACCTAGGCATCGACTGGGGTGACGTTGATCTGGTCATCCAGATCGGCGCGCCCAAGAACGTCAAGCGGCTGGTGCAGCGAATCGGACGGGCAAATCACCGCTACAACGCGCCGTCCAAAGCCTTGCTGGTCCCTGCCAATAGGTTTGAGGTGGTCGAATGCGTGGCCGCCCTTGAGGCCGCAAAAGCCCATGATCTGGACGGAGAGCCGCGCGGTGCAGGCCCCCGAGACGTGCTGTGCCAACATATCTTGATCGCAGCCTCTGCGGGGCCATTCAATGCAGATGCACTGTTTGCCGAGATGACCTCGGCCGGGCCGTTTGCACAATTGACGCGACCCGAGTTTGACGACTGTCTCGAATTCTGCGCGACCGGCGGCTATGCCCTGCGGGCCTATGATCGATGGCAACGGTTACAGCAACGCGCCGATGGTTTGTGGCAGCTACGTGACCCCCGCGCTGCGGCCCGCATTCGGATGAACCTGGGCACAATTCAGGACACCGACACCCTGAAAGTCCGCCTTAGACGCAGCCGGGGCGGTAAGCCACTGGGCGAGGTGGAGGAGGCTTTTGCAGCCACTTTGACCCCCGGCGACACCTTCCTGATCGGCGGTCAAATCGTGCGCTACGAGGGCCTGCGCGAGCTTGTGGTCGAAGTCAGCCGCCGTGCCGACAAGAAACCCAAGATCGCCACGTTTGCAGGGACCAAGTTCGCCACCTCAACGCAGTTGAGCGACCGTATCCTGCGCATGTTCGCGCAGTCCGATTGGCCCCAGTTGCCGCAGCACACAGCCGACTGGTTGAAGTTACAGCGGCATGTCTCTCGCCTGCCCCAACGCAACCGCCTGCTGGTCGAGAGCTTTCCCAGCGACGGGCGTGAGCATATTTGTGTCTACGGCTTCGCCGGACGCAATGCGCAACAAACCTTGGGCCTACTCCTCACCAAACGCATGGAGGAAACAGGCCTCGCCCCTCTTGGCTTTGTTGCGACCGACTACGCGACCCTGATCTGGGGATTGGACGCAGTGACCGATCCGACGCCTCTGTTTCGGATCGATGCGCTGCGCGACGGGTTGGACACATGGCTGGCTGGGAATGCTGTCATGAAGCGCACCTTTCGTGCCTCGGCCACCATTGCAGGATTGATCGAGCGCAACACAGGCGGGCAACGCAAGAGCGGACGGCAGGCCACGTTTTCTTCAGATATCCTCTACGACACGCTGCTGAAATACGACCCCGACCACCTTTTGATGCAGATCACACGAGAAGAAGCCATGCGCGGCCTTGTCGATTTCGGCCGGATCGAGGCGATGGTCGATCGGATTGGCGACCGCATTGATCTGGTTCGGCTGGACCGCGTATCGCCTCTAGCTGCGCCCTTGTTCCTTGAAGTTGGCAAAGTTCCGGTCACAGGGGCCGCCGAAGAACGCTTGCTGGCGGAGGAAAGTGCGCGACTGCTGCAGGCGGCCGGGCTGGATACGCTCTGATCCACCTTGCGCGGGCGCGCAAAACGCGCGAAGAACGTTCCATGAACAAGGTTGCGTTTTCCTTTGCTGGGCAGAACCTGAGCGCCCTACCCTCGGGCGCGTTGTGGTGGCCCGAGCGGCAATTGCTGTGCGTATCCGACCTACATCTTGGCAAGTCCGAACGCATGGCCCGGCGCGGTGGCGCGATCCTGCCGCCCTACGACAGTCAGGACACGTTGGACAGGTTGGCCAACGACCTGGAGCGTACGGGCGCCGCGACCGTGATCTGCTTGGGGGACAGCTTTGATGATCTGGATGCCTGCCTGTCGCTGCCCGGCCCCGAGAGGCTGCGTATTGCAACCCTGCAAGCCGGGCGTCGCTGGATCTGGATCGAGGGCAATCACGACCCCGGCCCGGTAGAGCTCGGCGGCGCGCATTTGGCCGAGTGGACCTGCGACGCGCTCACCTTTCGCCATATCGCGCAGTCCGGGGCAAAAGGTGAGATTTCGGGTCACTATCACCCAAAGGCCACGCTGCGCGCGCGTGGCCGCAGCATTACACGCCCGGCTTTTCTGTTCGATTCAAATCGTCTGATCCTGCCCGCCTTTGGCACCTACACAGGCGGGTTGCGCAGCTCGGATCAGGTTTTGACTGGTCTGATGGGACCGAAGGCATTGGCAATCCTAACGGGCCCTAAACCGCAGATGATCCCAATGCCTCGCTGAGACGGAAGGACGTCGTGCAGCGCCTCAGATCAGGCCGTCCTCTTCCAGCATCGGCCGGTACTTACGGCTGACCGGAACAAGATCGCCATTGACGAGACGCAGGAAGATCTTGCCCTCGGACCGTTCAACACCCGCTACAGCCTCATCGCACACCCAATGCGACCGGTGCGAGCAATGGCCCGCAACAGGCTCCATCTCGTCTATGGCATCGGTAAAGCGTGAGCGGATCGTAAAGGTCCCCTCAGACGTTACGACGTCCACATTGTGGTCGCGCACGGTCAGGCGGTAGAACTCACCCTGAAAACTCTCGGGCAAACGGCGCGCAAGCCGTGGCATCGGCTTTAGCTCAGGTTCGGCTTCGACCTTGCCATCGTGCCATTCGGCCCGACGCACCAGCAACAGGCCTGTGGCAAACAATATGCCGTAACTGGCAACAGTAGCCATCTCAGGCGCCATATGACCACCCCAGGTGAACAGCAACCAAGCCAAAAGCCAGAGGGTCGGAGTGAACATCGCAAGAATCACAACCGCATAGGCCAGATCGCGCGCGGGCAGCTGCTCCAATATCTGATGTCGTTCAATCACATTCCGCGCGGCCCAAATGGCGGCCAAAGCCAACACCATAACGCCGACCCAGAACAGCAAACGCAGGGAAAAAGGCAAATCCGCAGCCAAAAAAGGGGGAAATACGTAGGCCAGCAAAGGTAAGAAAACAACGCCTGCGACCACCCGCTGTGGGGTGCAATGAGAACGCAATAGCGCGAGGTTTAACTTCATACTTACAGAACAGCGGCCCAAGACCCAGTCAGGACATCTTGGACGGTCACGATGTTTACTCGGCAACTGACTGGGAAATAACGGATATCATGAATTGAGGTCCTGTAAAACACAATTCATGCATAGGTTAAGGTGCAGGCCGCTGATCCGGCCCGCGTCTCGCCAGGGTCGGACCGCACAGCGCGGTCCGACGAAGTCGTGGATCAGGCTGTAAGGCCTTCGGGCTCTGGCAGGCCGTTGGCGCGGCAGCACGCAGTCAGAGTGTTGGCCAGTAGGCAGGCGATGGTCATCGGACCCACGCCACCCGGAACCGGAGTGATCGCGCCCGCACGCTCAGCGGCGCTGGCGTAGTCGACGTCTCCGACCAGCTTGTTCTTGCCGTCGCGCTCGATGCGGTTGATGCCCACGTCGATCACGGTCGCGCCTTCTTTGATCCAATCGCCCGGAACCATCTCAGGGCGGCCTACAGCAGCGACAACGATGTCGGCGCGGCGCACGACGTCCGGCAGGTCCTTGGTGCGAGAATGTGCGATGGTCACGGTACAGCTGTCACCTAGCAGCAGTTGCGCCATAGGCTTGCCCACGATGTTCGAGCGGCCAATCACAACCGCATCCATACCCGACAACGAGCCGTGGTAGTCGCGCAGCATCATCAGGCAGCCCAGAGGCGTGCAGGGAACCATCGACTTCTGACCGGTACCCAGCAGGCCCACATTCGATATGTGGAAGCCATCAACGTCTTTAGCCGGATCGATCGAGTTGATCACCAGGTCTTCGTTCAGATGCTTGGGCAGAGGCAGCTGCACCAGAATACCGTGAACCGCAGGATCGTTGTTCAGCTTGTCGATCAGCGCCAGAAGGTCCTCTTCTGAGGTGTCGGCGTCCAGCTTGTGCTCATAGGAGTTCATGCCGACCTCAACGGTCTGCTTACCCTTTGAGCGCACATAGACCTGGCTTGCAGGGTCTTCGCCCACCAGAACCACGGCCAGACCGGGCGTGAAGCCGTTTTCTTCTTTCAGCTTTGCAACCTGATCGGCCACTTGCGCGCGCACTTTGGCCGCAAAGGCTTTGCCGTCGATAACCTGGGCTACCATCCTGTGATCCCTTCTTTCCAAAAACGGATCGGGCGCAGTGCGCCCGGGTGTTCAGTCAGGGCCAATCACGCGCTCTTCGCGGGCAATCGACCAGTCAATCAAAATGCGCCAGAGCTTTTCGGCCAGATCCGGGTCCATCCCCAACTGATCCGAGCTTGCGCGCACACGTTGCACTACCTCTTCGACACGGTCCGGGATTCGGGCCGGAAGGCCCTCGCCTGGCTTCAACTGCGAGGCGCGATCAATATATCCCGCGCGCGTCACCAACATCGCGATCAGTTGGCGGTCCAGCTTGTCGATCTGAACGCGCAAGTCCTGCATCGTCTCACAGTCTTGCGGCGGTGTCAGAGTGGGCATCGTGATCTCCTCATGGCCCGGGGTGTAATCCCCGGACCACGAGATGGTTCAAAAATCGGCTTAGAACAAGCCCTCAATCTGACCTTCTTCGTTGAGACGGATTGTCTCAGCGGCAGGTTTGCGCGGCAGACCCGGCATGGTCATGATCTCACCGCAGACAACCACGATGAAGCCAGCACCTGCAGACAGGCGAACTTCACGTACCGGAACAGAGTGGCCGGTGGGCGCGCCGCGCAGGGTCGGGTCGGTCGAGAACGAGTACTGGGTTTTCGCCATGCAGACCGGCAGGTTGCCATATCCGGCGGCTTCCCATTCCTTCAGCTGGTTGCGGATCTTGTTGTCTGCCAGAACCTCGTCCGCGCGGTAGATGCGCTTGGCGATGGTTTCGACTTTCTCGAACAGAGGCATATCGTCAGGGTAGATCGGCGCGAAGTTCGCGGTGCCACCTTCAACGATTTCAACAACTTTTTCAGCCAGAGGCGCCGAGCCTTCCGAGCCCAGTTCCCAGTGACGCGACAGAACCGCCTCAACACCGTGATCGGCGCAGTAGCTCTTGACCGCTTCCACTTCGGCGTCGGTGTCGGTGACGAAGTGGTTGATGGCGACAACAACAGGAACACCAAAGGACTTCACGTTCTCGATGTGGCGGCCGAGGTTGGCACAGCCAGACTGAACCGCGTCGACGTTTTCGGCACCCAGATCGGCTTTGGCAACGCCGCCATTCATCTTCATGGCGCGCACGGTGGCAACCAGAACAACGGCCGACGGCGCGATGCCGGCTTTGCGGCACTTAATGTTCATGAACTTCTCGGCACCCAGGTCGGCACCAAAGCCCGCTTCGGTCACGACATAGTCAGCAACTTTCAGCGCGGTTTTGGTCGCGATGACCGAGTTACAGCCGTGCGCGATATTCGCGAACGGGCCACCGTGGACGAAGGCCGGGTTGTTTTCCAGCGTCTGCACCAGGTTCGGCTGCATTGCGTCCTTCAGCAGAACGGTCATTGCGCCTTCTGCCTTGATGTCGCGGCAGTAAACCGGGGTCTTGTCACGGCGGTACGCAACGATGATGTCGCCCAGACGCTTTTCTAGGTCTTTCAGGTCGTTTGCAAGGCACAGGATCGCCATAACCTCGGACGCAACGGTGATGTCAAAGCCTGCTTCACGCGGGAAGCCGTTCGACACGCCACCCAGCGAGGCAGTGATCTGACGCAGAGCACGATCGTTCATGTCGACCACACGACGCCATGCAACGCGGCGGACGTCGATCTCAGCTTCATTGCCCCAGTAGATGTGGTTGTCGATCATCGCCGACAGCAGCGAGTGCGCCGAAGTGATCGCGTGGAAGTCACCTGTGAAGTGCAGGTTCATTTCTTCCATCGGAACAACCTGAGCGTAACCGCCACCTGCAGCGCCGCCCTTCATGCCGAAGTTCGGGCCAAGCGAAGCTTCACGGATACAGATCATCGCGTTTTTGCCGATGCGGTTCAGGCCATCGCCCAGACCCACGGTGGTGGTGGTCTTGCCTTCACCCGCAGGGGTCGGGTTGATCGCGGTGACCAGGATCAGCTTGCCATCTTCGCGGTCCTGGACCGAGTTGATGAAGTCCTGGCTGACCTTCGCTTTGTCGTGGCCGTAAGGCAGCAGATCGGCAGATTCGATACCGATCTTTGCGCCGATTTCCTGAATCGGCTTCTTGTTCGCTTCGCGAGCGATTTCGATGTCAGATTTGTAGCTCATTGGGCAGGGTCCCTGATTGAATGCCGTGCAAAACCGACGCGGCGCGTCGGTGCTGTCAAACCCATACAGTTGCATACCCAAGCAGTGGCTAAGGATTCCGACATATTCGTGCCGCGAAACGGCGTCGCTCAATTTCAAGCGTTTCCAATCGGAAACGAATGAGCGCTATGGCTGCCAGAGCGGCTGATCGGGAACAAACAGCTTCAAACGATCGCCGATTTGCAGGGCTCCGGGCCGTTCGACCCAGCCAGTGACCCCCCGCCGCCCCTGCGCGGCCGGTTTGAAGGCGGCACCGTAGCCGCTGTGATCCGCCTCGATCTCACGTCCGGGCAGGACACAAGGTGCGTTTTCCATATCGACTGTGATCGTCAAACCCGCCTCGGACCGAAGGCGCGAAGACGGCGGGATATGAGAAAAATCAGGGATGCCCTTCAGCACGATCGAGGCCCCCAGATAGGACGGATCAAGCTTGTCCATCTCCATCGCGGCGGCGATCTCGGACAGTTCCTCGGCTGACAGAATCGATACCTGTCGGACATTCCGAATCTCGGTGCCTTTCGGGTAGACATTGCTGACACGCACGCAAGAGGCACGGTTGAGCCCCTCGTGCCGTTCGCCCTGCACCCCGTCAAAGCCAAACTCCAACGCCTCAACCGGCTGAGCGCGCAGCGACTGACCAGCCGGGACGCGCCCCAACCAGACGACCTCGGCAGAGTATTCAGTTTCACGCAGGAACGGCATGGGGTTTTCCTTCTTCATCCATTTGCCCGCATAATGACCAGCAGTCGGCGGATGAAAAGAAAAAACCCGAGGTCTGGACCTCGGGTTTTTCGTTTTTATGCGGTTGGTTCCGGCTCCATCCCACCTTCGGGCGGAGATTTCTTGGGTTTGGTCTTGGGAATGGCCGTAACGCTCGGCGCGCTGCCCTGATCCGGGCTGTCACCTTCGTCATCGCCTTCGGTCGGCGCATCGCCATTCATGACGCGCTTGATCTCGTCACCGGTGAGGGTTTCGTATTCCAACAGGCCCTGCGCCAGACGCTCCCATTCCTCATTCTTGTCTGTCAGAATCTGGTGGGCGCGCTCATAGCCCTGCTGGATCAGGCGCTTCACCTCTTCCTCGATCAGCTCTTTGGTATGGGCCGAGACCGAGAACCCGGCGGTGTTGCCCGAATACCCCTCATGGGCTTCGGCATAGTCGATATTGCCGACCTTGTCCGACATACCCCAGCGCATCACCATGGCGCGCGCCAGTTGGCTGGCCTGCATGATGTCACCCGCCGGGCCGTTCGAGACATGGTCTTCGCCATATTTGATGACTTCGGCCGCTTTGCCCGCCATGGTCATGGCCAGCTTTTGCTCACACTCATCACGGTGATAGTTCAGACGATCCATTTCCGGCAGTGAGACAACCATACCCAGCGCGCCGCCGCGCGGGATAATCGTCGCCTTGTAGACCGGATCGCACATCGGCAGTTCCAGACCAACAACAGCATGGCCAGCCTCGTGATACGCGGTCTTTTCCTTTTGATCCTGGGTCAACACCATCGAGCGGCGCTCGGCCCCCATCATCACCTTGTCCTTGGCGTTCTCGAAGTCTTCCATGGTGACAAAGCGACGGCCTACACGCGCGGCCATCAGCGCGGCCTCGTTCACGAGGTTTGCCAGATCCGCACCCGAAAAGCCCGGAGTACCGCGCGCGATGATGCGCAGGTCAACGTCAGGGCCCAGAGGCGTCTTACGTGCGTGAACGCCCAAGATCTTCTCACGGCCTTTGATGTCGGGGTTCCCAACAGTCACGTTCCGGTCGAAACGGCCGGGACGCAGCAAAGCCGGGTCCAGCACGTCTTTACGGTTGGTCGCGGCCAGAATGATCACACCTTCGTTGGCCTCGAACCCGTCCATCTCGACCAGCAATTGGTTGAGGGTCTGTTCGCGTTCATCATTGCCACCGCCATAGCCGGCACCACGATGGCGACCCACGGCGTCGATTTCGTCGATGAAGACAATACAAGGCGCGTTCTTCTTGGCCTGCTCGAACATGTCACGAACACGGCTCGCACCGACGCCGACGAACATTTCAACGAAGTCAGAACCCGAGATGGTGAAGAACGGCACACCCGCTTCACCCGCAATCGCGCGGGCCAGCAGCGTCTTACCGGTACCCGGAGGGCCAACGAGCAGAGCACCTTTCGGAATCTTGCCGCCAAGGCGCGAGAATTTCTGCGGGTTACGCAGGAACTCAACGATCTCTTCCAGCTCTTCCTTGGCTTCGTCGATGCCAGCAACGTCATCAAAGGTCACGCGGCCGTGCTTTTCGGTCAGCATCTTGGCCTTGGACTTGCCAAAGCCCATCGCGCCGCCTTTGCCGCCGCCCTGCATCCGGTTCATGAAGTAGACCCAAACGCCGATTAGCAGCAGGAAGGGCAGCAGAGTGATCAGGAACGATTGGAAGCCTGATTGCTGCTGCTTGACCGCTTCGACCGGGATCTGTTCATCGATCAGTAGCTTCGTGACCTCGGCGTCACCGGGTTTGATCGTGGTGTAATTCGCGCCGCTTTGTGTGGTGTAGCGAATTTGCTCACCATCCAGCGTGACATTCTTGACCTCACCGCTTTGAACGGCGCTGACAAAGTCGGAATAGGTGCGTTCATTGCCCTGAAGTGTCCCGCCCGGTCCGCTGAACAGGTTGAACAGTGCAAGGATCAGCAGGAACAGAACGACCCAGAAGGCGATATTACGAGCGTTGCCCAAGGAAATTCTCCTAAAAGATTTCGGCAGACAAGGACCTGCCGGGTTGCTTCTTAAAATAGAGAGGATTGGCTGAGGTTCAATGCGATAAAAAAGATGCGTGAAACTCGGGCCAATCAGGGGCCATATCAGCACTCCAACCATTGGCGAAACCGGCCAGTGGTGCGGCCTCAAGAATGTCGCCCCTCCAAACCGCTGGGGACGCTTGCAAAGCAAGCCGTGGACGCCCCGTGGCACGCCAGTCGGGCAGCATCTGCAGCCCGTTTTCACCCAAAGCCCGAATCTCGGCACCCGGAATATCGGGGCCGGACAGCACCCATCGCGCGTCCCATGTAGCCGTGATTTTCGCGGTCAGGCCGTCAACCGCGTTGAATTCTCTGCAGATCCACTGTTTTTCTGCCTTTGAAAACAGCAAACAGCCCCCAATTGCGGCGGGACCCCCGTTCAGAATGGCCTGCAACGCCTGATCCACAGTCGATTGGCGCGGCGGGTAGCCGGGGCCCGCGATCCATGAAACAGCGCCAACCAGAACCCTGCGGCGGATTTCTTCGGGCAGCGCGGCAAAGCAATCGCGATCCAGCACAACGGACCCAGCATCGACCGTAGCTACCCCTTGGGCGGAGTCCTGCGCATAGCGTTCTAGCGCCTCACGCGCTTGTGTGAGGTTGTCGGCGACACGCGTCAGGGTTTCGGCCGATATGCCTAGCGGTTCCAGATCAGACACGGCTTGCCGCGCCTTGATCCGGTCAAAGCGTGTATCCTGATTCGAGGGGTCCTCGACCCACTGCGCGCCGATCTCGGTCAAATAGGCCCGCAGCCTATCTCGAGTGATCCCTAGCATAGGGCGCAACAGGTCGATCCCATCGTGGGTTCGACTGCTTGGCATACCCGACAGTCCCGTCACCCCGGCCGAACGGGCCAGTCGCATAAGAAGTGTTTCGGCCTGATCATCCGCCGTATGGCCCAGCGTAATCGCGCTGATATCGTTGCGCTTCGCCCACTCCGTCAGTAACGCATATCGCGCCTGCCGGGCCTGATCCTGCAGGTTGCCTGCGCCATCCCAACCCTGCCAGCTCAAAATTTCGTGAGGAATACCCAACGCGGCGGCCTGTTTTGCAACCATTCGGGCCTCATCCGCAGACTCGGCGCGCAAACCGTGGTCGACCGTGGCGGCGAACAGCGCCACACCTTCGTCAGACGCAATACGGTGCAAAAGGTGCATCAGGGCGACAGAGTCCCCTCCGCCCGAGACCGCGATGCCCATACGCTCTGGCAACCGGTCAGGCAGCCGGGCGCGCATGTCGGATGTCAGTGTGTCGAGTG
This sequence comes from Ruegeria profundi, assembly GCF_049800715.1. Classification (GTDB taxonomy): domain Bacteria; phylum Pseudomonadota; class Alphaproteobacteria; order Rhodobacterales; family Rhodobacteraceae; genus Ruegeria; species Ruegeria profundi_A. The sequence goes on from NZ_JBNAFO010000004.1 coordinate 170,899, forward strand.
GCGGGGTCAAGAACACCCCAAAGAGGCCATTTCCTGCACTGCACTGGTGGCTTGCCCCGAGGCAGGGAAACGCACGCCAACCTCTGACAAGGTGATGCAGGCTTGATCGGTCTGGCCCAAACGACCCAAAGCAGCGCCAAGTTCGAACAGAGCTTCGGGCGCCACAGCTCCTTCGGAATCCCCAGTAAAGCTGGCGAGGAATGCACGCGCCGCCTCGCGCGTATCCCCGAGCCCTTCGAGCGCTTTGCCGCGGTTCAAATGCGCCTCGGGTGCAAGTGGGCTGCCGGGATATGAGGTGTCGAATTGTGCGAACATCGTGGCGGCTGTCTGGAAGTCACCATCCGCCAGCGCTTGAGACGCATCGTCGAAATCCGCTCGCTCGCCAACGGCCAGCTCGCCCTGGTCCGAAGTGTTCGGCTCCGTCGGCGCGGGTGTTACCGCAGCGGTGGATTCCCCTTCGCCGCCCAAAGTGGAGGTCTCACCCAGTGCCGACAAATCGCCGCCTTCCAGCTCGACCAAGCGGAATTCAAGATCACCGATCCGGTTGGTGCCGTCGGTCACGATATTCTGGACGCGCTGATTCAACTGCTCAGTCTGACGGGTCAGGCGCTGCAACTCGGCCTCAATCGCATCCACACGTTCAAGGATCGAGCTGCCAGACAGGTTGGGCGCAGGAGAGCCAGTGGTCGAAAACTCACGTTTCAAGCGCTGTATCTCGACATACAGCACTGTCAACTCCTGCCGGATATCCGCCAGGGTCTGCTGATCCTGCGCTTGCGCGACGCCTGCTGTTGCCACAACTGCGGCCAGAACCCATCCTGCAACTCTCATCGTCTTACCCCAAGGTTGAACCGGTCAGCACCGTAACCGCGCGGCGGTTTTTGGAATAACAGTCCTCGGTGCTGCAAATCTCGATCGGGCGTTCTTTGCCGAAGCTGACCGTCGTCAGACGATTGCCTGCGACCCCACGCGAAATCAGGTATTCACGCGCCGCATTGGCCCGACGTGCGCCCAGCGCAAGGTTGTATTCCCGCGTGCCCTGCTCATCCGCGTGACCTTCGATGGTTGCCACGTAATCAGGGTTGGCCAGCAGCCATTCCGCCTGCCCTTGTAAAACGGTCTGCGCCTGCGGCGACAGGGTGGACTGATCAACCGCGAACAGAACACGATCCCCGACCGTCTGCTGGAAATAGGCGGGCGAGCGCGGATCACTAGGAGAGCCAGCGACAATCGAGCCGCTACCACCAGCGCCGCTGCCACCCAAAGCCGAAGGATCATTGTTGGTACAGGCCGCGACCACGCTTAGCGCGCCCAAGGCCAGGATTTTGCCCAATACGTTCATCTCAAGTGCCTCGTTGTTTTGTTTGTTGCCGCCTGTCTATCACAGCGACTGTTTCTTGTGAACTTCGCCTCGCATTGGCGGCGATCAATTCTGCAATGGCCCCCAGGACGGGTCGCTGCCGCCATCCGGCGTGCGCACGGGGCGCAGGTTTCGACCCGAGATATCCACGGAATAGAGCGTCGCCCGTCCACTTGCGCCCTGCGTCTCGCGGGTGAACATGATGACGCGGCCGTTTGGCGACCAGGTCGGGCCTTCGTCGAGAAAGGACGAAGTCAGCAGGCGTTCCTCACTGCCATCGGTGCGCATCACGCCGATATGGAAGCGGCCTTTGTTCTGCTTGGTGAAGGCAATCAGATCACCACGCGGCGACCAGACCGGCGTACCATACCGCCCCTGACCAAAGCTGATCCGCGTCGCTTCGCCGCCGTTTGCCGCCATCACATAAAGCTGCGGCGTGCCTGAACGGTCGCTTTCAAACACGATCTGGCTGCCATCCGGCGAATAGCTGGGCGCGGTTTCGATCGCAGGCGTGTTGGTCAGGCGGGTGCTTTGGCCTGAGGCCAGATCCATCCGCCACAGATCGGTATTGCCGCCCTGAATCAGCGAATACACAATCGACCGCCCGTCCGGTGAAAAACGCGGAGAAAAGCTCATGGTGCCGTCCTGCGTTTGCAGTTCGCGCCGCTGCACGCGGCCCACATCCAGAATATAGATGCGCGGGCTGCCGCTTTCGTAGCTGGTATAGAGCAGTTGCTCGCCTGTCGGTGAAAAGCGCGGGGCCAGAACGATGGCCGCGCTATCCGTCATATACTGAACGTTGGCCCCATCATAATCCATGATTGCCAAACGCTTGAGGCGCTGGTTCTTAGGGCCACTTTCAGATACAAAAGCAACGCGGCTATCGAAATAGGCGCCTTCACCGGTGATACGGCTATAAACCTGATCAGCAACCTTGTGCGCCATGCGCCGCCAGCCATCCGTGGTGCCCGCTAGCTGCAGACCGTTACCAAGTTCTTGCCCCGAGAACACATCCCAGACCCGGAACCGAACCGCCAGCCGCTTGCCCGAGACATTCACAGCCCCTGTCACCAAAGCCTGCGCGTTGATCGCTTTCCAATCGGCAAACTGGACCGGAGCGTCAAAGCTGCTGACCCGGCTGATGAACGCTTCCGAGGAGATTTCGCGGAACAACCCCGTTCCGGTCAGATCCGCCGCAACAACACGCGAGATATCGTTAGCGAACTGCGTCGCTGCCGGGCCGTCGGGCACAAAGTTGGGAACCGCAAAGGGCATCGGCTCGATGATGCCTTCGTCGATTTCCAACCGCAGGGGGCTGTTCTGAGCGTAAACCGGGGCCGACACCAGGGTCAGCCCAAGAAAGAGGCTGGTCAGAAGTTTCATCATTTGATCCGCATCCTCTCGGGATTGAATGTAATCTCAATATCCTGCCAGTGATCGTATTTGTCAGCAGGCAGATCATATCCACGCGCGCCACAGCGCAAAATTGCGCGTCGGGCGGCCTGATAGGCTTGATTTTCGGCACCCGAAGCACCGCCAGAGCTATTCAGCAAACGAATACTCTCGCCAATCACCGTGCCATCAAGATTGAGCGAGAACGCAACCGTCACCACCACGTTCAGCGCATCGGTCGACAGCGATCCGACATTCCAGCACCGCGACACTGCAACGCGCATCGCGTCCTTTTCACCGCTGGTGAGCGGCGGGCCGGAGGGTTCCGTTCCACCCGCCAAGGCTTCGGACAACGCGTCATTGATGGCGTCACTATTGTCCGGCGCAGGCTTTGGCGTTGGGGTTTCCGGGGCCGGTTCCGGGGTTTCCGCAACCTCAGGCGTGGGTTCAGGACGGTTGGGCCGCACACGCGGACGCGGAGAGGTCAGAGGTGCTGGCTCGTCGGTTTCTTCGGCCTCAGTCACGATCTCGGGTGCGGCTTCTTCCGGGGCCGTTTGATCTTGTTGTTCTTGCTGTGTCTCAGCGCCTTCGTCCAGTGAAACCGGGGGCGTTTCCACCTCATCCGGCTCAGCCTCGGGCGGAGGCGGCGAGATAGCCTCGGGGGCAACACGCTCGGCCGGGCTGGGTTGCGCTTCGGGTCCGGGAGGCACCGGCAAGGCGGCCGTTTCCGGTTCCGTCAATGTCGGAGGTTCTTCGGGCAACTCAGGCTCAGGCGGAACCTCGACCGTTTCGGGGACAGTCTCAGGCTCCGGTTCTGCGGGCGTCACGGGCTCCGGGCGCGGCTGTTCTTCCGGTGTCACCTCAGGGGTGCTGACCTCAGGTTCCGGCGCGTCGGGTTGTTCCAGAGTACCCGGCGACTCCGGCAGCTCAGGCGCATCGCGCTGCGCCGTGAGCGCTGCGAATTGCTCAGCCGAAATCACGGACACATCCTGCACTTGCGTCGGCAATGGCTCGGACCGGAAGGTGCCGCCGAACAACGCCCAGCCGATCAGGCTGACATGCGCAATCGCTGAAATCTTGGTGCCGGTATCCACCGCGCGACCCCACCTTTACCCATCGTCCAGCGTCGGCCCGCCGGTATCCGTCACCAGACCCACATTTGAAAACCCGCCCGCATTCAACGCGCCCATCACCTGCATCACCTGCGCGTAGGGGATCGCCCCATCCGCCCGCAGGAAGACACGGTCACTGCTGCGCTCAGCCGCTATGGCGCGCAAACGTCCGATCAGCTCTTCGCGCGCGATATCCGTAGTCTGGATCTGAATACGGCCATCGGCGGTCAGCGTGACGGTCAGCGGTTCCTCACTATCGCCGGGCAAGGCGCTTGCGGCAGTCTTGGGCAGGTCAACCGGCACACCAACGGTCAGCAGAGGCGCTGCGACCATGAAGATGATCAACAGCACCAGCATGACGTCGACAAACGGCGTGACGTTGATCTCAGCCATCGGCTGGGCGCGACCACGCCGCCGTCCGCGCCTACGTCCGTTCCCGCCCGAGCTTTGCTGAACCGCTGCCCCCATAGTTAGCTGTCCAACTGGCGCGACAAGATGGTGGCGAATTCATCGGCAAAGGCCTCATAGCCTCCGACGATTCGGTCACTATCGGCGCTGAGCTTGTTGTAGAAAATCACAGCTGGGATCGCGGCCAGCAGGCCAAGACCAGTTGCCAGCAAAGCTTCGGCAATGCCGGGGGCCACAACGGCGAGGTTGGTATTCTGCTGCTCGGCAATCTCGATAAAGGCGTTCATGATGCCCCAGACCGTACCAAACAGACCAATGAACGGAGCGGTTGAGCCGACAGTCGCCAAGATCGGCAGACCTTTCTGCAGTGTCTCCGCTTCTTTCGCGATTGCCACATCCATGGACCGGTCGATCCGAGCCGTCGCCCCGGCGATCAAACCGCCATCCGTGCGATGCGACCTGCGCCATTCGATCATACCTGCCGCAAAGATCTTCTCAGAACTGCCATCGGGCTGCGAGCCGATCTGCTCAAACAACTCATCGAGCGGGTTGCCAGACCAGAAGCTCTCATCAAATTTCTGCGCCTCACGCCGAGCCGCACGGTAGTTGATGAGTTTCTGGATGATGATGCCCCAAGACCAGATCGACGCCGCGATCAGCATTAGCATCACCAATTTTACGATAAAGGTCGCGCGGGCATACAGCCCCCACATGGAGAAATCGATCTCCTGCGCCAGCGCCAGCGTTTCAGCTTCCATGAACCTGCTCTTTTTTGCCTGATGGCCGTTTGTTTGGCCTTGTTTTGCCAAACGCTAACGCAGTTGGGGTTGAAAAGCCAACAGAACCACCCCCGGCTGCGAAAATGTTACATCAATGCGCGAATCTCTGCCGGAAGGCGGATTGGTTTGCCGTCTTTGTTGATGCAAACCGCCGTGACCGAAGCGCGGAAAATATCGGTCTCACCCCGTTTCACAAGCTGCGCCATGGTCAGGCGCACGCCGGAAATCTCGGTCACTTCAGTTTCGACGATCAATTCGTCGTCAAACTTGGCGGGAGAAAGGTAGTCCGCCTCGACCCGCCGTACGACCCAGACGATCCCCTCATCCCGCATGGCGTTCTGGTCATTGCCCAAACGGCGCACCCAGTCCGAGCGCGCACGTTCGATATAGCGCAGGTAGTTCGCGTGATAGACGACCCCGCCCATGTCGGTGTCCTCATAGTAAACGCGAACTGGAAAGATGTGCTTCATTGCGGCAGCTCCAACCGGGCAAACAGGCGAAGCGCGTACGAGGCATCCTGCGCCGACCCCGGCAAAATCGGATCGTAAGCGGCCCGGATCAGGCCCGCAATATCCGGGCGCAGGATCGTCGCCTCACCCGCCACAGCCAGAGGCGATTGCTTTCGAAACGCCGTATCCGACCAGAGCAGAATGGTCTGCACCACTTGACTGAGCGCCAGAGTCTCGGCCGGGACTTTAGACAGTTCTTTATCCATGCGCAGGAATACAAAGGCCGCGCGGATCGCGCCGTCTTCTTCGAACCGGAAGATGCGGTACTGATTGGCATCCGCCGCAACCAGACGCTCAACCAAAGGCGCCAGATCGGGGATAAGGCGGTCCAGATCCGGAACCTCAAGCAACTCCTGCCAGTCGCGGAAGAAAAAGACCATGCAATTGGCGCCCAGCTCTGGGTCCGTTTCGGCCATCTTGTGACCGGCCAGCGTCACCACAGCCTCGAACGCGCCCTTGACGGTTGCCAACGTCTCATCCTCGACACCGAAAACGATCGGCACAATTGGGCGACCCCACCGCGCAAACAGGAACTCTCCGCTTTCGCGCGTAAACAGCGCCTCGATCTCTTCCGGTGTCACGCCCAGCCTTTCATCTTTTTGACAATGCTCTCACAGAAGGCTTAAGATCTCTGGGCGCTGCCTTCAACCAAACAGATCGCTCTGACCCTTTGGCGCAGCCATGCCCAAATGCGTCCAAGCCTTTTGCGCCAACATCCGCCCGCGCGGCGTGCGTTGGATCAGTCCCTGCTGCAGCAAATATGGTTCGATCACTTCCTCAAGCGAGTCTCTGCTTTCCGACAACGCCGCCGACATCGTCTCAATCCCAACAGGACCACCGCCATAGTTCTCAGCGACCAGTTTCAGATACCGGCGATCGGCTCCGTCCAACCCGAGATGGTCCACCCCTAGCCGCGTCAATGCCCCATCCGCCAATTCGCGCGTAATCCGTCCGTCACCCTCGACGATGGCAAAATCTACCACGCGCCGCAGCAAACGGCCTGCGATCCGAGGCGTTCCGCGCGACCTTCGCGCAATCTCACGCGCGCCATCGTCGTCCGCTGGCGCGCCAAGTTTGCGTGCGTTGCGGGTGACGATCTCGTGCAACTCATCGACCGTGTAGAACTGCAACCGAGTCGGAATACCAAAACGGTCGCGCAGCGGAGTGGTCAGCAGACCCATCCGCGTGGTGGCTCCAACCAGCGTAAACGGCTGCAACTCGATCCGAACGGTTCGCGCCGCTGGACCTTCGCCTATTACCAGATCGAGTTCAAAATCCTCCATTGCAGGATAGAGAACTTCTTCGACCGCCGGGTTCAGACGATGGATTTCGTCGATAAACAACACATCGCGCGCTTCCAGATTGGTCAGGATCGCCGCCAGGTCGCCCGCCTTGGCAAGAACCGGACCAGAGGTCATACGGAAATTCACGCCCAACTCGCGCGCCATGATCTGCGCCAAAGTGGTTTTCCCCAAACCCGGGGGACCATGGAACAGCGTATGATCCATCGCCTCGCCGCGCTGCTTGGCGGATTGGATGAAGATGCGCAGGTTCGCACGCGCCTCGGCCTGACCGATGAACTCATCCAGCCCCTGCGGGCGTAGGGCGCGGTCATTGTCCTCGGGCAGAGGGTCAGGCCGCAGCGTCGGATCGGCGTCTACCATTCAATCACCCTTTCGGAGCCAACAGCTTGAGCGCCGCGCGGATCAATTCAGCCTCACCCGCGTCGGGCAGATTGGCCGCCGCCTCCGCCACGGCCGAGGCCGCCTCGGACGGGCCATATCCCAGATTCGACAAGGCCGACAACGCCCCCGCAGAGGCCACCGCCGACCCCGAGGCCGGTTTCGCAGTCCGTTTCGGCGCCGGCTGCGGCTCGACGGTTTCAATAACTTCCAACGCTGGGCCGTCCATCGCCTCGGTCACGGTGCCGCCCATCGCCATAACCCCCGGCGCCTTGTCCTTGAGGTCCAGCACAATGCGCTGCGCGGTCTTCGGGCCAACCCCCTTGGCAGCCTTCACCGCGCCCCAATCGCCCAGAGCAATCGCGCGGCTGACACCATCCGGCCCCAACGCGCTGAGAATGGCCAGCGAGACCTTGGCCCCGACGCCCTGAACCGAACACAGTAGTCGATGCCATTCCTTCTCGATCAGTGAGAGAAACCCGTAAAGCTGCATCAAGTCTTCACGCACGACCATATCTGTGTAGATCGAGACCGCCTCACCCACGCCCGGCAACGCAGCCATGGTCCTGTCCGAGCAATAGACGATGTAACCCACGCCCCGCACGTCGATAAGGATGTGGTCTGCGGCGCGATAGTCCAGACGCCCTGTCAGTTTACCGATCATGCCCTCACCTCTTTCACACGCGGCTGTCGTGTCTTGCCGTAATACGCATGACAGATAGCGATCGCCAATGCATCCGCCGCGTCCGCGCCCTTGGGCAAACACCCTGGCAGCTGCAACTTGACCATGTGCAGGACCTGCTCTTTCTCGGCATGCCCAACGCCAACGACGGTTTTCTTGACCCGGTTCGGAGCATATTCCCCCACCGGTAACCCAGCCTGCGCCAGCGTCAGCAAAGCAACACCTCGCGCCTGACCGAGTTTAAGCGTTCCGGCACCATCCTTGTTCACGAAAGTCTGCTCAATCGCAGCTTGGTCGGGCCTGTATTCGGCGATGACCTCGACAATCTGATTGTGCAGAGACAGCAGCCGCTCGCCCAGATCATCCCCGTCAGATTTGCACAAACCGTTCGAAACGTGGCTCAACCGGCTGCCGTTTGATTCGATGACGCCCCATCCCAGGGTCCTAAGCCCCGGATCAATGCCCAGAATTCGCATGCTTCGCCTCAGCCCGCTCGGGTTTTGTGATCTTTTTTCAACGGATAGCACGAAGCGTGAACATTTTCCAAGCGAATTGACCCTAAGTCTGAAAACGACACCGCCATCCTGCGCGCGACACAAAGGACAGTTTGCGACTTCGAAAAGTCTGAAATCGACACTTTTATGGACCCATTTTAACCATGTTTTTAAGGTGCTTACAGATTCAGAAAGTGTTGCAAAAACTGCATAGGACACATGCAAAAAATGCTATTGCGCGGGCAAATCTTCGACACTAGATGCCGCTCAGATCGCAAGATCAAATGTTCACACAAACCAGAAGGAAACAGGATATGGCTGCACTGGACTCGACCCGCATCGCCACCACTGGCTCATTCGGCCTCGTTGGCCGTATCGGCGCATTTTTCACATCGGTTGCACATGCCGCCGTCGATTGGAATGACGCCCGCGTGACACGCAACGTGCTGACCGGTCTGAGCGACCGCGAACTGGATGATATCGGCCTGTGCCGCGGCGACATCGACGTGATCGCCGAAGGCCGCCGGTAAGACGACCCCCTCGCTATACGCCCCTTTCTCCTCCCTGTAGGGGCGCAAAGAAACACCGCGAGCCGAAAGGCCGCGGTGTTTTCTGTTTCAGCCGGTGCTTAGTAGAGAACTTTGTTGAGCTGAACCGAGAGGAACTGTGAAACCGGGTCGATCTGCATGATCCAGGCGCCTGCCTGTTCGACCTGGGTGCCTTCTTTCAGGCTGTCGATGCGGTATTGATACCCTGAAGGGCCGAGGCTGGACAAAAGAAACGCTTTGAACGCAAAAACCGCCAGCAGGGTAAACAGCAGCACCTTGGCCGGAACCGCCGAGCGGACCCTTTGCGGCTTCATCACCACCAGACCATCTTTGCGCATCGTCGCGCGATAGCCTTTGCTGAGCTTCGAGTGCTTCTTGTTCAGACGCTGAACGCGCTGATCAAATTCCAGTTGTTTTCCCGCCATGGCAGCCTCCACAAAACCGCCCCCCATCAAAATGATTAGAAAACGGTAAGCATAGATTGCGACAAAAACGTGGCGCGACTCTAGAAAACTCCTGTAAATGGCCCCGATTTAGCCCTGTTTACTTAAGATTAGCGTCGTCCATTCACCAATCTCACCTCTATGATGTAGATTGAAGCCATTCTGGGAATAAACATTCACCACATCATCGGCCTGTTCGTTCAGGATTCCCGACAGGATTGAATAGCCTTCAGCCCGCAGATTCGCCGAGATTTCCGGCGAAAGAGCAACCAACGGACCCTTGAGGATGTTGGCAAAAATCAGATCATAGGGCGCGTGGGCGTTCAGGTCTGGGTGATCGAAGCCAGCGGCCTCGACACAGTGAACCTGGCCGGACATGCCGTTGGCCTTCAGGTTTGCCTCGGCCACATCGACGGCAACCTGATCAATATCACTGGCGATGATGTCCCCTTCCCAAACACGCGCAGCCGCCATGGCCAGCACGGCAGTCCCACACCCGATATCGGCGACTTTGCTGGCCGAGAACCCTTCGTCCAGTAACTGATCCAGCGCCTTCAGACAGCCCAGAGTGGTTCCGTGGTGGCCGGTACCAAAGGCCATCGCAGCCTCGATCAACAGGGGGATCCGACCTTCGGGCAGCTTGTCGGCGTCGTGGCTGCCATAGACAAAGAAACGGCCTGCCTCGACTGGGGCCAGTTCACGGCGCACATGGGCAACCCAATCGGTTTCGGGCAGCTCGGACACCACAAAGGGCTTGGCCTCAAAGGCCGCGGCCAGTACGGCCAGCGCTGTCTCATCGGGGGCTTCGGTGAAATACCCCCCAACCTCCCACAGGCCCGAGCCATCTTCGACTTCAAAAACGCCAACGCCAGTGGGTTCAGGATCCAGACGCTCCATCGCTTCGCCAAGACCTTCGGCGGGTTTCTTACCAGTCAGCGTAGTAAGAGCGGTGAATGTGGGCATAGGGGCCTCCTGTCTGGGTCAGGACAGCGCCTAGGGCGTGGGCCCGCCAAGGTCAAGCTCTTGCGCCTATTCGGCGGGTGCCGGCGCGTATTTGGTCAGGATGGTCTCATTTCCCGGCTCAGGATGGCGCGGGATCAACAGAGACAGAGCAAGCGAGATCATCGCCATTGCCGCCGCCAGCGCAAACACCGCACCGGGTGAGGCCACCCAAAGCAGCCCAAGCAGCGCAGGCAGGAACACCGCGGCGATATGGTTGATGGTGAACGCCACAGCGGCCGTTGGTGCGATATCGGCGGGATCGGCGATTTTCTGGAAGTAGGTTTTCAAAGCCAAAGCCAGCGCGAACAGCACATGATCGATCACATAGAGGGTCGCCGCCAGAACCACGCCCCACCCAAACCAGTAGATGCCACCATAGGCTGCGAAAACAATGGCTAGTCCGGCATATTCGAAGATCAATGTCCGGCGCTCGCCAAATTTGGACACCGCTTTGCCGAGCATCGGAGCTGCCGCCATGTTGATCACGAGGTTGATCAGATAAAGGCTGGTGAGTTCGTGGACCTCGAACCCGAATTTCTCGACCATCATGAAGCCCGCGAACACCACAAAGATCTGACGGCGCGCGCCAGCCATGAATTGCAGCGCGTAATACAGCCAGTAGCGTTTGCGCAGGATCAGCTTTTTGGTCTGCGGCGTCGGCGCGTCGAATTGCGGATAGGCCAACAGGCAGAACAGAGCCAACAGCGCCGTCGCACCGCCCGCCATCATGAAGACGAAGTTATAGGACAGGTCGAACCGATCCCATGTCAGGACGATCAGCCCATAGACCACTGCCGTCGCAGCCGAGCCCATCGCCACAAGCCATCCCAGAATCTGCGGCGCGCGGTCCTTTGGCAGCCATTGCAACTGCAGCGACTGGTTGACCGTCTCGTAGTAGTGAAAGCCGATCGAGCTGAAGAGCGTTACGAATAGCAGCCCACCAAGGCTTGGGAACCATGCAGTCACCGCCGTCGCCACGCCCAGCATCATCAGCGAGATCATGGCCAGCACCTGCTCCCGCACAAAGATGATCACAGCGATCACACCGACGGCCAGAAAACCCGGTATTTCCCGCACCGTGTGCAGCAAGCCGATATCCGCGCCATCGAAATTCGCCACTTCGATGACAAAGTTGTTCAAAAGCGCGCTCCACCCATTGAACGCAATGGGCATAGTCAGCGCCATCATGAACAGCAGCGTGATCGGGCGCCGCCAGAACGGCAGGCTTTGCGCCTCGGAAAGTGGCATGGGTTTCAACATGCGACTCCCTCTACGCCGATTTTTGCGCTTTGGCGAGAGGAGAGATCCCAGCGCACATCCGTTCTGCGCCTGTGCAGAGGTCAGTAGAAGTTCTGCGGGTCGATATCGACGGTCAGGCGGATATCGCCTTTCAGACGCAGCGGCGCGATCCAGCGGGCGATGGCGTCCTGAATGGGCGCGCCCTTGGGGGCCTTGATCAAAAGGCGCACGCGATGCCTGCCTCGGATGCGGGCAATCGGCGCAGGGGCCGGACCAAAGACCTGAGCGCCAATCTCGCGTAGCGGCGCATCATTGCGCGCCATCGCGTTGCCGATATCAAAGACCGGAGCGACCTCGGGGCCAGACAGCACGATCCCCGCCATGCGCCCATAGGGCGGCACACCAGCGGCTTGGCGACCGGCAGCCTCGGCTTTCCAGAAGCCTTCCTCATCACCCGACAGAATGGCGCGGATGACCGGATGCTCGGGCTGAAACGTCTGCAACAGCGCCTGCCCCGGCTTATCCGCGCGCCCAGCACGTCCCGCCACCTGCCGCATCAATTGAAACGTCCGCTCAGCAGCGCGCAAATCCGCGCCATGCAGGCTGAGATCGGCATCGATGACCCCCACCAGCGTCAGCTTGGGAAAGTTATGCCCCTTAGCCACCAGCTGCGTGCCGATGACGATATCCGCATCCCCTTCGGCGATCTCTTCGATCTTTGCCTTCAACGCGCGGGCCGAGCCGAACAGGTCGGAGCTGAGCATAGCGATCTTGGCCTCGGGGAAAGTCGCCTCGGCCTCTTCCGCCAGCCGTTCGATCCCCGGCCCGACCGGAGCCAGTTTCCCTTCGACCCCGCAAGAGGGGCAAGTATCGGGCATTGGTTTGGTCTCGCCGCATTGATGGCACATCAGGCGCTTGAGGAATCGATGCTCCACCATCCGCGCGTCACAGTGATCGCAGGCGATCTGCTCCCCACAAGCCCTGCACAGGGTCACCGGCGCATAGCCCCGGCGGTTGATGAACAGCAGCGACTGTTCGCCTTTTTCGATCCGTTGCCGCACCGCCTGCCGCAAGGACGGGGAAATCCACGTCCCTGTCTGCATCTGCTCGGCGCGCATATCGATCGGCTTCATCTCGGGCAGAACCGCCGCCCCGAAGCGCGAGGTCAGGTCCAGCCGCTCATATTTGCCCGCCTCGGCATTGGCCCAGCTTTCCAACGAAGGCGTCGCGCTGGCCAGAATCACCCGCCCGCCGCAAATGGCCGAGCGCAGAACTGCCATGTCCCGCGCGCTGTAGTGCACGCCGTCTTCCTGTTTGTACGAGGTATCGTGCTCCTCATCGACCACAACCAAACCCAAGTCACGGAATGGCAGGAACAGGGCCGAGCGCGCACCCACGACAAGTTGCGCCTCGCCCTGCCCGACCATCCGCCAGACCCGGCGACGCTCGGTCATCGTAGCCCCTGAATGCCACTCGGCCGGGCGGGCACCAAACCGGGCCTCGACTCGGGTTAGAAATTCGGCCGTCAGCGCAATCTCAGGCAGCAGAACCAGCGCCTGCCGCCCCATGCGCAGAGCTTCGGCGACGGCCTCAAGATAGACCTCCGTCTTGCCCGAACCGGTCACACCTTTCAGCAGCGTTGTGCCGTAGGTGCCGGTCCGCTGGCCCGCCTGCAGCCGCGCCACGGCTGCCGCCTGATCCTCGGTCAGGTCTTTACCGGGCAACTCGGGATCGAGATGGGGGTATGGTAAATCGCGCGGGCTGTCCTCTTCCCGAACCGCGCCCAGTTTGACCAACCCCTTGACGACAGAGGTGGTTACCCCGGCCTGCTCGGCCAGTTCCTTCAAGGTGAAGGCCAGCCCGCCATACTCTTTCAACACCTCAAGCACCCGGGTGCGGGCATCGGTCATCCGATCCGGTTCAGATGCACCCAACCGGTAGACCTTACGCATCGAGGGCGGATCCCCCAAGCCCGGCGCGCGGGTTGCAAGGCGCAGCATCGCAGGCATCGGTGTCAGCGTGTAGTCCGCCACTTTCCCCAGAAACACCCGCATCTCTTCGCGCATGGGTGCAACTTCAAGTACCCGGATCACGGACCGCGCCTTGGCCAGATCGAACCCGCCCTGCCCCGGCCCCCACACCACGCCCAGCACTTTGCGCGGCCCCAATGGCACCTCGACAAACGCACCCAGAAAGCACCCGCCCTCGGGCGCTTTGTAGTCCAACGTCCGGTCCAGAGGCTGCGTGGTCAACACCGCAACCAGCTCTCCTTCGTCGAAAAATCCGTTAGCGCTCACAGCATATCCTATGCAGGGGGTTCCAGCAGGGGTCTCTTTGAGGTAAAGCCATCCGCGACCAAGGCCAACCCATCAAAGGACTGCCCGCATGAAATTCTTCGTAGACACTGCCGAGATCGACGCCATTGCCGAACTGAACGACCTGGGCATGGTGGACGGCGTCACCACCAACCCTTCGCTGATCCTGAAGTCAGGTCGCGACATTCTTGAAGTCACCAAAGAGATCTGTGATCTGGTCGACGGCCCCGTGTCCGCCGAAGTTGTCGCCACCGAGGCCGACGACATGATCGCCGAAGGCCGCAAGCTGGCCAAGATCGCCCCGAACATCGCGGTCAAAGTACCGCTAACATGGGCCGGCCTGAAAACCTGTAAAACCCTCAGCGACGAAGGCCAGATGGTCAACGTGACCTTGTGCTTCTCGACGAACCAGGCTCTTTTGGCAGCCAAGGCAGGCGCAACCTTCATCTCGCCCTTCATTGGCCGTCTCGACGACATCAATCTCGACGGCATGGATCTGATCGCCGATATCCGTCAGGTCTATGACAACTACGGGTTCGAGACCGAAATCCTCGCCGCCTCGATCCGTACCGTGAACCACGTGACCGACAGCGCGCGCATCGGTGCCGACGTGATCACCGCACCGCCCGCCGTCATCAAGAAACTGGCCGACCACCCGCTGACGGACAAAGGCCTGGAAACCTTCTTGTCAGACTGGGCCAAAACCGGTCAGAAAATCCTCTGACCCTTTGCACGACCGCGCGGTGCCGACAGGCACCGCGCCCGGCCCAACTGTGCGGGGCTGATCTTTGATCAGCGCCAAGCAGGCGGGAGCGCTCCGGACACAGCGCAAAACGAAATCCACCCAGACGTGCATTTTTCCCAAGGTAATTCCGGTTGGCCGTGCTATAAGCCGCCAAAACAAAAAACGACCGGACGGGACATGAGCAGCAACCCAAAACTCGAGGACAACCTCCGAGCCGCGATTCTGGCCAAGCCTGATGCTTTGCTGGATGACAAAGATCTGATGCAGGCACTGGTGGACGCCAATGAACAAGCCCGAGGCGACAACGTCATCGACCTGCGCGGCATCGCCATGCAACGGCTCGAAGCCAGACTGGACCGCTTGGAAGACACGCACCGGTCCGTCATCGCCGCAGCCTATGAAAACCTTGCCGGGACCAATCAGGTCCACCGCGCCATTCTGCGTCTTCTGGAACCGGTCGATTTCGAAGACTTCCTGCGCGTGCTTGGCCAGGATATCGCCGAAATCCTGCGGGTCCAGCGCATCACTCTGGTGCTGGAAACCACCGCCCTTATGGACGACCCCGCGATCGACAAGCTGGGGGGCACGCTGACCGTTGTCGAACCGGGCTTTGTCGACCAATACCTCACCTATGACCGCAGCGGTCCTGCGCGCGACGTCATCTTGCGCGAAATCCAGAAGCCGAACCAACGCGTATTCGGCACTCTTGCCGCTCAACTCAGGTCCGAAGCTTGCCTGAAGCTAGATCTCGGCTCCGGTCGCCTGCCCGGTCTGATTGTCATGGGGGCCTTGGACCCGAGGCACTTCACGCCGCAACTTGGCACCGATCTACTGTCGTTTTTTGCTGGCGTGTTCGAACGCTCAATGCGCCACTGGTTGTCGTGAGCCTGATTTCGCCAGCTTGCCGAGACGCCCTCCAACACTGGTTGGAGAGCCTGGGCGCACTGGCGGGACGGTCTCAGAACACCCAAACCGCATATCGCGGGGATGTCACTGATTTCCTCTCCTTCATGACCCTCCACCATGGAGACCGCCAGGGCATCGCCGCGCTCGAACGCATCACAGTTTCGGACATGCGCGCATGGATGGCCGATCAGCGCCAGAGCGGTGTGGGCGCGCGCTCTCTGGCCCGAAAACTATCAGCCGTCAAAAGCTTTTACCGCTGGCTGGCCGAGCGTGAAGGGTTCGAGCCAACTGCCGTCCTTTCAACCCGCGCGCCGAAATTCACCAAAAAGCTCCCCCGCCCTCTGGCCGAGGACGCAGCTCGCGCCATGATTGAAACGGTTGAGTTGCAATCCAGCAATGACTGGGTCTCAGCCCGTGACGTGGCTGTTGTGACGCTGCTCTACGGTTGCGGGTTGCGCATTTCCGAGGCGCTGTCACTGACCGGTGCAGATGCCCCCCTGCCGGCAACCCTGCGCATTACAGGCAAAGGCGACAAAGAGAGGATCGTCCCTGTCCTTCCTGCCGCCCGCGACGCGGTGGACCACTATCTCCAACTCTGCCCGCACCCGAAATCAGACAACCTTGCCCTGTTTCGCGGTGTCCGGGGTGGAGCGCTCAATCCCCGCGCGATCCAAGAGGTTATGTCGAAGGCCCGCATGCAGCTCGGCCTACCCGCGACCGCAACGCCTCATGCCATGCGGCATAGTTTTGCCACGCATCTGCTCTCGGCCGGTGGGGATCTGCGCGCTATTCAAGAGCTTCTGGGCCACGCCTCTCTATCCACCACCCAAACCTACACGGCCGTCGATACTGCCCGGCTGATGGAGGTGTACAACCGCGCCCACCCAAAGGCCTGAGGTTCAAAAGCACGGCATCCTCAATGTCCTTGCAACCAAACTGTCTTTTTGCTTTGCATCTGCCCCCCACATCCTTCATGACACGGGCATGACACTTAGATTCAAAGCGCTTGCCGTTCATCTTTTCACCGCAACCGGAGCCGTTTTCGCCATGCTCGCCATGCTGGCGGCCGTGGATGAAAAATGGAGCCTGATGTATCTGTGGCTTGTGGTGTCCTTCATCGTCGACGGCATCGACGGCCCCTTGGCCCGCCACTATCACGTCAAGAAGAACGCGCCCGAGTTTGATGGTGTCCTGTTGGACCTGATCATCGACTACCTGACCTATGTGTTCATACCAGCCTATGCGCTGTTCAAATCCGGCTTGATGGATGGCTGGACCGGATGGTTTGCGATCATCGTCATCACATTCGCCAGCGCCATGTACTTTGCCGACACACGGATGAAGACCAAGGATAACTCATTCTCCGGCTTCCCCGGATGCTGGAACATGTTCGTCATCGTGATCTTCGCGCTCGAACCGAACTTTTGGGTCAGCCTCATTCTGGTAACCCTTCTGGCCGTCGCAATGTTTCTGCCCCTGAAATTCGTCCACCCCGTCCGCACCGAACGCTGGCGCAACGTGACCCTGCCCATGGCACTGGCCTGGACCTTCTTTGCAGGATGGGCGGCCTGGGTTGATTTCCACCCGGAAAGCTGGGCGCATTGGGGGCTGGTTGTGACCAGCCTGTATCTGGTTTTCGCAGGCATTGCGCAGCAGATCATTCCGCAACGCAAAAGCGCGGATTACAAAACGTCCTGAACCTCAAACTCAGTCCCGTTATGGGTGAAGACGTCGCCCGCTTGCAGGCCAATCATGGCCAGATAAATCGGGCTCTGGGTTGAGATACCCATATAGGTCTTGCCGTCCACGTCGAACCGAGTGGTCGAGACGCAGACAACAAAACGGCGATTGTTGAACTTGATGACCGCGCCAGGCTGAACGGTATCGGTGATACCGAAATTGGTGTTCTCGATCACGTCGATCTTGGCATGATGCGCATGCACCGGCGCGTCAAACGCCGCAGCAAGGTCCGCATTCTCGCGCGACGCGGCGATATCATCCTTGTCATGCCCTTCTCGGTCATCCAGTTGGGCATCTTTCAAAAAGGCGTCGTAATGCGCCTGGGCCGTGGCCAGTTCCTGCGCCTCCAGAGACATCAGACGGTCAATAATGGCTTTCTTTTCTGCGGCGCGTTCTGCTTGGTCGGTCATTCAATGGGATCCTTCGAACTCTCCTTTTGAAACAAGGTGAGGCTCGAGACGTTGGAATGCAACAGGTTTTCACCGATCAGATCAACAGACCCGCCGCCTTTTCGTGCAGCAAAAGGGCCACTTTGGTCTCAACGCCGCCATCGCCCGAGAACCCGCCTAACCCATTGGCCGCAAGAACACGATGGCACGGAATGATGACAGGGATCGGATTCGCCCCACAGGCCTGCCCCACCGGCTGAGGCGGCTGGCCCAGTTCCTTTGCGATATCCCCATAAGTGCGGGTTTCGCCGAGCGGGATCGCATACATCAAATCACAGACCTGCCGCTGAAACTCGGACCCCGAGATATGATAGGGCAGATCAAACCGCTCAAGCCGCCCGTCATCATAGGCCTTCAACTGTGCCGCCGCTTCACGCAACAAAGGTGTCTCGGGCCCGTCGCTCACGCCGTCCCAGACAAGACGCGTAATCGCCCCGTCCTGTTCCTCAACCCCAAGACACCCAAACTGGGTCTGTACTGCAATCATCGGCATGACCGAAGGCTGCCAGTCTTTGCAGGCAAAGCGCAACCCATATCGCGCCGCGCCCACCTCTTCTTCTGTTCAAAAATACCTCGGAGCGCGAGGCAGAGCCTCGCAAAAAGACTCCGCCCACCGCACTCAAGTAGGTAATTCAGCTCAGTGCTTCATCACAGCGCCCACAGACGCCCGCATGACTATGCCGTCCCACGTCGGGCAGAATCTTCCAGCAGCGTTGGCATTTGTCGCCTTCCGCCTTCTCAAAAACCACACCGACGCCCTCAATCTCGGGCACGCGGAAGGCTTCGGCCGGGGCCGGGTTCTTGGAGACCGTCAAGCCCGACGTGATGCAAAGATCGTCCACATCAAAACTCGCCAACAGCGCAATAGTATCCTGATCTTCGACATGCACGATCGGAGCGGCCTCAAGGCTGGATCCGATCACCTTGTCCTGACGCTGAACCTCTAGCGCTGCGGTCACGGCGCGGCGTACGCGACGAACCTTTGCAACGGCTTCTTCCAACTCGGCATTACGCCAATCCGCCGGTGTCTCCGGGAAATCTACCAGATGGACCGAGCTGTCGTCGCCTGGGAACCGCTCCAACCAGACCTCTTCCATGGTGAAGACCAGAACCGGCGCCAGCCATGTGGTCAGGCGGTGGAACAGGATATCCAGAACGGTACGGGCCGCACGGCGGCGCAGGCTATCGCCGTCGCAATACAGCGCGTCCTTGCGGACGTCGAAGTAGAAGGATGACAAATCAACCGTAGCAAAGGTGAAGACCGCGCTGAACACGCCCTGGAAATCGAACTCTGAATAGCCTTTGCGGACCTGCTCATCCAGATCGGCCAGGCGGCTGAGGACCCAACGCTCCAGACGCGGCATATCCTCTGGGGCGACGCGGTCGGCCTCGGTGAAGTCAGCCAAAGATCCCAGCATGAACCGCATGGTGTTGCGCAGACGGCGGTAGCTGTCGGCGGTGCCCTTCAGGATTTCCGGCCCGATCCGCTGGTCGGCGGTGTAGTCGGTCTGAGCGACCCACAGACGCAGGATATCGGCGCCGTATTGCTTGACGACCTCTTCCGGCACGATGGTGTTGCCCAGAGATTTGGACATCTTGTTGCCCTTGGCGTCCAGCGTGAAGCCATGGGTCACCACGTTGCGGTAGGGCGCACGGCCTTTGGTGCCGCAGGCCTGCAGCATCGACGAATGGAACCAACCGCGGTGCTGGTCGGTGCCTTCCATGTAGACATCGGCGATGCCATCTTCGGTGCCGTCCTCACGGTCGCGCAGAACGAAGGCATGGGTGGACCCAGAGTCGAACCACACGTCCAACACGTCGAAGACCTGATCGTAGTCATCCGGATTGGCGATGCCGTCGAGGATCTTCTCTTTGAACCCGTCGGTGTACCAGATATCCGCGCCGTCTTTCTCGAACGCCGCCTTGATGCGCGCGTTCAGATCGGCATTGCGCAGCAGGTAATCCGCGTCGGTTGGCAAAGCACCCTTCTTGGTAAAGCAGGTCAGCGGCACACCCCAGGCGCGCTGACGCGACAGAACCCAATCCGGGCGCGCCTCGATCATCGAATACAGGCGGTTACGACCGGTCTGCGGCGTCCATTTCACCAGTTCATCAATTGATCGCAGGGCGCGTTCGCGGATGGTGTCGCCCATCTCGCCCATGCCGTCGTCCAGCTTGCGGTCAACGGATGCAAACCACTGCGGCGTGTTGCGATAGATGATCGGCGCTTTCGAGCGCCACGAATGCGGATAGCTGTGCTTGATCTTGCCACGCGCCAGCAGTCCGCCGACATCGACCAGCTTGTCAATGACGGCTTTGTTCGCGTCACCCTCGCCACCCTTGCGCGACAGGATGTATTTGCCACCAAAGAACGGCAGATCGGCGCGGAACGAGCCGTCGTCCATCACGTTATAAGTGATGACCTGCTCGAGCATGCCCAGATCGCGGTAGAGCTCAAATTCCTCCATACCGTGCGACGGTGCACAGTGGACGAAACCGGTCCCTTCGGTATCGGTCACGAACTCAGCGGCGCGGAAGTCGCGGATGTCATCCCATTCGCCATTGCCGCCTTCGGCCCCGGCCAGCGGGTGTGTCAGTTGCACACCTGCCAGCTCATCACCGGTCACATCGCGGACACGCGTCCACTGGTCGTCATTCAGACGCGCACGGCCCAGCACGTCGGCGGCCAGATTGTCAGCCAGCAGGAATTTGTCACCCGCAGCGGCCCAGCATTCCTCGGGCGCGCCGGTGACTTCGTAGAGACCGTATGAGATGTCCTTGCCATAGACGACCGCCTTGTTAGACGGCATGGTCCAGGGGGTCGTGGTCCAGATTACAACAAATGCGTTATCCAAATCGCCCGCATTCACGACCTTGAACTTCACCCAGATGGTGAAGCTTTCCTTATCGTGATACTCGACCTCGGCCTCGGCCAGCGCGGTCTTCTCGATGGGCGACCACATAACGGGTTTTGAGCCCTGATAGAGCGTACCGTTCATCAAGAACTTCATGAACTCATCCGCAATCACGGCCTCGGCATGGTAGTCCATGGTGATGTAGGGATCCGGCCAGTTGCCGGTGATGCCCAGGCGCTTGAACTCTTCGCGCTGGATGTCGATCCAGCCTTCAGCGAACTTGCGGCACTCCTGACGGAAGTCGACGATGTTCACCTCGTCCTTGTTCTTACCCTTCTTGCGGTACTGCTCTTCGATCTTCCATTCGATGGGCAGACCGTGGCAGTCCCAACCGGGCACATAGCGCGCGTCGAAACCCATCATCTGATGCGATCGCACGATCATGTCCTTGATCGTCTTGTTCAGCGCGTGGCCGATATGCAGGTGACCGTTCGCGTAGGGTGGGCCGTCATGCAGGGTGAAAGGCTTACGGCCTTCTTTCTCGCGCAGGCGGTCGTAGACGCCGATCTTTTCCCAACGCTCCAGCCATGCGGGTTCGCGCTTGGGCAATCCGGCGCGCATGGGGAATTCAGTCTTGGGCAGGTTCAGCGTGTCTTTGTAGTCAGGTGTCTGGATCGTGTCGGCGCACATTTGGGGCGTCCTTTGGATGATCTGGTCGTACTAGGATCGAAGCGGTCGGTGCGAAGTCTCAAACACCTTTGCCCGGCGTCTCAGAGGGTCAGAGCGCCGGGGATATAATTCGAATAATGATGGCCATCCGGTCATACATGGGGGCGCTTATAAGCCGCCCATGCCCGATGGTCCAGAGGCTCCGACCCATGCGACGAATGGCGCTACATCATCGGGCTAAGGGTGAAACAACGACCCCACGAAATAGGCAATCATAGCCGCCGCACCGCCGATGGCAAACGTCTCAAGCCCCGAGCGCCACCACGGGGTCAGCGACCACCGGCTTTTCAGCGCTCCGATGGCGAAAAACACCCCCATGGTCATGCAGACGGAGACAGTGAAAGCGTTGTCCAGAGCCAGCAGAAACGGCAGCAAAGGAACCATTCCGGCCACAAGAAAGGCCAGAAACGTGGCCATCGCAGCCTTCACCGGATGAGGATCTACGCTGCCAAGCCCGTATTCGCCCTCAATCATCAGGTTGATCCAGTTTTCGCGGTCCGCGGTGATAGCCTCTGTCGCATCCTCCAGCACCTGCCCAGACAAACCTTTCTGCGCAAGGATCTCGCGCACCTCATCGCGTTCGCCATCTGGGTAGAGCGCGATATGACGCTGTTCGATGGCTCGAATGCGTTTAATATTGTCCAGTTCGGCCTTGGTGCCTGAATAGTTGCCGACTGCCATTGAAAACCCGTCGGCCAACACATTTGCCAAGCCCAGAGCGACAATTACGAACGAGGACAACCCAGCACCTGCAACACCAGCAACGATCGCGAATGTGGTGACCGACCCGTCGATGCCTCCGTACACGATGTCACGCAAAACGCCCCGCCCGGGCGGGTCGCTAATTCTCTGTTCGATTTCCTGCTGGCTGTGACCGTGATCTGTCATGGCTCGCTTTCTGTCACATTCACTGTGACGAATGGCGTGCCATACCGCTTTGCGTCAGATCAAGTCTTACTGAACAGCCCCTGCAACGCCCTTTTGATCATCGTTCGGACCGACGGCTTGTGACGATCCGAGAAAGGCAAAGGTCGACACACCTCCATCGCGGCCACTCCGACTCGGGCGCTGAGGGCACCGTTCACCAACCCTTCGCCAAAGCGTCGCGACAGTTTACTGAGGACCGATCCACCCAGAACAGGCTCCAGCAGATCGTCGCCGACGGCCACCGCACCGGTCGCCACGAGATGCACGAAAACGGCGCGCGTCAGGCGCCAGCTTCCCAGAAACCCGGCCCGCCCACCATAAATCTCGGCCACCCGCCGGATCATTCGCAACGAGGCCGCAAGGGCCGTGACCACATCCGCAAGGGCCAGGGGCACCAAGGCCGTGACCGTAGCCACCTGCCGGGCTGCTGCCTCAACCTCACGGCTTGCGGCGGCGTCCAACGGGGCCAGCAGTTCATCCTCGGCCAAAGCCAACAGGCCAGAGGCGTCGAATTGTTCTGACATACGTTCGGACAGCCGATCACGGCCCCATTTGGTCTCATCCCGGCCTTTGTAGAAGGCAATCAGACGGGTCGTGACCGCGCGCGCCTTGGTCAGATCAGCATCCGCCAAGGCCTCATCCGCTGCGCGGCGCAATCCGTCAACGCGGGACAGGCGGCCAATTGCAGCCAGTTCCCGGACGGCGATGATCAGCGCAACAAGGACCAAAGCTGCGATCAAACCGGTGACAACCCAGCCCAGAATGGGCGCGCGTGCGATCAGCGAGGTCGCGAAATCCCATGCGGCGACCGAAATCGCAGCCCCGACTACCGCCAGCGCCAACCCCCAGAACCAACGCGCCAAGGCTGAGGGTTTGCGGGCGGCAAATCGCGCCGCGCTTTGCATAGCCTGCCCTTGAGGTACCGCCAGATCAGGCACCGGAGGGGCCTTGGCCACGTCGGCGGCGGGCTCATCTGTTTCGAGGTCGATCAGGACCGGGCCTTTAGCCATTCTCTGCCCCTTCACTACGCCAGACATATTTGATGTCAGGCAGGTTTTCATCGTTGTCCGCCCCGTCGCTTCGGGCGACCTCGGCAAAGCCGTTGCGTTCATAGAACCTGCAAGCGCCGGTGTTGGCCTGAAATGCAAACAGCGTCAGCCGCGAGTGCTGCGCCTTCGCATGATCGAGCAACCGCTTGCCGATCCCCTGCCCGCGCGCAGCAGGCGTCAAGTACAGGGAATGCACATCCGTTCCGTTCAGGGCCAAAAATCCAACCACTGTGTCCGAGACCTCAGCGACTGTAACCCAGCTTTGATCAATCATACGGCCGCAAAATGCGATGGTCTCAGCGCAACTGTGGAGGTCGGGAATCCAGTCATTCTCACGCGAAAACCCGTGCAAGATTTCCCCGGTTGCACCGGCATCGGTGCTGCGGGCGGGGCGGAGGGTAACCGTCACAGCCGGTCTCCGATCAGGAACTGCGCGGCGCGGTCCAACCGGATATGCGGCGGGCCGTCGCCCGGGCGTAGCGTCAACTGGGCCGGGGCGAAAGCCATGAAACCATAATCATCGCCAAGCCACGCCTCGGCCCCGTTTCGGGCCGGGCCGAGCAGATGGGATGGATCATTCGGCAGCTCTCCGGGGTAGAAGGCAGCTTGTTTGCCACTGTTCAATAGTGTTCCCCGAACGCAGGGCAATTCCGTTCCGTTGTGGTTGCGCATTTCTTCGGTCGTGGCGCGCAGCGAGGCCAGCGACAGGGCTGCCGTTTCAGCACCAGCGAAGCTCGCCCGATCCCGTGCTTCACGGGTCAGGGCCTCCATGATCGCGGTCAGGCGCGGGTGTTGCGTGTGGTGCAGATGGTCGGCTTTGGTGGCTGCAAACAGAATGCGTTCAACCCGTTTGCCCAGCAACAACTGGCTGAGCCACGCGTTGCGCCCCGGACGGAAGGCCGAGAGGATATCGCCCATGGCGCGGCGCATATCCTCGACCGCTTGCGGGCCTTTGTGGATTGCGCCCAACGCATCGACCAGCACAACCTGACGGTCGATGCGTGAGAAATGATCGCGGAAGAAGGGCTTCACCACTTGAGATTTATAAGCCTCATAGCGCCGCTCCATCTCGCGCTGCAGGGTGCGACGGCGCGAGGGTTCGGACACAGGCAAAGGCGCAAAAGTCAGAACCGGAGAGCCTGCCAGATCGCCCGGCAACAAAAAACGACCCGGCGTGCAGTCGTAGAAACCAGCGTCCCGCGCGGTGTTCAGATAGGTCGTGAACGCAGCGGCCAGAGCCTGCGCGGTCGGCTCGTCATGCGTTGCCGTCAGATCGGTGCCACGAGCCTGCGCCAGAAACTCGGCCGCCTCGGGACGGTTTACGATGCGCGACAGCGTCTCCTGCGACCAGTCCGCGTAGGATTTGTCCAGCAGCGCGAGGTCCAGAAGCCACTCGCCGGGATAGTCCACGATGTCCAGATGAACGGTGCGCGGTCCCTGAAGCCCTGCCAGCAATCCGGCCGGTCGCGCCTTGAACGACAGGCGCAGCTCGGACACGGCGCGTGTGCTTTCGGGCCAGTGCGGTTGTGGGCCTGTGAGGTCGGAGAGGTGAGATTCGTAGTCGAACCGCGGGACCGTGTCGTCTGGCTGCGGTTGCAAGTAGGCCGCGTTGATGCGCCCCTCTTGCTGCGCAACCAGGCCGCTCATGCGGCCCCGGTCCAGCAGGTTTGCCACCAGCGACGTGATGAAAACCGTCTTGCCTGAGCGCGCCAGACCGGTGACGCCCAGACGGATGACAGGCTCGAAAAACGTCTCGGACACGCTGTCGCCGATGGATTCGACGCCGCGCACAAGACTGTCTGCCAGGGATGAGATGACCAAATTGTCGCCCCGCAATAATCGTTTCGCCCAAGATAGGAAGCCGCTGCCGGACATGCCAGCGCTTTCGCCCCCTTGCCCGTTTGCGCGTCGCGCGCTACCAGCGGCCCATGCCCAGATATGCTTTGAAAGTCGAATACCAAGGGGAGCCGTTTGCCGGATGGCAACGCCAGAAAGAGCTGCCCTCGGTGCAAGGGGCCATTGAGCACGCCCTATCCCGCATCCAGCCGGGCGATCACACCATTGCTGCCGCAGGGCGCACCGATGCGGGTGTGCATGCGCTGGGGCAAGTGGCGCATTGCGATCTGGTCAAGGAGTGGGATCCGTTCCGCCTGTCCGAGGCGTTGAACTATCACCTTAAGCCGCAGCCGGTGGCAATTGTACAGGCTGCTCGGGTCGATGATGACTGGCACGCGCGTTTTACGGCGGCTGAACGTCAATACCTGTTCCGCATTCTAATACGCCGCGCGCCTGCGACCCATGACAAAGGGCAGGTTTGGCAGATCAACCATCAGTTGGATGTCGAGGCTATGCAGGCGGGCGCGAATATGTTGATCGGGCGGCATGATTTCACCACTTTCCGATCCTCAATCTGTCAAGCGGCTAGTCCGGTGAAAACTCTGGATGAGTTGCGGGTGGAGCAGGTGCAGGGCTTCTCTGGCCCCGAGGTGCATTTTCACGTGCGCGCTCGGTCATTCCTGCACAATCAGGTGCGCAGCTTTGTGGGAACGCTTGAACGTGTTGGCGCGGGGACGTGGTCGCCCGAGGATGTGCGCGACGCGCTAGAGGCCGAAGACCGTGCCGCCTGCGGGCCGGTTTGCCCGCCGCAAGGGCTGTATCTGGCGCGGGTTGGCTATCCTGACCCGGTTTTCTAGATCGCTTTAAATCGCGCGCAACAACAGACCGCTTGCAATCACGACAATCACAAGCCCTGCCACCAGTTCGATGGTCGGGGCCAGTATCGACGCAAATCGCGTGGCCGAGGCCGAGGCAAGCAACCCACCCCGCAGGCCAAAGGACGTCCAGCCGACCAGCGTTGTGACAGTCGCGGTGCCCAGCGCCATCGCGAAAGCTCCGGCAACTCCGACCATGGCGATTCCCATCTGCCAGGTCAGGATCAGCACGAACAATGCCCCGGTACAGGGGCGCGCGGCGACGCCCGCGATCAGCACGAGCGCCTCACGCAGTGACCCGACATTGGCGACCTCTTCCGCGCTGGGACCGTGGCGATGGCCGCAATCCGAGCAGACCTCATCGTGGTGATGATGGTGGTGGTCGCGTTCCTCATGGTGGTGGTCGTGGTGATGCTCATGCTCGTGAGAATGCCCCTGCGCGGCATCGCTGCGAGACCGTCGCGCGAAACTGCGCATCCCGCGATAGACCAACCACAAACCAATGGCCGCGATGGCCGCATAGCTGATCGGAGCCATCACCTGCTCGGTTGTGCCCACAAGCGTCTCACGCGACAACTGGAATATCAGAACCCCGGCATAGACCAGAACAACTGCTGTTACGGCCTGCCCGAGGCTCGACAGCACGCTGATCGCCGACAAGCGCCAGAAGGCGACCTGACGGCCCAGACCGTAGCCTCCGATCAGGACCTTGCCGTGCCCCGGACCGATGGCATGAAAGAAACCGTAGGCGAAACAAACGGTTAACAGAGTTGCCACCGCCTGAGGTTGTTCTGCGCGGGCCGCCCGAAGGGCACGCGCGATCTGGTTCTGGAATTCGCGCTGTTCGCCAGCCGCCCAAGCAGCAAGGCTGTCAAAACCGCCGCTGCCCCAGAACCACAATAGAAGGCCACATGCGATAGCGACGGGAACAATCAGGTATTTGGACATGAAATCAAAATCTCGGTCGCAAAGCTTTCGCCGACAAGCGGGATATCGTTTTCCTCAAGGTCGTATTCTGCATCCAGGGTCAGGAGAAAGGCCTGCATCTGCGCCAATTGGCCGTCGATATCCGGATCAATCCGTTCGAGCAGACAAGTTGCCGGGCCAGACACGGTGACCGGACGGGTAACGTCATAGGCGGTGTAATAGGTTTCATCGAAGGCTTTTGCCGAAATCGCTTCAGCCGGGACAGATCCGCCTTCGACAGCGCGTAGGTGAGTTGTGACGATGCGACCATCTTCGGTCGTGGCATGCGGCTCCAACGGGCCAGACAAGGCAACCGGGGCACCGGCGGCGGTCACAACCAGATCACCGTTATAGCCTTCCATCCATTGCGCATCAAAACCTGACAGGAACTGCTGCTCACTATCGGTCAGCGCGCCGTCGCCATCCTGATCCAACCTCATGTCCTCCAGTTGCAGCAGCGAGAACAGCTCGTCATAGGCCCAGGTCACGCGGACATGGGTTAATTGTCCGGCCTCGTCCACGATGAACTCCAACCCCGTGTCAATGAAGACATGCGGGTGGGCCAAGGCCGGGATCGGCAGGCAGCAGGTCAGAAATGGGAACAACCATCGCATAAGGGCAAGATAGGCGTCGAAGTACGCTTCGGCAATGCGATTTCCAGTCTCGATGCAGAAACTGGCCGACCGATCACTTGGGTGGGAACAGAACAATCGTTTGTAGGGCCGTTCCGACAGGCCCCTGGCTGTCATGCAGCACCGACTGAGACATCCCGATCCCCGAGGGCTGCCAATGCGAAATGGATTGAGAGGCCAACCAGTCCGAGGTGGGCTCTCGGTGGATGTTGATGGTCAGATCGGTGTTCATGAACCCCATCTCAGCCGTTGGGGCATTCCATGAGATTCCATTGCCGCAATCCCCCAAGGCACAGATCGATTGGATCGGAGACTGCACCTCACCCTCCAACAGGTTCGGGGTCCGCATCCACACGGTTTTCGGTCCTACGCCGTGCCTGTCCCCCGCCCCGTATCTAATGTCGCTATAGTGCGCAAAACCGGGCAGGTCATGGCGTAGCTCTCCGATCGGGAAAGGGCCTTCGACCGCATCTTCGAAGCGCAATGGCCGCGTTTTGACATTGGGCACAACGCCCAAGTCCCGACGCACTAAATGCATCGTGGTTGCGGTTGCGCAAAGGGTATCATCCAGATCATGCACAGTCACTCGTGTGGTCGCGAGCGTTCTGTTATGGCGCGTAGTCTCAGCCGCCACGCGCAGCCCGGCAAGGGGCAAAGGGCGCAGCAGATCCACGGTCAAGCGAGTCAGCATCTTCTCGGGCCCGATCTCGGTTTCAGCCGCGCGCACGATCAGGCCGCTCACCGGACCTGCGTGACAATGCTCCGCCGACCAAGGACCACGCGCCGGGTCATTGCCGACAAAAGCCCCGTCCTCTCGCTGATGAAAATAGGAGAGATCTTCGAAATTATAGTTAGCCATCCGGGGCGTCAGACCTTTTCCTGAGTGTATTTCCTAAGCTCCGCACGCGCGACCTGACGGCGATGTACCGCGTCCGGCCCATCAGCGAGGCGCAAGGTGCGGACATGGGTCCAGGCATTGGCCAGCGGGGTATCCTGACTGATCCCCTGCGCCCCGAACATCTGCACCGCCTCATCAATGACTTTCAGCGCGACCTGAGGCGCAATTACCTTGATCTGGCTGATCCACGGCGCCGCCGCCCGCGCGTCACCCTGATCCATATACCACGCTGCCTTCAGGCACAGTAGACGGGCCATCTCGATCTCCATCCTGCATTCGGCGATGATGTCATAATTGGCCCCAAGCTGCGCCAGCTTCTTGCCAAACGCCTCACGCTGCAGCGACCGCTTGCACATCTGCTCAAGCGCGCTTTCGGCCTGACCGATGGCGCGCATGCAGTGGTGAATGCGACCCGGTCCCAACCGGCCTTGCGCGATTTCGAACCCACGCCCTTCGCCCAGCAGGATGTTTTCGGCCGGGACGCGGACGTTGTTGAACCGGATGTGCATATGCCCGTGCGGGGCGTCGTCGTGGCCATAGACTTCCATCGGCCGCAGGATCTCGATCCCCGGTGCATCAGCTGGCACCACAACCATGGACTGGCGCTGATGCTTCGGCTGATCCTCGCCCCCTGTTTTGACCATCACGATGTAAACCTTACAGCGTGGATCGCCCGCACCCGAGGACCACCATTTCTCACCATTGAGAATATAGTCATCCCCATCCCGCACACAGGACATTGACACATTTGTCGCGTCAGATGAGGCCACGTCCGGCTCGGTCATCAAATAGGCCGAGCGAATCTGGCCTTCCAGCAGAGGCTTAAGCCACTGCTCTTTCATCTTCTCGGTGCCGTAGCGCTCGAACACCTCCATGTTTCCGGTGTCGGGGGCCGAGCAGTTGAATACCTCGGCCCCAAGAGGCGTCTTGCCCATCTCTTCGGCGAAATAAGCGTATTCGACCGTTGTCAGACCAAAGCCCTTTTCGCTGTCGGTCAGCCAAAAATTCCAAAGCCCGGCCGCTTTGGCCTTGGCCTTCAACCCCTCAAGAATTTCCGCCTGACGGTCTGTATATTGCCAACGGTCGCCCTTACCGATTTCGGCCTGATACTCCTCTTCCAGCGGCATGATATCATCGCGGATCATATCTGCGACGCGCTGCAAAAGGGCGCGGTTTTCCTCGCGCAGACCGAATGACATGTTCATGAACGCTCCTCCGTTGCCCATCGGTTCGGGCTTTACCTTCGCCTGAAGAATGGCTTAGCTGCCCGGACCCTGTCCAGTTCCGTGACGGAACGTCACCTCCATCTATTTCCAATACATGAGGCACCCATGGCACTTTTGATCGAAACCGGCCTGTCCAACTGGATCAGCGATGCGGATTTGGCCAAAGAGGTCCTGCACCAGTCGCCCGACGCTGATGTCCGCACCCCAGACACGATCGGGAATCCGACTGAAATTACCATGGTGGCGGTCAGCACGCTGCAGGATGCGCATATTGAGCGCCTGCCCAACCTCAAACTGGTGCAGAAACTGGGCGCTGGCGTGGAAACCATCGTAGGCAACCCCAAATTGCCCGATCATATCCGTGTCACACGCCTGAGGCCGGACGCCCCAGCGCAAGAAATCGCCGAGTGGTTTCTGGCCCATGTCCTCCGCGCCCAGCGCCATTTGGGAGACTACGAAGCCGCCCAGCGCAAGTCTGAATGGTCGCCAAAAGCGCCGCGCATCACGTCAGACACGAAGGTCGGTGTACTGGGTCTTGGCACTATCGGCACGCGCACTGCCCTCATGCTGAAGGGCCTTGGCTTTCAGGTCATGGGTTGGAGCCGGTCACCCAAGCAAATCGACGGCGTGACCTGCTTGCACGGTCAGGATGCCCTGCCTGAACTGCTTGGTCAGTGCGACTACGTCTGCGCCATCCTACCCTCGACCCCGCAAACCGTTGGGCTGTTTGGTGCCGACATATTGGCAGCGATGAAGCCCGGCAGCCATCTGCTGAACGCAGGGCGCGGCGATCTGATCGACGAGACCGCATTGATCGCTGCATTGGACGCGGGCACGCCCGGCCATGCCGTTCTGGATGTAACCTCTCAGGAGCCTCTGCCGAAGGACAGCCCCCTTTGGCAACATCCCGGCGTGACAATCACGCCGCATGTCTCGGGCTGGCATCTGGGGGACGCGCTTGCAGACGTGGCC
Source organism: Ruegeria profundi (assembly GCF_049800715.1). Lineage (GTDB taxonomy): Bacteria > Pseudomonadota > Alphaproteobacteria > Rhodobacterales > Rhodobacteraceae > Ruegeria > Ruegeria profundi_A. The sequence continues at coordinate 201,669 of NZ_JBNAFO010000004.1, forward strand.
AGGAATTTTGAGCGGCTATCCTCGGGCCAGCCGCTGCTGCACGAAATCGATCGAGGCAGAGGCTATTGAAGCGAATCAGGGCGTCAGCAACCAGTTCCCACTGGCGTCCTTGCACCGTCGCGTTCGAATCTGCCGGTTCTGCTCTTCTCCGCCGGGTTCAACCGAATGCTGCAACGAGACACAATTCCCCTGTACCGCGGCGATACGCACGGTGCCTTTCGAACCAGTTGCATCATTGGTCCATGCACGCTCTTGCCCAACGGACGGAGCGCCGCTGGTCAATAACGCGGTCGAGGCGGCGCTGAGCACTTCGAAATCCTGCGGGCTGAGGCCCATTTCCGCAATAATTCGTGACAGAGGTTTAGCCTGAACCGCCCCAACCGTCAGAACTACAGCTGCCAAAACCAAAGAAATCCGGGCTTTCATCTGTGCCTCACATGACTGAAATCAATTTGTCCTCAAGGATATACCCCAGCGCGGGCCGGGCCAAGCCCCGAGCGGTTGCACCTTCAGAAAATCCAAATTGAGCGCTTGAAACGCGCAAAGGTTCTGCGAATTTGACCCGAAAGGGTTCACAGCAGCGCCTAAATCTGGTGAAATCAGGGAAATTCTCATTTGAATGTAGGAGTTTGCATTATGACCCTGCGCCTGCCCCTTCTGGCCCTCGCCGCGGCTGCCACTTTGACCGTCGCGCCAAGCGCCCCTGCCATCGCCAAGGAAGAGACCAAGTCCGTCGTGGTTCTCAGCCGCACATGGGCGGTGACCCAAGTCGCCGAAGAGCCGGTGATCTACCGCGCCACGCGGGACAACAACAACCTCAACCCGTTTGGCCCACCACCGCGCCTGCGGACCCTGCAGGCCATTGCTGCAATTCAGCAGGCCACCGGCTGCAGGCCCATCGTGGCCAGCATGTATCAGAACATCTCGGGCCAGTTTTTCTCGCAGGTTAGCTGCAACTGAAATTGGTACAATACTTTCATTGAGGTCGCCTGAGACGCCTGCCATAGCTTGCGCATGAAACTCGCGATCAATGGATTCGGCCGAATTGGCCGCACGATCCTGCGGCAGGTTCTGGCCATGCCGCAAGGATCGGATATTGAGTTGGTGCTGATCAACGACATCGCACCGCTGGCAACCTGTGCTTACCTGTTCAAATACGACAGCACCTTCGGCCCCTATGCCGGGGACGTCTCCGAGGGAAACAGCGCACTGGTCGTGGATGGGCAGGCCATCCCCATGACCCACAGCTCGGATCTTGCAAATATCGACCTGTCTGGCGTGGATGTCCTGCTGGACTGCACCGGCATCGCGCGGACATCCGACGTGGCACGACGCGGATTGGCCGCCGGGGCGGGCAAAGTGCTGATCTCCGGCCCCTCTCCCGCCGCCGAGGTGACCGTGGTCCTTGGCGCCAATGAGGATCAATTGGGCGGCGCTCATGTCGTCTCGAACGCGTCCTGCACCACCAACGGGCTGGCGCCTCTGGTCCGGGTTCTGGATGACATCGGCGGGATCACCACGGGCCACATGACGACGATCCACTGCTATACTAACAGCCAACCGATGGTGGATGCCCCGCGCGGTGACCTTGCCCGCTCGCGCGCAGGTGCGCTGTCGATGGTCCCAACCACGTCAAGCGCGATTCACTTGATCGATGTCGTACTACCGCATTTGGCCGGGCGCATCTCAGGCGCGGCGGTACGGGTGCCAACGGCCAGTGTTTCGGCCATCGATCTGATTGTCACACTGGACCGCAGCCTTGACGCAGAGACCTTCGACGAGGCTCTGCGCGATCGCATCGACGCGTCGCCTGTTCTGGGATGGACCGATATGCCGTTGGTCTCCTCCGATCTGCGCGCCCGTCCCGAGTCGCTGGTCATCGCTGGACCAGAGACCCGCATGGTCGGCGCGAACCAGGTCCGCGTCTTTGGCTGGTACGACAATGAATGGGGTTTCTCCGCACGTATGCTGGACGTCGCCTGCCTGATGACCGCCGCCTGACCCGTCGCAACCGCAGCGCGCCCCGCGCGCTGCCTGGCCCAACCGGGTTGGGTGCATCTACGATGCGACCAAACCGGGCGGGAGCCGCCCCAAGCCGTCGACCCCGACGCAACACAACTGCGGACCTTATTCACTAGCCACACATCAAAAGCCTTTTCCTGAACGGCCTCAAATGCTCTAACATGAATTTAATCGACCGCGATCCGACAGCGCGGTCGAATAGTATTCGAGTTGAGGCAGTTGGAGCCATTTGATGCAGGGCAGCAGACCGCAACGCCGTCTGACGGGTTGGCTTTTGGCCGCAATGACAGCTTTGGCCCCAACCGGCCTGATGGCTCTTGAAACCAGTCTTGTCGCACCAGGGGCCTCAAAAGAGTTAAGAGAACGCATTGAAGAGACTTCATCCGTTACGACCGCCGACTCCCGTGGTCTGGACACCCCTTTGGAAATCCTCTCAGCGGCCCTGTCCGATTATCGCACCATTGTTCAGATTCTGTACGACGAGGGCTATTTCAGCCCCGTGGTCAGCATCAAACTCGACGGCAAAGAAGCGGCAGACCTCAGCACCCTGAGCGTTCCAGCGCAAATCAATCGCGCCGCGATCACCGTCGAAACTGGCCCAAGCTTCCGGTTCGGCAAAGCGATCGTACAGCCCGTCGCCCCGGACACGGTACTGCCGGAAGAGTTCGCGCCGGGCAAACTGGCCACTACAGGGGCAATCCAACAGGCAACCTCGGCCGGTGTGCAGGGCTGGAGAGACGCTGGTCACGCAAAGGCCGAACTTGCGAACCAAACCATTATCGCCCGCCATGCGCAGGCGCAGCTGGACGCACAGATTGATCTGGACCCGGGGCGTCGCCTGACTTTCGGCAGAATGTTCATCAAGGGCGACACTGACGTCAAACACCGTTCAATCGAAGATATCGCGGGCTTCCCAAGTGGCGAGGTCTACTCTCCGGCCAAAATCCAGAAAGTCGGCACGCGCCTGCGCCGGACCGGTACCTTCAGCGTTGTCTCGATCACAGAGCGCGAGACCCCCAACCCCGATGGCACGCTGGACTTCGATGCAACCTTCGAAGACCTGCCCAAACGCCGCCTGACCTTTGGGGTCGAGCTGGCCTCTCGCGATGGGTTGGATGTGACGGCGACCTGGACCCACCGAAACGTCTTTCGCCGAGCCGAGCGGCTACGATTTGAAGCCGCGCTGCGCAATATCGGCGGGGCCGAGGATTTGGACGGGCGGATCGGTTTAAGACTGGACCAACCCGACCGACTAGGACCCGACGACAACACGTTCTGGAACGCTCTGCTGGAACGACGCAACACGGAAAACTACAACGTCACCGTCGCCTCATTGGCCTATGGTGCGCGGCGCACGTTTTCGGACAGGCTCTATGCCGAAGCGTCTGTCGGTTTTCAGTGGTCGGATGCCGATGACGCCTACGGAGATGGGCGAAAATTCCGATACTTCATAATCCCCTTTCGGTCAGAATGGGACGAGCGCGATAGCAAGATCAGTGCGACACGCGGGTTTTACCTGGACGCGCAGGCCACTCCCTTCGCCGGGCTCTCCGGAACCGAAAGTGGCATTCGCCTCTTCGGAGACGGACGGGCCTACACCAGTCTGGGTACTGGCGGAAAACTGGTCTTGGCCGGGCGCGTTCAAATCGGGTCAGTCATCGGCCCGTCAGCGGATGGGGTAACGCCGGACTTCCTGTTCTTCTCGGGCGGCGCAGGAACCGTACGCGGGCAACCGTTTGAAAGCCTCGGTATTCCGGTGGGAACCGGCATCGCAGGCGGCAAATCGTTTCTGGGCTTTTCCGGCGAGGTACGCGGCAAAATCACCGAAAGCCTGTCGCTGGTCGGGTTCTACGACTACGGTACCGTGGATACATCTTCGTTCATTGGCAGCGATGCAGAGAATCACGCCGGTGCCGGTCTGGGTGTGCGTTATGATCTTGGCGGGTTCGGACCACTACGCTTTGATCTGGCCTACCCGGTTCAGGGCGACACCGGCAACGGGCTGCAATTCTATATCGGGATTGGACAGGCATTTTGAAACGCTACCTCGCATATCCGCTGCTGATCGGCACGCTGATCTGTGTGCCCCCAGCCCTGCACGCCCAAGAGGACGAAGGCGGCAGCATGATCGAGCGGTTCCTACAGGATACTCTGTCGGGTGATGACCAGAACGTCACCGTCAAAGGCCTGCAAGGTGCGCTGAGCTCCCGTGCCACCATTGCCGAGATCACGGTGGCCGATGATGACGGCGTCTGGCTGACCATCAAGGATGCCGAGCTTGACTGGAACCGTCTGGCGCTGATCCGGGGGCGGTTCTCGGTCAACGCGTTGACCGCACAGGAAATCGACATCGCCCGTGCCCCTGGCACCACGACCGAGGAGGCCCCGCCCCCTTCGGCCGAGACCACACCGTTCCAGCTGCCCGAACTGCCCGTTGCCATCGAAATCGGAGAGCTTCGGATTGATGAACTAGCCTTGGGCGAGCCCTTGATCGGTGTTGCCGCTGACCTGAACGTCACCGGCAACCTGTCGCTGGCCGATGGAACATTGGATACCAGCCTCGACATCACCCGCCTTGACCGCGCCGGAGACGAAATCACCCTCAAAGCCGGCTTCCAGAACACCAGTAGCCAGATTGACCTGGACCTGAGCGTTGTCGAAGCCTCCGGCGGCCTCATCTCAACCGCGCTGAAAATCCCCGACAGCCCTCCCATTGGTTTGACGGCCAAAGGCTCTGGCCCAGTTACAGACTTCACCGCAGATATCAGTCTGAGCAGTGACAACCAGCCGCGTGTGTCGGGTCAGGTGCGTCTGCGTGCCGCCGAAAGCGGTGCAGCGGATGGGATCGCGTTCACCGCCGATCTGGGCGGTGACCTGACGCCCTTTGTCGCCAGCGATATGGATGTGTTCTTTGGCTCCGACACGCGCCTCTTTGTCGATGGCCAGACCCAGCCGGAAGGCGCGCTGAACATCAGTGATCTGGAATTTACGTCTCAGGCGCTGAAACTGGAAGGCCAGTTAGAGCTAGCCTCGGGCGGCACCTTGCAACTGGCCGCTCTGCAGGGCCGCATCACCCCACCTGAGGGCGACAAGGTGGTCCTGCCCGTCTCGGGCGGAGGGACGTCGATCGAAGCCGCGCAAATCTCGGCCCTGTTCGACCAGAAGAACGGCAATCTGTGGGACCTGAGCCTGACAGCCAATGGGTTGACCACAGACCAGATCAGCCTGCGGCGCGCGCAAATTGCGGCTCAGGGGAGCTTGGAACAGGGGGATGCCCTCAGCGTGGATGGTGACCTGCAAGCCGCGCTTGACGGCTTAGATCTGTCCGACCCCGCCCTGAACACCGCGATAGGCGACAGAATCACGCTGGACGGCGTGTTCGAATATGGCAGCGACCAAACGCTGAACCTATCCGGGTTTGAGTTGATCGGGGCGGACTACACACTTGATCTCGACGCGCTGATCAGCGGGCTGACCAGCGGCCTGAACATCGACGGTTCGGCGAGGCTCAACGCCTCCGACCTTTCGCGGTTCTCGGATCTGGCCAAGCTTGACCTCGGCGGAGAGGTCTCGGCCACCGTCGAAGGCAGCGGGTCGCCACTAGAGCGCAGTTTTGACGGGAAAGTCACCGTCAAAGGCAGCGATCTTTCCACGGGTCGAGACGACATCGATCCGGTGATCACGGGCGAGACCACGATCACGCTGGATGTAAAACGCGGCTCGGACGGTGTGACAATCCGGGACTTCACATTGATCGCAGATGCCGCCCGGGCTCAGGCTGCAGGAACCGTGACCACGCCCGATGGGAACCTGTCCATTGACGGGCAAGCTACGGTCAGCGCCCGAGATTTGTCGGTTTTCTCAGGCCTCGCCAAGCGTGATCTGGGCGGTTCGGTACAGGCCAGTCTGGACGGCAAGGGCACAGTCCAAACGCTGGAGTTTGACGGCACGGCCAGTGTGACCGCGCGGGATATTAAGACCGGGATGGATGATCTGGATCCGCTTCTGGCCGGGCAGACCTCAATCGAATTCGACGGAGCCTTGTCGCAAGAGCAGATCGAGATTCGTCAGGCCACGATCAACGGGCGCGCTCTGACGGCTGAAGTCGCTGCGACGATCACCGACCCCACTAGCGATCTGGCCGTCGACGGGCAGGCCAAGGCGAACGTGCCCGACCTATCGCTGTTCTCAGGCCTTGCAGGGCGTGATCTGGCCGGGTCTGTGAAGGCCGATATGCAGGGCAAAGGCGCTATGGGCAGCAAGCTGTTCGATGTGCAGGGCACGGTCGAGGCCAATGACATCCGCACTGGGATCGACCAGTTGGACGCGCTGGTTTCGGGTCGCACGACTCTGAACGTGGATGCCGAAAACACTGACGCCGGTATGAACATCCGCACGTTCCGGCTAAACGGGACGGCGCTGACGGCAAATGCCTCGGGCCAGCTTGATCGCGAAGCAGGCGGGCTGAACTTTTCGGCGATGCTGGATGACCTCAGCCGCCTTTCCACTACGTTGTCCGGTCCTTTGAAACTGGATGGCAATGTCGCGCCTACTCAGTCGGGGCTCGAAGGCACCGCGCGCCTGCAAGGGCCTGACAGCTCGTATGTAAACGTTGTCGGAACGGTTGAGACGGATGGCTCGGCAGATCTGGACTACGAGGCCAAGTTCAACCGGATCGAACGCTTTGTGCCGGACTTCCCCGGCACAGTGACGGCCGAAGGCACTGCGAAACGCGACAATGGAGTCTGGACGATTTCCTCAAACGCGACAGGGCCCGCGGATCTCAGCACCGAGCTGTCCGGAACGTTCGATGAGGGTACGGGTCTGGCAGATGTAACCGCCCAAGGTGGGATCAATCTGGGTATCGCCAATGCATTCATCACGCCCAACAAGATCGAAGGCTCAGCCCGATACAATCTGGCGCTCAAGGGTCAACCCGAGCTGGAGGCACTGTCGGGTACAATCACAACCTCGGGCACGTCCTTTGCGATCCCGACTGCAGGTCAAACTATCACAGGGATTGGCGGGTCGGTCGATCTGACCCAAGGCCGTGCCACGATATCGATGAACGGGGCCATGCGTGCTGGAGGAGGATTCACTGTCAGCGGACCCGTCGACCTGACCCCGCCATTCAATGCTCAGATCACAACGACGTTGAACAACCTCGTGCTTACCGACCAGTTGCTCTACGAGACCACGCTGAACGGTCAAATCGTGCTGGCGGGCGCTCTGACAGGCAATAGCAGCCTCGCGGGGCAGATCACATTTGGCGAAACCAACATCAACCTCGCCGCTGCATCGGGCGCCGTCGGCGCAGCTCCGATCCCCGAAATACAGCATATCAACGAAAGCCGCCTGGGCTATGTCACTCGCGAACGGGCGCAACTGATCCCCAAGGAAGAGCAAAGCAAAAGCAACTCGCGCATTGCGCTGGATATTAGCCTGCTGGCCCCAAAAGCCGTCTTTGTAAGGGGGCGCGGCGTGAATGCGGAACTGGGCGGGAACATCTCAATCGGCGGCACAACGACATCGGTTGTCCCTTCGGGTCAGATCGAACTGCTGCGCGGCAACCTGGACATTCTGGGGCGCAGGCTAACCCTGACCAAAGGGATCGTCACGCTGCAAGGGGACCTGACGCCCTATATCGAGTTCGAATCTTCGAGCAGCACTTCTGACGGAACCGCCACGATCGAGATCGCCGGGCCTCTGGATTCGCCCGAAGTCAATGTTTTCTCAGATCCCGAACGCCCGACCGAAGAGGCGCTGGCCATGCTGTTGTTTGGCAACAGGTTCTCGGAACTCTCACCGTTTGTCATCGCACAGATGGCGGCCTCTCTGGCACAACTTAGCGGGGCCGGCGGCGATGCGACCAAGGGCCTGCGGGACTCGACCGGTGTTGACACGGTGGATATCGGTGCGACCGAAGGCGGCGCGGGTCGCTTTGGAGCAGGAGCATATCTTGGGGACAATCTTTACACGGACTTCACCGTCAACACAGACGGCGATACCGAGGTGAACCTGAACCTGGACGTCACGGACAGCTTCACTGTCCGGGGCACTGTTGATGGGCGCGGAGAAACCGGGATCGGGCTGTTTTTCGAGCGCGACTACTAACCAGACTCCTTTCGGCGAATACCAATCGGTTGGCCGATTTCCGGTGCCAGAGGAAGCGCCTTGTGATCGGAGACCATCCGCGCCAGCCGCCTGACCGCCCAATCCGGATAAGGCGCAGACCGCCCCGTCTCGTGGCTGACATTCATGAACAGCACCTCTTGCGTGGCACACACCTTTTCATCCGGCATTGAGACCATCTGCCCGAAATAGTGCCCTCGTTTCTGATCTGCATCCAACAGCCGAAACCGAAAGTGGATCGTCATGTCCGGAGTGACCTCACGCAGGAACTGCATATGCGACTGCAGCACATAAGGCCCCTGCCCCATCGCGGCGACCTGTGGCTCACCAAGACCCAGATGATCGACCAGCAGACGTTCAAAGGCCATGTCGAACGCCACGCCATAGTAGCCGACATTCATATGCCCGTTGTAGTCGATCCAGTCCGGCTGCAAGGCAAAGCCGTGGATTTCAACCGGTGCATCATACGGGCCATCATGGCCGCCAAGGGGTTGTGTATCTTGCGACATGTTGGTGATTTTCACTCCTCGGGGTCCTCAAAGATCGCGACGGCGCGGATGAACCCGGCTGACGCTCCTTTGATCTTGAAGGGAAAACAAGATATCTCAAACCCCGTTGCGGGCAGTGTTTCGAGATTGGTTAGCTTCTCCATGTGGCAATAGCCTATCTCCATCGAGGCGCGGTGCCCCTCCCAGATGATCGAGGCATCTTTGGTTTCCGCATATTCCTGTGCGGTCAACGGGAAGGGCGCGTCCCAACTCCAGGCATCCGTGCCTGTGACGCGCACGCCGCGTTCTGTCAGATATAGGGTTGCTTCGCGCCCCATACCGCAGCCCTTCATCAGATAGTCGGGCTGGCCATATTGCGTCCCGGCAGAGGTGTTGACGACCACGATATCCAACGGTTTCAGCGTATGCCCGATCCGTTTCAGCTCGGCCTCGACATCCGCTGCTGTGACCACATAACCATCCTCGAAATCGCGAAAATCCAGTTTAACGCCGGGATTCATGCACCACTCCAGCGGCACCTCATCAATGGTGATCGCCCGTTCACCTTTATTCATTGTCGAATGATGGTGATATGGCGCGTCCAGATGGGTCCCATTATGGGTCGCGATTTGTAACCGTTCGATGGCCCAACCCTCTCCGCCCGGCAGGTCATCCTTTTGCAGGCCGGGAAAGAAGGACATGACCTGCTCGGCCGTTTGATCATGGGTCATGTACTCGATCTCAGGCAGCATGATCGGCGGGTCTGACACGATCCCGGTTTCCAGCGGAACGGACAAATCGACGAAACGGCGGGGCATCGGCAACTCCATCATGAATGACGGTGACAGGGTTGGCCGCGTGTAAGCCGCTGTCAAGACGCGAAAAAGGCGACCCAATGGGCCGCCTTTTCCGAGCGTCTGGAATGGAGTTTACTCTGCCGCGATGGCGTCTTCGATCTTTTCGACCCGGATTGCCGAGAACTTGAACTCGGGGATCTTGCCATAGGGGTCGATGGCCGAGTTGGTCAGGATATTCGCCGCCGCCTCGACATAGGCAAACGGGATGAACACCATATCTTCGGCAATCGCACGGTCAGCACGAACCATTATCTCGATCGAGCCACGACGCGTGGTCAGGCGGATCATCTCGCCCGGTTCAATCCCCATCAGTTTCAGCGTCCGCGGGTTCATCGAGCAGTTTGCCTCTGGCTCAACCGCGTCCAAAACCTTGGCGCGACGAGTCATCGACCCAGTGTGCCAATGTTCCAGCTGACGGCCAGTGGTGGCGATCATCGGGTATTCGTCATCCGGGGCCTCATCCGGCGGGATGACGCTGGCCGGAGTGAACCGGGCCTTGCCGTCCGCGCGTGGGAAACCGTCACCGAACACGATCGCCTGCCCCGGGTCTGTCTCGGACAGGGACGGATAGGTGATGGTCTCGGTCTCCAGACGCTCCCACGTGATGTTGTTGAGCGAGTTCATCGTCAACTTCATCTCGTTGAACACCTGAGACACGTCGGTGTAGTCCCAGTTCAGTCCAATCCGCTGCCCAAGTTCGACGGTGATCTTCCAATCCTCACGCGCCTCACCCGGAGGGGTCACGGCCGGACGCACACGCTGCACCTGACGGTTGGTATTCGACACGGTGCCGTTCTTCTCATAGAGCGCCGAGGCAGGCAGGATGATATCGGCATAGTTCGCCGTTTCGGTCAGGAAGATATCCTGCACGATCATCAGCTCCAACTTGGCCAGAGCATCGCGCGCGTGACCAACATCGGGGTCGGACATGGCCGGGTTTTCGCCCTGGATATACATCCCCTTGATGTTGCCCGCATATGCCTGATCAATGATCTCGGTGACCGTCAGGCCCTTCTCGTTCGAGAAGTCACGTTCGTCATTCCACACACTGTTGAACTTGGCGCGGATGTCATCGTCCATGACCGACTGATAGTCCGGCAGGAACATCGGGATCAGACCGGCGTCCGAGGCCCCCTGCACGTTGTTCTGACCCCGCAGCGGGTGCAGACCAGCACCGGGTTTACCCACATTGCCGGTCATCAGCGCAAGACTGATCAGGCAACGAGAGTTGTCGGTCCCGTGGATGTGCTGGCTGACGCCCATACCCCAGAAGATCAGACCGGCCTTAGCCTGCGCAAAGGTGCGCGCGACGCGGCGCAACTGCTCGGGCTCAATACCGCAGATCGGCGACATCGCCTCGGGCGTGAACTGGCGCAGATGCTCTTTCTCTGCTTCCCAGTTCTCGGTCCAGCGGTGGATATACTGGCTGTCATAGAGCTCCTCTTCGACGATCACGTTCATGATCGCATTGAGCATCGAGACATCAGCCCCCGGACGGAACTGCAGCATTTCGTCGGCGAATTTGCGCATTCCGACGCCGCGCGGGTCCATCACGATCAGCTTGCCGCCGCGTTTGGCGAACTGCTTGAAGTAGGTCGCCGCGACGGGGTGGTTCTCGATCGGGTTCGAGCCGATGATGATCGCCACATCTGCGTTTTCGATCTCGTTGAAGGTCGCGGTCACAGCGCCCGAGCCCACGTTCTCGATCAGGGCCGCAACCGACGAGGCGTGGCATAGACGGGTGCAGTGGTCGACGTTGTTGTGACGGAAGCCCTGACGGATGAACTTCTGGAAGAGATACGCTTCTTCGTTAGTGCATTTGGCCGAGCCAAAGCCCGCAACGCTGCGCGGGTCTTCTTCGCGCAGGGCCATCAGCTTGGTGGCAGCCAGATCCATCGCCTCTTCCCAGGTCGCTTCGCGGAAATGGGTCGACAGGTTGCCCGGATCGACGTTCAGACCCTTGGCTGGTGCGTCCTCACGCCGGATCAGCGGCGTGGTCAGGCGGTGCGGGTGGTGGATATAGTCAAACCCGAAACGGCCTTTGACGCACAAACGGCCTTCGTTTGCGGGACCGTTGATGCCCTCGACATATTTGACCTTACCGTCCTTGACCTTCAGCGAGACTTTGCAGCCCACGCCGCAGAACGGGCAGACGCTTTCGGTCTCAGAGTCGTAGTCCTTGCTGTCACCCTTCTGCTGGTCGTCCAGCACGGTGGCGGGCATCAGCGCGCCGGTGGGGCAAGCCTGAACGCACTCACCACAAGCGACACATGTCGAATCGCCCATCGGGTCGTTCTGATCGAACACAACCTGAGCCGTATGACCCCGACCGGCCATGCCGATCACATCGTTCACCTGCACATCACGGCAGGCGCGGACGCAGAGGTTGCAGTTGATACACGCGTCCAGATTGACGCGCATCGCAACGTGGCTGTCATCCAGCAGCGGGATCTTTTCGGCCTCTTTCGCCGGAAAACGGCTCTCGCTGACATCGTTCAGCTTGGCCATGTCCCAGAAGTGGCTGGACGCGTCATGGGCTTCTTCCGGCTGATCGGCGACCAGCAGTTCCATGACCATGGCACGCGATTTTTCGGCCCGTTCACTGTCGGTTTTCACCACCATACCCTCGGCGATAGGGCGGATGCACGAGGCGACCAGTGTGCGCTCGCCTTCCACCTCAACCATACAGGCGCGGCAGTTGCCGTCGGGTTTATATCCCGGCTGCGGTTTGTGGCACAGGTGCGGGATGGTGAACCCCTGCCCCTTGGCGGCTTCCCAGATGGTCCAGCCCTCGGGCACGGTGACATCTTCGCCGTTCAGGTTGAAGGTGACGGTCTTGGTTGGGCTTGCGTCTAGCATGGCTCTGTCTCCCCTCAGATTTCGTCAGCGAAATGTTTCATGACAAGGCGGATCGGGTTCGGAGCCGCCTGCCCCAGACCGCAGATCGAGGCATCGCCCATGACCTGGCACAGATCTTCCAACAGATCGGTGTCCCACTTATCGGCCTGCATCAGCTTGACCGCCTTTTCGCAGCCAGCACGACAGGGCGTACACTGGCCGCAACTTTCGTCTTCGAAGAAGCGCAGCATGTTCAGCGCCGCGTCACGGGCGGTGTCCTGATCGGACAGAACCACCACGGCCGCCGAGCCGATGAAGGTGCCATGCGGTTGCAGCGTGTCGAAGTCCAACGGGATATCATCCATCGACGCAGGCAGCAGGCCCGAGGACGGACCGCCCGGCTGGTACGCTTTGAACGTCTGCCCTTCGACCATGCCACCGGCAGCTTCAATGACATCCAAAATGGTCGAGCCAGCGGGCAGGAGGTATACACCCGGCTTCGCAACACGACCCGAGATCGAGTAGCTGCGTAGGCCCTTGCGGCCATTCTTTTCGACCGAACTCAGGATTTGCGGCCCTTCGCGGCAGATTTTCGAGACCCAATACAGCGTCTCGACATTGTGCACCAAAGTTGGACGATTGAAGACCCCAACCTGCGCCACGAACGGAGGACGGTGACGCGGCAAGCCCTTTTTGCCCTCAATCGACTCGATCATCGCGGATTCTTCACCGCAGATGTAAGCACCAGCTCCCCGGCGCAGGTCGATGTAGCCTTCTTCGACAATCCCGGCCTGCTCCAACGCCGCAATCTCACGGCGCAGGATTTCCAAAACCGCAGGGTATTCGTCGCGCATGTAGATAAAGCAGGTCTCGGCCTCGACCGCCCATGCGGCGATCAGCATCCCTTCGAGGAAGACATGCGGCGTGCGCTCAAGATAGTAGCGATCTTTGAACGTGCCGGGCTCGCCCTCATCGCCATTCACAGCCAGATAGCGCGGACCTTCATTCATGCGAACAAAGCCCCATTTCTTGCCAGACGGGAAGCCAGCACCGCCCAGACCACGCAGGCCCGAGGACAGAACGTCTTCCTGCACCTTCTCCCAATCGCCACTGTCGCGCAGCTCTTTCAGCTTGGCGTAACCGCCTTCGGCCTCATAGGCCGCGAAGGTTTCGTAGTCAGGCAGATGCGCATGGGTGTCACCCGCTACAATTGCGGCCTGCACCTTTTCGGGGGTCGCGTGGTCGATGTGGTTGTGGCCGATCTCAAGCACCGGGGCGGTATCGCAGCGGCCCATGCAAGGCGCGCGAACAACACGAACCTCGGCGGGGTCCAGCCCATCTTCCAGCGCCTTCTGCAACTGCTGGGCACCTGCCATCTCGCAGGACAGAGAATCACAAACGCGGATCGTCAACGCCGGAGGAGGCGTCTCACCCTCTTTCACCACATCGAAATGGGCGTAGAAGGTCGCGGTCTCATAGATCTCGGCCTGACCGATGCGCATTTCAACCGCCAAGGCGGCGATGTGGTCGGCGCTGATATGGCCGTGCGCGTCCTGAATCAAATGCAGAAATTCGATCAGCAAATCGCGGCGACGGGGGCGATCCCCCAACAGGCGCGCAATCTCCGCCTGTGCCTCATCCGTGAACTGACGGCCTTTGGGCGTGTGCCGCCCTTTGCCTTTACCTGACTTCCAAACGCCCTTGGGTGCGCCTGATGGCTTGGTATCTAATGGTGCCATGATGCCCTCCGATTGAGGCTCCGTGTCTCATCAGAGGAGGATATCGTCAAATCGTCTTACACAATCGCACGATAACGACACCTTATCACCGCAAAGACGTCACAACCGCCCTCAGGGCCTCGACCGTTGGCAATTCCGGATCTCGGATCAGGGTCGCCAGGCAAATCGGTTTGCTGACCACGGGGTCAATCAAGGGCAGCACTTTGGTCCCCTTCAGATCGCCCAGAGATCGCAGCAGAACACGCGGAACCACAGTGGCCGCCAACCCCTCACGCGCCATCACCATCGAGGCGGTAAAGCCGCTGGTTTCGGCCACCACATCCGGGTGCAGCCCCTGATCCAGAAAGATCCGATCCAGAATACGCCGGTTCTGCATCTGCGGAACCAGCAGGCTGAGGGGGAAATCAGCGACCTTGGCCCAAGGGATCGGGCCGGTGTCCTCGACCATATGCGCAGGGGCCAGTAGGACATAGGTTTCCTCGTAAAGAGGCTGCACCTGCCGCAAATCGGTGCCGATACTGTCGCCGTAGGTCACGCCCGCATCCAGGCTGCCTTCGTCCAGCCGATGCTGAATGGCCGAGGCCGACATGGTCTCGATCCGGGTTACGATCCGCGGATGCGCTTTACGCAAATGTTTCGTCAGTCGTCCGGTAAAGGCGATGGCGGTCGGGATCACACCCAGCATCAACGTTCCGGTGATCTCACCCTTTGCGGCCTGCACCTGCTGCTCCAGCGCCTTGGCATCATCCAGAATGCGCCGCGCGCGCAGGACGATCATCTCACCCTCTTCGGTCAGACCCTGAAACCGGTTGGCACGCCGGACAATCGAGACACCCAGCCGGTCTTCAAGATTGCGGATGCGCATCGAGAAGGCAGGCTGGGAAATCCCGCATTCCTCAGCCGCTTTGGCAAAATGCCGATGCCGCGCGAGGGCACTGAGGAGTTGGAGGTCTCGGATTTCGATCATGGAAGGGTTTCTCGGACGGCAGGCTACAAACAATACTAGCGGGGTTTTCAATGCGCAGAAACGCGTAATACGACGGGAATCTCAGCGTAGCGCGACTATGCAAGGCAAAATACTAGCAGGCAAACTCCCCGAGATGGTACCTGAATGTCAGAGAAACGGACTTTGCCGACCTTCCCACTTTGTACTTGAACGACCGTTTTCGGATTTCGAGACCAACTCTTCGTCCTAGCCGTGCCAAGCAAATGGGAACGTGACACTGGCTATGACGGCTTGCCATCTGATTCGCGAGCGAGCATTCCCCGATGCACAGACATTCGCTTCCGATTCAACCAACCCTTCGCCGAGATCGCACGATCCCTTGGGAGAGCGTCAAACACGCTCGCAATTTCAGCCAGCTCAAAACGATCATTTTTTTCTGATTGGGCGAAAGCTCTGATCATGGTCACGAGCAGAATTCAGTTAGCTAGCATTTCCGAAAGCTCGCCTGCTCCTTTTTGCAGGATGTTCAGAAAGGACAGCAGGCTGTTGACGTCGTGGCGTTGGGTTGGGGCATGTACCGAAAGTGTGCCTACCAATCTACCTTGACCATCACGAATGGGCACAGCGATGGCCGTCATTCCGGCCATGAATTCCTCATCATCTGTCGCGTAACCGTTCTCGGCGATTCCCCGGATTTCCTCGCGTAGTGCATTAGGGTTCGTTAGAGTTTGTTTGGTCTGTGGTTGTAAATTGCCTGCAGATAGGAACCCATCCAACGTCTTCTGCCGCAGGGTAGACAGGTACATCTTGCCGCTAGCTGTGCAATGGAACGGCACCTGTGTACCGATTGGCAATTGGATGCGTAGCGGCCATTTCGTTTCAACCCGGTCGAGGTAGATCATCCCTTCGCGGTCCGGGATCGCCAAGTTACAAGTCTCACCAACGTTTTCGGCGACGCTGCGCAAGATTGCCAAACGCGCGGTGCGCAGGTGTTCTGAAGACATGGTATTGACCGAAAGCGACCGCAGCCTGTGCCCAGGACCAAATGAGCGGCCATCCAGATCCCGCTGCAGGAAACCTTCGGCCTCCGCGGTTTGCAGCAGACGGTGGATTGTGGGCTTGGCCAGCCCCAATGTCTCGATGAGGTCCGATGGTTTGACGGCGACCCCGCGCCGCGCCACCTCCTCGAGGATGAGAAGAAGGCGCAGGTTGGTCGGGATCTGAGTTTCTTTGTCTTGTGTTTCCGTCTCGGCCATCCCGCAACATTCTAGTTATTTGGCAGCAGGATCAAGGCCAGATCGGGCACAAGCGACACCAAGATCCATACCGACAGCAAAGCCACCAGATACGGCACCGTGTATCGCAAAAGCCGGAAATAGGGTACGCCGGTCACTCCTGATGCCACATAGAGGTTCAAACCGTAGGGCGGAGTGATGAACCCGATAGACGCGCCCACCAGGAAGATCACCGAGAAATGGATCGGATCTATCCCGACCGAGGCCGCGATTGGAGCAAGTATCGGCGCAAGGATGATCGTCACGGGCAAGCTTTCCAACACCATCCCCGAGAAGAAGACGATCACCATCGAGGTGAACAGAACCGCGTGGTAGCCGCCCATTGAGGTTACAAAATTTCCAATGGTTTCTTGCGCCCCCAGCAGCGAAAGGATTTGCTGCATCACCACTGAAATGGCGATTAGCGGTGCTAGGATGCCTGTGATCTGGGCTGATCGGATCACAATTGAGGGGATCTCGGGGATCGTAAAACCTTCGACCACGAACATCTCGGCGTAGCTTTTTTCGGTCGGTGGAATATCGTTCCGTGCGCCCATGATCCGGTTGATCGGATAGCTGACCAACCCGGCGATCACACAGAAGCCGACGGTCACACCCGCTGCTTCGGTTGGTGAGAATTTGCCGGTGTAGATGCCCCAAAGAACCAGCCCGATGGCGAAGAAACCCAGCCATGCGCCAAACGCGGTTTTCAGCACCCGGTTCAGTTGCAGCGGGATCAAGTGGCCCCAGCCGTTCATGCGACAGATGATCCAGCAGGCAAACTGCATACCAAAGACCATCAACGCACCGGGCAGAATGCCCGCGACAAACAGCTCCGAAATCGGCAGGTTCATCAGGAACCCATAGACGATGAAAATAATCGACGGCGGAATGATGATCCCCACCGTGCCCCCCGCCGCCGCAGTGGCCGCGCTGAACCGCTCATCGTAACCGCCCTTGACCATCTCCGGGTGCAGCATGGACCCAATGGTGGCCGTCGTGGCCGAGTTTGAGCCCGAGATAGCGGCGAACAAGCCACACGCCCCCAAAGAAGCCATTGCCAATCCGCCGCGTATCCAGCCCAGACAGGCATAGGCGAAGTCGCTGAGCCGCCTCGCGATGCCGGATTTGTTGATCAAGTCTCCTGTCAGGATGAACAGCGGCATCGCCAGCAAGGCGAAACCTTTGTTGAAGACATTCAGCAACTCGGCGCCCATATTGTCGAGCGTCAAGCCAAGGACAAACGAACAACCGATGACCCAGTAGCCGATGACCAGTAGAACCGGTACGCCCAGCATGAATAGAAAGGTGACCCCAAGCGAGATCAGTGTGACCATGGTTCCATCTGTCATTAGTCTGCTCCGATCACGGCCTGCTTGATGAGCGGCTCGCCAGTTTTCCAATTGTGCAGATCATCCGCGAGGTTTTGAAACACGCGCCCGACCATCAAGAAGAAAGACAGAGGAGCAGCAAGAAGGAACCACCACTGCATGACGTTGTCGGTACCCAGTACGATCTGGAAATTTGACGCAGACAGGGCGACCAGTCGGGTTGTTGTGACAATGACAATCACCGCGAAGATAAACCACAGAACCGCATCAAGAATCAGGCAAGTGAGTTGCCCTGCCCTCGGCATCGCTGTGCGGAATTCGCTGAAACTCAGATGCGTGCGAAGGCGCACATTGTAAGACGCCCCGAACCACGCCATGACCATAAATAGCAGGGGTGGAATGGTCGTTGACCATGGCTCTTGGTCGTTAAACACGAAGCGGTCGATCACACCCCAGAAGATGATCAGTGCAATCGCAAGATAGGAATAAACCATCACCGATCGTTCCAGATGGCGTTCTATGAAGGGCACCTTTCGATAGATCAGCATGACCAGAAGCCCGCCAAGTGCGGAGGCCACTGCACCCAGAACCCAAGCAGCGTCAGATTCCAGAGCGGATTGAATCTCGAACGAATCCTGGCTGAGAAAGGCGCTGAAGATCGCGCCTATGTCTGCCCATAACGACATGTACCCCGTCCTCCCAGTCGGTGTGTTTTTTTGAACCGGCCCGTTTGAGGGCCGGTTCACATCAGCTTATCAGGCTTGGCCCATCCACCAACGGCGCGGCTCGACATTTTCCGGCAAGGTGTCAGCCGGAATTTCACGCGCGATGTCGTAAATTTCCTGATAGGTATCGATGCCGCCTGCCCATTTATTCAGGCGTTCACGCCACTGCGCCCAAGGCTCAGGGTTGTAGTTCGGGGCGCACATCTCTTCGGCCAGTTTGATCTGATCGTCCGGCAGGAAGGCCGGGCGGACACCGTTTTCTGCAAAGATCGTGTTGGGAAGCTGCGGCTCCGAGAAGCCAACTGTGTTCAACAACGCAGCCTCATTCGCACCTTGGATCAACGCCTGAGTGAAGTAGGAAGACTCCATCACTGCGTCCTGCAACTCGCCTCCGAGGCTATCGAAGACCTTGGCCGACATCGAGGTATGCTCGGTGCCACAGAAGAACTTCAGGTTCACCGACTGCGAAACCACCGGCGCCATATTGGCGTAAGCCACAGCAGAGGCCCAAGTTTCAGCCCCGTCAATCAGGCCTGTTTTCAGAGCGTCCAGTGTCTCTTCCCAGGCCACCGGAACCGGGTTCAGGTTCAGCAACTGCATTGCAATGCGGCCCAACTGCGTGCCGGTAACGCGGTTCTTGGTGCCGAACAGCTCTTCCAGTTTGGTTACTGTGGGCTTGTCAGCAAAGGTCGAGCCCATTTGTAGGCCGCGCAGTTCGCAATGGGTAAACAGGAACTTCAGCCCATGTCGTTTCTCCAGGGGGTCGCGGAGAATGCGCTGGCTCGCAGGGCTGTAGAAGAAATGGTACTGCGCCGCGCGGCTTGGGAACATGTAAGCGTAGTCCAGCACGTTCAGATAAGGCGCGCCACCAGCCGAGTTCTGGGTCGAAGCAGCGTAGATATCGACGATTCCCTGCTGCGTTTTTTCAACACAGCTAAGTTGTCCGCAGATCTGATTGTCGCCGATGAACTCGATCCGAATCTCACCATCTGTGCGTTCTTCCAGATCGCGCGCGAATTCGATAGCCCCGGCGCGTTCGATCAGAAGGTTGCGAGTATTGAAGCCTGAAGCGCCAAACTTCAGCGTGTGCTTGGGCTCTTTTGAGAACCGTTTTTCGTACGTGGATTCAGCTGCTTGCGCCAGGTTGGCCAAGCTCATCGCTCCACCGAACCCACCTGCTGCCAGCAGAGTCGAACTCATACCGTAACGGCCCGCCACGCGGAAGAAATCCCGCCGCGAAATACCACTTAGTTTCTTACCGATCTCCATTGCTTACCTCCCTGATCGCAATTATTGAGACGTTTTGTATCAAAAAAGGCTAGTATATTTCTTGCATCTTGCATAGAGTTTTTTCGTCGGCGTGAGGAGGAGGCAGTCATGGAAGTGGATTATGCGGTTGTGGGCGCCGGGTCTTCGGGCTGCGTCATTGCCAACCGGCTGAGCGCTGATCCTAACACGACCGTTGCACTGCTAGAGGCAGGTGGCCGCGATACCAACCCATGGATTCACATCCCTGTTGGCTACTTCAAAACCATGCACAACCCATCGGTCGATTGGTGTTATCGCACCGAACCTGATCCTGGTCTGAATGGTCGATCCATCGACTGGCCACGCGGCAAGGTACTGGGCGGGTCGTCCTCATTGAACGGTTTGCTCTACGTGCGTGGACAGAAAGAGGACTATGATCGCTGGCGCCAAATGGGCAATGAGGGCTGGGGGTGGGACGATGTCCTGCCTCTATTCAAGCGCTGCGAAGACCAGGAGCGAGGTGAAGACGAGTTCCATGGCGTTGGTGGGCCCTTGTCCGTATCCAATATGCGTATTCAGCGTCCGATCTGTGACGCGTGGGTGGCCGCAGCGCAGGCGGCGGGCTATCCGTTCAACCCTGATTACAACGGCGCGGATCAAGAGGGGGTGGGGTATTTCCAACTGACCACCCGCAATGGCCGCCGGTGCAGCGCTGCCGTTGCCTACCTGAAACCTATCCGGGATCGACAAAACCTAAACATCATTACAAATGCACTCGTTACGCGCGTGGTTCTGGAGGGAAAAAAAGCAACCGGATTGGTGTACCGGGATCGCTCTGGCGCAGAAAAATCCCTGACCGTCCGGCGTGAAATCATTCTGTCCGGCGGAGCGATAAACTCGCCACAGATCCTAATGCTTTCAGGGATCGGAGACCCGGACCACCTGAAAGAAAACGGCATCGACCCCCTGCACGCCCTGCCAGGTGTTGGCAAAGGATTACAGGACCACTTGCAGGCCCGGCTCGTGTTCAAATGCAACGAACCGACACTGAATGATGAAGTCAGGAGCCTGTTCAATCAGGCGCGTATCGCCCTGAAATACGCGCTGTTCCGTGCAGGCCCTATGACCATGGCCGCCAGCCTTGCCACCGGGTTCATGAAAACCCGCGAGGATGTAGAAACACCCGATATCCAGTTTCACGTCCAGCCCTGGTCCGCCGACAGCCCTGGAGAGGGTGTTCATCCGTTCTCAGCCTTTACCATGTCGGTCTGCCAACTGCGCCCTGAAAGCCGGGGGGAGCTACGCTTGAACGGCCCGGATCCATCTAAATATGTCAAAATTTTACCGAACTATCTGTCCACTGAAACGGACTGCCGAACCATAGTTGACGGGGTGAACATCGCCCGCAGAATAGCCAAACATAATCCTTTGGCCTCAAAGGTTTCAGAGGAATTTCGGCCAACAGCTCAGCTGAGTTGTGAAGACTATGAGGGCACGTTGGACTGGGTAAGATCAAACACCGCATCCATTTATCATCCAACCGGAACTTGCGCGATGGGAAGCACCGAAACATCGGTCGTAGATGCAAAACTAAAAGTACATGGTATAGCTAACCTGCGTGTGGCCGACTGCTCGATCATGCCGGAAATCGTCAGTGGTAACACCAATGCGCCAGCCATCATGATCGGAGAAAAGGCTAGTGACTTGATACAGGCGGATGCGTGACACAAAAATGGAGGGAAAGGTGTTTAATCACTCAGTTTAGCTGTGTGCTCTTATCTCTGAAAAATAGAAAACCGACGTTGGGTCTCCAGTCAATTACCCTTGCGGCGTCGGCTTTTAGTTGGATTGAACTGGTCAACATGATCCGAAAAGGTAAATTCACGCCCAAAGACGTGCTGTTTCAGCAGTTCGCTTAGTTCGCAGGACAGTCGATCAGTTCAGCAACCTAGTTCAGTGGAACGAACCGGTCCTGCGCCCGGCTTGTTTTGAAAAACGGTAGCGCGGACGAAGCTGTCATTTTCAGGCCGTTCAGTTGTGTAGATACGGTCGACGCAATTGGCGATGGTTCTGCCCACTTGAAGTCCAAACGAGTATATTCTCACTACCCATTGAGCTTGCTTCGCTGCTCTTGCGGTTTCTTACCAGACTCTTCTTCATTGGACAGGAAGCTTACTGTAAGCATTGAATCCGCGACCCACAGCTTGCAAAGGTAACTTGTGTGATCAAAGACATTCCGAAGCGGACCGTCATCGCCGGCTTGCTAGGTGTGACGGCGGCAATCAGCGTCGGAGTTGTTTGGTTCATAATGTATGGACCGGGGTCTTGGACTGACAACATATCCAATCGCGACCTCATTGACACGACGCCAGATGCTGTCCTGCCTAGAGAAGCGAACGGACAATCCGCCAAACTCCTCTCGGCCTTCCACGGGCTTGACGCACTTCCACGCGTCTCAAATGTGATTTGCAGGGGGTCTGAGGGCAACACCGGAATGCCAGTGATCTTTTCTACTGAGATAGACATCGCGACTATGCAGGCCGGGGATTTTAAAGTCACAACTCGGTCAGGCGCGCCGGGGAAGATGCACTGCGCGTCCGTTCTCCCAGCTACAGACCCAGGTGAGTTGCGCACGGTTCTTTTGATAGGGCAATTGGGACCCGCCGAAACCGACCCACCGGTTAGGGTTGACGTTGTCGGGCATTTGCAGTCGATCGACGGCACGCTTGATTTTCAGGGAGCGAGTGCGTCGGTGATACCACTAGAAGACGGACCATCGATTGTTTTGGCCGAAGTTGTGGAGGACTGGACACTTGTCGGCACTTTGGGCCCGCGTCGCGTAAGGGGTAGCCTCTGCCCGACGGAAGGCGTCGTTCAGGCGATCCGTGTAACGTGGGAAGGGGGTGTGACGCTTAAGGATGGCAACGAACCAGGTGAGGCAGAACGCGATCTATATACGATCACCGTCGAGGCACCCGATGGGACCCGCAATGAAGTGAAGCCGCTCGCGCTAGCGAACCTAGGTGACGGGGACAACAATCATATGCTGTGCATGGACACGATAGATCGGCCCATCTCAGTGTCCTTTCCAGAAAGCGTCTTTACGGACCCGAACGATGATTTGAACCCAGCGACAAAGATTGACGTAACTCCGTATCGGTAAACATCCTGGCATGACCACTCCGTAGTCTTAGGGAATTTGGATACGTCGTCTCATGCTGGTGCGTTGTAAGGTACAATAGGTTTGAGCGATGGAAGCCGAACAGAAGGACCGCCTAGGGGTAAAAAGGCTGTTGGCTCAGGTGCTCGTTCAATGGCACCCAAGCATTCGAGCAGTGAAGGTGCTGATGCTCAAGTATTGAACAAAAAGTGCATCACATCGCCATCCTTGACGATGTAACCCTTGCCCTCTGCGCGCATCTTGCCTGCCTCTTTCGCACCCTGTTCGCCGTTGGCGGCGATGTAGTCGTCATAGGCGATGGTCTCGGCGCGGATGAAACCTTTCTCGAAGTCCCCATGGATGACGCCTGCGGCCTGCGGCGCTGAAGTGCCGGTGCGGATGGTCCAAGCGCGGGCCTCTTTCGGGCCGACGGTGAAATAGGTTTCCAACTTGAGCAGATCGTAACCGGCGCGGATCAGACGGTCGAGGCCGGGCTCTTCCAGACCCATCTCGCCCAAGAACATCTCGGCTTCGTCCTCTTCCAGCAGGCTGATCTCTTCTTCGATCTTGGCGCTGATGATGACGTGCGCGTTGCCTTGCGCGGCGGCCATTTCGGCTACCTTGGACGAGTATTCGTTGCCCTCGGCGGCTTCTTCCTCGGACACGTTGCAGACGTAAAGCACAGGCTTTGTCGTCAGAAGCTGTAGCATCTTCCAGGCCTTGGCATCTTCGTCCGAGACCTTAACCAAACGCGCGGGCTTGCCGTTTTCCAGCATCTCCTGCGCCTCAGCCAGCAGACGGTCCTGCTGCTGCGCCTCTTTGTCATTGCCTTTCAGCTTGCGCACCAGATTGGCGCGGCGCTTTTCGATGCTTTCCAGATCGGCCAGCATCAGCTCGGTCTCGATCGTGTCGGCATCGGCCACCGGGTCAACTCGGCCGTCTACGTGGGTCACGTCACCGTCTTCGAAACAGCGCAGCACATGGGCGATGGCGTCGGTCTCACGGATATTGGCCAGAAACTGGTTGCCCAGCCCCTCACCTTTCGAGGCCCCCTTCACCAGACCGGCGATATCCACAAAGGTCATCCGCGTCGGGATGATCTGCTTCGAGGCCGCAATCGCCGCCAGTTTGTCCAACCGGTCATCAGGCACAGCCACGTCGCCCACATTGGGTTCGATGGTGCAGAACGGGAAATTCGCGGCCTGAGCGGCTGCGGTTTTGGTCAGCGCGTTGAAGAGGGTTGACTTGCCCACATTCGGCAAACCCACGATTCCCATTTTAAAGCCCATGACGGTCTCCTGATGCTTTTCGCGGCTGCTTCTAGGCGGGTCAGTGTGAATTCGCAAGCCAATGTGGATGATCGGCGCCCTGCACCCTCACGCTGGTCTCACGTTTTTGTTCCACTGTTGTGTTCGTGGGTGCATTGAAAACAGGCACCGGGAATAAGCACGTGAATAGGAACATCGAAGACCAAACGGAAATGTTCCTATGAAGAAAATCCTCGCTTTGTCGGCTGTTCTGGCCATAAGCGCCGGCATGGCGCATGCCCAGTCCATTGTTCTAGGGGCTGGTTTCGCAGATTTCTCAGACAGCGACTCGGATGATCATGCGCTTATTGCGTTGGAGTATCAGCACCGCCCGTTTCATCAGGCCACCCGGTTCAGCGTTGGGTGGGGCGCAGCCCTTTCGATCGACGAAGCGGGCGATACCCATATCGGCGCGGGTCTGGTCGGTCTCTATTCTCTGAACAATCGCTGGTTTCTGGAAGGCAGCGTTATGCCCGGCTACTTCTCTGAGGCTGACGAGTTGAACGATCTTGGCGGTAGCTTTCAGATCCGCAGCCTTCTTGGGATAGGGTACACACTGGACAATGGCAACAAGGTGTCGATGGCCATCACCCACAAATCCAACGCCAGCACGCAAGAGGATAATCCGGGCGTCAACGCCCTGCTTTTCCGTTATCACTTTGCGTTCTGAAGGTTTGCGGCCGCGGCGGGATTGATTTTCGGCAAAACTTTCTGCACATCAGGTCCGAACCTGACTGCAAGGACATGCCATGACCCGTATCGACGCCAAGTTTGCCGCTCTGAAAGCCGAGGGGAAAAAGGCCTTTGTCGCCTATGTGATGGCAGGCGACCCAGACTATGAGACCTCGCTTGAGGTCGTCAAAGGATTGCCGGGTGCGGGCGTGGACGTGATTGAGCTTGGCCTGCCCTTTACCGACCCGATGGCGGATGGGCCGACGATCCAACTTGCAGGTCAACGTGCCTTGGATGGCGGCATGACCCTGCAACGTACGCTGGATCTGGCGCGCGCGTTCCGGGAAACAGATAACACGACCCCGATTGTTCTGATGGGGTACTACAATCCGATCTACAGCCGTGGCGTCGATGCGTTCCTCGAAGATGCCAAAGCTGTGGGCATCGACGGGCTGATCGTCGTCGACCTGCCACCCGAAGAAGACGAGGAGCTTTGCCTGCCCGCCCAAGCCGCCGGTCTGAACTTCATCCGCCTCGCGACACCAACCACCGACGACAAACGCCTGCCCCGCGTGCTGCAGAATACCTCGGGCTTTGTTTATTACGTCTCGATCACTGGAATCACCGGAGCGGCTGAGGCGCAGGCGACCAATGTCGGCCCCGAGGTCGCCCGGATCAAATCCGCCACCGACCTTCCGGTCATTGTCGGCTTTGGCATCAACACACCCGAGAAATCGCAAGCCATCGCCTCGGTCGCGGATGGGGCGGTTGTTGGCTCGGCTATCGTCAGCCAGATCGGCGCGGGCAAGCCAGTGTCCGAGGTACTGGATTTCGTGAAATCCCTCGCGGATGGTGCCCATTCCGCATAAACCCTAACGATATGTTTTTGAGGCGCGGCTGACATGGGACCGCCACGTTTTTTTGATCTCGCGATAGCGTTGCGAACCTGCCCTCTGGCCGGTTACACAGTTCGGGACAATTCAAGGAAGGTTCCCGAACATGCCCGTGATTACGACGATTGAAGACCTGCGCCGGATCTACGAACGCCGCGTGCCGCGCATGTTCTACGACTACGCCGAAAGCGGCAGCTGGACCGAACAGACCTTTCGCGAAAACAGCTCGGACTTCGAGAAAATTCGCCTGCGTCAAAGGGTGGCTGTGGATATGGCGGGTCGGTCGACTGCGTCGCAGATGATTGGAGAGGACGTGTCGCTTCCCGTTGCGCTTGCCCCGGTCGGGCTGACCGGCATGCAACACGCGGACGGGGAAATGAAAGCCGCCAAGGCAGCCGAGGAGTTCGGTGTGCCTTTCACCCTTTCAACCATGTCCATCAACTCGATCGAGGATGTGGCTGAATACACCAGCAAGCCGTTTTGGTTCCAGCTCTACACCATGAAGGACGAAGACTATGTCAGCCGCCTGATCCAGCGGGCCAAGGATGCCAAATGCTCTGCACTCGTGATTACGCTGGATCTGCAGATTCTGGGTCAACGCCACAAAGACCTGAAGAACGGCCTTTCTGCCCCGCCGAAACTAACACCCAAAACCATCGCCAACCTGATGACGAAATGGTCGTGGGGAATCGAAATGCTGCAAGCCAAGCGGCGTGAGTTTGGCAACATCGTTGGCCATGTCGAAGGTATCTCTGACGCCTCTTCACTGGGCGCGTGGACGGCTGAGCAATTCGACCCCAGCCTCGACTGGGCAAAGGTCGAAAAGCTGATGGAGCAATGGGGCGGCAAAGTGATTCTGAAAGGCATACTCGACGCGGAAGATGCCAAGATGGCCGCCAAACTCGGCGCGGACGCGATCATTGTGTCGAATCACGGCGGCCGCCAACTGGACGGTGCACTAAGCTCAATCCGCATGCTGCCCGAGATCATGGACGCTGTCGACGGCGATGTCGAAGTGCATCTGGACAGCGGCATCCGCTCGGGTCAGGACGTCCTAAAGGCTTTGGCACTGGGGGCAAAAGGCACCTATATCGGCCGCGCTTTCGTCTACGGGCTAGGCGCGATGGGTCAATCCGGCGTGACGACCGCCTTGGACGTCATCCAGAAGGAGCTTGATACCACGATGGCCCTGTGCGGCGAGCGCAACGTCGCAGATCTGGGTCGCCATAACCTTCTTGTACCCGAAGATTTCGGCGGGCGCTGGCAAAGCTGAACCGTCCCAGGGGGGCGCTGCCCCCGCCGCCCCTGAAGGGGCGACTCCCCCGAGGTATTTTTGAACAGAAGAAGCAACGGGCGTTTTGCATCTTCTTCTGTTTGGAAATACCTCGGAGCGCGAGGCCGAGCCTCGCAAAATACTGCTTTCCAAACCGCAAGAAACAAGCTAAGGACGCGGCTTCACGCGGGCATACAGCCTTGGAGGATGCCCGCCCTAACATTGGAGAATATATCATGGCTGGAGAGATTCCTGATCTCGTAGCTCTGGAACGGACGGGGACAGGCAAGGGCGCCGCTCGTCAGACCCGCCGCGAAGGCATGGTTCCGGGCGTTGTATTTGGTGGCGACAAAGATCCGCTGGCAATCAAGATCCCGTTCAACGAACTGTTCAAGCGCCTGAAAGCAGGCCGGTTCAAGTCGACCCTGTGGAACCTGAAGGTTGAAGGCCACGAAGACGTACGCGTCATCTGCCGCGACGTGCAGCGTGACGTCGTCAAAGACCTGCCGACCCACCTGGACCTGATGCGCCTGCGTCGGACCACCAAGATCGCGCTGTTCATCCCGGTTGAGTTCGTCAACGAAGAAGCGGCCCCCGGCATCAAGAAGGGCGGCGTTCTGACCGTTGTTCGCCCGGAAGTCGAACTGATGTGCACCGCTGGCGACATTCCTGAAAAGATCACCGTTGATCTGACAGGCATGGAGATCAACGACGTTGTCACCATCTCGTCGGTTGACCTGCCCGCAGGCACCAAGCCGACCATCGACCGCGACTTCGTGATCGCCAACGTTTCGGCACCGACCGGTCTGTCGACCAGCGACGACGAGGAAGGCGAAGAAGTGGCCGCAGACGAAGTAGAAGTCGTCGGCCAGGAAGAAGCTGAAGAATAAATCCGAATTCGAATTGTCGGATTGTGAAACGGGGCCTAATATCGGGCCCCGTTTTCTTTTGGCACCGGGCTAGAAAACGGATGCCATTTCATGCCATCACCGCTCTGCGCTGAAGGCATGCGAAAGAGGATTAAGGCATGAAATTGTTTGTCGGATTGGGGAACCCGGGATCGAAATACGCCCGCAACCGGCACAATATCGGCTTCATGGCGCTGGACCGGATTGCTGAAGATCACGGTTTCGGCCCTTGGAAATCCAAGTTTCAGGCCGAGATTGCTGAAGGGCGTCTTGGGCACGAAAAGGTGCTTCTGATCAAGCCGCAGACTTTCATGAATCGCTCGGGTCAATCCGTGGGCGAGGCGATGCGGTTTTACAAGCTCGACTCGACTGACGTGACCGTTTTCCATGACGAGCTGGACCTTGCGCCCGGCAAAGTACGGGTCAAGGCGGGCGGTGGTCATGCCGGGCACAATGGGCTGCGATCCATTCATGAGCATATCAGCCCGGCCTATGATCGGGTGCGTTTGGGCATCGGGCATCCCGGACGGAAAGAGATGGTCTCGCCCTATGTTCTGGGTGACTTTGCCAAAGCCGATGGGAACTGGCTGGAAGACGTACTGCGCGGCGTGGCAGATGGCGCGGGTCATCTTGCGGATGGTGACGGCGGAAAGTTCATGAATGCCGTTGCTTTGCGTACCGCACCGCCCCGCTCTTCCACCTCGCCAAAGCCCGAAAAAACAACCCCAAAACCTGAGGCGAAGCCTGTGCCCGAAGACGACAACCGCTCGGCCATGCAAAAGCTGTTGGACAAGTTCAAATAGCCTGCGCCCTTGGTGCCGTAAGGTCTTGATTGCGGAATGCGGCGTCTCGCGCTCCTATATCAACCAAGAGGGAGGCATTTCATGAAAGCTCTGTTCAAATGGGTGTTGCGGATCACTCTGGCATTGGTCCTGGCCGCAGTGGTTGTCGGCGTCTGGAAACGCGAAGAAATTCAACGTCTATTGGCCGTGAACTCTCTGTTTTCCGAAGAGAAGATCGTCCAGAATTTCTCTCACATGGATGAGGCTTTCCTAACCGCCGATCTGCCTCGAGGCAACGGCCCAACGTGGGAGTTGCCTTACGGCCCCGGTTTTGACCTGCCCGAAGGGACCGATGACTGGATCGAGGATCGCGCGGTGACCTCGCTTCTGGTGATGCAGGACGGCCAGATCCGGTTCGAGGAATATTATCTGGGGACAGGTCCCGACGACCGTCGCATCTCATGGTCGGTGGCCAAAAGCTATCTTTCGGCGCTTCTGGGGATTCTGCTGGACGAAGGCGCGATCACATCGCTTGATGATCCGGTGGTGAAATACGCACCCAACCTGACCGGCAGCGCCTATGAGACCGCCTCGATCCGCAATGTGCTGAACATGGCCAGCGGGGTGGTCTTTGACGAGGACTATTTTGACCCGAACTCTGACATCAACCGAATGGGCCGCGTTTTGGCCCTCGGCGGTGAATTGGATGATTTCACCATCGCGCTAGAGGACAGCTTCATCGAACCCGGAGAGAGCTGGCAATATGTGTCGATCGACACCCATGTCATCGGCATGGTGATCCGGGGGGCAACTGGGCGCAGCGTCACGGAGCTGATGACCGAGAAGATCGTGCAGCCCTTGGGGCTGGAACGCGACGGATACTATGTCACCGACGGGGCAGATGTGGCTTTTGTGCTGGGTGGTCTGAATTTCACCACGCGCGACTTTGCGCGCTTTGGCCAGGTGATCCTGCAAGGCGGAGAGCATGACGGCAAGCAACTGGTGCCCGCGGAATGGATCAAGGAATCAACCTGGCCCAGCGCCCCGACCGAGCCAGGAAAGATCGGCTACGGCTATCAGTGGTGGATCCCCGTTGGCGCGCATGAAGGAGAATTTCTGGCCCGCGGGGTCTATGGGCAATATATGTACTTCGACCAGCCTCGTGGCGTTCTGATCATGACAACCGGTGCGGATCGCAAATTCCGTGATCCCGGCGTGAACGAACAGAATGTCGAAATGTTCCGCAGTATCGCGCAAAGCCTGTAAGGTGAGCCTTATGCAGAAAGAAGACAGCATCAATGTTCTCGGCGGCGTCCTGGCCGATTGCTCGAAAGACCCGTTGACCGGGTTCTTCCGGGACGGGGCCTGCAACACCTGCATCGAGGATCAAGGCAGCCACACCGTCTGCGCCGTCATGACGGCCGAATTTCTGGCCTATTCGAAATACGTTGGCAACGACCTCAGCACCACTCGGCCCGAGTTCAACTTTCCGGGCCTCAACCCCGGGGATAGCTGGTGTCTCTGTGCCGGTCGCTTCCTTCAGGCGCATGACGAAGGCTGTGCGCCCAAGGTCCATCTTGAAGCCACGCATCAGCGCGCGCTTGAGATCGTGCCGCTGGACATCCTGCGCCAACACGCAACGCGTGCCAATTGACGACGGACGGGGAATACTCTCTATACCAACAGCCAGCCGACATTTCGTTTCGCCAGCCTGAAACACGACAGAATGGGGAAAGCCATGAGCTTTATCGCAATGAACCGTTTCAAGGTCCGGCCCGGCAGTGAAGCCGATTTTGAAAATGTTTGGAAGAAACGCCAGAGGCGACTGAACGAGCTGAAAGGGTTTCAGGAATTCCGCCTACTCAAAGGGCCTGAAGGCGACGGATATCGCCTGTATTCCAGCCATGTGATTTGGGACAGCCGCGCAGATTTCGAAGCCTGGACCAAGTCGGAACAGTTCCGCGACGCGCATAAAAACGCAGGCAACAGCAAGACACAATCCGCCTTGATGGGCCCGCCGCAGTTCGAAGGGTTCGAAACCGTCCTGCAAGAGAGCTAAAGAAAAACCGGCCCTTTCTTGGGGGCCGGTTCCATCCGCTTGACCGAATGTTAGTCCGCCGTGCGGCCTTCGGTGTCAGACATGTCGAAGTTCAGGTATTTGGCGACGGTCTGCACGTCCTTGTCGCCGCGTCCGCACATATTCATGCAGATCAGGTGATCCTTCGGCAGATCGGGTGCAATCTTCATCACATGGGCCAGTGCGTGGCTAGGCTCCAGCGCCGGGATGATGCCTTCGGTGGCACAGCAGAGCTGGAACGCCTCAAGCGCCTCTTTGTCGGTGATGGCGACATAGTTCGCGCGGCCAATATCGTTCAGCCATGAATGCTCAGGCCCGATGCCCGGATAATCCAGACCGGCCGAGATCGAATAGCCTTCGAGAATCTGCCCGTCATCGTCTTGCAGCAAATAGGTCCGGTTGCCATGCAGCACGCCCGGACGACCACCGGTCAATGAGGCGCAATGCTCCATCTTCTCGTTCACGCCTTTACCGCCGGCTTCGACGCCGATGATATTGACCTCTTTGTCGTCGAGGAACGGGTAGAACAGGCCCATCGCGTTCGAGCCGCCACCGATGGCAGCAATGATCGTGTCGGGCAGGCGGCCCTCGGCCTTCATCATCTGCTCTTTGGCTTCCTTGCCGATGATCGACTGGAAATCGCGAACCATAGCCGGGTACGGGTGCGGACCGGCCACGGTGCCGATGCAGTAGAACGTGTCGCGCACATTGGTCACCCAGTCGCGCAGCGCGTCATTCATCGCGTCCTTCAGCGTCCCACGGCCCGAGGTCACGGGAATCACCTCGGCCCCCAGCAGGCGCATGCGGAACACGTTCGGAGCCTGGCGCTGCACGTCATGGGCGCCCATATAGACGATACATTTCAGGCCAAACTTGGCGCAGACGGTGGCTGTGGCCACGCCGTGCTGCCCTGCCCCGGTTTCCGCGATGATCCGGGTCTTGCCCATGCGACGCGCCAGGATGATCTGGCCCAACACATTGTTGATCTTATGCGCGCCGGTGTGGTTCAGCTCATCACGTTTGAGGTAAATTTTCGCCCCGCCCAGATGCTCGGTCAGGCGCTCTGCGTAATACAGAGGCGACGGGCGGCCCACATAGTTTGCCCACAGATCATCCATCTCGGCCCAAAACGTCGGATCATCCTTGGCTTTGTCATATTCCTCTTCCAGAGACAGGATCAGCGGCATCAGCGTCTCGCTGACAAAACGCCCGCCGAAAATGCCAAAACGTCCCTGTTCATCAGGGCCGGACATGAAGGAATTGAAAAGATCGTTGGCCATGGAAGTCTCCCGCGTCGTATCCGTTGTTCATAGGAGGTAGCGGCAGGTTTTGCCATGGGCAAAACGCCTCATTCGGCAGCCAGGGTATGATGCCGCCAAAGCTCAAAAGCTTGCTCGGCCGTTGGGATCCCTATGCAAGGGAAATGGTGGAACTGGTTCACATCCGCCAAGCGGTTCGCCTCCTGCATCAGGCGACGGTGTGGGCCTGATTGGGCGAAGGTCAGCATCGCTTCGATATCGTGCCAGACGCTGAGAGAGAAATAGAGACCGTCTTGACGGAAGGTCGCCGCATGTAAGCATAGCGGATCGCCCCGCGCTTGCCGCAAGGCCTGCCCTGCTCGCCAAAAAAATTCTGGCGCGTTGTACCAGTGTTTCAGAGAAACGCCGCCTATAGCCGCCAGCATTTTTGTACCCCTCCGTCGAGAGATACGGCGCGTATACGAGATCAGATCACTGCGTCGCGTCAATAAATGCCTTTATCAGAGCGGCATTTTTTACCCCCGGCGCGCTTTCAACGCCGGATGCGACATCAACCTGACGCGCGCCAGTCATGCGGATCGCATCGGCCACATTGTCAGGTGTCAAGCCACCCGCCAGCATCCACGGCTTGCGCCAGTATTTGCGTCCCGCCAGCAGACGCCAGTCAAAAGCCAATCCATTGCCGCCGGGCAAAACTGCATTCTTTGGCGGCTTGGCGTCGATCAATAGCTGATCCGCCACGTCACTGAACGCATCAATGGTAGCCAGGTCAGCCTCATCGGCCACCCCGATCACCTTCATCACCGGCAAGCCATACCTGTCCTTGATTTGCTGCACGCGCTCAATCGACTCGCCCCCATGCAGCTGCAGGATATCGAACGGGGCATTCTGCGTGATGTCGTCCAGCACCTCATCCGAGGCATTCACCACCAACGCTACCTTGGCCACGCCCGCCGGTACATGGGTCGCCAACTCGGCGGCTTGCTGGGGCGAGACATAGCGAGGGGATTTGGCAAAGAAGTTGAACCCCAGATACCGCGCGCCTGCATCAACAGCAGCGCGCACGTGATCAGGGGCGGTCAAACCGCAGATTTTGACAGACACATCAGGCATTGCTTTGGCTCAGCTTGCCTCATCCAGAATGGCGAGAACCTCGTCCTTGCCTTCATTCTGCTTTTTCTTGAGCTTTTTGACCTCGCGCTCAAGCTTGCGCACTTCACCTTTTTTGACGGTCGCATCACGGCGATGCTTATGCTCGCGCATCCATTCCCACAGGAACCCGATAACCAGACCGGCCACAACACCGCCCAGCACCACCAGAAACAGCGGTAGCGACGTAGACAGGTTGAACCCCAGCAGCTCGGCCAGAGGGTCGGGCATCAGCTTGAGTTCAACGGATTCCACATTGGCAAGGGAGACTGAGATCAGGATGATCCCTAGCGCCCCCAGAAAAGCATATCGAATGTAGCGCATCATAAGGTCAGGCTTTACCGTTCAATCGGTCTCTAAGCAACTTACCCGTCTTGAAAAACGGCACACATTTTTCTTCGACCTGCACAGTTTCGCCGGTGCGCGGATTGCGACCCACGCGGGCGTCGCGCTTTTTCACCGAGAACGCGCCAAATCCGCGCAGCTCAACCCGGTCGCCCCGCGACATCGCGTCTGTGACTTCCTCGAAAACTGTATTCACAATCCGCTCGACATCGCGTTGATACAAATGCGGGTTTTCATCAGCAATTTTTTGAATCAATTCAGAACGGATCATGCGCGCTACCCTCCCAGGCGACCGGTTTACCATCTCTAGTGTTCTGGACAGTATAGAAAAAAACCCGGTTCGGGGGAACGTAAACTCTGTGTGTTGTAGCTGCAATTTCGGGCAAACTCGCATGATTTTTAGCTTGAACACCCAAAATCCCGTTCATGCACATAGTATGTACATTTTAGCGCCCAATTTGGGAACTTGTTGATTCGCAACAAAAACGGCCCCGCACACATGTACGGGGCCGTTAATTTGTATCGGGTCAGAGACCGGGTTTAGTCGCCGGATTTCAGCGCTGCACCCAGGATATCGCCCAGCGATGCGCCTGAGTCGGAGGAACCGTACTGTTCCACGGCCTCTTTCTCTTCGGCGATCTCGCGTGCCTTGATCGACAGGCCCAGACGGCGGGTCTTGCTGTCGACGTTGGTGACGCGGACGTCGACCTTGTCGCCGGTGTTGAAGCGCTCAGGGCGCTGCTCAGCACGATCACGCGACAGGTCCGAACGACGGATGAACGACTTCATGCCTTCGTATTCGACCTCGATGCCGCCATCTTCGATCGCGGTGACTTCAACGGTGATGACCGAGCCACGCTTCACGCCGCCTACGGCTTCGGCGAACTTGTCACCGCCCAGGGCTTTGATCGACAGCGAGATACGCTCTTTCTCAACGTCAACTTCCGAGACCACGGCCGAAACCATATCGCCTTTGCGGTAGTTCTGGATCGCATCCTCGCCACGCTCGTCCCAGGACAGGTCGCTGAGGTGAACCATGCCGTCGATGTCGCCTTCGAGGCCAATGAACAGACCGAATTCGGTGATGTTCTTGACTTCGCCTTCGACCTCGGTGCCCTCGGGGTGTGTTTCTGCAAACACTTCCCATGGGTTGCGCTGAGTCTGCTTCAGGCCCAGAGACACGCGACGCTTGGCGCCGTCGATTTCCAGAACCATGACGTCGACTTCCTGGCTGGTCGAAACGATCTTGCCGGGGTGGACGTTTTTCTTGGTCCAGGACATCTCGGACACGTGGACCAGACCTTCGACACCGGCTTCCAGCTCGACGAACGCGCCGTAGTCAGTGATGTTGGTGACGCGACCCTGATGGACCGAGCCCAGCGGGTACTTGGCAGCAACCAGATCCCATGGATCTTCTTGCAGCTGCTTCATGCCCAGGCTGATGCGGTGGGTCTCTTTGTTGATCTTGATGACCTGAACCTTGATGGTTTCGCCGATCGTCAGGATCTCGGACGGGTGGTTCACACGGCGCCATGCCATGTCGGTGACGTGCAGCAGGCCGTCAACGCCGCCCAGGTCAACAAACGCGCCGTATTCGGTGATGTTCTTGACAACACCCTCGACGGTCTGACCTTCGGACAGGTTGCCGATAACTTCGGCACGCTGTTCGGCACGCGATTCTTCCAGGATTGCGCGGCGCGACACAACGATGTTGCCACGGCGGCGGTCCATTTTCAGAATCTGGAACGGCTGCTTCAGACCCATCAGCGGGCCAGCGTCGCGCACAGGGCGGACGTCAACCTGCGAGCCGGGCAGGAACGCAACTGCGCCACCCAGATCGACGGTGAAGCCACCTTTGACGCGACCGAAAATTGCACCTTCGACGCGCTGGTCGTCGGCATATGCTTTTTCCAGACGGTCCCACGCCTCTTCACGGCGGGCCATCTCACGCGAGATGACAGCTTCGCCACGGGCGTTTTCTGCGGCGCGCAGGTAAACTTCGACCTCGTCACCAACAGCGATTTCAGGGGCTTCGCCGGGATTTGCGAATTCTTTCAGATCAACGCGGCCTTCCATTTTATAGCCTACGTCGATGATGGCTTGGCCGGCTTCGATCGCCAGAACCTTACCTTTGACAACAGAACCCTCTTCGGGTGTGTCCATTTCGAAGCTTTCATTCAGGAGGGCTTCGAATTCCTCCATGGATGCGTTAGCCATGTGGCGTTGTTTTCCTTTACATACGTTTTTGCTGGCCGAGCGGTTGTTTCCGCCGGTCTTGTTTCATGATGTCTTAGGGCGTGACCCGGTGCGCATCTGACTACACAAACACAAAGGGCCGAGGTAACCCGGCCCTGCTCAGATACGTCATCCGGACGTTAACCGCCCTTGTTCAGACAGCGAGCGTATAGGCTGTTTCAGCCAGATACGCAAGGGCAAAGCCTAAATCTCGGCACCGCAGCGGGTGTCGAAGATTACTCTGCCCATGCCTAAGCGCCCTAGAACAATTGCAGGTCCTTCGCACCGCTTTGGATTTCGGCCAGGTTCGGCATGTTCTGGGTAGCTACCGGACTATGTGCGCTTTTTGGCACCTCAACTGTAGGCTTCAATGCGTTCGCCTTCCCAAGGTTGGGTTTCTTGAGCTCACCCCGGATATCGCGCAGCAGTGTTTTGTGGTCCGGCATCGTCTTGATGACCTGCACCAAGTCCGCCTTTGCCTGCCTCATGCCTTGAAACCAGATCGGTTTCTTCAACGGCCGCATGCGATCTCGGATGCCGCATCCATAGCCAGTGTCATAGACCTGTTTGCCCAAAAGCACTGTTTGGTAGACGCGATCATCAAAAAGGGTTGCAAACTCGGTATCGTGACTCATCGGTAGACGGTACTGCCACAGCTCCAAATTCTCGGCCAAACGGTCGGGTACCTTCATCTGTGTCCGCACGTCTATCCAATATGGATCATCACTGCGGTTCCCCAGCCGATAGTGCAGACATATAAAGTTCAGCACCTCGTCATAGAGCTTGTTTACTTGCCGATTATAACGATTCCGCAAGGCGGGCTCGATATCTCGGGAGGGCAGATGTTCGGCAAACCAGCGCACCGCGTTGTCGATCATAAGGATCGCGGTGCTCTCGAGTGGTTCAATGAAACCGCTGGACAGACCCACAGCCACGCAATTCTTGACCCAGGCGTTTCGCGCGCGGCCAACGCGCATCGGGATTACGCGCGGTGTCAGACCCTTGCCGCTGTCACCCAGCCATTCAAGATATTCATCTGCCGCCTGATCATCAGTACGATGCGCAGAAGAGTACACATAACCCGTACCTACCCGATTGTAGAGCGGCACGCGCCACGTCCATCCCGCACCAAGCGCCGTCGACCGTGTCAGGCTTTCGATTTTTTCAGGGTCAGGGTGTTCGATTTGCAGCGCCATAGCGCGATCGTTGGGCAGATAATCTGAATAGTCCAAAAACGGCTCGCCAAGCGCCTGGTTGATGATCAGCCCGCGGAACCCGGTACAATCCACGACCAATTCGATATCATGACGGCCTTTGCGTTCCAGCATCAAATGGCTGACATTGCCTTGCTCATCCAGTTCGACGGAACGCACCTCATCCTGAATATGCTCTACGCCGCGCTTGGTGCAAACCTTGGTCAGCATACCTGCGAATTTTACCGCATCCAGATGGTAGGCGTAGCCAAAGCGCTGTTCAAA
The DNA here is from genome assembly GCF_049800715.1 of Ruegeria profundi. Lineage (GTDB taxonomy): Bacteria > Pseudomonadota > Alphaproteobacteria > Rhodobacterales > Rhodobacteraceae > Ruegeria > Ruegeria profundi_A. The sequence goes on from NZ_JBNAFO010000004.1 coordinate 238,807, forward strand.
CTCGGGTGCGCCCAACGGCCGTGCCCCTTTGCACAGGCGGCCAAGATCATCATGCGGTGAGATTGATTGCGTGAAATCCCGGTCTCCGTTGCCAAAGCGCAAGAAATATTCAGCAGCATCCAAACCGTAAAGCGGCTGGCCGTGGGCAAACGGATTCACATAATCGATGCGATTTCCATTTGCGTCCTTGTTCCAATTGCAGAATTTCACACCCAATTTGAACGACGCGTTGGTCTCGCGGAAAAAGTCACGCTCGGATATACCCGCCTCCCGCAGCGTGCGCGGCATACGCGGCACTGTGGCCTCACCCACTCCGACGGTCGAGATATTGGGGCTTTCGATCAGGCAGAGGCGCGGCCGATCCTTGGGCGCAGAACTGCGGGAAAACACCATGTCCAGAAGCAGCGCAGTCATCCAGCCCGCGGTTCCACCACCCACGATGGTGATCTTACTCAATCGACTATTCAACTTGTCTTGTCCCTGTTGGCTTGGGGAATTTTTAGACCACCCCCGTTTTTCGAGGTTTCCAGCAGCCATCCCCTTATTGCTTGTGAAGCGAGCATAACAGTTTTGTGACATCTGGCTAGGGCCTTATCATATGGCTATTTACCATTTTAAAACAATGGTTTGATATCAATGAACCCAGATTTCAGAGCAGCCTGATAACGCCAGATATCGCGCTGATACCGACAAGGATCAAACTGATAGTCGACCGCCCTCTGACGTCAGATCTCTTCACCCTTTTTCAAAAGCTCATCGATCAGGGCGCGCTGCAGGTCGCCGCTGTCACCCCCTCCGAACTCAGCCGTCCCACCGGAATACAGCGTGCCATAGGTGTTGGCGATGTTCACCGTCTGCGCCAGGCCCGAGATCAGCTGATCTTTTTTCAGCGGCGACAGAGGGTGGATGAACACGGCCCAAAGGGTTCCGTTGGCAATCGCGTAACGCGCGTCCAGCGTGCTGTCGAAATTGGCCTGCATCATCCGTTGGAGATCCTCCGCAGACAGATCTGCCGTGCTGCTGATGGGCACCATAGCGCGCATTCGATCGGCCACGACATCGGTGATCACCAGAACCGGCACATCCGCAATGGTAATCTGGAACCCTGGCCCGCTGGGCTGCATCTCCGGATCAAGCGCAAACAGAATCCTGCCCAACCGCTCATATGTCATCGGAGGTTCGCCCTCAGGCACGGGCGGTTCGGCCTGTTGCGCGCTCACGCTGCCGGTGATGAGGAACAAAATCACAGCTAGTCGGATCATGAGGCCACTCCCATAGTTGCCCCCTTACCTTAGAAAGCAACCGGGTCACTGGCCAAACAAAGCTGTGTGAAGTGTTTTTTGCGTTTCATTCGGATGTTTGAACGATCTGCACAATTTCACGGCTTATCTGCGATTACGCGTACAAAACACCTGCCCTAGCTTTGTCACATCGGCGGAGGGATACCTCAGCCCGGATCTGAAAATGAAAGGATGACCCAAATGAAATCGCTCGTCTTCACTGCTTTTGTTGCTGCGCTTGCCCTGTCGGCCCCAGCCTTTGCTGCGGATGAAATCAATGTGTCCAAAGGCATCTCGGCGGCTGGCGCGCCGCTTGCTGCGCATGGTGTGGATCTGGTCGCGCTGGTCAACAGCGGCAACCCGGTCGAAGGTTTTGCAACCCACTCGGCCACCTATGATGGCGCGTCCTACTACTTCACCACCGCCGAGAACCGCGAGGCGTTCGAGGCGAACCCGGCGGCCTACCTGCCCCAGCACGGCGGCTTCTGCTCATTCGGTGTCTCGGTTGGCAAGAAGTTCGACGGCGACCCGGATCAGTACCTGATCGCGGACGGCAAATTGTTCCTGTTCCTGAACGCAGAAACCCGCGCCGCCTTCCTGAAAGACGTGGTCGGCACTGCCAAAACCGCCGACGACCAATGGGCAAATATCAAGAGCATCGCCGTCGGCGAACTCTGATCCGCTCAGACTACGGCCCGCAGTTACGCTGCGGGTCTTTTCTGTGTGATGATTTCGACAGCCTGTGCCAGAGCGTCGTCGATGCTCAGTTCGGACGTGTCCAGCAGAACGGCGTCTTCGGCGGGTTTCATGGGGGCGGTGCTGCGTTCTGCGTCACGCGCGTCCCGTTCGCGCACATCGGCTAAGACCTGATCAAGCGTTACATCAGCCCCTTTGGCACTAAGTTCCAAAAACCGGCGTTCGGCACGAACCTCAGCGCTGGCGGTGACGAACAACTTCACCTCAGCCTCAGGGCAAATCACCGTCCCGATATCGCGCCCATCCAATACTGCCCCGCCCGCGCGCCGGGCAAAGGCACGTTGGAAATCGACCAGCGCCGCCCGCACCTCAGGGATGACAGCAACTTTTGACGCCGCCTGCGCGATCTCAGCCGTGCGCAGATCGCCTTGCTCCAGTTCCTCTGCGGTCAGAGTTTGGGCCGCCGCGACGGGATCAACCCCATCCAACACGCGACGTCCCACGGCACGATACAACAGCCCCGTATCCAGATGGGCAAACCCGAAATGCGCCGCGACGCCTTTCGAGATCGTCCCTTTGCCCGCCGCCGCAGGGCCATCAATGGCGACGGTAAAGCTCATGTCCGTTCGACCTTGGCACCCAAAGAGGCCATAAGCGGCTCGAAGATCGGGAAAGAGGTCGCGATCGGGCCGCCATCATCGACTGAGACGGGCGTTTTCGCGCCCATGCCCATCACCATGAAGGACATCGCGATCCGGTGGTCCAGAAAGCTCTGGCAAGTGCCGCCGCCGGGAACGTTGCCGATGCCCAGCCCTTCGACCGCCCACCAATCATCGCCCTCATTCACGGTCACGCCATTGGCCCGCAACCCGCGCGCCATCGCGTCGATCCGGTCGCTTTCCTTGACGCGCAACTCTTTCACGCCGCCCATCATCGTAGTGCCGGTTGCATTGGCCGCCACCACGGACAGAACTGGATATTCGTCGATCATCGAGGCGGCGCGCTCGGCCGGGACCTCGATCCCCTTCATATTGGGCGAGTATTTGGCGCGCAGATCGGCGACGGGCTCACCGCCCTCTTCGCGTTCGTTTTCATAGGTCAGGTCCGCCCCCATCTCACGCAGAGTGGTAAAGAGGCCCGCACGGGTCGGGTTCAGACCGATGCCGGGCACCAGCACGTCCGAACCGGGGGTGATCAGCGCCGCGCAAACCGGGAAAGCGGCACTCGACGGGTCACGCGGCACGGCAATGACCTGAGGTTTCAGCTCGGGTCGACCGGTCAGCGTGATCACGCGACCTTCATCTGTATCTTCAACGGTGATCTCGGCCCCAAAACCGGCCAGCATCCGTTCCGAATGGTCACGGGTGGCCTCTTTCTCGACCACAACGGTCTTGCCGGGGGCGTTCAGGCCCGCCAGCAGAACGGCCGATTTCACCTGAGCCGAAGGAACCGGAACCTCATAGCGGACCGGGGTCGGGTCCGCTGCGCCCACGATGGTCATCGGTAGGCGCCCGCCCGAGCGGCCAACCGCCTGCGCGCCGAACAGCGCAAGCGGATCTGTGACCCGCGCCATCGGGCGTTTGTTCAAGCTAGCATCACCCGTGAAGGTCGCCGTGATCGGAGAGGTTGCCATCGCGCCCATGATCAGCCGCACGCCGGTGCCCGAGTTGCCACAGTCGATCACCTGATCGGGTTCGGCAAAGCCACCGACACCGACACCATGCACGGTCCATTCACCGCCGCCATGGTCTGTCACCTCGGCCCCGAAGGCACGCATGGCTTTGGCAGTGTCCAGGACATCCTCGCCCTCAAGCAGGCCCGAGATCTTGGTTTCCCCAACCGCCATCGCACCAAGGATCAGCGACCGGTGCGAGATCGACTTGTCGCCGGGCACCTCAGCCGTTCCGTTCAACGGGCCGCAGGGATGCGAGGTCATCGGGATGGGCGTGCCGTGTCCGGACATGGGGGCTCCTGTTTTCGCTATCAGTCCATGCCGATTAGCGAATTGGGACCAGTTGGTCCAGCGGCAATAAGGGTATGGGTGTCTCTCAGGTCTCTCCCAGCCATTTTGCCGGGTTTTCCTCGGCGATTTGGCGAAAGATCTCTTCGCCCAGAACGTTGCGCAACCGGATACAGACCGCCTTTTCTGACAGCGCCTCTTGCCGGGTCATGTAGTAATCCGACCCGAACAAAACGCGCGACCGCAGGCGTTCGCTTTCCTCATCCTCGCCCATCAGGAACAAACGCAGGAACGGCGCATAGTCTTCGAACTGGAAAAGGGTGTAGGAGATATCCGTCCACAGGCCTTCGAAGTCTCCGCTGCCGATCAAGTCGCGAATGGATCTCAGCCAATTCCGGTTGAATGCATCGTCCAAAGGGTCGCTGTGATCGGGATTGACGTAGGCATGCCAGTCTCGCTGCCCACCAAAATGTGCCAGACAGATCCGAAGGTTGGGAAAGGCGCGCATCACCGGGATAAACGCCTCAGGCTCTGTATAACGGTCGGCCCAATAGTCGGAAAGATACCGCCCCTGAACCCCGCCACGCGAACAATGCGACATCACCGGCAGGTTTTTGTCCTGCAATCCCGGATAGACATGCTGCATCAGAACCGGGTCATTCGGTGCAAACCCTAAACGGGGATAGAGTTTGACCCCACGAAACTTCAGATCATCAATGGCACGCCACAGTTCAGTGGCATTGGGATCAGCCCGCGGGTCGATGGTTGCGAAGGGAACCACCGAAGGGCCAACCTCTGGGTCAGTGGAGAGCTGCGCCAGTTCGTCGTGCTGGTCGCGCAGGGGCACCTCAGGCGCGCCGAAGCCAAAGGCTGACAGATCCATCGGCAAGACGACAAAACGGGTATTGCTGGGGTAATGTCGCTGCAGGTTATCCAGAATCTCGCGCTGGCTGCCCTCATCCGTTTCCTGCTGAAAACGATAGAGCCGATCCAATTTTTCAGCGACGCCAGGCTGGCCGATCAGTCTGGCACCGAAAGCCAGAGCCTTGATCAACCATGGCATCTTCTTGAACGGTTTGAGCGCCGGATAGGGATAGTCCTCGGGCACGTGGCGCGAGTGAAACAGATGCGTGTGGCAGTTGGTAATCCGAATATCAGACATGGTAATCCTTGAAATAAGCTATGCTGAAAACGCGTAACGCGCACAGCCTAGCATAGCGTGCAGGATTACAAAAATTTGAAACCGATCAGGCGTCTGTCCGGCGGAAGGTCAGATAGTGCGGTGTCCGCCCTTCCCGCAGGGCCTTTTGCTCATAGCGGGTCGAGATCCAGTCGTCCCAAGGCTCGCGCCAATCGACAGGGCGTTCAGCCAACCACTCGAAACCGGCGCGGGGTACTTCCTCAAGCGTCTGGCGCACGTAGTCAGGAATGTCGGTGGCCACGCGGAAGATCGAGCCGGGCTTCAGGACACGCGCCAGAGGCTCCAGATGTTCGGGCGTCACGAAGCGGCGGCGGTGGTGGCGCGTTTTGGGCCACGGATCTGGGTAGAGCAGGAAGGCGCGTGAAATGCTGGCTTCTGGCAGCACATCGAACAGGTCGCGCGCGTCACCGGGATGCACCGCGAGGTTTTCGACCCCAGCCTGACGGATCTTGCCGAGCAACATGGCGACGCCGTTGATGTAAGGCTCGGCCCCGATGATTCCGATATCGGGGTTGTTCGCGGACTGATGCACCAGATGTTCGCCACCGCCAAAGCCGACCTCAAGCCAGACATCCTTGCCGCCAAACAGCGCATCGAGGTCGAGCGGGTGGCGTTCGGGGTTCGTTTCCCAATCGACAGCACCGGGCGACAGGGCATCGAGGTCTTCGTTCAGATACGTCTTCTGGCTTTGCTTCAGGGTTTTGCCCTTGAAGCGGCCATAGAAGTTTCTGCGGGGGCGTTGGGGTGTCTGGTTGCTCATGGCGGTGCCCTTACTGTGGCGCGCGTCTTGTGACAAGGGGCTGACCCTCGGAGCATCTCGAAAAAGAGAAAGGGCGCATCCTGCGAGACGCGCCCCTTTTGTCTTGGATCAGACCGCCGCTTTTAGGGCGTCGATGAGATCAGTGCGTTCCCAGCTGAAGCCGCCATCGGCAGCGGGTTCACGGCCGAAATGACCGTAAGCTGCGGTGCGCTGATAGATCGGCTTGTTCAGTTGCAGATGCTCACGAATGCCGCGTGGCGTCAGATCCATAACCTGACCAACAGCTTTTTCGATCACGGCGTCTGCGATCTGGCCGGTTCCATGGGTGTCGGCGTAGATCGACAGCGGCTTGGAGACGCCAATCGCATAGCTCAACTGAATGGTGCAGCGTTCTGCCATACCGGCAGCAACCACGTTCTTGGCCAGGTAACGCGCAGCATAAGCAGCCGAGCGATCCACCTTGGTCGGGTCTTTGCCCGAGAACGCTCCGCCACCATGAGGGGCTGCGCCACCATAGGTGTCGACGATGATCTTGCGACCCGTAAGGCCCGCATCTCCGTCCGGGCCTCCGATCACGAACTTACCGGTCGGGTTCACGTGCCATTCGGTATCAGCGCTCAGCCACCCTTCGGGCAGGGTTTCGGTGATGTAGGGCTCGACGATCGCACGGATGTCGTCCGAGGTCAGCGCTTCATCCAGGTGCTGCGTGGACAGAACGATCGAGCTGACGCCAACCGGCTTGCCATCGCGGTAAACAACGGACAGCTGCGATTTCGCGTCCGGGCCCAAAGCAGGCTCGGTGCCGTTTTTACGCACTTCGGCCAGACGACGCAGGATCGCGTGCGAATACTGGATCGGGGCTGGCATCAGCGCAGGTGTTTCCGTCGTGGCGTAGCCGAACATGATGCCCTGATCACCCGCGCCCTCATCCTTGTCACCCGAGGCATCAACGCCTTGAGCGATATGAGCGGACTGTTCGTGCAGCAGGTTTGTCACTTCGACCGTTTCGTGGTGAAACTTGTCCTGTTCGTAACCGATATCCTTGATACAGGCGCGCGCGATCTCGTCGATGCGCCCCATATAGTCGTGCAGCTTTTCCTGATCAGACAGACCTACTTCGCCACCGATGACGACCCGATCGGTCGTAGCAAAGGTTTCGCACGCCACGCGCGCTTCGGGTTCTTCATTCAGAAATGCGTCGAGTACGGCGTCCGAAATCCGGTCACAGACTTTATCCGGGTGCCCTTCGGAAACCGATTCCGAAGTAAAGGTGTAGTTCTGTCGGGACATAAATGTGCTCCATTGAAGTTCCTCTGCCACGCCAGGAAGCCGTTGTGACAGGCACCAAGGGCATACGCGCCTTGCGAAATGGCGTCAATCGGAAACTAGGTGCTGCGCGGCCGCGGCATGCGCCACAACAACACGGCCAACAAGAGCGAGACCAACAACACGGGCAGGTCCCCAATGCGGGAATAGACGGTTGGCGCAAGAGGCAGCGGCAGATCAGCTTCTACGAACCCCGCCTGCCCCAAAGGAAGCGATGCGGTAATCCGACCCAAAGGATCGATCATCCCCGAAATGCCGGTGTTGGCGGACCGCATAAGTGGCAGCCCCTGCTCAATCGCCCGCATCTGGGCCTGGGCAAGATGCTGGTAAGGGCCGGAACGGGTTCCGAACCACGCATCATTGGTGATCTGCAAGATGAAATCGGCGCGTTCAGGCGCGCCGTTGACGTCCTGCGGGAAGACGGCCTCGTAGCAGATCAGCGGCAGGGCTTGACCCAGCTTACCTGCCTGCATCACAGCAGGCCCCGGCCCCGAACTGAACCCATGACCAGCCGTTGTGGCCATGCCGTGAATACCGAAACGGGCCATCAGGTTTCCGAACGGGACATATTCGCCAAACGGGGCCAGATGGTGCTTGTCATACAGGCCCGTCTGCTGTCCGTTCTCATCCAGATAGATCATCGAGTTGTAGATGCGCGGGCCGTCCCCTCGCTGAATGCCCAGAATAACCGGAACGCCCTGAGCCGCATCCGTGGCGGCCTCAAGATAAGGACCGGCGCTGCTGAGCCACGCCGGAATTGCAGTCTCGGGCCAGACGATCAGGTCGGGACGTGGCTCTGCCGCGGTGAATTCGATCTGCCGAGCGAAGAAAAGGGGCGCATATGCAGGATCCCATTTCTGATGCTGAGGCGCATTCGGCTGGATCAGTCGGACAGTGTTTTCACCATACTCTATGGTCGGCCTGCTGGAGGCGTAGACCATGGCAAGAGCGGCGGCACCGGCGAACCCAACGACCGGAACCAAAAGCGAGCGGAGAGCTACAGGTTGCGCTATCGCTGCCCCAAGCGAAAACGTCACCGCGAAGGTCAGCGCAGCCAGCCCATACGGACCAACCAAAGACAAAAGTTGCGCAACCGGTGTGTCGACCCAGACCTGCGCAACCCCGGCCCAGGGGAAGCCGGTCAGAAGATAGCCACGCCCAAACTCAGCCAGTGACAATGCCAGGGCCAGCAACACAGCCTGTCGTACAGCCGGAGCATCAAACCGCCGCGCCGCCCAGAATGCTGCCGCCCAGAACAAGGCCAGGCCGCCAGCCATGAAAACCAGCGCAAACGGAGCCATCCACGCATGGCGCTCGGCGTCCACTTGGAAAGGCTCGATGATCCAACTCAGCGCATGGGCGAAATAGCCGGTGGCAAAGGCCCAGCCCAACCACGCGGCACGCGCGCGGGTTTCACAGGCCAGAAAAAACGCCGGAATCACGATCAGCGCAACTAGAGTCAGCGGCCAGTAGCCAAACGGCGCCAAACCATAAGCGCCCAGCGCCCCTAAGGCCCCTGAAGCACCCAACCTAAGCCAGAAAGGCCAACCCCGGACAGGGATCATGCAGCGACGTCCGGCAACATGACGCGCAGACGCTTGATGCGGCGCGGGTCGGCATCGATCACCTCGAACTCCGGGCCTTCGGGATGCAGTACGACCTCACCCCGCGCCGGAACACGACCCGACAACATGAAGACCAGACCGCCCAGAGTTTCGATCTCTTCCTCGTCCACATCCTCGTGGCTGGTCAGCGAGCGCCCGATCTCGGCTTCGAAATCCTCAAGCGGAACGCGGGCCTGAACGACGTAACAACCCGGCTTTTCCTGCAGCCAAAGCTGATCTTCATGCGCGTCATGCTCATCCGCGATTTCGCCGACGACCTGCTCAATCAGGTCTTCAATGGTCAACAAACCGTCAACGCCGCCATACTCATCAATCACCAGCGCCATGTGGCGACGCTCGGTCTGCATCTTGGTCAGCAAAACTCCGATCGGCATCGAGGGCGGCACAAACAACAGCGTGCGCAGCATCGAGGTCAGGTCGAACTCGGCGCCGCCGCCATTGAACCCATGGGTCAGGGCAAAATCCTTGAGGTGGACAAAACCCAGCGGCGTATCCAGCGTACCTTCGTACACAGGTATCCGCGACAGGCCGCTTTCGCGAAAGACCTGCGCCAGCTCATCCTTGGAAATCGTTGAGGGAACCGAGACGATTTCAACGGTCGGAATGGCGACATCCTCAACCCGCTTGCGACGCAGGTTAACCATGCCGCGATGTTGATTGCCGGCTATTTCATGCCCGTTGACCGGAGCACTTTGCTCCTCTTCGGCCCCCGAAATGGCATCCATAATCCGCGAAAAGAAACCGCTTTTCTCTTCAATGTCCAAATTCTGAGACTGCGCGCTTTGCGCCGCCCTAGAACTGCCGTCTGTATCGCCCATTGTCCTCTTCCAATTGATCGGGTGAAATAACCCGCTTCATCTATTATATGGGTCATTGATACCCAGTTTGCCAAGTATCTTGACCTCAATCCCTTCCATCAAGGTCGCATCGGGGTCACGAATGTGATCATACCCCAGCAAATGCAACGTTCCGTGAACGATCAGATGAGTCACGTGATCAGACATGGATTTGCCCGCCTCAGCAGCTTCTTGCGCGCAGGTGTCGTATGAGATCGCGATATCCCCTAGCGCGATTTCGCCGGTAAAATCGGGTTCTGGCAGTTCGGGCGTTTCACCCGCAACTTCCGCTGCGAGGTCTTCGGCGGGCCAGCTCAGAACATTCGTCGGTGTCGGCTTCTCCCGGAACTCGGCGTTCAGTTCGGCAATTCGGGTGTCATCGCAGGCCAGCAGGCTGACCTCACACAAATCCGGGTCCAGCCCGCAATGGTGCAGAACCGCGTCAACCGCGCGCGAACACAGAAGCTCCAGCCCCTGCCAGCGGTCATCTTCCACGGTGAGTTCAAGATTCATCCTGTCGCCTCAAAGCCTGATGTCCGGCCTTGAGTTATCCTGTCTCGCGCCCTGAATCGGCCTCATACGCTTCGATGATTGCGGCGACAAGCGGGTGCCGCACCACATCTTTCGAAGTAAAGTAGTTGAAGCTGATATTCGGGATCGTTTTCAGCAGGCGTTCAGCATCCGCCAGCCCGGATTGAACCCCACGCGGCAAATCGACCTGAGACCGGTCGCCCGTGATAACCATGCGACTACCTTCGCCCAAACGGGTCAGGAACATCTTCATCTGCATGGTCGTCGCGTTCTGCGCCTCGTCCAGTACCACGAACGCATTGGCCAGCGTCCGCCCTCGCATGAACGCCAACGGAGCGATCTCGATTCGCTTTTCCTCGATCAATTTGGCGAGCTGTTTTCCGGGCAAAAAGTCGTTCAGCGCGTCGTAGAGCGGCTGCATATACGGATCGACCTTGTCCTTCATGTCGCCCGGCAGATAGCCCAGCTTTTCCCCGGCCTCGACCGCAGGACGGCTGAGGATGATGCGGTCCACATGGCCACCGATGAACATCGACACGCCAACGGCAACGGCTAGATAGGTCTTACCGGTGCCCGCCGGGCCGATACCGAAGGCCAATTCATTCTGGAAAAGCGACTGCACATAGGCTTTTTGCGCATCCGTGCGGGGTTCGACCAGCTTTTTGCGGGTCTTGATCTCAACGGTACCGCCCTTGAACATCTCAAGCTGGTCGCCGTCCCGACTGCCAGTCCCCTGTTCCGAGCCACCCATGCGCAACTCTCGGTCCACATCAGCGGCTTCAACATCGCGCCCGCCTTCCAGACGGGTGTAAAGGGCCTGCAAAACCTCAATGGCGTTTTTCTGCGAATCCTCTTCGCCCATCACCACCAGCTGATTGCCACGGCGCACAATCTGGACCGAGAGCTTCTGTTCGATCTCGGTCAGATTGCGGTCATATTCGCCACATAAATCAATCAACAAGCGGTTGTCGGGGAATTCTACAAATGCCTCGCGCTGGGGCATCTCATCTTGCGGTGGGGTTAGGGCACCGATGGCCAATCCGTTCTCCTGTCTTGGCGTTTCACCTTGAGCGTAGACAAGAACTCGGACCCGGTGCAAGCCACAGTTTCAAAAAATCGAGCGGCAATGACAAAAGCGCCGATCAGACGCTCTACCCCGGCTTAGAACTTGTAGTTCAAACCGAACCTCAGACCGCGATAGTTCGGTGTGGATTTTGTCGAAAAACCCGAAGAGAATTCAATATCCTTGGAGTCGAACTGGACATATTCATACTCGCCCGTGATCGACCAGTTTTCCGTCAGATAGTGTTCCGCGCCAATGCTGAGCGAGAATCCGTTGCGCCGATCCGAGGACTCGAAGGACTGAGTGCCAGTCGGCGACGAAATACTGTTTGTGGTCTCTACGTCGCCCCAAAGGTAACCGACACTGACGAAATAAAGGATTCGCCCGCTGCGGTTGGTCAGGCCATTCCGAAACCGCAAGGTGACAATGTCCGAAACCTCTGACCCGCCCTGAACCGTCTCAGAGCCAACTATGGTGGATACGCTGTCGTCCAGCGATCCGAAGTCATATCCCAGCTCAAATCCATAGACATAGTCGCGACCACCCTGAGCCGGCAAGACACCGCGCCAGCCTCCGCGCACACCGCCATAGGTTCCGCTTATGTCCTGATCGCCGATTGCAAAAGTATCAGTTGGCGTGGTCAGACCGAACCGATCATCGCCACCGCCGCCATACCCGGCCGTCAAACCGAGATAGAAGGCACTGACATCGTCGCTGAAGCGCTTGTCGCTGATCACTTCGGGATCCGATATGTCCCCCGTTTGATCGCTCGCCCACGTCGCGCTGGCCCCAAAAGCCACTAAAGTTGCGACCGACACAGACCAGAGACCTCTGCACTTCAGAACTACCACTCAATACCCTCCATCGACGCCACTTTCGTGATCGGCAAAAACAAACCTTCCGCACGCGGTCGAGGCCCATCAGAAAACTTGGCTCCTCTCGGAACATAGTTCCAATTCATAAATCAAGGGTAAATTTTAGATATATTCGTACTGGCACGACGTGCCCGCAAAGAACCACCTTATTGCAACAGTTCCCCGGCCAAAGAGTTCGCACCAGACTTCACGATACGCACCTTCCGCAGGTCTCCCACGTTCAGGTCAGACCCGACCACGTGCACCGAGTGAAGATAGTCAGATTTTCCAACCATTTGCCCTTCGAGCCGCCCGGGCTTCTCGAACAGAACGCCGACAGTGCGACCGACCATGGAATCCTGAATTTCACGCTGATGCTTGGTGATCAGAGCTTGCAAGCGTTGTAAGCGGTCATCCGCCGCCGCCGGGTCGACTTGGGCGCGTTCCGCCGCAGGAGTTCCTGGGCGGGTCGAGTACTTGAACGAGTAGGCATAGCCGTATTTGACCTGCTCAACCAAATCCAAAGTCGCCTGGAAATCCTCTTCGGTTTCTTCCGGGAAGCCGACGATGAAATCCCCCGACATCACGATATCCGGACGCGCCGCGCGGATACGTTCGATCAGGCGCAAATAGCTGTCCGCCGTATGGCTGCGGTTCATCCGTTTGAGAATCCTGTCCGACCCCGCCTGCACCGGCAAGTGCAGGTAAGGCATCAACTTTTCACAGGTACCATGCGCCTCAATCAGATCATCTGCCATGTCATTGGGGTGCGAGGTGGTGAAACGGATACGCTCCAGCCCGTCGACCTTGTTCAATTCCCAGATAAGCCCAGCCAGCGTCATGTCTCCATTGGGGCCGGCACCGTGATAGGCGTTGACGTTCTGACCCAGCAGAGTGATCTCGCGCACGCCGCGTTCGACCAGATCCTGCGCTTCACGAATGATGCGGTCGGCCGGGCGGCTGACCTCGGCCCCGCGGGTATATGGCACAACGCAGAAAGCGCAGAACTTGTCGCAACCCTCCTGTACCGTCAAAAACGCCGTTGGGCCGCGTTTGGCTTTGGGACGGTTCTTAAGCTTTTCGAACTTGTCCTCTTCGGGGAAATCCGTGTCCAGAGCCTTGGCACCTTCACGAGTCTTGGCCTCCATCTCCGGCAAACGGTGATAGCTTTGTGGTCCGACCACCAGATCGACCAGAGGCTGACGGCGCATGATCTCTTCACCCTCGGCCTGCGCAACACAGCCCGCCACCCCGATCTTGAGGTCGGGCTTTTCCGCCTTCAAACCCTTGAACCGGCCAAGTTCGGAATAAACCTTTTCGGCGGCCTTTTCTCGAATATGGCAGGTGTTCAACAGGATCATGTCTGCATCGTCCGGCGACTTGGTCTCGACATATCCCTGCCCGCCCAAGGCCTCGGCCATACGCTCGCTGTCATAGACATTCATCTGACAGCCATAGGTCTTGATAAAAAGCTTTTTGGGTTCAGACATGGATCGGGCCTTTGCAGTCGCTGGATCGGCGTCATCTATATGCTTCGAAGGCCGCTTGCAATGCCGGCGCAATTACCCGAATTTGGCGAAACTTTCCAGCAAGACGCGAATGAAAACCGGCGATGCAGTACGAATCCCTCGACAACTTTCTGAATTCAGGCCAATCCGCCCTGTCCAAAGGCCCCGTAGCCCTGATTTTCGCCGAAGACGAGACCGAGGTCGAAAGCACGCTGCACCACCATATAGGCCTCGGCTTCAAGTCCGTTGTGGCCTTCATGCCCGTTGAGTTCACCCTTAGCCACGACCTGTCAACGCGGATACATCGCGTGACGTTCAGATGCGCGCCCCGGACCGTGGTGTTCGACGCGATCAACCGCATCACGAAAGCTGCACCCAGTGTCTGGATGTATTACTGCTACAACGCAGAATACCTGTTCTACCCCTTCTGCGAAACGCGCAGCGTAGGGGAATTGCTGGCCTTCCACACCGAGGAACGCCGCAATGCAATGCTGTGCCACGTGATCGACCTCTATGCGGGTGACCTGGCCCAGTTCCCGAACGGCGTGGCCCCTGACCAGGCCATGCTGGACAGCACCGGTTACTATGCCCACACCCGCCACGACCCCACGGGCCGCCCGGTCGAGCGCCAATTGGACATGTCCGGAGGCCTGCGCTGGCGGTTCGAAGATCACATCCCCTATGAACGCCGCCGGATTGACAGAATCGCCCTGTTTAAGACCCGCAAAGACCTGATCCTGCAGCCGGATCACACGTTCAACGAGGCCGAATGCAACACCTATGCCTGCCCTTGGCATCACAATCTGACGGCTGCGATCTGCTCATTCCGGGCGGCAAAAGCCCTGAAAAGCAACGCAGGTTCCGCCTTCGACATCTCGAGCTTCCGTTGGCACAATTCCGTCTCGTTCGAATGGACTTCGCGGCAACTGCTCGATCTGGGACTGATCGAGCCAGGCCAGTGGTTCTGATCCGCTCTTCATCTGGCTGAAGACATCCCGGGGGAGGCGCCGAAGGCGGCCGGGGCAGAGCGCCCTATCGCTGCAGCAGCATCGGGAACCAGTCTTCCCGCAGACGCTGCCCTGGCGTCATGTCATGCCCAGGAAACGGAGGCGACGTGCGGCCCGGACGCTCGACATAGCGCGCATCATCCCCGACCAGCCGTAGTGAAAACGCCCGACGACGACTGTCCGAGTGATTCCCTCGCGCCCCATGCAGGGTACGGTAGTTGAACGCAACCGCGTCACCGGGTTCCATTTCGAACTCGACCACTTTCATCCCTTCCGCATCCGGGTCAGGGACCGGGATGTATTGGCCTTCATCAGCAAAAAACCCCTCTTCGCTGACCCAACGTGTCGGCAGCACCTCTTTCTCCCACCTGTGCGATCCCGCAACACAGCGCAGGGTGGCTTGCTTCACCGGATCCAAGGGCGACCAAAAGCTGATCGTCTGCTGCCCTTCGACAAAGTAATATGGCCCGTCCTGATGCCAGGGCGTCGCCATCGATGTGCCTGGCTCCTTCACCAGAACATGGTCGTGAAACATCTGCACTGTTTTCGACTGCATTAGATCCGCCGCAACCTCAGCCGCCGGAGAGGTCTCGATCACCTCGCGGAACTGCGGGATACGCTTCCAGTTGCAGTAATCATCAAAGAACAACCCGGTCTGCCCCTCTTTTTTGTTGTCCGAGGCATAGGGTCCCGGCTCGGCCATGTTGGCGGCAACTCCGTCGCGCAGCGCGTCCACGTGATCGGCAAAAAGCCCTTTGATCAGGACAACCCCGTCTACCTGGTAGGTATAGATCATGTCCTGAGAAACAAGAGGGTGTGGCATGGCGTTCTCCTTGTGCTTGACCCGTTTAAAGGACAACAAAGCCATCTGTTCAAATAATATCTTTCGAAGTAAAAATTAATTTGATGTTATATATCTCACTGCGCCAATATGAATATGTCTGCGCCATAGGCCGCCATGGCAGCTTGTCTGCCGCAGCCCATGCGCTGAACGTATCGCAACCCGCTCTATCGACGGCCCTGACGCGGGTTGAGTCGCTTCTGGGATATCCGCTGTTCATGCGTCGTCGGGGAGCAGCGATGACCACAACCCCCCAGGGGCGCCTTTTCATCGAACAGGCGGAAAAGCTGTTGCACTCTGCCGCGCAAATCGAACGTCCGACAGATGCACCGCACGGGTCTTCACACCTGCGGTTGGGCTGTTTCATAGACCTAGCACCATTTCATCTGGCTTCTGCCTTGCGCAGTCTGCAAACAGCTCTGCCCGATGTGACCATCACGTATCAGGTGGACAGTTTCGAGGGCTTGCTGGACTGTCTGATCGACGGTCAGACAGATATCGCGATCACGTATGACCTTGGCATGGATGCAGGGTTTACTCGGCAAGAGCTGTTCGACAGTGTCCCGCACGCCTTGCTCCCACCTGATCACCCGCTTGCTTCTGTCCACAGTGTGACTTTGGCCGTTCTGGAAGAGGAACCCCTGATCCTGTCAAAAGAGGGGTTGTCCGCACAGCACGTCCTGAACCTGTTTCGGCACAAAGGCCTGAACCCAACAGTCGCCCACAGGGCCGCTACGCTTGAGATTCAGCGCAGCCTCGCAGCCCATGGGGAAGGAATCGCAATCAGCTATGCCAGCCCCAACAATTCGATGAGCTACGACAATCGAGCGCTTGTGCGTCTGCCGATCCTAGACAAGGACGCTGCTGAGCCTGTCGTCTTGGCGCGCCATGGAACCGGCCCCGTCGAAGCCACATTGGCCTCAGCGGAACGTATTCTGTTTGATGCGTTGTCCGAGGCTAGAACTAAGGTTTCTTGCGAAGGCGGATAACCACGTCGACCGAGGCAATCTCGACCCCTTCCGGTGCCTGCGGGAGGCGCTGGATCACCAACTCTTCGGACGGAGCGTCGCTCAGCCTGCTTTCGTCTTCCCAATAGAAATGGGGGTGATCATGGGTGTTGGTGTCAAAATAGCTTTTCGACCCATCCACCGTGATCTCTTGCAGCACGCCCGCATCGCAAAACGCGCGCAGCGTATTGTAAACGGTCGCAAGCGAAACGGCATCACCCTTGGTCTTGGCCGAGTCGAACAGGCTTTCCGCCGTGACATGCCGGTGACGACCATCGCCCACAAGCAACTCGGCCAGCGCAACACGCTGTCGCGTCGGGCGCAATCCGGCGCTCTCCAACCAGTCTGTAGCTATCTTACGGCTCTGAGGTGTCATGAATCCGATACCCGTTTTTGCTGCCTTTATATATAGGGGCGCAGGGATAACAATTTCAAATGAAATTCATTCGCAAAGACCGTCGGGACGCAACATCATCTGACCGCCGCTCTTGCAGGACCTTGCATACGGGTGCTAGGTGAGGCCAAATGTAATGAACGGACCCAAGGCAGAAGAGGCGGCAAGAATGGCCCAATTCCCAAGCAGTTTTGACAAAGAGGATCTGCTGAAATGCGCGCGAGGCGAACTTTTTGGCCCCGGCAATGCGCAGTTGCCTGCCCCTCCGATGCTGATGATGGACCGGATCACCGATGTTTCAGGTGACGGAGGCGCCCATGGCAAAGGCCATGTTGTCGCGGAATTCGACATCACGCCTGATCTTTGGTTCTTTGACTGCCACTTCCCCGGCAACCCGATCATGCCGGGCTGCTTGGGTCTGGATGGCCTATGGCAGCTGACCGGCTTCAACCTGGGCTGGCGCGGCTGGCAGGGGCGCGGCTATGCGTTGGGCGTGGGCGAAGTCAAACTGACCGGCATGGTCCGCCCGGACCGTAAGATGCTGACCTATTATGTTGATTTTACCAAAGCCGTACAAACACGCCGTCTGACCATGGGGGTCGCGGATGGCCGTGTCGAAGCGGATGGTGAAGTGATTTATCAAGTCAAAGATATGAAGGTTGCACTGTCCGAAAGCTGACGCCAGCGGACATTACGCCAACAGGAACGGAACACAGGAGAACGCATATGCGTCGCGTCGTCGTCACCGGTCTGGGGATCGTCTCCTCGATCGGGAACAATGCCGAAGAGGTTCTCGCCTCGCTCAAAGCAGGCAAATCCGGCATCGAGGCCAATGAGCAGATGGTCGAACACGGCTTTCGCAGCCAGATCGCCGGGTCGCTCAAGATCGACGTGTCCGAGCACGTTGATAAACGCACCCTGCGCTTCATGGGACCGGGCGCGGCCTATGCGCATATCGCGATGGGACAGGCGATTGCCGATTCCGGGCTGACTGAGGAACAGGTCGTCAATCCGCGCACCGGACTGGTCGCTGGTTCTGGCGGACCGTCCACCAGCGCGATGCTGACCGCGCATCAGACGGTACTAAAAAACGGCGCCACCAAGCGGATCGGGCCCTTTGCCGTGCCGAAATGCATGTGCTCCACGATTTCAGCGAACCTTGCCACAGCCTATAAGATCAAGGGTATCAACTACTCGATCACCTCGGCGTGCTCGACCTCGCTGCATTGCATCGGCAACGCGGCGGAACAGATCATGCTGGGCAAGCAGGACGTAATGTTCGCAGGCGGCGGAGAGGAGTTGGACTGGACCCTGTCCTGCCTGTTCGACGCGATGGGCGCGATGTCGTCCAAGTATAACGAAACTCCGCAGAAAGCCTCGCGTGCGTTCGATCAGGACCGCGACGGCTTCGTGATCTCGGGTGGTGGCGGCATCGTGGTGCTTGAGGATCTGGACCATGCGCTGGCGCGCGGTGCCAAAATCTACGCCGAGGTGACCGGCTATGCTGCAACCTCGGACGGTCATGACATGGTGGCCCCGTCCGGCGAAGGCGGTGAGCGCGCGATGCGTCTGGCGCTGTCCACCCTGCCCGAAGGCCACAAGGTTGGCTACATCAACGCGCACGGCACCTCGACCCCGGTCGGAGATGTGGGCGAAGTTGAAGCCGTGCGTCGTATCTTCGGCGAAGGCAACGTGCCGCCGATCTCATCCACCAAGTCGATGACCGGGCACGCACAGGGCGCGGCCGGCGCGCTTGAGGCGATCTTCTGCCTGCTCATGCTGGACAATGATTTCATAACACCGTCGATCAACGTCGACACACTAGCCGAAGGCATCCAGCCCGGTGAAATTGCAACTCAAGTGGTTGAAAATGCAGGTTTGGATTCGGTCATGACCAATAGCTTCGGCTTTGGTGGCACGAACGGATCCATGATCCTGTCAAAGTATAACGGGTGAACGAGATGTCGGAAGTTCTAAAAGGGAAACGCGGCCTTATCATGGGTGTCGCCAATGACCGGTCGATTGCCTGGGGTATCTCGAAAGCGATGCACGAAGCAGGGGCTGAGCTGGCTTTCACCTATCAGGGCGACGCGTTCGGGAAGCGTCTGCAGCCATTGGCCGAAAGCCTCGGCAGCGACTTCATGGTCGATGCGGATGTCACCGATGACGCCTCGCTGGACCGCGCCTTTGGCGAGTTGGGCGAACGCTGGCCAACCATCGACTTTGTCGTTCACGCGATCGCCTATTCGGACAAGAACGAGCTGACAGGCCGGTTTCTGAACACCACAAGGGCCAATTTCAAGCACTCGATGGATGTGTCGGCCTACTCTTTCATCGAGGTCGCCCGTCGCGCCTATCCGCTGATGAAGGACAATGGTGGCTCGCTGCTGACGCTGACCTACCAAGGCTCGAATCGTGTGGTTCCAAATTACAACGTCATGGGCGTTGCCAAAGCCGCGCTGGAATCGGCGACACGCTATCTTGCCAACGACCTCGGCCCTGAAGGCATCCGTGTGAACGCGATTTCGCCCGGCCCGATGAAGACCCTGGCCGGGGCTGCAATCGGCGGAGCGCGCAAGACCTACAAATTCTGCGACCAGAATGCGCCGATGCGCTCGAACGCTACGCTTGAGGCCGTTGGCGGCACAGCGGTTTACCTGACCTCGGATGCGGGGGCTTGCACCTCGGGCGAGATCATCAGGGTGGATGGCGGTTTCCACGTGCTTGGAATGCCACAGCCGGATTTCATGTGACCATATCTTTCCCAGACGCCGCCAAGATTTGACCATCTTTCGGCGTCAGGGATATGGGCATGAGCAAAACCGACCAGATCCTTGCCAGCAATACGCGTGGCACCCAGACCAGACGGAAAACGGGGTTCCTAAGCCCCCGCGCCCGTGTTCTGCTTTTGACGCTGACCACATTGCTGGTGTTGTTCGTGTTCTTCACGCAACCGCAGGTCCGTGCAGCGCTTGACGGGCTTTGGGGCTAAGACCTCAAGCCTTCAGTTCACCGAGACAACCTCAATATCGAAGATCAGGTCCTGCCCGGCCAGCGGGTGATTGGCGTCCAGCGTCACCGTGGCCTCGTTCGCCTCGACAACCGTTACCGGCAGCGCCTGACCGTCGGGGGTCTGCATCTGCAACTGGCTTCCAGGCTCTAGCGGGATGTCGTTCGGAATACCTTCACGCGGGATGTCCTGCCGCATCGCCGGGTTGATCGGGCCATAGGCGTCGACACAGGCAATCTCGACCCGCTTCTTGTCGCCAACCGCCAGTCCTGGCATCGCGCTGTCCAGGCCGGGTATGATCTGGCCCGAACCGACAACAAATTCCAAAGGATCGCGCCCGTCTGAGCTGTCAAAGACGGTCTCGTCCAGCAGCGTTCCGGTATAGTGGATGCGAACTGTGTCGCCTTGTTTGATCTCAGACATTGGGCCTCCGGGGCTTGTGGGGAATTGGGCGCCGAACACAAGCGCGCAACGCCGGAGTCTGACGCGGCGCAGGATGCATGCATCTGATTCTGATGTCCAGATTGCGGTGCAGGCATGCGCGTCCTCTTGTCGTCGCTTACCCGCGCGCCTTCAATACCAAGTGGGCAGAACAGGAACATCCGATCCTATCGACAAGATGTTATCGCTACAGTCTTAAATAGAGATTGACCGGTGATGGGAATCTCTGCCATCAGCGTCCTCATGTCCGGTTCCGGGTTCGCCCGGAGAAAAGGGAATGCGGTGCGGGGAATTCTGATCCACCCAATGCCGCAACTGCCCCCGCAACTGTAGGCGGTGAGCAGGGCTGACATGCCACTGGGTTCCACCCGGGAAGGCCAGCCCGATGCTTTGACCCGCAAGTCAGGAGACCTGCCGGATATGCACCCTCGGAAGGGGTGTGTCACCGATGCCGGGGTGTGCATTGGGCCGATGCCCTCATTTTGGGTAAATGGCTCCGTTCGTCCCGATATCAAGCAAGAAACGTGCCGGGGTTGGCACGAAGGACGAAGGAAAGACCTTGTGAAGAAACTATTTTGCACGGCTGCTGCTGCGCTGGCGACTCCAGCTCTGGCACAGGCGCATTTTCTGCTGGAATACACCACCGACACGCTGATCGAGGCGCCGGGCGACGTGCCGGTCAAGCTGATCTTCTGGCACCCGTTTGAAAACGGTCATGTCATGGATCTGGAAAAGCCGCAGGAATTCTATGTGATCCACAATGGCGAAAAGACCGACCTGCTGGACACGCTGGAACCCATCCGGTTTTCGAGCCCTGAAAACGAAGGCGCGGCCTTTCAGGGATCTGTTCCGGTCAAGCGTTCGGGCGACTACGTGATGGTCACTGTGCCTGAGCCCTATTACGAAGAGGCCGAGGACATCTATATCCAACAGATCACCAAGGCGTTCCTGAACCGCAACGAACTGCCGACCGACTGGATGAACCCCGCGGGTCTGGCGACCGAGATCGTGCCGCTGAACAAGCCCCACAACATCATCGCAGGCTCGACCTTCACCGGTCAGGTTCTGGCGAATGGCGAACCGGTTGCCGGCGCTGAGGTCGAGATCGAATACATGGCCGCAAAGCCCAGCTTTGACAGCCAAGCCTCGTCCGAGCCGACCGTTTCGCCGATGCCGGGTGGCGCTGTTGTCGCTATTTCCGACGCCAACGGCTATTTCTCCTTCGGTGTCCCGAAAGCTGGCTACTGGGGCTTTGCCGCCCTCGGCGCTGGTCCGGAAACCGAACATGAAGACAAAGAGCTGAGCCAGGACGCGGTGATCTGGATCCGCGCCTGGGACATGGAGTAACCACAGATGCACATCGTCGACGGAGCCCTGTCCAACCCGGTCGTCATCGGCGGAGCCATTGCCGCCGCTTGTGGGGTTGCCATGGGCCTCAGGTCGCTGGATCTGGACCGTATCCCCACGGCTGGGGTCCTGGCGGCCAGCTTCTTCGTGGCCTCTCTAATCCACGTGCCGATCGGGCCGTCGTCGGTGCATCTTATTCTCAACGGTCTGGCCGGGCTTTTGCTTGGCTGGGCCGCCTTCCCTGCTCTGTTCGTAGGTCTACTGCTGCAAGCGGTCTTTTTCGGCTTCGGCGGGCTGACGGTGCTGGGGATCAACACGCTCAACATCGCCTTTCCGGCCGTACTGGCGGGGCTGCTGTTTCGACCTCTGATCGGGCGCGGCTCGCCTGTCCATGGCGCGATCTGGGGCGGCATAGGCGGCGCCTTTGCCATTGCGGCCACCACTGTCATGGTGGGCATCTCACTGGCCCTGTCAGGGGACGAATTCCTGCCCGCCGCCAAGCTGGTCTTTTTCGCCCATATCCCCGTGATGATCATCGAGGCCGTCCTGACCGGATTTGCAGTCCTTCTTGCGCGAAAGGTCAAACCCGAATTGTTCCTGACAAGGCCCGCCACATGAGACAGCTTGCCCTCATCCTGGCCCTCTGCGCGGCCCCTCTGCCCGCGCTGGCCCATAAGGTGATTGCCGGCGTCTTTGCGTCCGGCGATGCGATTGAAGGGGAAATCGGCTTCTCCAACGGCACCATGGCGACCGATACCGAGGTCTTCGTGACCGATCCAAACGGGGTCGAGCTGGGCCGGGCCACAACCGACGCCGACGGGTTTTTCATCTACATACCCACCGCACCCGTCGCCCATACCTTTTTTGCCGACCTCGGCGCCGGTCACGTGGCCGAGGTTACCATGCCCGCCGATGACGTCGCCAAGATCATGGGCGTCGCCGTCCAGAGCACGCCTGCAGCGTCGCCTACACCAACTCCCGCCTCAGAGGGCGTCACAGTGGCCTCCCTCAGCGATGAGGAACGTCAAGCCATCGCGGCAGCCGTGCGTGACGAAATACGCCCACTGCGCCGGGAAATCGCCGCCTATCGCGAACATAACGACCTCCAGAGCATTCTGGGCGGCATCGGATACATCATTGGCCTGTTCGGGCTGGGCTTCTACCTCGCTGCGCGGAGGAAACTGGCAGGCTGATGGGACACGTATTGGGACCACAGGAAAGGACGCTGGCCGAGGCTGGCACGGTCGGTCAACGAGGTTTGATCACCTCGCTTGATCCGCGGGTCCGTATCGTCATGTCCGTTGTCTTTGCGGTCGTTGTTGTCTCCCTATCCACCCTGCCCGCCCTTACGGCGGCACTGATGATCGCGCTGTCTCTGCTGGTGCCGTCCCGACTGCCTTGGCGCAAAACACTCAAGCGAATGGCGATGATGGACAGTTTCATCATCTTTATGCTGGTCCTTCTGCCCTTCACCATGCCCGGCGACCCGATGTTTACCATCTGGGGATTTCCGGCCAGCTGGCAAGGGCTCTGGAAAGCCGTGGAAATCGCGCTGACCGCCAACGCCGTGATCCTGACCGTGATGGTTCTGGTCGGCACAATGGAGCCTGTCACACTGGGCCACGCCCTGCACCGGCTACGCTGCCCGGAAACACTGGTGCACCTTCTGATGTTCACCATCAGATACATCGACGTCCTGCATGAGGAATACCAACGCCTCCGCGCCGCTATGAAAGTCCGAGGCTTCCGTCCCGGCACCAACTGGCACACCTATCGCAGCTTTGGCTATCTGGTCGGCATGATGCTAGTCCGGGCAATCGAACGGTCCGAGCGCATCCTCGGCGCGATGAAATGCCGGGGGTTTTCAGGCAAGATGCTGTTGCTGCAAGACTATAGCATCAACCGACGTGATATTGTCTTTGCTGCCGGGCTTGGAGCCCTCTGTCTAGCCCTGATCCTAGTGGAATTCGCATGACCCTAATCGCGCTGGACGACATCTGCTTTGCCTATACTGGACAAGCACCGGTTCTGAACGGCGCAAACCTGCGGCTGGAGGCCGGGCAACGCCTGTCACTGACCGGCCCGAACGGAGCCGGGAAATCCACGCTTCTACGTATCACACTTGGTCTGCAGCGACCGTCCTCGGGTACGGTGACCGTCTTTGGCAAACCACGACAGGTTGAGGCAGATTTCCATGAAGTGCGCCGCCACATCGGGCTTGTCTTTCAAGACCCTGACGACCAACTGTTCTGCCCCACCGTGGCCGAGGACATTGCCTTTGGTCCACTGAACCTCGGCAAGACGCGCGCCGAGGCCTTGGCAATTGTGGATCGAGTATTGGGTGATCTCAACCTCATGCATCTGAAGGATCGGACCACACATAAACTGTCAGGCGGCGAAAAGCGCCTGATCACGCTGGCAACTGTTCTGGCGATGGAGCCACAGGCCCTGCTGCTGGACGAGCCGACCAATGCGCTGGACACTAAAAACGAGGCGCGGTTGCTTGAAATCCTGCAATCGCTGCCTCAGGCTATCCTTCTGGTCAGCCATTCTCCTGCATTTCGCGATGCGCTGGCCCCGGACAGGCTGGAATTGCAAGACGGTAAGCTGGTCGCTGTGTGAGACAGCCCATCTTGGTCACGCCGAAGCAAACAGTTTGTACTGCGCAAAGAAAAACCCCGCGTCGAGGACACGGGGTTCTTTTTTGAAAGCTGTAGGCTTTCTTATTCTTCTGCGGCCTCTTCGGCTGCAACGCGAGCTTTGTCAGCTGCGCCTTTGGCGTCGACGTCACGATCAACGAATTCGATGATCGCCATCGGAGCCATGTCGCCATAACGGAAGCCAGCTTTCAGAATGCGGACATAACCGCCCTGACGCTCGGCGTAGCGGGGACCCAGAACTTCGAACAGCTTTGCGACGTCTTTGTCTTCTTTCAGCTGTGCTGCGGCCTGACGACGGGCGTGCAGGTCGCCGCGCTTGCCCAGAGTGACCAGCTTTTCGATGATCGGGCGCAGTTCTTTTGCCTTGGGCAGAGTTGTTTTGATTTGCTCATGCTCGATGAGCGAGCCTGCCATGTTTGCAAACAGAGCCTTGCGGTGCTCATGAGTACGGTTTAGGCGGCGGTAACCACGTGCGTGACGCATTTTTCAATTCCTATCTTGCGTTTTGCTTTGTCTGGCCGGCGATGCGTGTCACCGACTCTCCTTGGGGCGGAAGTGCCCGTATTGTCCCCGGAAATCCCGGGCATTGGGGAAGACGCGCTTAGAACGCGTCTTCGAATTTCTTCGCCAGATCTTCGATGTTGTCGGGCGGCCAATCCTCGACATCCATGCCGAGGTGCAGACCCATGCCGGACAGCACTTCTTTGATCTCGTTCAGCGACTTGCGGCCAAAGTTCGGCGTACGCAGCATCTCGGCTTCGGTCTTCTGGATCAGATCGCCGATGTAAACGATGTTGTCGTTCTTCAGGCAGTTTGCCGACCGGACCGACAGCTCCAGCTCATCGACTTTCTTCAGCAGCAGCGGGTTGAACTCCAGACCATCGTCCTCGTCCTGGCGGCCAGCCGATTCCGGCTCGTCGAAGTTGACGAAGATCGACAACTGATCCTGCAGGATACGAGCGGCATAGGCCAGCGCGTCTTCCGGCGTGATCGAACCGTCGGTTTCAATCTTCAGAGTCAGCTTGTCATAGTCCAGAACCTGACCTTCACGGGTCGGCTGAACGTCATAGGCAACCTTTTTGACCGGCGAGTAGATTGCGTCGATCGGGATCAGGCCGATAGGTGCATCTTCAGGCTTGTTCTTCTCAGCAGAGACGTAGCCCTTGCCGGTGTTAACCGTCAGTTCCATGAACAGGTCTGCGCCATCATCCAGGTGGCAGATGACGTGATCGCGGTTCAGAACCTCGATGCCGGCGCTTTCGCTGATGTCGCCAGCGGTCACAACTGCGGGGCCTTTGGCATTGATCGACAGGCGCTTGGGGCCTTCGACTTCCATCCGCAGCGACACGCCCTTGAGGTTCAAGATGATGTCGGTGACGTCTTCACGTACGCCCGCAACCGAGGAGAACTCGTGCAGGACGTTGTCGATTTGAACGCTGGTGATGGCCGCGCCTTGCAGCGAGCTCATCAGAACGCGGCGCAGCGCGTTGCCCAGGGTCAGACCAAAGCCACGCTCCAGCGGCTCAGCAACCAGAGTCGCCTGACGTGCAGGGTCGTTGCCCGGCTTGCCGTCCAGCTGGGTCGGCTTGATCAATTCTGCCCAATTCTTGTGGATCATGTAATCCCTCCATTCCTGTCCGCGCCCCATGACCAACAAGGTGCAGACGCCCGAGGTTCAAAATGACATGCTGGGGCCGCGCAAAAACGCAGCCCCAGCTGAATTCAAAATCGCTTAGACGCGGCGGCGCTTCGGCGGGCGGCAGCCGTTGTGAGCGATCGGAGTCACGTCGCGGATCGACGTGATGTTGAAGCCCACGGCAGCCAGTGCACGCAGAGCCGATTCACGACCCGAACCGGGGCCCTGAACTTCGACTTCCAGCGTCTTGACGCCATGTTCCTGCGCCTTCTTGCCTGCATCTTCTGCAGCCATCTGAGCGGCGTAGGGTGTCGATTTCCGCGACCCTTTGAAGCCCATGGTACCGGCAGACGACCACGAGATGGCGTTGCCCTGTACGTCCGAGATCAGGATCTTGGTGTTGTTGAAGGTCGAGTTCACATGGGCGACGCCCGATGCGATGTTCTTACGCTCTTTGCGCTTAACGCGAGTCTTATCACGTGCCATCAGTCAGACCCTCCCTTATTTCTTCTTACCAGCGATGGCCTTTGCGGGGCCTTTCCGGGTACGAGCGTTGGTGTGGGTACGCTGACCGCGAACCGGCAGGTTGCGGCGGTGACGCAGACCGCGGTAGCAGCCCAGGTCCATTAGGCGCTTGACGTTCATCTGAACTTCACGACGCAGGTCACCTTCGACGGTGAAGTTTTCGTCGATGAATTCGCGGATCTTCAGAACTTCGGCGTCGGACAGTTCGTTGACGCGACGGGTCGCTTCAATGCCCACGGCTTCGCAGATCGCTTTGGCCGAGGTGTTGCCGATTCCGGTGATATATGTGAGGGCGATTGGTACCCGCTTTGCAGTCGGGATGTTTACGCCGGCAATACGTGCCACGTGTCACTTTCCTTTTCGTTGCGGTTCCGTAACTCCAGAACCTTTTTTCACAACGCCTTACCGTGGCAGTGTCGCCAGAGGGCTCAGCATTTTATGATATGATCATGTGAACGGAATACCCGCGCACAATTCGATTCTCTTCCGAGATAGCGTCAATTAGTGTCGCGCGACCCGCGCGTCAAGCGCAGATCGCATATTGATCCCGAATTCACTCCGCAAGCTCGATTTCAGGGAAGGTCCAGGTCCCGTCGATCACTTCGAGCGCGGGCTGGTAGAGACGCACAGTATAGTTCCATCCCTCCATGATCGGCAGGCAATTCACACGGCCGTCTTCACATCTACCGAAATGCACCGTCATCGAGCCATCCGGGTTGCTGTCGCCCGTCACCGAGTTGATCACGTAGACACCCAGATCGTTCTCTTCAAAGAACCCCGCCGTGTTATACAGGCTGACCGACCAGAACGCGCCAACTGGAACTTCGGCGGGAACTTCTAGTTTGTACGCCCCCAGCTCCAGCCCCGGTTCGACGTTCAGATAGAAGGCCTGCGCCTCTGGCAAGCCACCCCAACCGAACGCTGTTCCCAGCAGGTGGCGCACAGGGTCAACCGCCTCTTTCGAACCGAATGTGCCAGTACTGTCTGGCGAGAAACGGGCAAGCTCCAATGCGGCGCTCAACACCTCTTCAAACGCATCCTTGTCGTAATGCGCTTCGTCAAAGGGACGCGCGGAATTGGCCTGCAGCGTGACCCCATCCTGCAATGCAGTCACTGCGGCTATGTCTGCGGGGTCCTCCGAGTCGACGAGGTACCGAAACAACAGCGCAACGTAGGGCGTATCGAACTGCTCGACCGTCAGCTCATAAGTTCCACCGCCAAGGAACACGTCGTTGACGTAGTGATCCTGATTGACAACCTGAACCGAGACATAGCGATCCCCGGTCTCCGGCACGGTCAGCAAAGCGCCGTCCGAAATATCAACCACCGCCATGCTGTAAAGCGTATCCCGGTTCATGCGGATCGTCGGTTGCCTATCCAACGGTGTAGGCTCGCGCACGTGAAACAGCGTGTTGACGCTGCCCGACTGCGCCAGATACTTCCGAAATTCGATATCTGTCGCCGCACGGACAAAGTTGTCGATGGTCACCGGCGTCTGTTCTGCACAAGCACCGATTGCTGCCATAGTCAGAGCGGACGTCATCGCGAGCGATTTAAGCGATAGGCTCATAGCTATCTCCCAACAAAAAATGCGCGCGTTGGCCGAAGTGATACCTCGTCAAACGCACGCATTCAATTGTCAAGATGTGTTACCTTAGGGCAGCTTCGATCGCGCCCTGAACCTCTTCGATTTCGCCCAGTCCGTTGATCTTGGTCAGTTGACCCTTGGCATAATAGTAGCCGATCAGCGGCGAGGTTTTCTTGTAGTACTCCATCAAGCGGGTCTTGAGGCTTTCCTCATTGTCATCCGCGCGGCGTTTGAAGTCATTCTCTTTGCCGCAATTGGAGCATTTGCCGTCCGCTGGAATTGGCTTGGTGATGTCGTTGTAGACCTCGCCACAGCCGCCACATGTCGAACGCGCGGTAATCCGTTCGACCAGCGCGGCGTCGTCGACTTCCATCTCGATAACGGCATCCAAGCTGTTGCCCGTGCTGTCCAGCAAGTCACCCAGCGCGTCGGCCTGTGCCAATGTGCGCGGGAAGCCGTCAAAGATGAAACCGCCCTCTGCGCCTGCGTCCAGCTTTTCACGGATCAGACCGATCACGATCTCATCGGTTACAAGCTGCCCTTTGGCCATAACCTCGGCCACACGGTTGCCCATCTCGGTGCCGCTATCCTTGGCCTCGCGCAGCATATCACCAGTGCTAAGCTGCACCATACCTCGTGTTTCGACCAGATGACGCGCTTGGGTACCTTTACCGGCACCCGGGGGGCCAAGCAGAATGATATTCATCGACGAGCAGCTCCCTTTCTGCCGCGTTTCTTGCCTTTGCCGCGCAGTTGGGACTTTTCGATAAGCCCTTCATATTGGTGCGCCAACAGGTGGCTCTGAACCTGTTGGATTGTGTCCATGGTTACAGAGACGATAATCAGAACCGAGGTGCCACCGAAGTAGAACGGGATGGCAAACTGGTTCCGAACGATTTCTGGTAGCAGACAGACCAGCGCGAGATAAGCCGAACCCAGAACCAGAACGCGATTGACCACGTATTCCAGATACTCGGCGGTTTTCTTGCCGGGGCGGATGCCGGGCACAAAACCGTTCTGCTTTTTCAAGTTGTCGGCCACGTCATCCGGCTTGAAAGATACGTTGAACGTATAGAAATACGCAAAGAACACGATCATCGACGCGAAGAACAGCAGATAGAGCGGCTGTCCGGGGCCAAAGTTCGCCAGCAGCCACGACATAACCGGACCGTTGGCAGCACCCGACGAGAAGGTCGAAATCGTCACCGGCAGCAACAGCAGCGAGCTTGCAAAGATCGCGGGGATAACGCCCGACGGGTTGACCTTGACCGGCAAGTGGCTCGAGCCGCCTTCGTAAACCTTCATACCGGCCTGACGGCGCGGGTATTGAATGTGGATCTTGCGCAAGGCCCGTTCCATGAACACCACAAAGGTGATCACGACGATGACCATGAGGATCACGCCAACGATCACAGCGGGGCTGATTGCGCCCGAACGACCCGAGGCAAAGAACTGCGCCAGAGCGGCCGGAACCTCGGCGATGATGCCGACGAAGATGATCAGAGAGATCCCATTGCCAATGCCGCGCGCAGTGATCTGCTCACCCAGCCACATCAGGAACATGGTACCGCCGACCAGAGTGATCATGGTCGACATGCGGAAGAATAGGCCCGGATCAGTCGCCAGATCACCTGATTCCAACGAAACGGCCAGACCATAGGCCTGAACGGTAGCCAGCGCCACAGTACCGAAACGAGTGTATTGGTTGATCTTCTTGCGCCCCTGCTCGCCCTCTTTCTTGAGTTGCTCAAGCGCGGGAACCATGGATGTCAGCAGCTGCACGATGATCGAGGCCGAGATATAGGGCATGATGCCGAGGGCAAAGATACCCATTCGACCCAGCGCCCCGCCGGTGAACATCGAAACCATGCCGCCGATGCCTTGCCCCGC
Organism: Ruegeria profundi; assembly: GCF_049800715.1. Classification (GTDB taxonomy): domain Bacteria; phylum Pseudomonadota; class Alphaproteobacteria; order Rhodobacterales; family Rhodobacteraceae; genus Ruegeria; species Ruegeria profundi_A. The sequence goes on from NZ_JBNAFO010000004.1 coordinate 268,793, forward strand.
TTGCTCCATGAATTCACGCAGCGCTTGTCCGTCGATCCCCGGCACCGGAATGAAGGTGCCAAGGCGATAAACGATCAACAAACCTAGTGTGAACAGGATGCGGTTGCGCAGATCGGTGGCTTTGCCAAGGGCAGACCAGCTTGTGTTGGCTGCCATTTGTTCTGCTGCTGATACCATAAATCGGTCTCTCTTATGAAAACACCGCCCAGAACCGTTTTCCGGCTCGGGCGGCGTCTGGGAAAACTTAGTGCTCTATGTAAGCGGGTCTTCGCCCGCTCACAAGCGCTTACTCTGCCGCAGCAGCTTTTGTGACCGTCAGTGAGCCGCCCGCTTTTTCAACTGCCTCAACGGCAGCTTTCGAAGCACCTGTCACTTCTAGGTTCAGTTTGGCGCTAACCTCGCCTTTGGCCAGAACGCGGATACCATCCAGCTTGCGACGAACCAGACCCGAAGCAACCAGAGCGTCCTCGGTGATCGCAGCTTTGGCGTCCAGCTTACCGGCGTCGACGAATTTCTGGATCAGGCCCAGGTTGATAACGGCGAATTCCTTGCGGTTCGGCTTGTTGAAGCCACGCTTGGGAAGACGCTGGTACAGCGGCATCTGGCCGCCTTCGTAGCCGTTGATGGCCACACCCGAACGGGATTTCTGACCTTTGATACCACGGCCACCCATTTTACCTTTGCCGGAGCCCGGACCACGGCCAACGCGGGTCCGTTTCGGTGCGGCGCCTGGGTTATCGCGCAATTCGTTCAGTTTCATATCGCTTCTCCTAAGCCGGATGTGACCCCCGAAGCGTGATGGGCCAAACACGGCGTTTCTTGGTTTTGATTCTCGTGGACGCAATGCCACCGGGGCGCTCTACAGCTTTGTGGCCCTCGTTGCAAGTGGCGCGTGGATGTGCAGCCCATCAAATGCAAAAGAGACGCCCAGAAGGACGCCTCTTCGCGTGTGAGTGGTGGGGTAGGTCAGGCGCAGTAAGCGTGCTTGTGCGCAATATCAGCGATATCGCAGCGACGGACTCCGATATCGTCCAGCTCGCGATTGCTGAGCCGCTGCAGTTCGGAGTAGGTCCGCTGGTATTCGGCAGCCCGAGCCCGTGCGACTTTGATGCGTTCAATAAGTGCGGAAACGCGTGCGCCGAAATTGAAGGTCGAGGGGGTGAGTGTTGCAGTATGTGCCATCTTCTTTCCTTTCAGACCGAGGCGTATTCCCCGGCAATTTTTGTGTTCCTTTTGGATACAGCGAGCAGATAGGAAAGGGCCGCGTGGCCGACAACGCCAGTTACGGTCTAGCCGCTATGCAAGGCGGACATATCCAACACTGATTGGAAGGAGATCGGCGAAAAAACCCCTGCGATGACCAACCGACCTTGCTGACCGCGCAATTCGCGCAGGCTTACATGACCTTTGAACACTTCATGCGCGTAGGATAGCTGCAGAATGCAGGAAAATCGCGGATCGGGTCAGAACTCAGAGCAATTAAAGCTCTTGCACGGATTGGTTGGCACGATCTACAGCCAACCAATGTGTATTAATCAGAGCCTTACCCAAAAGGCCCTGATCCAGCGCGCTTAAATGGCTGCCTTGCGGCTTTCGTCCAGATAGATCTCGCGCAGACGTTTGGCGATTGGGCCAGGGGTGCCGTCGCCCAGCGCCACGCCATCAATTTCAACCACCGGCATAACAAAGGCACTGGCTGAGGTGGTGAAAGCCTCATCCGCCTCTTTGGCCTCGTCGATAGTGAATAGGCGTTCCTCGACCTCCATCTGCGCCTCGGCAGCCATGCGCAGAACGGCCTTGCGGGTGATACCGTGCAGGATCTCGTTCGACAGCGGGCGGGTGACGATCTTGCCGTTCTTCACGAAATAGGCGTTGTTGCTGGTGCCCTCGGTGACATGACCGTCTTCGATCATCCACGCATCATCACACCCGGCAGCCTTGGCCATCATCTTGCCCATCGACGGGTAGAGCAGCTGTACGGTCTTGATGTCACGACGTCCCCAGCGGATATCCTCGATCGAGATAATCTTGGCGCCCTTTTGCGCCGCAGGACTATCCGCCAGACAAGGCTTGTTTTGCGTGAACAGAACCAGCGTCGGCTTGGTGTCGGCGGAGGGGAACACAAAATCCCGGTCCCCATCGCTGCCGCGTGAGACCTGCAGATAGACCAGACCTTCGTCAATCTCGTTCAACTCGACCAGCTTGCGGTGGATCTCCAGCAACTCATCCTTGGTGCAAGGCTCAGCCATCTGCAGCTCGTCCAAAGAACGTTTCAGGCGCACCGCGTGGCCTTCAAAGTCGATCAGCTTGCCATCCAGAACGCTGGTCACCTCATAGACAGCATCTGCCATCAGGAAACCACGGTCAAAAATGGATACCTTGGCCTCGGTTTCGGGCAGGTATTCGCCATTCACATAAACGGTGCGGGTCATGTCACTCTCCTCAGCCCCAGAGGTCCACGCTAGGCGGATGCACTCCGGCGTCGTCAAAAATCAGCGGGTTGGTGCGGTCTTCGGCCAACAGAAGCGGGCCGTCAAGGTCTGTCACCATCGCACCCTGTGCCAGCAATGTCGCAGGGGCCATGGCCAGAGAGCTGCCGACCATGCAGCCGACCATGACTTTGTAGCCCTCAGCCAACGCCGCCTCACGCAGCAGCAAAGCCTCAGTCAGACCTCCGGTCTTGTCGAGCTTGATGTTCACCACATCATACTTGCCCTTTAGTTTGGGCAGGCTGGTCCGATCATGGCAGGATTCGTCAGCACAGACAGGCACCGGACGCTCCATCCCGATCAGCGCGTCGTCCTCGCCAGCGGGCAAGGGTTGCTCGACCAGTTCTACACCCAGCCGCACCAGATGCGGTGCCAGGTCCGCATAAACCTCAGCCGACCAACCTTCGTTGGCGTCGACAATAATCTTGGATTTTGGCGCGCCCGCGCGCACGGCCTCCAACCGGGGCATGTCGTCTGGGGTGCCCAGCTTGATCTTCAAAAGCGGCCGATGCGCGTTTTCTGCTGCCTGCTTCTGCATCGCGACGGGCGTCGCCAAAGACAGGGTATAGGCGGTGATTTCAGACCCCGGAACCGGCAGACCGGCCAGGTCCCAAGCGCGCTTGCCCGCACGCTTGCACTCCAAATCCCAAAGAGCGCAGTCCACAGCGTTCCGCGCGGCCCCGGCGGGCAGCAGGTCCATCAGCGATTGCCGCGTGAACTCGACAGGCAGCGCCGCGATTTCAGTCTCGACCGACTCAAGCGTCTCATCATAGCGCGCGTAGGGCACGCATTCGCCCCAGCCCTGATGGGTTCCGTCTGAAATTCGAACCGTCAGAACCTTTGCTTCGGTTCGCGACCCGCGCGAGATGGTAAACACCTGCGCCAGCCGAAACACATCACGAGAGACCTCAACCTGCACGCGCCTGCTCCTTCATCTTTTCAAAAATTCGCCCGCCGGAGGCGATCCACCGGCGGGTTTCTTTGATCACAGAGCGGACAGAGCATCCACCAGTTTTCCCGCACCAAAGCGGTAAGGGTCAGTAGTAGGCAGGCCCATCTCTTCCTCGACCTTGGCCAGATAGGCCGTGGCTTCATCCTCGCTCAGGTGCTGGGTGTTGACCGAGATGCCAACAACTTGACAGGCCGGATTGCCAACCCGTGCAAGCGGCAGGGCCGTGTCGCGCAGCTGCTGCAGCGTCGGCAGCGAGTATTCGGGCAGGCCGCGCATATGGGTCCGGGTCGGCTCATGGCACAGGATCAGCGCATCAGGCTGGCCGCCATGAACCAGAGCCATCGTAACGCCCGAATAGGACACGTGATACAAAGAGCCCTGCCCCTCAATATGATCCCAGTGATCTTCATCATTGTCGGGCGTCAGGTATTCGACAGCACCCGCCATGAAATCCGCAACAACCGCGTCGAGCGGAACACCTTGGCCGGTGATCAGAATACCGGTCTGGCCGGTAGCGCGGAACGTGGATTTCATGCCACGCTTGCGCATCTCGGCATCCATCGACATCGCCGTGTACATCTTACCCGCCGAGCAATCGGTGCCAACTGCGAGGCAACGCTTGCCGCTGCGCTTCTTGCCGTTTGCGATGGGGTAACCAACGGTCGGCACACGCACATCGTGCAGGGTGCAGCCGTGGGTCTGAGCGGCCGCAACCAGATCGCCTTCGTCCCGCAACAGGTTGTGCAGGCCCGACGCGATGTCATAGCCCATTTCCAACGCCTCGATCAGAACGGTTTTCCAGGCCTCGCTGATCACGCCGCCGCGGTTGGCGACACCGATAACCAGCGTCTTCGCGCCGGCCTCTTTGGCCGCGGCCAAAGTCATGTCGGTCATACCCAGATCGGCCTTGCAGCCCTCCATGCGGTACTGGCCTACAGCGTTTTCCGGACGCCAGTCACGGATGCCGATGGCAACTTTCGCAGCCAACTGGTCGGGCGCATCGCCCAAAAACAACAGATACGGTGTCTCGATCATTGCATCGCACTCCTTTGATTCCGCGCCAAACTAAAGAACCACGTGAACGAGCGTTTCGCGAATTCTCACCACATATGTCCCCTCACCAATATTTTTTCGCGCGTTTTGACGTCTGGTCGCAAAATTCTTCGAAGTTTTTAAACTGAACAAACTTTAAGCACCCGCGAACTGCGCCTTGCGCAAGAAATGCTGCGCGCGCATTGCCGCATCTGCACAATGACCCTTGCGCCGCATTGCGCAATTTAATATCCCGAACGAGAACCAAAACGTAACTTCATTACTCTTGCGAGGTCCCGATGAGTTTCCGCATCCAACCCGCCGCTCCGGCGCGGCCAAACCGTTGCCAATTGTTCGGCCCCGGCTCGAACACCAAGCTGTTCCCGAAGATGGCGGCCTCTGCTGCGGATGTGATCAACCTGGATCTTGAGGATTCGGTTGCACCCTCTGACAAGGACTTCGCCCGCGCCAATGTCATCGAGGCGCTGAACTCCGTCGATTGGGGCAACAAATACATGTCCGTTCGGATCAACGGGCTGGATACGCCCTATTGGTACCGCGATGTAGTGGACCTACTGGAACAGGCCGGAGACCGCCTTGACCAGATCATGATCCCCAAGGTCGGCTGCGCGGCGGATGTCTACGCCGTGGACGCTCTGGTCACCGCAATTGAGCGCGCCAAGGGTCGGAGCAAGCCGATCTCGTTCGAGGTGATCATCGAATCCGCGGCCGGCATTGCCCATGTCGAGGAAATTGCAGCCTCATCGCCCCGGATGCAGGCGATGAGCTTGGGTGCTGCGGATTTCGCGGCGTCCATGGGCATGCAGACCACCGGGATCGGCGGCACGCAAGAAAACTACTACATGCTGCGCGAAGGTGAAAAGCACTGGTCAGACCCGTGGCATTGGGCGCAAGCGGCCATCGTCGCCGCATGCCGCACCCATGGCGTTCTGCCGGTCGATGGACCCTTTGGGGACTTCAGCGACGATGAGGGCTATATCGCGCAAGCCAAACGCTCAGCAACTTTGGGCATGGTCGGCAAATGGGCGATCCATCCCAAGCAGATCGCGCTGGCCAATCAGGTCTTCACCCCGTCGGACGAGGCTGTATCCGAGGCCCGCGAAATCCTGGCCGCGATGGAAAAGGCCAAAGCAAATGGCGAAGGGGCCACTGTTTACAAAGGCCGCCTGGTCGACATCGCTTCGATCAAACAGGCCGAGGTCATCGTGGCGCAATCCGAACTGATCGCAGCGAACGGCTAAGCCAAAAAATGAAAGAGCGCCTATTTGGCGCTCTTTTTACTGCGGGTCCTGCTTTCAACGGCCGAATGCGCTATCAGGTGTCCAAGTAAAGTCTTCGCCCTGCTTGCCCCATTTCATCATCAAACAAGAGGTGCCGAGCTTCTGGAAGTAGACGATGTGAAGTGGATACCATCCGGCTTTTGGAACCTCGACTTCGGTTCTTTGGTTGGCCTCGCAACCCTGAATGCCCCTTACATACCCGATTTGTTGCCCCCCGACAAATGCCTCAATCCCATCATTGGACCAGGTTTCAAGCTCATAAATGCCAGGGGAATCAAAGCGAATGTAGCCGTTTATGTCGGCCGCGACGTTGAAGGCTTCCGCAAAGGTCAGAACAGCTTCACCCTTGTTGGTGTCACGGTAGTCCAATCCAAGCAGAGGTGTCCCGGCCTCGGCCTTAGGCAGCAAGGATTTGGCGTGGCTCAAGTCGCGAATTTTGCGGCTATTTCCGTTCCAAGCGTATTTTACGTCTAGGCCGGATTGCACATTTCCAGGTTGCGGGTCAGCCGGTTCCAGCTTGAGCGGGGCCGCTCCGACGTGCCCAGCAAGAATGGTGAGCGCGGCCGCGATCAACCCAATTTGAAGTTGGTTCATGTTGGTCTCCCAGTAAACGCGCCCTTTTTGTCTTGGGCGTCTTTGATGACGACCCTAAGACCTGAGCTTTTACCCCGCAAGGGTGTGATGCCAGCGTGAGAGGAAAGCTAGGCCCGCAAATCCTTGGGCGACCCCATAACCACGTAAGACGTGATCGACGTGACATGGGGCAGTGTTCCCAGCACATCGGTGTGAAATACCTTGTAGGACGGAAGGTCCGCGCATTCCACGCGCAAAAGGTATTCGATCGTGCCGGTGATATTGTGGCATTCAACCACTTCGGGCGCGCGCTGCAAGGCCCGTTCAAACCCTTCCTGAGCGGCTTTTGTATGCTCTCCCAGACCAACGCCGATATAGGCGACAAACCCCTTGCCAAGCGCGGTCGGGTCCAGAATAGCGCGGTAACCGGTAATGACTCCGGCCTTCTCCAACTCTTGCACGCGGCGCAAACAGGCCGAGGGAGATAGCCCGACACGATCTGCCAGCTCAAGGTTGCTGATGCGCCCATCCGATGAGAGTTCACGCAATATTTCGCGGTTTATTCGATCCATCTTAGTCATAAATTGTCAAACTAGATCATTCACGCACAATAACGCAATTTCATTTGCGCCATTTGCGGTAAATATCCCCCGCATGACCTACGATATCCTTCTGGCCCTGATCGCCTTTGCCTTCGTCTCGTCCATTACGCCGGGACCGAACAACTTGATGCTGATGGCATCTGGCGCCAATTTCGGCTTTCGGCGTACGATTCCGCATATGTTGGGTATCGGGCTTGGCTTCACCTTCATGGTGCTGCTGGTTGGCGCGGGTCTGGTGCAGGTTTTCAACCAATACCCGGTCAGCTACACGGTGCTGAAGGCGGCCTCGGTCGCGTATCTGTTGTATCTGGCGTGGAAGGTCGCGCATGCCGCACCGGCTGTGAAAGGCGCTGACGTGGGCACGCCGATGAGCTTTCTGCAGGCCGCCGCCTTTCAATGGGTCAACCCAAAGGCCTGGGCGATGGCACTGACCGCGACAACGGCTTATGCGCCAGGGCAGACCCTCAATGTCATCATCATCGTTGCGCTTGTGTTCGGAGCGGTCAATTTGCCCTCGGTCAGCACCTGGACGGTTCTGGGGCAACAAATGGCGCGGCTCCTGACGAATCCGCGCCGGTTGGTGGTGTTCAACTGGACAATGGCAGCCCTGCTTGTGGCCTCGCTCTATCCGGTGTTGTGGCCAAGCTGATCACTTCAGCGGCAGGCAGATCTCGGTCAACAAATCTTCGGGCGCAGTTTCGCGCGGATCGTTGAGGTAGATCTCATAGCAGGGTTGATCTGCTGGCTCTTCCCCTGATTCAGGTAACCAATTCCCGAACAGACTGTGGTAGGCGGCCTCCAAGCCAGAATAGGGCCCCTTGTAGGTTAATACCGCCGTCTTTCCTCCGGCGATCTGCACGTCCTCCATCCCATCGGGGGTACCTTCCCCACGGAATTCGGCCCCTGCATAGCTGCGCAGTTGATCCTCTGGCACCTCATCGGGGCTGTCAAAGTAGATACCAACTACAGGGCCAACTTGCGGCCAAAGTTGACGAGATTCGCACAACGCGCCGAACGCTTCAAAGCTCTTGCCAATTTCGGAATATGCGCCTTTGTGCGGCAAGGCGATCACGCGGCGGGCGGGTTCGGTTCGGGTGGTCACGGGATGCATCGGATATCCTCCGGTTTTGAAGTTTGGATGGGCTGGCAGAAACTGACCGGCTTTGCGGAAAGCGGCGGGGCTGCTGCCATAGGCCTCGGTAAAGGCCCGGATGAAAGAGTTCGGGTTGGGGTAGCCAACGGAATGCGAAACCTGCGAAACCGAGCTGTCTGACCGGACCAGCTGGACCGCAGCACGGTGCAGCCGTATCCGACGTACCGCTTGGGCGCAGGTTTCACCTGTCAAAGCGCGGAACACGCGGTGCCAATGAAACCGCGACATCGCGGCGACATCGGCCAGCGCATCCAGCGACAGATCTCCATCGGGGTGATCGTGGATATAGGTCAGCACCCGCAGGATGCGGTCCTCGTAACTGGTTGCCATCTGGCATCCCTTCCTTCTCTCTTCCCAATCGTGGTCGCATAATCGGCTCTCACAAATCTTGCTGAGTTGCATCCCAAGCGACCACACGTCATATAGCAGGGAACTTCCGCGTTGAGAGGCGTCATGACCCAGTATCTGGATTTCGAAAAACCGCTGGCCGAGATCGAAGGCAAAGCAGAAGAGCTGCGCGCCCTGGCCCGCGCCAATGAAGAGATGGATGTGGCCGAGGAAGCCTCAGCTCTGGACGCCAAAGCCGCCAAGCTGCTGGATGAGCTGTATGCCGATCTGACCCCTTGGCGGAAATGTCAGGTCGCACGTCACCCCGAACGGCCCCATTGTCAGGACTATGTCAAAGAGCTTTTCACCGAGTTCACTCCGCTGGCCGGGGATCGCAACTTTGCCGACGATTTGGCCGTAATTGGCGGGTTGGCCCGGTTCAACGATCAGCCGGTGATGGTGATCGGGCATGAGAAAGGCTCTGACACCAAATCGCGGATCGAACGGAATTTCGGCATGGCCCGTCCCGAAGGCTACCGTAAAGCCGTCCGCCTGATGGAGATGGCCGGGCGGTTTGGTCTGCCGGTCGTGACCCTGATCGACACCGCCGGGGCCTATCCCGGCAAGGGCGCGGAAGAACGCGGCCAGTCCGAAGCGATTGCCCGGTCGACAGAGATGTGCCTGAAAATCGGCGTGCCTCTGGTCTCGGTCATCATCGGCGAAGGTGGCTCTGGCGGGGCCGTCGCCTTTGCAACTGCAAACCGCGTCGCGATGCTGGAGCATTCGGTCTATTCGGTGATTTCACCCGAAGGCTGCGCCTCAATCCTTTGGAAAGACGCCGAGAAGATGCGCGAGGCCGCCGAGGCACTGCGCCTGACCGCGCAGGACCTTTACAAGCTAGGCGTCTGCGACCGCATCATCACCGAACCCAAAGGCGGCGCCCATCGGGATCGTCCGGCCGCGATTGAATCGGTCCGTGCCGCCATCGCCGCCATGCTGAAAGAGCTGGACGGCAAGGATGCCGCGGCCCTGATCAAGGACCGCCGTCAGAAGTTCCTGGATATCGGCTCAAAAGGGCTGGCGGCGTAAACCGTCAGCCGCCCAACCGGCGTAGCAGCTCTACCGAAGGCTTGCCGGTCACCGGCAGCCCATTGGCGCGCTGATAGCCGTTGATCGCGGCCTCAGACTTCTTGCCGATCACCCCGTCCGCGCCTTCGGTATCGAACCCGGCCGAGGTCAAGCGGCGTTGCAGCTCTTTGCGGTCCTCCAGCGTCAGGCCGGTTTCATCTGGTCCGAACGACGCTTTGAACGGGCCGCCTCCGGCAATTCGGTCGGACAGATGGCCCACGCCGATCGCGTAGCTGTCCGAATTGTTGTAGCGTTTGATCACGTTGAAATTACGGAAAACTGCGATCTTCGGCCCGGGCACCTGCGGCTGCAAGACCGCGATGGGTGTGCCGGAAACGGTGCCGACCTCTCCGCCCCAAGGCTGACCACGCACCCATCCAGCCCGCGACAGATAAGCGGCGGTGGAGGCCAGCGAGTCCGACGGGTCCTCGGACCAGATATCGCGCCGCCCATCGCCGGTGAAATCGACCGCATAGGCCAGATACGAGGTCGGAATGAACTGCGTATGCCCCATCGCGCCCGCCCAGCTGCCGGTCATATTGTCCGCCGAGGTGTCGCCCGCCTGAATGATCTGCAAGGCCGCGATCAGTTGCTTTTCGAAAAACGCACCGCGCCGCCCGTCATAGGCCAGCGTCGAGGTCGCCGAGATCACCGGCACATCGCCGCGTCGCGCGCCATAGCGGCTTTCCAGCCCCCAGACGGCCACGACAACCTCCTTGTCGACGCCGTATTGCGCCTCGATCTGCGACAGAACACCGTTGTGGCGTTGCAGCATCTGTTTGCCGGTACTGATCCGCTCATCAGAGGCCGCGATGGCCAGATAATCCTCAAGCGAGCGTTTGAATTCGACCTGATTGCGATCCCGTTCGATCACGCCGGGCAGATACCCTGCCCCGTGAAAAGCGCGATTTAACGTGGATTGTGAGATACCCTGCGAGGAGGCACGGGATTTGAAACCCGCCACCCAGGCATCATAGCCCGCATTGGAAACAGGCTGCATTCGGGATGCAGGCGCGCGCGCCGGTGCGGTCGCATCACTGCATGCGGCCAGCAAGGTCGCCCCAAGGCCGACGGAGAATTTGCGTCTATCGATCATGATTAAAATCTGCTCTTGTTTGTGATTTGCCCTAGAGTAGCGCAGACCGCGCTTGCAAACCAGAACGACAAGCCAAGATTGGACCTGATCGAGACGCTCGGCGGTTGGTTGCTCAGCTCACCAGCAACCGCAAGCCTTGTGTCACGTCCGAGCGGACCGCGAGGCGCAGGCCCGGCTCGTCCCCCGCCTTCAGCGCGGCAATGATTAGCTTGTGATAATGCGGCGGCTCGGTGCGCCGCAAACGGCCATAAAGCGCACGCATGGTAGGGCCAAGCTGAAGCCAAACAGTTTCCGCCATGGCCAGCATCGCAGGCGCCTGCGCACGCAGGTAGAGCGTCCGATGAAATTCCAGGTTCGTTCGGATATAGCCCACCGCGTCGCGCTTGGTCACCATCTCGGCGACATTCATATTTATGCTCTGCAACCGGTCGATCAGCGCCATATGCGCGCGAGGCAAAGCACGGCTGGCCAACTCAACCTCCAGCAGCGCCCTTAGGGCTGCCAGCTCTTCTATCCGGTCATTTGTCAGCTCGGGCGTCGAGACGCGCCCCGATGACGACAAAAATAAAGCCCCCTCAGCCGCCAACCGGCGCACCGCTTCGCGCGCAGGCGTCATCGAGACGCCGAATTCCTTGCCAATGCCCCTGAGGGTCAAAGCCTCGCCCGGCGCAATCTCTCCGTGCAGAATGCGCGATCTCAGAGTGCGATAGACGCGATCATGCGTTGCGATACTCGAGTCCGTGGGCCGTGTCGTTATCATGCCCTCATGTGATCACAAAATTCGGTGACGTCAACTCGCTGGCCCGTCAAATCGGAAGCGATGTAACACGGCTCCGTTGTCCCTCAACCAGCGACGCGGTGTATCATAGGGACCGAAAATACGCTCCACCTGCGCCCAGAAAGCCGGCGAGTGGTTCATCTCCGCCAGATGCGCCACCTCATGCGCAGCGACATAGTGCAGAACTTCGGGCGGAGCCAGAATCAAGCGCCACGAGAACATCAACCCGCCGTGGGAACTGCACGACCCCCAGCGCGACCGCGTGTCCCGCAAAGACAGGGTCGTGTAGGACCGGCCCAGAATGGCGGCGTAGTCATCACAGGCCTCGCTCAGACGATCCCGAGCAAGTTCCTTGAGAAAACGGGCCAATCGACGTCCCTCAGCTCCTGCGGGGACGGCCACCGTGTCCGCGCCCAGCTGAACGCGCCGACCGGTTGCCGGGACGATTCGGCGCTCAATGCCTTCGACCGGGATCAGGCCGCCGACGCGAACGTCCTCCCTCTCGGGCTGACCCGCCAAATTCTGGCGGATCCAGTCTTCCTTGCTGCGCGCGAAGTTCAACGCCTCAACCTCGGGCACGCCGTTTGGGTAGGTCAGGGTAACTCGTCCGTCCAATTGGGAAATCCGCAGACTGATCCGTCGCGCCCGCGCGGATTTGCGCAGCGTCAGCGGCACTGGCGGCCTGCCCGGCAAAGCGTGTTCCCCCATATCCCGTCCTCTTCCGCGCAAAGGCTTTGACAGCACCCGCCGCCTGTGGCAGGTGAACTGAATCTTTTAGACGACTCACCTGATATCAAGGGGATTTGACATGCCCAAGGAAGAATGGGGCGTAAAGCGCGTTTGTCCGACCACCGGTAAGCGGTTTTATGACCTGAACAAAGACCCGATCGTCAGCCCCTACACGGGCGAGATCGTGGAACTTGAAACCGGCAAGAGCCGGATGATCGCCGCCGATGCCGAAGATGCGGCAACCAAGAAAGCGCGCGAAAACGCATCCGAGGATGATCTGGTTCTCGATGATGACGACAATGTCGACGTCGATCTGGATGACGATCTGCTGGACGATGATGACGACGGCAATGATGATGTTTCGCTCGACGACATCAAGGACATGTCGTCGGAAGACGAAAACTGATCCGATATAGGGGCGGCCACTGGCCGCCCTTTTTCGTAGCGAGAGACGGCGCACAGTTTTTTGCAGATTTCTAAATTTGCTCTTGCACTCGTGCGCGCTGTCTCATAAACGTCCGCCCACTGCTTCGGCAGTACCCGGAAGGGGCCTTAGCTCAGTTGGGAGAGCGCTTGCATGGCATGCAAGAGGTCAGGGGTTCGACTCCCCTAGGCTCCACCAAAACCTAACAATACAACTAGATAGCAAGCATTAGAGCGGTGTGACACACAGGTGTGACACAAAATGAAGCTGTATGCGTATCTCTCACTGTCCCGACACGGCATCTATTACTTCCGCTGGCCACTGCCTGACACAAGACCAAAACACCACAATAGAATATGCACCACACGTAGGACCCTTCGAGTGTCATTGCGTACAAGGTGCCCTAAAGAGGCTGGTACTCTGGCACGGCGTCTTGCAGTGTGCGGCGACACAATAACAAAGCACATAGAACATTCGGGCATGAACTACGGCGAACTACGCACAAAGGTGCATGAGCACTTCACGGAAGTATTAAAGAAGGCAAAGGCACGTAGGGATGAACTCGGCCCCTATACCGAACTAGAGAAAGAACGCATCGCTGACACCATCCGACTTCATGAGGCGGTTAATGAAGACTATTGGAACATGCTTGGCAGAGACTATGCCCGCTCAGAACTAGATAAGTTATGTAACGGTACCGGGGTCGGGCAACCGAAGACACAAGAAGAAGCCTTTTTGATCTTAGGTGAAATCAAGAAAGCTCAATTGGCACTGACCAAGGCCCTACTGGAACACGACAAGACCTTTGAGAAATACGATTTCTTAGCCCCAGAGGTAACCACTGAGGCACGCGATCCAGCGCCGCCACCTAAGCACGACGGCCCCACGCTTTCTCAAGCTGTAGAAGCCTATTTCACCGAGCAAGCAAAGATCGCGAACTGGACACCCGGAACAGTTCAGAAACGCCGGGCTGGATTGGCGATTGCAGTTGAGTGGTTTGGTGCAAATTGCGGAATGAACCAAATCGGCAAACAGCAAGCGGCAGAACTCAAGAATGCTATTCTGACATTGCCAGCCAACAGGTCGAAAGCTGCTGCGACGCAAGGGCTGACACTGCGTGAGGCCATAGAAGTCAAAGATATTCCTAGGATCAGCAATGCCACGGTGAACAGCTACCTGAGTACTTACAAGAACTTTTGGGCGTGGGCAGAGGCACATGGCTACGCTACAGAGGCATTGTTTCAAGGGCTAACTATTGGGAAAAAAGGCGGGCAAGCCAAAGAAAGAAAAGCTTACACGCAAGATGCGTTAAGCAAAGCCTACAAGGCGCTAACTGAACCGGAAAGCAAGTTTTACAGGAAAGAGAGCCACCGGTGGGCAACGCTTATAGCTATGTTCAGCGGCGCTCGATTGAACGAGGTGTGTCAACTAGAGTTGAGCGACATTAGGCAAGAAAAGGGCATATGGCTGTTTGACATTACTGAGGACGGCGAGAATAAAAAGCGGCTCAAGAGTGATGCCGCTCACCGCAGCGTTCCGATACATTCGAAGCTAATTGAGCTTGGCCTAATGGAGTTCATTTCTAATCGCGGCTTAGTGGACCAGAATAGGCTATTCCCAGACTATACCTATAGCTTAAAACATGGCTACGGTGACAAACTCAGCAAGTGGTTCAATCGAACCTTCACCACTAGCCTTGGCATCAAGTCGGACGCTCATGTTTTTCATGGGTTGCGTCACACCTTCGCAACTAGGCTAGCTCGCGCGGACGTAGCAACTGAACGCATACAATTCATCATAGGCCACGAGCGACAGGGCGTAACGCATCGGGTTTATTTGAAAGACGGCTATTCCCTACGTCAGTCCAAGTTCGATGTGGAGCAATTTTCAATCACGTAAACTAGGTTACGTTTGCAGATTGAAGGACAGCAACCTCAACGTGTTAGCCGAGATTTGAAGTCGATGGCACTCGATCGCCGTTAGTTCGAAGCAAGCATTCCAAAACACGTTTAGCTGGAACAAAAGCCCCTTCGTAGCCAAATTCGTGCCAGTCGATGTTCTCTCTTGCGCCCAGTTTATCCTGGTGCATTTTATCTCGGATTGCTTTTACTCTTCCGACGTTTTCATCCAAACACGCGCGACCTTTCGCGTCAAAATGTTGCACCAGTGCAGACTTCCAATCACTCACGTAAACCCGTCGTTCGGCGTCACCGCCAGTTGTCGACAAATAAAGTGAAGAACCAATCCCTTCGCAGACAGAGTATGTACCTACGCAGAACTCAAAGGTTAGCACCTGAAAATACGGTTCGAACAATACGGAGTGCCGACCTGCACCACGCGCAACTTCTTGGGGTACAATCAAACCCGCCTTCATTTCCAGGCCCGCTAAGGTGTGTTTTAGGTTTGAAACCAAACGACGTTTAACTGTTGCGTCCCAGTCGCTTGGTATAGTCCTCTTGAGCCAAGGCTCCCAACTTGCCGATGTGGATATCGCTCGAAAGCCTTCAACATCTTCGTCAATAAAATCCAGGTAAAACAATGTCCTGCTCCAACGCACTTAGTGCTCATTCATATTTTAGTTTGGGCCTGGCTCGCCACTTAATATCCGTTTGCAGCGAGCCAGGATGCTTGTCATGCTTCAGAAAGTAAGTCGCGTTCGGGCTCATGAGAGTGCCTGCTCGGCAGACCAGTTTGCCAACGGATCATGTCAGCGATTATTGGGAAGATATCATTGTGCTTGGCACCAAAACGCATGAAACCAGCTTGGTAAGACCCGATGTCTCGATTTGCGGTACCTTCCGTTGCCGGAAGCCAAAGGTACAGATCGGAAAGGCCAAAGCGTTCACGTTCTTCGTCAGACAACTCGTAGTAACGCCAAATCGGGTTGCTGTGAGAGAAGTCGACTTTCTCTAACCGGTCTATAATCTGTTCGAACAGCGCCGGACCAGCATCTGGGCGCCTGTTATTGAAGTTCAGATCATAAGCGAGCTTTGCTAAAGCCTTCAGGACGACAGGCTGAGCTGCGACCGTCTTTTCTTTTGATCGTTCTTCACCAAAACCTTCTATGTCTGAAATTGCTGACCAGAGTTTTCCAACAACTTCTTGCCGCGGCTCTACTACCGCAGGTGTGGCCCCTGACGCATTCGATTTATTCAAAAATGCAAGCGAACTTACAGCCACAACATCTTTCATAGGCAACTCGCCCGTATCTTTAGTCCAGTCTTTGATCTCAGTATCGTTGACTTGGACCAACCCGTTCGCAATGACCTGCGATTTTATGAACTGTGTAACGGGATTTGAACTGTCGAACTGGAGAGCCTGGCTAGTATTGATTTTTTTGCCGAGTTTGTTGAGGTCGTGAAACAACTGGCGCTCCTGCGCAATATCAAGGCCTAAGTGAACCTCCACAGTAAGGGTCGCATAGGACCTCGCGGCGTCAAAGGTCTCGTTCCAAACATCCATTTCTTCCGTCGTCACCTCTCGGCCTTTGTCGGGAAATAAGACGGGAACCTTAGCTGGGTACTTGCCGGTCTGCCTGACAATCTGAATAAAATTCATGACCATTTCAGCGGCTGCTCTCCGGTGTTGGCCATCAACTACCCATAGTACGTGCTTCTCAGAAAGAAAGACTTTGAATGCAGCAGTCTCCCCACTCAACGTTTCGAGACGAATGCCGCGTATGCTGCCTTGCCCTTTTCCGCCAAATGGAATGTTTCGTACGTTGCACACTATTGGCTGGAGGGAGAAGTAGGGCTGGTTGCCCAATGCATTCAGGATAGCTTCAAAAGCGTCCGTCCGTTCCTTGCCTTGTATTTCACGACGTATAGCTGCTGCCGACACCAAACCGCGCAGCATGTACTTGGCCAAGTTTCTCGCATGATTGACATCAAGCGGCCTTTGCGCGACCGGTCCTGCCTCGCGATCGTTTGCTACCTCGGACAAGTCGTGGAAATCTTTGAATTTCACAGACATAGTGAACACTCTGTGTCCCAAATTATGCCCAATAAAAACGTTAAACGGTGTTTCTTGAATGCTGCCCGATGCGTCGAGATCATCAAGGTCATCAAGTGCCTCATGCTTCGACAGTGGTTGCGGCAGACCTTCGCGAGATGGATGCATACTAAAACCTTCCATATTTTTTGCTACTATTTTCATACCCTGGTTTAGCTGATAAACTATCCTGGATACTTTTATCAACCCGAAAAAATAAAAAAATATCATCCAGGATACTTTTTTATCTATTCCAGGCCTGGAAATCCCCCCGCTATTTAACCTGCACTGTTGCTTTGGTCTTGCGAAGGAGCACTCCCGCAACGCAGAAAACCTGCAAATTTTTTTGAGGTGATATCTAACAACAGCCTTCAGCAATGCCCCCCCGCGGGGGGGGAGGGAGCACCCGCAACGCAACTATTCCCGTGCAACATTGCGGCTCTCGATATGCCATTCTTTGGTCAAGATGCTGCCTTTGGCCAGGGAAGGAACCACAAGTCCCCCGCCTCAATAGACCCTGCCCCAGCGACACAACTGGCACACACGCAAAGTGTGTCTCATAGATATTGACTTTGCTTTTTGAGACAGTATGTATCTCAATATTTAAGACTTTGTGAAACGGGACAGATCATGCTTGTTGGCTATGCTAGGACTTCCACTTTGGATCAAACGGCTGGGCTTGATGCTCAACTACGGGAACTGGAAATGGCCGGGTGCGAGAAGGTATTCACTGAACAGGTATCCTCAGTCGATGTGAGAGCGCGTGAGAAGCTCACAGAGGCGCTCAACTTCATTCGACAGGGTGATCACCTAGTAGTCACCAAACTGGACCGTCTAGCACGTTCTATGGCTCACCTAATGGAAATCCGTAGCCAGCTTGACGTCGTTGGCGCACACCTAACTATCTTGGGGTTAAGTCTCGACACTTCTACGGCCCAAGGGAAGCTGATGTTAAACTTGCTAGGAAGCGTTGCCGAGTTTGAACGTGAGATTATGCTGGAGCGCCAGCGCGAAGGAATTGCCAAGGCCAAGGCCGCTGGGAAATACAAAGGGCGCAAGCCAACCGCATTGGCGAAGTCGGGCGAGGTGCTTGCTCTAGCAGGTGAAGGCATTGGTGCGACCAAGATCGCTCTGGACCTCGGTATCAGCCGCGCGTCGGTGTACCGGATACTCAATGCAAGGGATCATTCATGAGTGCGTCTGCGTTCGAAAACTGGAAAAAATGGAAGTTTGGTCGCGACGCCGCACCCGGTCTTTTGGAGTACTTGGAAACACTTCGAGGGCAAGCTGGCGTGTACTGGTTGTACCACAACGATTGCCTGGCCTATGTCGGAAGTACCGTAAACTTCCACAGACGCGTTTTAAGTAGTTTGAACAAGCGGTACCGACAGCAAGGGATGACCGGAGATTGGTATCTTCGCATTACTGTAACTGAAGCAAGCAGGAGGCTTGCGGTCGAGGCTACAATAATTCGCAGCGAGAGGCCGCTATTGAATGGTAACACTCCAAGAAAACGCACAGTACCAATACCTTACACCACCTCGAAACGTCCAATATTCTTAACTTAAGTAGCAAATTTGCTGGACCATCCGTACGTTTCCGCTGGGTAATCTGTCTTCCGCGCTACTCAGTAATCTATCTTCTTTGCAGACATGTGTGCATTAGTGTTGGTATTAGCTTAGCCCTCCCTCAGATGAGCAAATAAACCGACAGATCACGTTTATCGAATGTGTCATCTGTCTGCCCCTGCAGGGTTATTTTACAGATTGCACTTACCGAATGTGTGATCTGTCTGCCTCTGCAAGGTATTCACTAGATCACACCCAATACAGTATCGGATATGAGATGCTGTACATCAATCATATATACATATTCAATGGTCCTTGTTGATTACAATAACCACAATATTAGAAGTTAGTCACACTGTAGTATATCAATAGTATACACATATAACACTGAATGAATTGCCCTCTATTTGTATATATAATACATATACAAAAGGAATATACACCCAATAGCATTTGGACACCGAACTTGCCTGCTACATCATCCTAAACACTACACAGTATACCAGTACCAACACCGAACTGATAAGTTAGTCAGCATCTACTCAGCTACTGATATACAGTGATAGTGCATTATACCTGATAACCCATATCTATCTGTTTATAATATATATTAGCTAACAAACTGGTTAAGTGCCGTAATTATTGGCACGCTAGCTTCACTGCCACATCAACAAGACTGCTCGGCGTTTAGCAGAACGAACCAATTCAGTCGACAATGCAGAGACTAGCGACTTAATCATGCTACAGACGTAATTGTGCAAACCTGCACTTTCCAGTGGTTCTGCCGTGTTGATAGTAGCTACACACCAATAGAGAACAGTCTGTTTTGAATGCTAGGCCTCTTACGCAGATGGTGCATCACCCAAAGCATACAATAGAAGAATTGCTAACAACGGTGACCCTACGATGGAGATGAGCACCCAGATCAGACCAGACCGGTTTCGGTTCTGCGCCATATTCATAGGCACGATGATCCAGAGCCAAATCACAAAAGCCAGTGCAAGGGCGCTTGCTACAATAGCAACAATTGTCTCCACTACGACTGCTCCTACTTATCTGGTGAACTCCATTGCCCACACTCAGGTGCAGACAACTCCACTGGTTCTGCAGAGACCACTAACTTAGGGTCCACCCGACACATTCGCATTTGACCGGTTTCCGTGTTGGTTTGAACCAATAAGATACCGGACAACATGAGGGTTTGGTATTTACCCTCATCCGCACTTGCTAGTGATGTGGTCGCAAGCATCAACCCAAAGGCAGTTGCAGTCCGTTTCATGCGCATTGCTCCATATCAATACACCTATCAATGAATACCGTGCCGAATGTAAACAGTACAATGAAGAAGTCCTGCGTTTAGGTCATAGGCAGTTGGGTGCTAAGGATTGCGTACTTATAAGTGTGACACTAAGGTGAGACACACTATAAACCAACACACCACAATAGTGTTTACTATCAGTGCATTAGGCGTTCGGCGGCGTTTCCCCTAGGCTCCACCAAATCTCAGATCATTATCGGTTTCCTCCTGCTTTCTTTAGCAAGGGATGTGCATGTCTCGTTAGTATTGATACTGCCAGAAAAACAACTGGCCTCTTGCCTCGGCAAAAGTGCAAACCGCTACTGTCAATGCGCAACACGATCCAAGCCTGACAAAGTGTTGTCGGACCTTGGCTCTTTCCTGCACCGCCCTCTTGTGCCACCTTGCGCCAGAAAAAGGGGAGAGAGCAGATGGCAATCACGACCTGCGTATTTGACGCTTATGGGACATTGTTCGATGTAGCCGCTGCGGCACGTCAGGCCGCTGTCGAGCCGGGCTTTGAGGCGCTCCGCGATACTTGGCCGGATTTGGCAAATCAGTGGCGGCTGAAGCAATTGCAATACACATGGCTGCGCGCCGTCGCAGACGCTCATTGCGATTTCTGGGATGTCACACAAGACGGGCTGGACTGGGCGCTCGAGGCGACGGGGTTGCAAGGGGACGCCGAGCTGCGCCAACGGCTGCTGGATCTTTACTGGGAGCTACGCGCCTATCCCGAGGTGCCCCAGATGCTAAAGACGCTGAAACAAGGCGGGCTGCAAACCGCGATTCTGTCGAATGGGTCGCCTCCCATGTTAGATGGCGCGGTGCAATCGGCCGGTATTGGCGATGTTTTGGACGATGTGCTTTCAGTCGAAAGCGTCAGTATCTTCAAACCCCACGCCAAGGTCTATGATCTAGTACAAGACAGGTTCGGATGTGCCCGCGATGAGGTTCTGTTCGTCAGTTCCAACGGTTGGGACGCTGCCGGGGCAAGCGGATACGGCTTTGTTACCGCATGGGTCAATCGCGCTGGCGAACCGATGGATCGACTGCCGTGGAAACCGGCGCATGTTCTGTCTGACCTGACCTCAATCCCCGAACTGGCCGGGCTGTAATGGGTGAATTCAAATCGTCTGACGGGATTCGGCTGCACTATGAGGATAGTGGCGCAGGCGTTCCTCTTCTTTGTCTGGCCGGACTGACGCGCAACGGGCGCGATTTCTCGCTGCTTGCTCCGCATGTGGCCGATGCCCGCCTGATCACAATGGATGCGCGGGGGCGCGGGCAGTCGGATCATGATCCGAACCACGCGAATTACAATGTGCTGCGCGAAACTCAGGATGTTATCGAGCTGCTGGACCATCTGGCCCTTGACCGAGTAGTTGTTTTGGGCACGTCGCGCGGCGGGATGATTGCGATGATGCTCGCGACGCTGCAGCCGGACCGGCTGGCAGGCGTGATCCTCAATGACGTGGGTCCGGTGATCGAACCCTCAGGTATCGCTCGGATCATGGATTATGTGGGCGTAGCACCCAACTCCAAGACTTTTGACGAGGCCGCCGCCGTCCTTAAGGCAGTGACGGAGCCGCATTTCCCCGATATCCCGTTGGAGGTTTGGCGCATACAGGCCGAGAACCAGTATCAAGAAACGCCCGAGGGGCTGGCCTTGCGCTATGATCCGGCCCTGCGCATGGCCCTGATAGAACAAGCCGCAGCCGGCCCCGTGCCGGATTTGTGGCCCTTCTTCGAGGCGCTACAGGGCATTCCGACCGGCGTTCTGCGCGGCGCAAACTCGGACATCCTCAGCCAGGAAACACTGAAACAGATGCAGGCCCACCACCCTGGCCTGATCACGGCTGAAATCCCGGATCGCGGCCATGTGCCCTTTCTGGACGAGCCGCAATCCCTCACCGTTATCCGCAAGATTCTGGACCAAGCATGAGTACAATCGACCTGATCGAAGCCGCCGCCCATCGGCTGCAAGGGCATGTCCGCGTGACGCCACTTCTGACCTCGCCCTTCCTTGACGAAATTGCTGGGCGCCGGGTTCTGGTTAAACCGGAATGTCTGCAACACACCGGCAGCTTCAAATTCCGCGGCGCGTGGTCGGCCATCTCGGCGTTGAGCGAGGCGGAAAGACAGCTCGGTGTGATCGCCTATTCCTCGGGCAATCATGCGCAGGGGGTGGCCTTGGCGGCGGCGAAGCACGGAATCTCCTCGGTCATCATCATGCCGTCGGACGCGCCGCAGCTGAAGATCGACAACACGCGTGTCTTGGGCGGTGAAGTTGTTCTGTACGACCGAGCCACGGAAAGCCGCGAAGAGATTGGCAATGCACTGGCCTCAGAACGCGGACTGACCCTGATCCGCCCCTACGACGAACCCCAAGTCATCGCAGGGCAAGGCACTGCCGGGCTCGAGATAGCGCGCCAAGCCAAAGCCGCAGGCGTGAGCAATGCCGACGTTCTGGTCTGTTGCGGCGGCGGCGGTCTAACGTCGGGCATCGCGCTCGCGCTTGAGGCGCACGCCCCTGGCCTGCGCGCACGTCCGTGCGAGCCAGACGGGTTCGACGACGTCAAGCGCTCGCTGGAGGCGGGGCAGATCCAAGGCAATCCTGCAACTGCAGGCAATATCTGTGAAGCAATCCTGACACCGCAACCGGGTGACATTACCTTTCCGATCCTCAACCGCCTCTGCGGCCCCGGCCTATCCGTGACCGAGGACGAGGCGCTCCACGCCATGGCGCTGGCCTTTTTGCGCCTCAAGATCGTGTTGGAGCCGGGCGGCGCGGTATCGCTCGCCTCGGCCCTGTTCCGCAAGGATCAGATCGAAGGGGATGACGTGATCGTTGTCGCCTCGGGCGGAAATGTTGATCCCGGCGTCTTTGCGCGTGCGTTGGAATTCCTGACCTGACACCCATATCGGGTTTGTGCAATCTGCACGCACAAGCCGAGCAAGGAACAAAAGCATGACGATCGCTGATCTGGGTGGCGTTCAGCTAAACTACCGGATTGATGGCGCGCCAGACGGTGCGCCCATCGTGTTTGCAAACTCGCTGGGCACCAATCTGCACCTGTGGGACGATGTGCTACCACACCTGCCAGACGGGCTTCGGATCATTCGCTATGACAAGCGGGGGCACGGACAATCCTCGGTCCCGCCTGCGCCTTACGCCATGGGCGCGCTGATCAGGGATGCCGAGGCGCTGCTGGATCACCTCGAAATCCGGGATTGCGTCTTCGTTGGCTTGTCGATTGGTGGTATGATTGGCCAAGGGCTGGCGGTGAAACGGATGGATCAGGTCCGCGCGCTGGTACTGTCGAACACCGCTGCCAAGATCGGGATGCCGAAAATCTGGCAGGATCGGATGGAGGCCGTCCGAACCGGTGGAATCGAAGCGCTGGCCGATGCGACGATGGAGCGCTGGTTCTCGCGCGATTTCCGGGCCGCCAACCAACACCTCGCATGGCGCGAGATGATGGTCGGCCAGCCGACCGAAGGGTATCTGGGCTGTTGTGCCGCCATTGCGGGCACCGATTTCTACACGCCGACCAGCGGCCTGCGCCTGCCCACACTTGGGATCGCAGGCAATGAAGACGGCTCGACACCGCCTGATCTGGTACGCGAAACGGTGGACCTGATCCCCGGCTCGCGGTTCGAATTGATGCGCCGGGTGGGCCACCTGCCCTGCGTCGAAAAACCCGCTGAAAACGCTGCCCTGTTGCGGCAATTCCTGACCGAGATCGGTCACATCTGAAGGAGCGTCCCTTGGCCGAATTTCTATTGGTCCATGGATCCTGTCACGGCGCCTGGTGCTGGCGCGACCTGATACCCGAGCTTGAAGCGTTCGGCCACATCGCTCGTGCCATCGACATGCCCAGCCACGGCTCGGACCCGACGCCGATCTGCGATGTCACGCTGGAGAGCTGCCGAGACGCCGTGCTCGCGGCCTCAACACCAGACGCGATCCTTGTCGGGCATTCTTGGGGCGGCTACCCGATCAGCGCCGCAGCCGAGGCCGACCCGCACGCCATGCGCGCGCTGATCTATCTTTGCGCCTATGTCCCGCAGGGCGGATTGTCTCTGGTCGACATGCGAAGACGTGGTCCGGTGCAAACCATTGGCGATGCGGTCGACAAATCCACCGATGGGCTATCTTATACCGTGCATCCCGACCGCGTTCAGGACCTGTTCTATCATGATTGCACGCCCGAGATCCTGCCTTATGCATTCGCCCGGCTCTGCCCGCAGGCCATCAAGCCGCAAGACACACCGCTTTCAATAGGGGATCACTTTGACCAGGTCCCAAAGGCCTATATCCGCACCACCGAAGACCACACTATCCCTCCGGCCTATCAGAAAGATATGAGCGAGCGAATTCCAGCACATCTTCGGCGGGATATCGACAGCTCACACTCTCCGTTCTTCTCGCACCCGCGGCAACTTGCCCAAATACTGGATGAGCTGTCGGATAAACTTTAGCCGCCTGACGAGACGTCATCCGGGTTGGTGTCTTTGCGCCCTTCCCACATCCTGCTGGCCCCTCTAGGGTAAGCGCCGGGTCATATAGCCGGGTTTCATGCGCCTTCCATTTGTCTTTGTTCTTCTGACCGTCATGATTGACGCGATGGGTATCGGCCTTGTGATGCCGATCATGCCGCAACTGATCGTCGAGGTGCAGGGCGGAACGCTTGCCGACGCCGCCCTTTGGGGAGGTGTCCTCAGCACCGCCTTTGCCGCCATGCAATTCGTGTTCGGGCCTATTCTTGGCAATCTGTCAGACGCCTATGGCCGTCGGCGTGTCTTGCTGGTCTCGTTGTTTGTGATGGCTTTGGACTATGTGGTCATGGCCATTGCAGGCAGCATCTGGTTGCTTTTGCTCGGTCGTATTGTAGGAGGGATCACAGCCGCAACCCACGCGACCGCGGCTGCCTTCATGGCAGATGTCTCGAAACCCGAAGACAAAGCAGCCAATTTTGGCCTGCTCGGCGCGGCTTTTGGCATGGGATTTGTTCTGGGTCCCGTAATGGGCGGCCTGCTTGCCGAATACGGAACGCGCGCGCCTTTCTGGGCGGCCGCAGCACTGTCCGCTCTCTCGTTCGGCCTCGGGCTGATGGTCATGCCCGAAACGGTCACAGACAAAACCCGCCGCGCCTTCAGCTTGCGACGTGCCAACCCTGTCAACGCGCTAAAGGCCATCGCCGCCCTGCCCGGAGTTCGCCCCCTACTGTGGGTCTATTTCCTCTACTCGGTATCAATCTACGTCTACCCAGCGATCTGGTCCTATTTCACGACCGAGCGTTTCGGGTGGTCGCCGCAGATGATCGGGCTGTCTCTCGGCGTCTATGGCATCGGCATGGCCGCCGTTCAGGGCGGTTTGATCAGACCCGCGACCCGTCATCTTGGGGAGCGCATGACCATTATCTGCGGCATGGGTTTTGAGGTCATCAGCTTCGCTTTGCTAGCCTTCCTGACCAATGGCACTATCGCCCTGATGCTGATCCCGATCACCGCCTTGGGCGCGGTGATCACGCCCGCGCTGCAGGCATTGACCTCGCGCGCGACGCCAGACTCGCAACAGGGTGAACTTCAGGGCGTCCTGACGTCTCTGCACGCCTTGTCCATGGTGATCTCGCCCCTGTTGATGACCAGCGTGTTTGCGTGGTTCATCCGGCCTGAAACATCGCTCTACCTGCCCGGAGCGCCATTCCTCCTAGCACTGGTTCTTATGGCCGCGGGGTTCTTGCTGTTTCTGCGCGCCCGACCTGCCGTGGCGTAATACCGACATACCCGTGACGGTTTCCGTCTTGCGAGATGCCAATTCCCGCGCCACCGTAAACCAAACGAAGCGAGGGACGATATGCAAACCATCAAAGCCGCCGTATGCCGGGCGTTCGGGGAACCTCTGACGATAGAAGAGGTCCAATTGGCCGCCCCTGGCACCGGCGAAGTCGAGGTTACACTGGACGCGGTGGCCATCTGCCATTCGGACATCTCATATGCCGATGGTGCATGGGGCGGGTTCCTGCCCGCTGTCTACGGACATGAGGCCGCCGGGGTAGTCAGCGCAGTTGGAGAGGCCGCAGGGGATTTCAAACTGGGCGACCCGGTGGTCGTGACGCTGATCCGGGCCTGCGGCTCCTGCCCTTCATGTGCAGGCGGCAAACCTACGATCTGCGAAACCCCCTATGACACGGTCAAAGGGCCTTTGCGCACAGGTGACGGCGGACCTTTGGAACAGGCGATGGCCTGCGGGGCCTTCGCCGAGAAAGTCGTCGTCAGCCACCGGCAGATCGTTCGGATCCCAGAAACCCTGCCCAAAGACCTCGCCAGCCTGTTGTCCTGCGGTGTGATCACCGGGGTCGGCGCAGCTGTGAACGCCGCAGGTTTGCGCCCCGGGCAAGACGTGGTGGTGATCGGCGCAGGCGGAGTAGGCCTTAACGCAATCCAAGGCGCTCGGATCGCTGGCGCGCGCCGTATCGTTGCGGTCGACATGACCGAAGAGAAGATTGAAATCGCCAAAGAGTTCGGTGCCACCCACGGCGTTCTCGCCAGTCTGAAAGAACCTTGGAAAGCAGCCTACAAAGCATTGGGCGGGCGCGGCGCGGATGCAGTTTTGATCACTGTCGGCGCGATCCCCGCCTATGATCAGGCCCCACGCTATCTGGGTTTGGGCGGCAAAGCCGTGATGATCGGCATGCCCCATTCCGGGGACGAAGCCAGCTATGAGCCGGTGATCCTCGCCGCGCTTGGTCAGGGTCTGGTGGGGTCAAAGATGGGCGACGTGGTTATCCAGCGAGACATCCCCTGGATGATCGACCTCTATGAGCAAGGACGACTGAAGCTGGATGAACTGGTCTCGGGCCGCTGGTCTCTGGATCAGATCAATGAGGCGATTGCCGATACCAAGACCGGATCCGCCAAGCGCAACGTGATCCTGTTCGACAGGTAGGCCGATGCTGCGTTTCCTGACCGATCTCTTCAAACCCGAGGCGGCGAAACCTGCGCCTTCCACTTCGGAAACGTCGATGAATTTCGATTTGGCTGAGGTACCGCCTTTCCTGACAGGCCTCGCCAACAATCCCCGTTTTGGGCTGCCCGAAGCTCTGGTCACCCAGATCGCGGAGAACCTGTCGGATTTGCCCGTGGACCAAAGCAGCCGCTGGCAGATCGAGGGCAGTTTCGACGGCAAACCAGCGCTGATCGAAATTCAGGCTTTCATGGACGACGTCGACGCCCCGGACATGGCGTTCTTTGGCAGCGCCGAGGTGGTGGCCGAGATTGATCGCGAACTCATTGCCTTTGACCAAGCACGAGAGGGCTAAGATGAAACTGCAAGACCTCGATATCATCGTCACGGCCCCGCCAGCCCCAGGATGGGGCGGTCGCTATTGGATTTTGGTCAAGCTGACTACGGATACCGGCATCACCGGCTGGGGCGAGTGCTACGCCTCCTCGGTTGGACCAGACGCTATGAGCCACATAATCCGCGACGTGTTTGACCGCCACATGCAGGGCGAGAATCCGGAAAACATCGAGTTGATGTTCCGCCGCGCCTATTCCTCGGGCTTCACGCAGCGCCCGGACCTGACTGTGATGGGAGCGTTTTCGGGGCTTGAGATCGCGTGTTGGGACATTCTGGGCAAGGACCGCGACCGCCCGGTCTATGCGCTGTTGGGCGGCAAGATGAATGACCGCATTCGCGCCTATACCTACCTCTACCCCCTGCCCCAGCATAACCTGACCGACTTCTGGACATCGCCCGAACAGGCGGCTGAGGCTGCGACAGATGCGGTCCGTCGGGGCTATACCGCCGTCAAGTTCGACCCCGCCGGTCCCTATACGATCCGGGGCGGGCACATGCCTGCGATGTCCGATATCTCTCTGTCCGCCGCGTTTTGCAAAGCGATCCGCGAGGCGGTGGGCGACAAGGCCGATTTGCTGTTTGGGACCCATGGCCAGTTCAACACCGCAGGCGCTATCCGCTTGGGTCAGGCGTTGGAACCATACTCTCCGCTTTGGTTCGAAGAACCCACTCCACCCGACAATATCGAGGACATGGCCCGCGTCGCCCGCAACGTCCGCATACCTGTCGCGACCGGAGAACGCATGACCACCAAAGCCGAATTTGGCGCGGTTCTGCGCGCAGGCGCGGCGGAGATTTTGCAACCGGCTTTGGGGCGTGCAGGCGGTATTTGGGAAATGAAGAAAGTCGCTGCGATGGCCGAAGTGTTCAACGCGCAAATGGCCCCGCATCTTTATGCCGGGCCGGTGGAGTGGGCTGCGAATATCCATCTGGCGGCCTCTATCCCGAACCTGTTGCTACTGGAAACCATTGAAACGCCATTCCATGACCAGTTGATCAAGGGCTCAATCCGGGTTGAGGACGGGTTCGTGCCCCCTCCAACCACCGCCGGACTTGGGATTGAAGTGGACGAAAATCTGGCTCGCGCGCATCCTTACAAAGGCGACGGGCTTCACCTTCAGATGCAGGAAGAACCGTGCGACTATGCCAATGGTAACGCCTTTCAGGGTGGGGCTCCCGTATCTGAGGGGTGACATTATAACGTTTCTTAGGGCATAGTGTCAGAAGACTTAGTTGAAGAACGGTTGACCGGTGACACTGAAAGACAGCACCACTCAAGCCCCGGCATCGGACGGATTGGCGGAAATGAAAGACAACGCAGCCCGTGCCGCCGCGTTTCTGAAAACGCTGGCGCATGAGGGCCGCCTGATGATCCTGTGTCACCTCGGAGACGGCGAGAAATCGGTGGGCGAACTGGAGGCGCTTTTGCAAATTCGGCAAGCCGCCGTCAGCCAGATGCTGGCCCGTCTGCGTGAGGACGGTTTGGTCTCGACCCGACGCGCGGGGAAAACGGTGTTTTATTCTCTTGAGGATGGCAACACAAAACAAGTGATCGAACTGCTCTATCAACTGTTCTGCAAGCCGAAAGACTGACAGAGGAGCGTTCCGGGTTTAACTCGAAACGGCCCTAGTTCGAGACATATCCCGCAACCACCTGCAGCAACTTGAACGCCGTCGCCGCGTCGTTTTCGACCACGGCCAGGAATTCCTCTTCCCCGATGCGCAAGCAGGACAGGTCGGTTTCGGCCACCATGCTCAACGCGCGGGGCTCTTTGCGGATCAGGCCCAGCTCTCCTACCAATGCCCCGGGGCCGACGCGTAGGATCAGCTCATCCGGCGTGCCCGATTTGGGCAGATACAACCCCGCCTCGCCTTCGAGAACAACGTAGGCACCATCCGTGGGCTGGTCATCTTTGAGGAAGATCACCTGCCCGGCAGAGGCATCAAACCACCGCGCACCAAAGGCCAGCAGGCGCAACTGTCGCCGATCAAGGCCAGAAAACAGCGGCGTCTGCTCTAGGGCGCGCAGCTTGCGGGCCAAGTCGGCCGAGGCGGCACTATCCTCTTCCACATCCCCCGGTCCTTCATCCGTGACAACCCGACCTTGCCGGATCTCGACATACATGTCGAAGACATCGGGGTTTTGGAATTGATCGTTCAGATAGATGACCGTGGTCTCGGGCAGCAGCGCGCGCAGGTTTTTGTAGACCGCGACCTGCGTCTGCATGTCATAGCTGGCCAGCGCGTTTTCCAGGATCAGGATGTCGGGTTTCTTGATCGTCGCACGGGTGAACGCCAGGGGTTCGGCAAAAACTGCGGGCAGGTTCTGCCCACCGAGCGCCACGGGCACGTCATAGATCAACTCAACCACCAACGGGCGCGCGCCGTGTTCGGCCAGAACGTCGACGATCAGCTTGCGCACCTCGTCCGAGCGCGCGCCGCCGATCTCGCTGACCTTGCCGAACAGCGCGTTCTCCATCACGGTCAGGCCGGGCGCGACGGCTTCGGGGTCCAGAGGCACGAACACGTCCATCAACGGCCGCATCAGCTTTTCCGAGTGGCTGTGGCGCAGCTCCAGAATACGATCCTTCAACTCATCCGAAAAGGCCAGGCCGATCTGTTCAGCCGAGACGACCAGAGGCACCGCCAGCAAGGTGGCCAGCTGTTCGTCGTCTAGCCCCTCGGCGCCTTCTTTGCGGGTACGCTCGACAAGTTCGACGGCTGTTTCATAGGTCTGTGCTTCAAGCCCCAGCTTGCGGAACAGCGGGTGGTCCGTCCCATCCAGACCGAAGATCTGGCGCAGCATGTCGATCACATCGCGGGTCAAGGCGATCAGAGTCTCGTCCAACCCCAGTTCGCGCAACTGACCCAGAAAGACCCTCTGCTGTGCCAACAGCGCTTGCGTGACCGGAACGCGGGGCGTGGCAAATAGCAGGTTCTCAGCCACGGGCAAGGCCGGGTTATAGGTGGACTTGTCGAAGATCAGCGCCTGCTGCTCAAGCCCAGCCTTCTTCACCGCCTGCTGCACCAACGGGCGCAGTTTCACCAGTTTTTGCGCCAGCTCCGGATGCAGTGCTGCGTCGAAAACCTGCTCGGCCCCGCGCTGGAAAAGCGCCGCGCCTGACCCCATTCCGTCAATTAGTTGCAGCCACCAATCCCGCAGGGCATCCGCCGAATCCAGCCCGGCGAGAGATGGGTCCAGCCACTCGGCCTTGAAAGGGTCGGTGCTGTTGCCCGCGCGCAGAGTTTCGGCAAATCCTGGATCGTCGCCTCCCTCCGACAGGGGCTTGTAGCGCATCGGCATCATCACGTTGTCGCCCAGCGATCCCTGAAACATCACCGGTCGCGATGACGCATAGCCGATCCGCGCGGCGACGACGCCCTGATGCAGTTCGGCCAGATTCTGCTCGCCAATACGGACACGCCCAGCGCTTGGCAGAATCTCACGGGTCAGCAACTCGGCAATAGCGCGGCGGTCTTCTTCACTAGGCGCGGCGATCCCGATCGTTTTGCCATGCGGGAAGGTCAGGTTCAGATCGTCCAGGATCTGGTTGCCGTCCATATCGCGCACCGACACCCGATCCAGAGCGATATCGCCATCAAGATGCGGGCGGGTCTTTGGCTCACCCTCAAACAACGCCTCATCCTGCATTCCGGCCGGCGCAAACCGTTCGATCACAACATCCCAGCGCAACGACATGTCCTGCGTCTGGTTGTAGTAGGTCAGCAGTTCCTTCCACGGAGAGCTGAGGTCCTTATACGCCGCCAACGCCGCCACCAGCGCGCCCAGAGAAACCGAGCCTTGGAGGACCAGCAGGCCGCCCACCAGATAAAACATGAACGGTGTCAGCTGTGAGATGAAGTTGTTTATGAACTTCATAAAGAACTTCTTCTGGTAGATCTCGAACCGGATCCCGAATAGCCGTCCCAGTTGATCCGAGATCATCGCCCGGCGATACCGCCAGCCCCCATTTGCGCGAAGGGTCGAGGCCCCAGCCGCGTTCTCGCCGATCTGGGCGGCAAGGATACGCACCTCCTGGATGCGCTTTTTGTTGAGAAGGTTGATCTGGCGCTGCAGCTTGGGAATCAACCAGGCCTGCACGGGGATCAGCGCCACCGCAGCCAGACCAAACCAAACGCTTTGCAGAAACAGAAACGACAGGATAGTGATCATCTGCCCCGCCTGCAGAACTGGCTGGCTGATCGCATCCCCCATCAACCCGCCCATCGGCTCGCTTTCAGCGGTGATCATCGAGACCATCTCACCCTGGCTGACCCGCTCGAAATAGGGTTGGGGAAAACGCAGGGCGCGGCTGATCAACTGATAGCGAAAGCGGCGCAACATACGCTCGCTCAGGACACCTTTCATTGTGTTGATGCGCATTTTCATCAGGCCGTGGGCCAGCACCGCCGCCAGAAAGGCAAAGCAGAGAATGATCAGGAAATTCGTCTGCTGCAGGCTGTAGCCCCAAACCTGAACCACGCTGCTCGAGGCACCAATCGCGTCATTGATAATGCGCTTGGGCAGCTCAAGCGTGAGATAGAGCAGCGGAAACAACGTCGAGGTCACGGCCAGCAGGATCAACTGGTCGCGCTTGGAGTATTTCCAGATGAAGCGGAAAATCGTGCGTTCTATGGAACCTGTCCCTGCTTTTGATCAATGATCCGGTTTCGAAACGATGCACGGAAAATTAACAGTCTGAATTTACAGTAATCTTGCTTTGCTAGGCAAATAGTTTCCGACAAAGTGCCAATCTTTGCGCATGTGTGAACTAGTTCATTTGCCTACACGCATTTTAGCGCCTAGAGTTCCCTTTAGGACGATATCGGGAGGATACGTTTGCCCGAAAGCTATGGTGCCGTGTTGCTGTTGCTCTGCTTGTTGCAGATCAAACATATGTTCGCGGACTTCTATCTACAGACGCCCAAGATGCTGACCGGGCGTGGCGAGTATTTTCATTTGGGACGCGCGCAACATGCAGGGGTGCATGTTGTGGGCTCTGCCCTTATTTTTTTGCTGTTTGGAGCACCGATCAGCTTTATCCTGATCATCTCGGCCCTAGAATGGATCATCCACTTCAATATTGATTTCGCCAAGGCCAGCTATTCTGACAAGAAAAAGCTACAGCCCAATCAAGCCGCATTCTGGCGGGCAACTGGTCTGGACCAGCTGATGCACAGCCTGACCTATATTGCCATGGTTTGGGCTTGGATCACTTTCGCCGTCTGAGGTCTTAAGCAACGCGGTCCATTTGCGCGATTTGGTAGGCGGATATCCAAAGACGGTCCACTGCATCCAATTCGTCCGGATCGAAATGCTGCTCGGATTCCCAATACCTCCCTGATGGCACATAGTAGCCGAGGCGAACTTCGGCCTCCAATGCGTCATGCGCGCCAACGGTCGACGGCATCGGTGCGTCTTCCATCCGTGACGCGCGAAGCGATGGATAGAGCAGCCTGCTTTCACCCTCGGACAAGCGCACCATGCGACAGCCCTGCGCGGCGGCAAACACGCCCAATCTGGCCGACTTCGCCTCAAGCGACCGCAACGAGATGTCGGCACGCAGCGGATCAGCGGTTCCGTTGCCATAGAAATGCGTCTTCCCAGATCCGGGGTAAACCATATCGCAACCAAAATAGGCAATCATAGAAGGTTTGAGGGCTGATAGCGCCCAATAGCCCGCGGTAAACGCCATGGTGCCGCCCGCATAGACAAAACCGCCATAAGCGTTTTGCCGAGGCACGTAGTCTTCGGCTGTCACGATCCTTTGGTCTTTCGTCAGAGTTGTGGGTCGGTTTTCCGGCGGAAAATCCTCAGGGTGGATTAGAATGTCCCAATCCGGACGAATACGCCATGCGTTGTTGATGGCCACGATATGCGTGAACGGCGTCCGATCCCAATCCCGGGCGGCCACCGCTGACGGCGCACTGCCAAGGATCAGGACTTTGTTTGGCGTCTGAGGCATCACGTATCCGCTCCTTTTCGCGTTTACGTGATGTTAGGGCCAATTGTCGGGCTGACTACCCCAGAACGGAAAAACTGCTTTCTTCGTTGATCGTGCGATTGCGTGAATAGAAACCGACATCAATCACGCGTTTGATGTAAGGCAGTTCGAACTGCAGCGGTTCAGCATCGTGGTCTGCACCGCCTTCGCAATAGTCGATCAGAGCCGTCATCATCTTGCCCGCAATCGGCGCGTTCTTGTATTGGTTCCCGCTGGTGCCGCAGGCCATGTAGAATCCTGGCAGGCTGGATTTATCGTAGATCGGAATCCAATCGGTCGACGCATCATAGAGGTCAACAACACCCCGCGTTTTGGACGGAATACCAAGGCTTGGCACCCGCTGCGCATAGCGCATCGCCTGCGTCGTCCACTGATCGGTGAAATCGCGGTTATATGACTTGTCATCCTCGCACCATTGATGCGGATCGCATTCGGGATCCTCGGACCCCACGAGGATGTGGTTGCCATGCTCGGGGCGGCAATAGCAGGCGATGTCACTATCCGAGACAATGGTTCCGTTGTTTTCGAAATCGAACCCCTCAGGCGCGGGAACATGGACCACTTCCTGCCGCAGAGGACGGGTTTCGATGGTCATGTCGTCCAAAACGCCAGCCATGCCGTTGATAATGGCCGATCCAGGCCCGGCCACGTTTACCACGACCTTGGCACGAATTTCTTCGCCCGTAGCCAGTTTGACACCCGCCACGCGCCCGTCCTCAATCAGGATCTCAACAACCTCGGCCCCAGTGCGCAACTCGGCCCCGTTCTGGATTGCCGCATCCATCAGGTTCTGCGCCGAAAGTGCCGGGTCGGTGACATAGCCTGCCTGAGGCCAGAATACGCCGCCCTGCATCTTGCGCCCGTTCGGTTGTCCGAAATCCGGGTCGTCCATCCGGCGGGCGGGGGCGAAACTTTCCAAAGAATAGACCGGCAGGCGTTCCGTGACCGTCTCGGGCGACCATTCCTCGAACGGGCAATCCAGATCCGCGCTGTTTTGCATGTGCTTCTCAAGCATCCCGTTGGCGTCTGTTTTCATGACCAAGCACCCGGTCTCGCGGAACTGCGCCAGATTGGCATCTGCGGGCAGGCCCAGATACGCGGCCCAATCGCGCCAATAATGGTAGCCCTCCCACGCGAAAGCCGTGCCATCGAACGTTGAATAGTGCATGCGGATGATCGCGCAGGACCCCGCGGTCGAGCCATGGCCGACCTGCGTATTGCGGTCCAGAGAAAGGGTTTTCCATCCGGCCTTGGACATCTCGAACGCGATGGCCGCGCCAATGACGCCTGTCCCGATTATGATTGCATCTGGTTGGCTCATTCTGTCTTTCCTTCCCAATAGCGCTTGGAATAAGCGCGAAATTCTTCAATTTCCTCGGCCCGAGGCTGAACCCCTGTGAAAGCATGCAGGTAGTGAGGCACAAGCGATAGGCGCGTTTCCATTGGCTCATTCAGCTGCGCCAAATCATACCCGATCTGCATGTAGTAAAGGACGCGCGCCCGGGTTTCGGCCTCTATGTCCGAATAGCCAAAACGCGCAAACATCGCGTGCAGCGCCTTGAGGCGTCGTGCATCGGATTGATCCAGGGCATTGCGCACCTTGCCCGATTTGCGGGCCCAGTCCCGGATGGCAAAATCAAGCGCCGTGTCGAACAGATCCGTGTTCACGACGCATCGCTGCACGTTGCAGACCGCGCTTGTGATAGTCTCAGCCGGGGCCTCGGCCTGTGCGATCAACGCCGCCGTATTGGTCGCCTGCCACCGCGCCAGCAACGCATCCAGAAGCTCCTGCCGCGATTTGAAGTACCAATAGAAAGACGAGCGGGACACGGCCATGCGCTCGGCCAGGTTCATGACCTTGATCTGATCCACCCCGTCCGAGATCAGCACGTCCATCGCCACATTCAGCCAGTCATCCCGCGTGACTTTGATATTGCCGACCAAAGGCTCGGCCTTGGGGTCATCACGGTGCAGGATCGGTTTGGTATTCATTCAACTCTCCGGCGGAGCGCCGCCTTCTGCGGTCCGCTTCGCGATGAAATCGTGCAAGGCGCCCAGTCGATCACTATCTGTTGCGGGTGGTTTGAAATCATTCAGGATGCCTTTCCAAACGCCCGTTGCACGCTGATTGGCATCGACAGATCCACGCTCGGTCCAGGTGCCGAAATTGGCGTAGTCGTGGACATGCGGCTGGTAGAATTCGGTATTGTAGCGCTCCATCGTCTGGGACGAGGCAAAGAAATGCCCGCTGGGGTCAACCTCACTCAGGGCGGTATCAAAGCCGATCTCAGCCCGTCCGGCCTGCGCACCGGCACAGAGCTCGGCCACCATGTTCAGCACTTCGGCGTCACAGATCATCTTCTCAAACGACACGCTCAACCCGCCTTCGAGCCAGCCTGCCGAGTGGATGATCACCGTCGCCCCGGCCATCAAACAGCCCCACAGGCCAAACTGGTTTTCATTCGCGGCCTGAACGTCGTTGATGTTCGAGGCCGACCCAGCCGCCGACCGCCATGGCAGGCCAAGGAACCGTGCCAGTTGGCCCGCAGCCAAAGACGCTTGAAAATGCGATGGCGTCCCAAAGGCGGGAGCGCCGGATTTCATGTCGACGTTGCTGGTGAAGGTTCCATAGCAGACCGGCGCGCCCGGGTTCGTCAATTGCGTCAGGGTCACAGCCGCCAGAGCCTCGGCATGGGACAGCGTGATGGCCCCCGCGACCGTGATCGGCGCCATCGCCCCCATCAGGGTGAACGGCGTGACGATCGACATCTGACCATGACGGGCAAAATCGATCAGCCCTTGCGCCATCGGGATATCCAGCGTGCGCGGGCTGTTGGTGTTGATGATCGTATAGCAATGCGCGCTACCGCGGAATTCATCATCTGAAAGCCCTCTTGCGATCGACAGCATCTCAAAACTGTCCAACACCTGAGGGGTGCCGCGCGAGAAGAAGAAGGGGAACTTATCCGTCAACTCCATCTGCGCCTGCGTCGTGAAATAGTGGCGAAGATGGGTCGGTACATCCTGCGGCTCGACCTGAGGCGAAATCATCTGGAAGACATCGAAGTGATGCGTCAGCTTCAGGAACTCGATGTAGTCCTGACCCGACGCCGGTCGCCTGCCCCGTTCCAGATCGGTTGCGTTCGGGGCACCAGCACCCGGTTGAAACACGAGCGAACCCAGTTCCAGCGTAAAATCGCGGTCCCGCGCCCCGGCACGACACGCGATGGATTTGGGGGCCGAGGCTACGGCGGCCTCAACCAGATCGCGCCCGATAAAGACCATCTGAGTGTCTTCGTCCACACGCGCACCTGCCTTGGCAAAGATGCGGCGGGCTTCGGGCAGCAGGGTTTTCACCCCAAGTTCCTGCAACACACGCAGCGCCGTTTCGTGCATGTCCGCGATCTGATCTTCGGGGAACACCTCCATCTGCGGAAAAGGGTTGCGCAGCTGGCGGTAATTCACATCGCGCGAGGGTGGTGGGGCGGCATCTGCACCCCGCCCGCGCCGTCGCCGACCACGCTCGGATGTCTGCGAGATCACCATCAGCCCCTCATCGCCTTGCCCTGCGGATCGTAAGGAGAGGGCGCAACCACGCGCGCAGGCCGTTCCACACCAACCACGTGCACGGTAAGCTCCGTCCCCGGTTCGGCCTTGTCGCGATTGATCAGTGCCATCGCCAGAGACTTACCCGTGTAGTGGCCATAGCCGCCCGAGGTGACAAAGCCCACGCGTTCGCCGTCGGACCAGACCGGCTCATACCCGCTGGCGTCGGCATCCACGGCATCAACCTCAAGCGTCACCTGAACCTGAGCCGGGCCATTTCCATCACGCTCGGCCAAGGCGGCGTCTTTCCCGACGAAATCCTTGTCCCAGTCGATCCAACGATCCATTCCGGTCATGCCCGGTGTGTAGGCTTGGGTAAACTCGGCGGACCAGATGCCGAAACTCTTCTCCAACCGGGTTGAGAGCATGGCATTGAAACCACATTCGCGGATGCCTTCGTCTGCCCCTGCCTCCAAAAGCATCCGGCGCAGCTTAATGTGATCGCCATAGCGGCAGTTGATCTCATACCCTTTCTCGCCGGTTACCGACATGCGGGCGACGCGGGCGCGGACCAGACCGATATCGAAATCTCCACAGCCCATGAATTTCAGGTCCGAGATATCCTGTTCCGCCAGCTTCTCAACCACCGCCTGCGATTTCGGGCCGACCACGGCAAAGCCGCAGTATTCCTCGCCCAGATCACGGACAGTCACGCCTTCCATCATGTGGTCGTCGAACCAGCGCATGTGCCACGCACGAAGGTAGTAACTGCCCATGATCCACCATGTTCCGTCACCCCAGTTCATCACGGTCAGGTCGCCTTTGAGCCGCCCCGTCTCACCCAGCATCGGAGCCAGCTTGGCGCGCCCCGGTCCCGGCAGTTTCGAGGCCATAATCTTGTCCAGCCAGGCCTGCGCATTCGGACCCGTCACCTCGAACCGCGAAAAGCCCGAGATGTCCAACAGTCCAACACCTTCGCGGAGCGTCTTGCATTCCTCCGCCACGATGTCATGGGCGTTCGACCGCTTGAGCGTCGGCGTTTCCTCGAACCCTTTCGGCGCGAAATAGAGCGGCACCTCCAGATCCCAGCTGACGCCCCATTTGCACCCGGCCTCAGTCATCGCATCATGCGCCGGGGCCATCTTCAGCGGACGACCGGCGGGCAGTTGCTCATTCGGGTAGGTCATCACGAAACGGCGCGAGTAGAACTGACCGGTCGTTTCGCGAATGTAGCGTTTGTTCTGCGCGAAATCGCCATAGCGGGCGACGTCCATCGGCCACGCGTCGGCCTCGGGCTCGCCATGGATCATCCACTCGGCCAGAGTTTTGCCAACGCCGCCGCCCTGCAGGAACCCGGCCATCACGGCGCAGGCCGACCAGTAGCCGCGTTTGCCCGGAACCGGGCCGACCAGAGGGTTCCCGTCGGGCGAGAAGGTAAACGCGCCGTTGACCCATGTCTTGATGCCGACGTTCTGGATCGAAGGATACCGTTCAAAGCCCAGGGTCAGTTCATTCTCAATGCGGTCGAGCTGCTCCTGAAACAGCTCCTCACCATAGTTCCATGGCGCCCCGTCCATGGCCCAGTGCTCGTGGTCGACCTCATAGATGCCAACCAGAACGCCCTTCTGATCCTGCCGCATGTAAGTGAAGCCTTCGAGGTCGACGGTCATCGGCATCTCGAACTCTGCTTCGGCAACCTCGGGGACTGTGTCTGTGATCAGATAGTGGTGTTTGAGCGGAGAGACCGGAAGTTCCACTCCGGCCATCCGGCCCACCTGCTTGGCCCAAAGGCCCGCCGCGTTCACCACGTGCTCGCAGGTGATCGTGCCCTTGTCGGTCACAACCTGCCAACCATCTGCGGTCTGCGTCAGGCTTTCGA
Source organism: Ruegeria profundi (assembly GCF_049800715.1). GTDB lineage: Bacteria > Pseudomonadota > Alphaproteobacteria > Rhodobacterales > Rhodobacteraceae > Ruegeria > Ruegeria profundi_A. The sequence continues at coordinate 307,031 of NZ_JBNAFO010000004.1, forward strand.
CCTTGGTTTCCTCATAATATTCTGCGCCACGCTTCTTTGCCGCCGTCGCGTAGGCCTGAACCGTGCCGGTCGTGTCGATATAGCCTTCGCGATCCGCCCACATCGCGCCCAACACGCCATCGGTGGACATAATCGGGCAGCGTCTCTGTGCCTCTTCCGGGGTCAGAAGCTCGCAATCGTCAATGCCGATGGATTGGAAGATCCGGTAGTTGGCTTGTAGCCACTCCCAGCGTTCCGGGGTGCCAGCCAGCGTTAAGCCACCGGTCATGTGCAGGCCGATATTCTGGCCGGATTCCTTTTCGATCTCACTGAGCAGGTCAATGGTATAGGCCTGCAAGGACGCCATATTCGGATCTGCGTTCAGCGCATGAATACCACCCGCCGCGTGCCAGGATGACCCCGAGGCCAGCCTCCGCCGCTCCAACATGACGACGTCCGACCAGCCGAACTTGGCCAGATGATACAGGACCGAGGCCCCAACGACACCGCCCCCGATGACCACAACGCGATACTGAGATTTCATCCTGCCCTCCGCTGCACGACTCGGGAGAAACGCTAGTGGCACTGTTCACTTCTGTCTAGACATTTCTGTACAGTGTCGAGCGCAAGCTTGTGTCAGCCAATTCAGGTGCCTTTTAAAGGCTGGCGCTGGGCCGGGATTTGATCCTGTCGAACCAGGCTTGAGTCGCGGTACTAGTTTCCGGGATACGCATTTTGATCACGCGCGCGAAATCGACAAAGACGAATCCGGTGATATCGGCGAGGGTGAAGTCCTCGCCCGCCAAAAACGGGCTGCCCTGTAAATGGTCCTCGAGCAAATCGAAGAACGCCCCCACCCTGTCGCGACCCCGTTGCGCAAGCTCGGGGATCTGCGGATAGTTCTCTGGTCCCGGAATAGGACGATCCTTGAAAGCAGGATGGCCGTTGCGTAGGGCTTCGGCGATAGGCATACCGCCTTGCTGCTCAGCGATTGCGTTCCACATCAGAACACGGCCTTTTTCATCCGGCGTCTTGCCCATCAATGGGGGTTCGGGGCTCTGCGCCTCAAGATACGCAGCAATCCCAAGGTTCTCGGTCAGAATCGTGCCTTCATCGGTCACCAGCACAGGGATCGTGGCCCGAGGGTTAACGGCGCGAAAAGCATCGCTCAACTGCTCTCCCTCCGCGATCGAGATTTGCCGGGTTTCGATCTCCAAGCCTTTTTCGGCAATGAACATACGGGCGCGGCGCGGATTCGGAGCAGTGGCGCAGTCGTAAAAGATCATCCGTTTTCCCTCTGTTGTGTTTAGCTCAAAGCCTTGGCGACCGCCCGCGCGAGCACCCGTTCTTCGTCGGTCGGGATCACGAGCACGGGTATACCGCCATCTGAAATCGCCGTCGCGTTTTGGGCGTTGGCCTCGGCGTCCAGATGGATGTTGAGAAATCCCATCCCATCCAGCACGCTCTGGCGAATAGGCGCAGCGTTCTCACCAATGCCGCCGCAGAACACAACCGCATCCACCCCACCCAGGACAGCCGTCATCGCGCCCAGTTCCCGCCTGATCCGGAAGACATAATAGTCTATCGCCTCACGCGCGTGGGGATCATCGCTTTCAAGCAATGTGCGCATATCGTGGCTGATCCCGCTGAGGCCTAGCAGGCCACTTTTCTTGTAGAGGATATGCGTGATCGCTTCGGCAGAGTGACCTTGCTCCATCAGATAGAGCAACACACCGGGATCAAGCTGACCGCAACGGGTCCCCATCGGCAGCCCATCAAGCGCGGAAAAACCCATGGTTGAGCCGATACTCTTGCCATTGGCCACAGCGCACATAGACGCCCCGTTGCCCAGATGCGCGATAACCACCCGGCCTGCGGCCAGATCCGGGAAATCCTCAGCCATCTTGCCGGTAATGTAGTCGTAGGACAGCCCATGGAATCCATAGCGCCGAACGCCTTTCTCATAAAAGCGGCGCGGAATGGCAAAGGCATCGTTTACAAACGGATGGCCTACGTGAAAGGAGGTGTCAAAACACCCAATCTGTTGCGCACCCGGGAAAGCCGTTCGTGCAGCGCGGACGGCCGCCAGATTGTGGGGCTGATGCAACGGGGCCAGTGACGAGAGCGTTTCAAGTTGGGCCAGCACGTGATCATCCAGAACCGTGGGCCCTTCGAAGGTTTGTCCGCCGTGGACAATGCGGTGGCCTACACCGACGATTAGATCCGATTGAAGCAGAGGCTCGATGTTCTGCAAGATCGCCGCGACCCCGGCCGCGTGGTCAGCAGGCCCGATCTCACGTGTCTCATGAAACCCGTCGCCATTGATTTGCAATTGGGTGACCGGCCCCAGATTGTCTACCTGCCCGTGCCACAGCAATTCGGGTTCAGCGTCAGCGCGGTAAACTCCGAATTTGATGGTCGAACTTCCCGCGTTCAGCGTCAGGATGGCCTGCATTGCGTTCCTCCCGTTTACTTAGCCTTTTGGTGGACCCGGACGCGCCTAAGGCGTCACCGCCGGTAGATAAAACAGCGCCCCTCGACTGCGCCCGCTGGTAAGGGCAGCTCGGACAACGCATCGAAATACATTCGATCACTGGAAACCATCAGGCCACCCGGTGCCAGAAGCGGTTCAATCAAAGGCGAAACAAACCGCGCGAAGGCGTCGTTCTTTTCGCGATTGTGCCCACCCAAATCCGCATGGATCAGGCTGGCCGTCGCGCCGAACCGATCCACCGAGGCTGGCAGAGTGTCCCGCACATCGCCCAAAATCACCCGATCCTCTGGCGGGGTGGAGTCGGGGTGTGAGGCCACCGCGCGTTCGAACACAAAAACCGGGCGGTTCTGGATGTACTGGATCATGTGGTGGTAGGTTCGACCATTGCCCAGGCCCAGTTCGAACACCGGCCCGGACATGCATTTTGTCTGCGCGATTGCAAAATCAAGGCAGGCGCGTTGCGACACCATACGGTCAATAAACAGATCCAGTCGGCTTTGGTTTTCGGGCACAGGGGATTCTCTCTTTGATACTCAACGCCAGCTTAAATGGTGCTGGTCACGAACTTGATGGCAAAAACTCAACTGTTTGTGTAGTTGTAGAGGCGAAAGTTTCACATTCCCGCGACATTTCAGCCTAAGAACGGGTTTGACGAGTCGGGTGAAACCGCGCGACAGTAAGTCAAAAAACGGGGAGAACAAAAAGCCGATGCTCATCTACGGCCAAACGGGTGGAAAACCCGAATGACTGCGTTGTTGTCTGTCAGAGATCTCAGCATCGGTTTCGGCACGGCGGATTCAGTCGTGCGAGACGTGAATTTCGACGTGGAGGCCGGACAGACACTAGCATTGGTGGGTGAGTCGGGTTCGGGCAAAACAATCTCCTGCCGGGCCGTGTTGCGTATCCTGCCCCGCGTAGCGCAGATTCGCAGCGGCTCGATTATTCTGAATGATTCCAAGGGCCAGGCCGACCTGACGCAAATCAACGAGCGGGAGATGCGCAGCATTCGCGGCAACCGCGTCTCGATGATCTTTCAGGAGCCGATGCGATCTTTGTCGCCACTGCACAAGATCGGCAATCAGGTCAGCGAGGTCCTCTGGCTGCATCGCGGGGCGTCCGAGGCGCAGGCCCGTAAGGAAGTACTGACCCAGTTTGAACGCGTGGGCTTTCCAGATCCCCAGCGGGCCTATGACTCCTATCCGTTTGAGCTGTCGGGAGGTATGCGCCAGCGCGCCATGATCGCCATGGCGATGGTCTCCAAACCCGAACTGCTGATTGCTGACGAGCCGACCACTGCGCTGGATGTAACCACACAGGCTCAGGTTTTGGGGCTGATCAAGGAACTTCAGCGCGAAACCGGGATGGCGCTGATCCTTGTTACGCACGATCTAGGCGTAGTTGCGAATATGGCCGAGCAGGTCGTCGTCATGCACAAGGGCCGCGTGATGGAGGCAGGCCCCGCCGCCCCCATCCTGACCGCGCCGGCCCATCCTTATACCAAACAACTGTTCGATGCGGCCCTGGCCATTCCAGATCAGGACGCCGTCGGCATTCCGATGCCTGACGAAGACCTGATCCTGCATATGAAAGGCGTCTCCAAGACCTACACGATGCGCTCCAGCAAGGGCTGGCAAGCCGACAAACAGATCCATGCCTGTCGCAGCGTCGACCTGAAGCTTGCGCGTGGCAAGACACTGGCGATTGTCGGCGAAAGCGGATCTGGCAAAACCACAGCCGCCCGGATTGCCCTTGGCGCTGAACTGCCCGACCCAGGCGGAGAGGTTCTGTTCTGCACAGCCCCGGACGAAGCCCCGATCCCGGTCCACCAGATGACCCGCGCCCAGCGCACCGCGTTTCAACGCAAGGCGCAGATGGTGTTTCAGGATCCCTACAGCTCACTCAGTCCACGGATGCGCATACAGGACGCGATGACTGAGCCGCTGGAAATCCACCGTATCGGTTCGGTCTCGGAGCAACGCGACAAGGCGGCCGAGATGCTGCAGCGCGTGGGGCTGAACTCGGACATGCTGAAACGCTATCCGCATGCGTTTTCCGGCGGGCAGAGGCAGCGCCTATCCATCGCGCGCGCCATGATGCTGGACCCGCAGTTGATTGTCTGTGACGAACCTACCTCTGCGCTGGATGTGTCGGTTCAGGAACAAATCCTGACACTGTTGGAAAACTTGCAGGACAGCCTGAACCTGTCCTATTTCTTCATCTCTCACGACCTTGCCGTAGTCGCCCGTATCGCTGACGAAGTCGCTGTGATGCGTCGTGGGCTGATCGTCGAACAAGCCCCGCCCGAAACACTCTTCTACAATCCGCGCCATCCATACACCAAGGCGTTGATTGCCGCTCAACCAGAACCCGACATCAACCGCCCGATTGACCTGCAAATGGTCTCTCTGGGTGCCGGCGCGCCGGACAGTTGGGATGAGGCCTTTCGTTTCTCGGACACCGTGATACCTTCGCTGGTGGAATTGGAACCGGGCCATAAGGTACGTTGCCATGTTTAAGACCACTCGCCCTCTGATCCTGGCCGCCGCTCTGGCCTTTGGCTGGACGCTGCCCGCGCTGGCCGATGTGCCGGTCCCGCAAGAGAGCAGCTTTTGGTCGGCTGAGGTGAATGCCGGCGATCTGCCGCCGGTTTCGGAACGCCTACCCAAAGACCCTCTGGTGGTGGATTTGGCTGCGAAGGGGCGTGAATTCGGCATCCCCGGCGGCACAATGCGGACCATGGTGACCCGGTCCAAGGATATCCGCCAGATGGTCGTCTACGGTTACGCCCGGTTGGTTGGGTTTGACGGAAATTACAATATCGTGCCCGACATTTTGGCCTCGTTCGAAAATGACGGGAACCGCAAGTTCACGCTGCATTTACGCGAAGGACATAAGTGGTCAGATGGCTCACCGTTTACGTCCGAAGATTTCCGGTACTGGTGGGAAGATGTCGCTAACAACGAATTGCTCAGCCCCTCTGGACCTCCTGATTTTCTGATCGTCGAGGGCAAGGCCCCAACCGTCTCTTTCCCGGATGAGACGACAGTAGTCTACGAATGGGATGATCCGAACCCGGATTTTCTGCAAACACTGGCACAGGCCCGCCCGCCCTTCATTTACCGCCCGTCGGCTTTTCTGAAACAATATCACGAAAACTATGTTGATCCCGAGGATCTGGCCGCGCAGGTCGATGATGCCCGCGTCAAAAGCTGGGCGGCCCTGCACAACAAACTCGACAACCTCTACAAGTTCGACAACCACAAGCTGCCCACGCTTCAGCCCTGGCTAAACGCAAGCTCGGGCAAGAAAATCCGCCACAACTTCGTCCGCAATCCGTACTACCACCGCATCGACTCCAAAGGGGTGCAACTGCCCTATATCGACGTGGTCGAGATGGAGATTGTGGCCCCCGGGCTGGTGGCCGCAAAGACCAATGCGGGTGAGACCGACCTGCAGGGGCGTGGTCTGGCGTTCCGGGATGCCTCGATCCTGAAAAAGGGTGAGGCGGTTGGCAACTACAAGACATTACTCTGGAAAACCGGTGTCGCCTCGCAGATCGCAATCTATCCGAACCTGAACTACGCGGATGAGGTTTGGCGGGACGTAATGCGAGACGTGCGCGTGCGCCGCGCCCTGTCTTTGGGGATTGATCGCAAGACGATCAACCAGGCGCTCTATTTCAAACTGGCAAAACCGGGCGCGATGGCGGTTCTGCCTGCCTCGCCTTTTTACAGCGAGGAAAACGCCCAGGCCTGGGCCCAGTATGATCCCGATCTGGCGAACGCCCTGTTGGACGAGGCTGGGCTGGCTGAGCGCGACAAGAACGGCATTCGGCTGCTCCCCGACGGGCGCCCGATGGAGCTGATCATCGAAACCGCTGGTGAGCGGCAGGAGGTCGAAAACGCCCTGCAGATCGTCACCGACACATGGCGCGAGATTGGCGTCGATCTGGTGATGCGCCCGTTGGATCGCGATATTCTGCGCAACCGGGTTTTTGCAGGCAACACCATGGCTTCAGTCTGGTTTGGCTGGGATGACGGGCTTCCTCAAGTCCACACCTCGCCCGCCTATCTGGCCCCGACGGATCAGGTGTTTCTCGCTTGGCCAAAATGGGGACAGTACTATCAGACCGGCGGCGAAGTGGGTGAGGCGCCCGACATGCCCGAGGCTGAGCGCCTGATGACTTTGGTCCATGACTGGGAGACCGCCACAACGGATGAACAGCGCGCTGCCGTCTGGACCGAGATGTTGGAAATCCACGCTGACCAGCTATACGCGATCGGCATTTTGAACGGCGCACCGCAGCCCATTGTCGTATCGAACCGTTTGCGCAATGTCCCCGAGCAGGCCATGTGGGCGTGGGAACCCGGCGCGCATTTCGGCGTCCATCGCCCGGATGAGTTCTTTTTGGTCGACTGAGCAGGAGCAGCTAAATGATCATGCTGCGCTATGCGGTCTATCGCTTCTTCACGATGCTGCTGACACTGTTGGTGGTCTCGGTTCTGATATTTGTCATCATCAACCTGCCGCCCGGCGACTATCTGAGCAATCAGATCGCCGAGCTTCAGGCCTCCGGCCAGTCCGCCGGTGTCGCCAAGGCCGAGTTTCTGCGAGCCGAGTACGCCTTGGATCGCCCCATGTGGGAGCAATACCTGATTTGGATGGGCTTCTGGCCCGGCCCCCACGGGTTCGAAGGCTTACTGCAAGGCAATTACGGCTGGTCTTTTGAATTCGACCGTCCCGTCTCGGATATCGTGGGTGATACGCTTTGGCTGACGGTTGTGGTCAATCTGGCCGCGATCCTGTTCGTTTACGCCGTCGCCCTACCCTTGGGCGTGATCGCCGCTGCGCGGTCGCGAACTTGGATCGACTATACCTCGGCCTTCGTGGGTTATCTGGGTCTGGCCACGCCGAATTTTTTGCTGGCGCTGATCCTGTTCTACTACGGTCATCAGTATTTCAACCTGCCCATCGGCGGCTTGATGGATCCCAAATTCGAAGGCGAACCGATGAGTTGGGACAAGCTGAAATCCATCCTTGTCCACCTGATCGTGCCGACCTTCGTAATCGGCACCTCGGGCGCGTCGGCTATGATGCAGCGCCTGCGCGCGAACATGCTGGACGAGCTGGGCAAGCCCTATGTTGAGACAGCCGTTGCCAAGGGCATGGCCCCATCGCGGATGCTGACCAAGTATCCGTTGCGCGTGGCCTTCAACCCGTTTGTCGCCGACATCGGCAACCTGTTGCCCTCGATGGTGTCCGGCTCGGTTCTGGTATCGGTCGTGTTGGGCCTGCAAACCATTGGCCCGACCCTGCTGACGGCACTGAAAACGCAGGACCAGTTTCTGTCAGCGTTCATCCTGATGTTCGTGGCCCTGCTGACCCTGATCGGCACCATGATCTCGGACATCCTGCTGGTCATGCTCGATCCGCGCATTCGGTATGAGGGGCGAGACGCATGACCCAACGCCCTGATGATCGCTATGTAGATGACGCGCCGTTCGACCCGCAGGCTTCGGTCCAACAACTCGAGCGCGCCGATCTGGACGCCCCGAACTGGGTGCTGGTGTGGCGCAAATTCCGCACGCACAAGCTGGGCCTGATCTCGGGCGTCTTTCTGCTGCTGTGCTACCTGATGCTGCCCTTTGCAGGCTTCATCGCCCCCTACGGCCCCAATGACCGGAACGGAGAACACCTCTACGCCCCGCCCCAGTCGATCAACTGGTTCCACGAGGGCGAGTTCATCGGGCCCTATGTCTACCCCATCACCGCAGAGGCAGATCTTGAGACCTTCCAGTGGAAGTTCATTCCAGACACAGATGATCCTCGTCCAATCAAGTTTTTCTGTGAAGGGTCCGAGTATCGCTTGGCCGGGTTCATCCCGTCTGACACCCACTTGTTCTGTGCCCCTGATGACGCGACGCTGTTCCTATGGGGCTCGGACCGGCTGGGCCGCGATATCTTCAGCCGCATCCTCTATGGCGCGCAGCTATCGCTGACCGTGGGTCTGATCGGCATTTCAGTGTCGTTCTTCCTTGGTATCCTCTTCGGCTCGATGGCCGGGTATTTCGGAGGGCGCATCGACTGGACCATCAACCGGGTGATCGAAGTCCTGCGATCCCTACCCGAACTGCCGCTCTGGCTCGCCTTGTCCGCCGCCGTACCCTCGAACTGGAGCCCCGTCGCGGTCTTCTTCATCATCTCGATCATCCTCGGCATTCTCGACTGGCCAGGCCTCGCCAGGTCCGTCCGCGCCAAATTCCTATCCTTGAGGGAAGAAGAATACGTCCGCGCGGCCGAGATGATGGGTGCGAGCTCGGGCCGTGTGATCCGCAAGCACTTGCTCCCGAACTTCATGTCCCACTTGATCGCGTCGGCCACCCTGTCTATCCCGGCGATGATCTTGGGTGAAACCGCGCTTTCCTTCCTCGGCCTCGGGCTGCGTGCGCCTGCGGTCAGTTGGGGCGTGATGCTGAATGACGCGCAGAACCTCGCCTCGATCGAGATCTACCCGTGGACGGCCATTCCGATGCTGCCCATCATCGTCGTCGTTCTGGCCTTCAACTTCCTTGGCGACGGGTTGCGCGACAGTCTGGACCCCTATCAGCAATGAGCCTGCTGTCCTCTCTTCCGGCGGCTGACATCTATCGCACCACCGGCGAGGGAACCCTGCCCAGCGCCTTTGCCGTCTCCGAGCTCGCAACCGCCAGCTTCGCAGCGGTCGGTCAGGAGCTGGCCAGATACATGGCCGCCGCAAACCTGTCACCAACCTCGCCAGAGATCACGGTGGATCACCGCCTCGCTTCGCTCTGGTATCGCTATTCGTTCAAGCCCGATGGCTGGCAGATGCCCAGCCTGTGGGACGCCATCGCAGGCGACTACCGCGCGTCTGACGGCTGGATCAGGTTGCACACCAACCTGCCCCACCACCGGGCTGCCGCCCTGAAAGTTCTAGGCACACAAGCCGACCGCGACGTGGTCTCACAGGCCCTGCGCAGTTGGACTATCGCCGACCTCGAGAGCGCTGTTGTAGCCCAGGGCGGCGTCGCAGCCGCCATGCGCAGCCGCGCCGAGTGGTTGGACCATCCCCAAGGCCGCGCCGTCAGCCGCGACCCTTTGATCAGTTGGCAGAATCCACGTCGGATCATTCTGCGAGACCGCCCGGCTGCAACAGCCGAACGCCCGCTTGCCGGCCTACGCGTCCTAGACTTGACCCGCGTTCTGGCGGGTCCCGTCTCAACCCGCACACTGGCCGGATTCGGCGCGGATGTGCTGCGCATCGACCCTCCGGGCTGGGATGAGCCGGGCGTTATCCCCGACATCTCACTGGGCAAAGGCTGCGCCTATCTGGACTTGAAGTCGACCGAGGGCCTGACCCACCTGCAAGACCTGTTGTCACAAGCAGATGTATTCATCCACGGGTACCGCCCCGGCGCGCTTGAGGCTCTGGGGCTTAGTAAAGCAAAGCGTGACGAACTGGCCCCCAACCGGGTCGAGGTCACTCTGGACGCCTATGGCTGGCAGGGCCCTTGGGCCACACGCAGAGGGTTCGACAGTCTCGTTCAGATGAGCGCAGGCATTGCCCATGCGGGGATGGAATGGGCCAACGCTGACAAACCCACCCCGCTGCCAGTTCAGGCTCTGGACCATGCGACCGGATACCTGATGGCAGCCGCAGTTCTTTCTGCACTGGCCGAGGCAGCCTCGGGAAATTCAATCATGCACGCCCATCTGTCTTTGGCGCGCAGCGCCGAGTTGCTAGCCATTCTTGGCAAGACCGACACAGGGCAAGGTGCGATCACGGCCAACCAATCCGACTATTGCGAAGAAACCGAACAGTCCGGTTGGGGCCCTGGCCACCGGCTAAAACCCGCACTGACCATTGGTCAGACGGTGATGAGGTGGGACCTGCCCGCCCCACAACTGGGCACATCTGAGCCAACCTGGCCCTGATGCGTCAACCGCCGCGCGGCACGCGCGGCCCAACGCTTTGGAAGGCGTCTCGCCGGAGACGCAGCCCAAAGGGGCGGGAGGACCGTCTTAGCGGTCGTCGCCGCCCGGTCCGATATCGTCCAGATAGTCCTCATCAATCGCCGCTTGTACCGCGCCAGTCACTGCCTCGCGCTGTTTCGGGGTCAGATCTTCGGCCTCTTTGCCATCGGCAAGACGAACGGTCACCTCACGATGTGCGAATTTGATACCTTCGCGAGCAAATAGCTCTCGGATGTCCTGATACACCTTTTTGCGCACCAGCCATTGATCGCCTGGTTTGGTCATGAACTTGACCCGGATGATCATCGCCGAATCCTGCATCTCGATCACGCCCTGCGACTTCAAGGGCTGGATGAAGTTGTCGCCAATCACCGGATCGCTCAGCAACTCCTGACCCAGTTTCTTGATCAGTTTCCGCACCTTCTCAACATCCGTGTCATAGGTCACGCGCAGAGGCAGCTTCATGATCACCCAATCACGCGAATAGTTGGTCAGAACTTTGATCTCCCCAAAGGGAATAGTGTTCAGCGCACCCAGATGGTGGCGCAGCTGGAACGAGCGGACCGAGATTTTCTCGACCGTCCCTTTTACATCTCCAATGTCGATATATTCCCCTTTGCGGAAGGCATCATCCAACAGGAAGAAGGCGCCCGAGAAGATGTCGCGCACCAAGGTCTGCGATCCGAAGCCGACGGCCAGACCCACCACACCAGCACCAGCGAACAGAGGGCTGACGTTAATGCCAAGCTCCATCAAAACGATCAACACAATCGTTACGACAACGACCGCCAGGATCGCCCCCCGGAACAAGGGCAACAAGGTGGCCAAGCGGCTCTGACCGCCTTCGCCGCCTTCATCGCCCAACTCGGCCTCGGAGCCATCATCGGACTCCTCGGCGATTTTGCTGTCGATCCAGATGCGGAAGAAATTGAACAGGATGTATCCAATGAACAGGATCACCATAACGTCCAGCGCGCGCCCGATTGGCAGATCCTCGCTCCAGCTGGCATCCGGGTTCCATATCACCACCAGCGCATAGCTGCCTACAACAAAGGCCAGAATGCCAGCCACTCGGCGGGCCAGGTCCTCATATGTCAGAATGGCGTGCTTGCGTTGTACCGCCTCGGGCGAGGGTGCCTCTGCGTCAATCTCTGTCTCGGCGTTGATCTGTTCGATCTTGCGGTTGCGATCGAAATAGCGCTCCAGCAGGTAGTTCATCGCGCCGTAGGCCACGACAACCGACATGAAGATCGCATAGCTGCTGGCCACAATCGGGACCGAGTTTTCATTCTCAAGCACCAGATCCACGGCCAGCTTCGACCAGCTGAACACGATGTACAGGATCAGCACCGGAGCCCAAGCAAATGAGATGAAGCGCAGAATCCACGAGACTTGAGACGGTGCCCGCCCGCCCCGGATCGCGTTTGAAATGGCCCCGGCATTGAACAGGATCATCAGAATATTCAAGAAGGCCCCGAACAGGGTCAAGCACCCGTAGACCAAGGCGTAGACGTTGTAGTTCAGACCAAAATCCGCCACCCAAGTCGAAAACAGAACGACCGATACATCATAGGTCGCCACCGCCGATGCCCAGATATACAGCCGCTTGGCGTGGCGGTCGGAAAAGGGCGGCAAGCGATACTGGCTCAGGTAAGGTGACAGCACCATTCGCCACAGGTCCGAGATCGTGCGGGACAGGAAAAAGGCCGTGAAGATCGCGGTCACGGTAAACTGGATCGAGATATCTTCGGCCTCGCCAAAGAACAGATAGCCCACGATCAATGCCATCAACATGGCAAAAATCGTGCCGCCGATCCCCATCACGAAGCGGTACACGAGAAACGGCATCTTCTCGCGATAGCCCTGCGGGTTTTCCTTGATCCGTGCCACGACCCAGCGTTTGGCGATCCGTTTGCCGTAGATCTCGGTTGAAAGCCATCGCCCTAGCAGCAGGAAGAGGATGTTCCAGCCCAGAACCTCGACATAGGTCTGGATACGGCCATCTGGGCTGGTCTGACGCAGGATATACTCCACTTCGAACACCGAATAGGGCAGAGCCTCAAGGCGTGACTGGACCGATTCACGGAACTTGGTGAAACGCGCCTGCGTCCGCATCAGTTGCGAGGCCTCGGCCATGGGGTCAGCCTCAGCCGGTTCCGCTTCGGGCTGCTCACCCGCGGTGGAGACCAGATTGCCCGAACTATCGATGACGATGACGCTGGCACCTGCCTCGGTGGCGGTGCGGATCGCGTCGGCGAGATCACTTTCGTTGGTTGCAGTCTCTTCCGTTGCGGAACCCGAGCCATAGCCCGGTATCAGCGCGGTCTGCGCTGCCACACTGGCTGGAAACGCCAACAACAAAGCCCAAAATGCAAAAAGCGTCGCGGCCAGAAAGTTCGGTTTCATAGGGTGTTGCATCCAATTTCTTCACTGGCGCACACCGTACAGAACCTGTTGTGCGTGTTCAAATCCTCCCGCCCGCCTGTTTTCGCGCTTTGAACGAAACGGCAAAGACTGGTGCAAATTGAACCCATATCCTCAATATCCTGTTGCCAAATCGCCATGTTTGGCACATTTGCAAGCGGGCGATTTCCCCTTTGGCAAGCGCAGCATAAGGATATACGGTAACGCTTGCATACGCGCGGATGTAGTACCCAGACCAATAAGACGGGCGACCCAATGAGCCTAGGCAAAAAACAAGACAATCCGGACCGCGCGCCGCGCCTGCTATTTTACAGCCACGATACCTTTGGGTTAGGCCACTTGCGCCGTTCGCGTGCGCTGGCGGCGGCGATGACCGAAGCCGACCCAAGCGCATCCGCCCTGATCCTGACCGGATCGCCTGTGGCCGGGCGTTTCACCTTTCCCCGCCGCGTCGACCATGTGCGCCTGCCGGGGGTAACCAAACGCTCGGACGGATCTTACGCGGCCCGCACGATTGGCATGGGCATTGATGAGGTGACCGAGCTGCGCTCGAGCCTGATCAAGACAGCCGTTCAGCAATTCGATCCTGACGTCCTGATCGTCGACAAGGAGCCCACCGGTTTTCGCGGGGAGCTGCTTCCTACGCTGGAATTCCTCGAACAGTCCTGTGACACCAAGCTGGTTCTGGGCCTGCGCGATGTTCTGGACGAGCCTGAGGTTCTGGCCGCCGAATGGGATCGCAAGGACGCGATCGCTGCGACCGAGCGGTTCTATCATGAGATCTGGGTCTATGGGTTGCATTCGATCTACGACCCGACCGAGGGCCTGCCGCTCAGTGCCTCGGCCCGGTCACGCCTGCACTGGACCGGCTATCTGCGCCGCGACCTCGGCCCGGTCGGAGAGCCCCCGGAACAACCCTATATCCTGATCACGCCCGGTGGCGGCGGCGACGGCAAAGCGATGGTCAATCTGGTCCTCTCGGCCTACGAACAGGATCCGACCCTGTCGCCTCGCGCGGTGCTGGTCTATGGACCCTTCCTGTCCGGTGAGTCGCGTGATGAGTTTGAAACCCGCGTGGCCGCGCTGAACGGGCGCGTGACGGCTGTCGGGTTCGAATCCCAGATCGAAACGCTTTTTGCCGGGGCGGCGGGCGTTGTCTGCATGGGCGGCTACAACACGTTCTGCGAGGTCCTGTCCTTCGACAAACGCGCCGTCATCGTGCCGCGCACAACACCTCGGTTGGAACAATGGATACGCGCCTCGCGCGCTGAAAACCTTGGCCTTGTCCGGATGCTGGACGAACAGCGCGACGGTTTGACCACCGACGCGATGATCCGCGCCATCCGCGAATTGCCGCGCCAGCCCTTGCCCTCGGAGGCGATCAGCGACGGCTTGCTGGACGGGCTGGACTATGTGACGGGCCGCGTCGATGCGCTGCTGCACCGGGAACAGGAACGAGCGACCGGATGACATCCCAAAACCCGAAACTCGCGGTGCTGGTCAAAGGATGGCCGCGCCTGTCCGAGACGTTTATTGCTCAGGAACTGGTCGCCTTGCAGGAGGCCGGGCATCAGTTTGACATCTGGTCCCTGCGCCACCCGACCGACACCAAGCGCCACCCCCTGCATGATCGGTTCAAAGGACAGGTGCGCTATCTGCCGGAATACCTCTATCAGGAACCACAGCGCGTCTGGGCCGCACGAGCCATCGCCCAACGCCTGCCGGGCTATGCCGAGGCCTACCGCGTGTGGCGGCATGACCTGCGCCGCGACCCAACCCACAATCGCATTCGCCGCTTTGGACAGGCCTGCGTTTTGGCGGCTGAGCTACCGGACGCCACGCAGGCGCTCTATGCCCATTTCATGCACACGCCCTCATCCGTGGCGCGCTATGCCGCCATCATGCGCGGTGTACCATGGAGTTTTTCAGCTCACGCGAAGGATATCTGGACTTCGCCCGAGTGGGAAAAGCGCGAGAAACTGCAAGCGGCGACCCATGGGGCCGCGTTTGGGGCCACCTGCACCGCTATAGGGGCCGCCCATTTGCGGGAGCTGGCGGATGACCCCGCACGCGTTGACCTGATCTACCACGGGTTGGACCTTGCCCGCTTCCCAAGCCCGCCAGATCGGAAACTGCGTGCAGCGAACGGGCCGTTTCATATGATCTCGGTCGGACGCCTGGTCGAGAAAAAGGGCTTCGACCGTCTGATTGATGCCTTGGCCTTGCTGCCCAAGACGCTGGACTGGCACTGGACCCATATCGGCGGCGGCGCTTTGGGGGACGTACTGCGCGACCGCGCTATGGCAGCCGGCATCGCAGACCGGATCAGCTGGAAAGGAGCTTGCGATCAGCCCGAAGTGATTGAAGCCATGCGCTCGGCCGACCTCTTCGTCCTGCCCAGCCGCATTGCCGAGGATGGTGACCGCGATGGGTTGCCAAATGTGTTGATGGAGGCTGCCTCGCAACTCCTGCCGATCCTGTCGACGCCGGTGTCCGCGATTCCTGAGTTCATCTCCTCAGGCACACACGGCATCCTTTCGGATGACGATCCAACGGCGCTGGCCAACGCGATGCTAGCACTGGCGAACGATCCCGAAACCACTGCCAAAATGGCCAGGGCCGCCTATGACCGTTTGCTGGCCGAGTTCCGGATGGACCCGGGTATCTCGCGGCTTTCGGATCGGCTGAACGCTTTGTGCCTGGAAACGGTCTAATGACTCGCGTGGCGTTCTACGCCCCCATGAAGTCTCCACAAAGCCCGACACCTTCGGGCGACCGAGAGATGGCGCGGAACCTGATCACCGCCATTGCCGCCGAGGGGGATCACGTCGACCTCGTGTCCGAGCTGCGGATCTACGACAAGCACGGAGATACCGCCAAACAGCACGCCTTGCGCGCGGCGGCGAAGGCAGAAACTCAACGCCTGATCGCCGCGTTGCCGCAAGACACGTCGCTTTGGGTGACCTACCACAACTACTACAAAGCCCCCGATCTGATTGGCCCGCAGGTCTGCGCGGCGCGGCGGATTCCTTATGTTCAAATGGAAAGCACGCGGGCCAGCAGCCGCCTGAAGGGGCCTTGGGCCGGGTTCGCGCAATCCGCCCACGAGGCCTGCGATGCGGCCAAGGTGATTTTCTACCACACCGCAAATGACCTGATCACGTTGGAGCGCGATCGCTTTGACGCTCAGGCTCTGGTCGAGTTGCCGCCGTTCCTACCGATTACGGATTTGTCCCCTCAGGCCGCTGCCGAAGGTCCAATGCTGGCCGTCGGCATGATGCGGCACGGGGACAAGCTGGCCTCCTATCAGCTGCTGGCCGAAGCTCTGACTTATCTCACTGGCGATTGGCAGTTGCAGATCGCAGGCGACGGACCGGCTCGAGGCGCAGTTGAAGCACTCATGGCCCAGTTCGGTGAAAAGGTCACGTTACTGGGCCAACTGGACCAAGAGAGCCTGGGCCACCTCTATCAGAACTCAGGGTTTCTGGTCTGGCCCGGCGTCAACGAAGCCTACGGCATGATCTTTCTTGAGGCTCAGGCCGCAGGCCTGCCTGTGGTCGCACAAGACCGCCCCGGGGTGCGCGACGTGCTTTCGCCTTCGGACTACCCAAGTGTCGATCAAGGGGCGCAAGGCTTGGCCCAGCGCATTCAGACCCTGTTGCAGAACGGCGAAGAGCGGCAACGCTTAGGGGGCGAGGCTCGCAAATACGTCGCCGAGCGCCACCTGATGCCCGGTGCGACACGACGGTTCTGGCAGACCATCCGCCCCATGCTGGAGGTTTCCGCATGACCAGACTGGCCTTGCTGCGACACGGTCATACGCCGTGGAACCGCGCCGGACAGATTCAGGGACGTAGCGACATCGCGCTAGACCCTGAGGCGCGGGCGGAACTGTCCGGATACGCCCTGCCCGCCTCTTGGGAGCAGGCTCAGATCTGGGCCAGCCCGTTGCAGCGCGCGCATGAGACGGCGCAGATCGTCTCGGGCCGCACCCCGATGACCAGCGACGCGCTGATCGAGATGAACTGGGGCGATTGGGAGGGGTTGCGCGGTGTAGACCTGATTGCAGACCCGTCCAGCGGCTACCGGCATATCGAAGACTGGGGTTGGGACTACCGTCCGCCAAATGGCGAAAGCCCGGCTGAGGTTGCAGATCGTCTCGCGCCTTGGCTGGCGGAACTCAGGCAAGACGCCCTTGCCGTGTGTCACATCGGCATCATGCGAGTCATTCTGGCGCGCGCCTGGGGATGGGATTTTGAAGGCCCCGCCCCTTTCAAAATCAAGCGCAACAGGCTCTACGTCATCGACATGGAAGCGATGACGCCCGAAGCGGAGCCAGTCCGCCTGATCAAGCGCGAGGCCACGACATGAAAGTGATGCTTGTCGTCACCCACCTGTTGGGAACCGGGCACCTGAGCCGAACCTTGACGCTGGGGCGCGCTTTTGTGGGTGCAGGCCATGAAGTAATGGTGGTGTCTGGTGGCATGCCTGCGCCGCAACTCGACAGCACGGGCCTGACGCTGTTTGGCCTGCCACCGCTGCGCTCGGATGGGACCAACTTTACCCGGCTGTTGGGTGAGGACGGCAAAGAGGCTGATGAAACCTATCGCAACGCGCGGACCGTGGCGTTGGTTAAGGCCGTCCGCGCGTTCCAGCCGGACGTGCTGATCACCGAGCTTTTCCCCTTTGGCCGCCGCGTATTGGCAGATGAATTCGAGGCTGCTCTGACCGCGGCGCGAACACTCCCGCACCCCCCCGTCATCCTCAGCTCAATCCGCGATATTCTGGCACCACCTTCCAAACCCTCCAAGGCCGAAAGGGCCGATGAGATTATTGACGCGTATTATGACGGTGTTCTGGTTCACGCGGATGCGCGTATCACTCCGCTGACTGTCAGCTGGCCCGTCTCGGAGCGGCTGGCCGGGTCTTTGCACTATACCGGCTTTGTCGCACCGGCTGCGCCGCAGCCCCATCCGGACGGTGTTGGTGAGGGAGAGATTCTGGTCAGCGCGGGCGGAGGATCGGTAGGGCAGCCGATCTTTCGCGCGGCCATCGAAGCCGTCCGAAAGATGCCCAAGAGGCGCTGGCGCCTGTTGGTGGGCGGGCGTGATGCCAAGGCGCGCATTTCTGAACTGTCCCAACTGGCCGAAGGCGCACCCGTTGTCATCGAACCCGTGCGCCCGGATTTTCGGCAAATGCTCCCTCATGCAGCGGCATCGGTGAGCATGTGCGGCTACAACACCGCGATGGACCTGCTGCAATCGGGTACTCCGGCGGTGATGGTGCCCTTTGATGACGGTAGTGAAGTGGAACAAAGCTTGCGCGGGCAAAGCCTGTCTGCGCTTTCGGCGATGGAGGTTCTTCCCAGCAAAGACCTTGACGCGACCCGCCTTTCCGAGACCTTGGAGCGGGTGATTTCAGACGTACCCCGTTCGACGCAAGGCTTTGGCTTCGACGGAGCGCAGCGCAGCGTTGAGATCGTTCAGAGGCTGTGGGACGCGCGCAGATGATGGCAGATTGGCGCATATTGGACGAAGAACTGGCCATTTGGCGCGACCAAGGGCTGTCTTTTCCGCTGTGGTGGCGGGACGACGATGCGATTGCTCCGACCCCTCAGCTGGACCAGCTCTCCGCCTTGTCTGAACGTCTTGGGATTTCGGTTCACCTGGCGATCATCCCGCGTGACGCAACGAGCGAACTGGCGACTTACATGGCGCGACGGCCGAACCTGATACCGGTTGTCCACGGCTGGGCGCATGAAAACCACGCTCCGCCAGAAGAAAAGAAATCCGAATTTCGCGTGCACCGTCCCATGGAGACGATCTTGCAGGACGCGAAGGCCGGTAAGACGCGCCTGCGGTCTCTGTTTCCGGATAGTTTGCGGCCCATGTTCGTCCCCCCGTGGAATCGTATCGCGCCCGAGATTGCAGCGCGTCTGCCTGATCTCGGGTATGAAATCCTCTCGACCGCGACCCCTCGGACATCGGCACAGGCCGCGCCGGGGTTGGAGCAGGTGAACACCCATATCGACCCGATCGACTGGCGCGGCAGCCGCAGTTTGGCGGATCCTGCCGCGCTGATACAGAAAGCCACCGCGCTGCTGCGTGACCGCCGGGAACGGCACGCCGACAACAGCGAGCCGCTCGGCGTATTGACCCATCATCTGGTCCATGATCAAGACATCTGGGCCTTTACCGAAGCTTTGCTGAAACACCTGCTGGACGGGCCGGCGACCCTCTGGATCGCCCCCAGACACGGAAACGGAGACCCCGAATGAGCCGACTGGATTCCATGCTGCGCCGCCTGACCGCGCAACGCGACGGGCTGAACTGGGCCGCTGCGAAGATCGCTGATCAGAAGGGCGATGTGCTGGACATGGGGCTCGGCAATGGGCGCACCTATGACCATCTGCGTGAAATCCTGCCCGAGCGCCGCATCTGGGTGATGGATCGCGTTCTGCAATGCCATCCCGACAGCACTCCACCAGAACAGGATTTCCTGCAGGGTGAGGCCGAGCCGATGCTGCAAAAGCTTGCCGGCGCAGGGCACAAGATGGCGATGGCGCACTATGATTTCGGCCGAGGGATCAAGGCGGATGACGTGGCCGAGGCGGCGCGGCTCAGCCCCCTGATCGCGCAGGTGATGCAGCCCGGAGGGTTGCTGATCTCGGGCCAGCCGCTGGTCGGGTTCGATCAGATCGAGGGGCCCGAAACCATCGCTCCGGACCGCTACCTGTTCTACATGGCCTGATCAGGCGACGCGCCGCCCACGCGACCAGACCGCATTCAGGGCGGGAACACCTGCCCGCATGCGGAACCGGATCAGATCCGCGCGGGCGCCGGTGCGCAACACGCCTCGGTCGTCTAGCCCCACGGCCTGTGCCGGGGTCTGGGTCACAGTCCTCAGCCCACGGGCAATGTCGTCCCACATCTGTCCCAGCCGCACAGCCGACAGCAGCAGCGCCGAGGGCACGTAATCAGACGAGATGATGTCCAAATGGCCCAGCTCCGCCAGCTCCTGCGCGGCGACATTGCCCGAATGCGACCCGCCCCGGATGATGTTCGGCGCGCCCATCATGACCTTGATATCGTGCGAGTGGCAGGCCTGGGCGGCCTCGACCGTTGTCGGGAACTCAGCCAGACGAATGCCGTGACCTGCGGACACCTGGACCTGCTCTTCCGTCGTATCATCGTGGCTGGCCAAAACCGCACCAAAGCGGTTGGCGGCCTTGACGGTCTCGACCTCATGCTTTTCGCCATTGCGATCACGCAGCCCTTTCAGATGGGCCACGTGTTGCATGAACGTGTCATCGTCCATGGCGTATTTACCCTTCATATAGGCCTCAAGCTTCGAGAGATCGCGAAACTGCCGCTGACCCGGTGTGTGATCCATGATCGAGACAAGGCCAACACGGTCCTCGGGGCCGAATTCGTCCAACTCCTCGACCAGAGTTTCGGAACACACCTCGGCTCTGAGATGCAGAAAGTGGCTGATCTTCAGCGCGTCCTGTTCGCGCAAGTCCCAGAGTTCCTGCGACAGCCCGCGCGCGTATTTCAGATACCGGGCCGAGCCTGAGGGGATGGACCCGATCCGCATTGCGTCAAACACGGTGGTGATCCCGGTGCTTGCCAGCTCGGCATCATGGGCGAGGATCGCGGCGGCGTGGGGCCAGTCGACCTTGGGGCGTGGCTGAATGTGACGCTCAAGGTTGTCCGTGTGCAGTTCGACCAGACCCGGGCTGATATAGTCGCCTTCACAATCAACCGCACCCGCAGGAACCGAAGCGCCTGTGTCGATATCCGCAATGCTGTCGCCTACGACTCGAACACGCCCCGTAACGGTTTCGTCCGGCAACACGAGCGTGGCATTGGCAAGGATCATTTCTTCTGTCATCTGAACTTCACACAGTTTGAGCTATTGAACGGGCCACGCAATAGGAGGCCAATGTGACATTCACGCGATACGCGATCTACTATGCCCCCCCTGCCGATGCAGAGTGGACGCAATTTGCAACCAGCTGGTTGGGCTGGGACATGGAAGCCGGGGTACCGGTGGCGCATCCCGCTGTGCATGGGATCGACGTTGCATCTATCACCGACGTGCCGCGCAAATACGGGTTGCACGCGACGATAAAACCTCCGTTCCGGCTGCGGGATGGGCAGACGGTGGAGGCGCTCTACGAGGCCTGCGCCACGCTGGCCGCGCGCCATGCGCCGGTCTCGCTGGACGGGCTTGAGATCGCGCGGCTGGGCCGGTTTCTGGCCCTGCGCCCGGTCGGAGAGACCCATGCCCTGAACACCCTCGCGGCGGCTTGTGTGCAAGAGCTTGACGCGTTCCGCGCGCCTGCGTCCGAGGCCGAACTGGCTCGCCGACGCGCGGCAAACCTGACCCCGGAACAGGACGTCAATCTGGTACAGTGGGGCTACCCTTACGTGTTGAAGGCCTTCCGGTTCCACATCACGCTGAGCGGAAAACTGGCAAAACCCGTGCTGGCGGAGGTCGAAGCGGCTTTGGGCGCGCATCTGGCCCCGAAGTTGCCCGCACCCTTCCGGATCGAGGATCTGGCCCTGATGGGCGAGGCCGAGGATGGACGTTTTCACCTGATCCATCGCTACGCCCTTTCCGGTTGAAGCCGCGCAAGGATCGCGCTGACCGTATCGTCCAGCGCGCCCGAGTTGTCGATCTCGATCACACGGCGCAACCCTTCGGGCAGCGGCGCTTTGGCGCGTCCAAGGCGCCTAGCCTGTTCTTCTGTGGTTTCACGCCCCCGTGCCGCAAGGCGTTGTTCCAGAACCTTTGCATCGGCGGTCAGGGAGATCACAACAAGGTCCCCAAAGACCTCTTGCGCTTGCAGCAGAACCGCACGGGAGAAATTGACCAAAACAGCCTGACATTGCGTGCGCTGTTCCGCGATCTGCACCGGCACACCGTAATGCAGCCCATGCGCCTGCCAGTGCATCGAGAAGGCACCATCCAGCACCATCTGCTCAAACATTTCGACCGAGACCCGGTCGAAATCCTCACCCTCTTCCCCCTCGGGCCGCGTGATCACGCGACGCAGGCGCTGAACCCCCGACGCGCGGGCCTCTAGTGCAGCCATGACGCTGTCCTTGCCCACGCCTGACGGGCCAACAACCGCTATGACGGGTGCAAGGCTCATGCTGCCTGTCCGGGCGTGAACTCCGAGACATTGACCGAACGGTCGCACACACGCTCCCGCGCCTCGACGTCGTGGAAAATCCCGACAATTGCGGCCCCACGGGCCTTGGCCTCTTCTATCAGCGACAGAACCGTTTCCCGGTTCAGCGCGTCCAGGCTGGCCGTCGGCTCGTCCAGCAGCATCGCCGGGTAGTCATGCGCAAAGCCGCGTGCGATGTTCACACGCTGCTGCTCACCGCCCGAAAACGTGGTCGGGCTGAGCGACCAGAGCCGTTCGGGAATGTTCAACCGTTTCAGCAATCCCGCCGCCTTGTCCAAAGCGGCTTGCCGGTCAGAGCCCAGCGCCAAAAGCGGCTCGGCCACGACCTCAAGTGTAGGGACCCGAGGGACAACCCGCAGGAACTGGCTGACGTAGCCCAGTGTCTCACGCCGCAGCGCCAGAATCTCACGCGGTTGGGCTTTGGCAACGTCCAACCCACCCACCAGCACCGTGCCAGTGGCCGCGAGGTAGTTTCCATAAATCACCCGCATCAAGGTGGATTTGCCCGCGCCCGACGCGCCGGTCAGAGCAACGCATTCACCGGGGGCCACCTTTAGCGAGGCACCCTCCATCACCGGAATGACCGCGCTGCCCTGATTGTGCAGGGTAAAGCTCTTGCTGACGTCTGTAAGCTCAATCATCGCTTCATCTTTTCCCAAATACTCAAACCTGCAGAACGCTGGACACAAGTAGCTGCGTGTAGGCATGTTGCGGGTCGTCCAGCACCTGATCGGTCAGGCCGGTTTCCACCACATGCCCGTCTTTCATCACCATCAAGCGGTCCGCCAACAGGCGCACAACGGCCAGATCATGGGTGACGATGATTGCGCTCAGCCCCATCTCACGCACCAATCCGCGCAACAGATCCAGAAGCCGCGCCTGAACCGAAACGTCCAGCCCTCCGGTCGGTTCATCCATGAACACCAGCCGAGGCCCAGTCACCAGATTGCGCGCGATCTGCAGGCGCTGCTGCATCCCGCCCGAGAACGCGGTGGGGCGATCATCGACCCGAGCCTCGTTGATCTCGACGCGGCCCAACCAGTCGATCGCCTTGTCGCGGATGTCGCCATAGTGACGATCGCCAACGGCCATCAGGCGCTCGCCGATATTGCCGCCAGCACTGACCGACATGCGCAAGCCGTCGCGGGCGTGTTGATGAACAAAGGCCCAGTCCGTGCGGCTGAGCATCCGCCGCTCAGGCTCGGACATGGTGACTGTATCGACCGGACCGTCTGTGCGGGTGTCAAAAATTACCTTCCCCGCATCGGGTTCAAGATGACCCGCCAGGCAATTCAGCAACGTCGACTTGCCCGACCCGCTTTCGCCGACGATCCCCATCACCTCACCGGAATAGAGATCAAAACTGACATCCGTACATCCAATATGGGCGCCATAGCTCTTTTCGATGTCCTTGACTTGCAACAGCGGGGTCATGCCGCGTCCTCTCTGGTCATGGGGCCTTGGTGGCCCGCCTCACGCCGCGACCGGCAATAGTCCGTGTCCGAGCAGACGAACATCCGATTGCCGGCATCATCCATGATCACCTCATCCAGATAGCTGTCCTCGGCCCCGCACAGGTCGCAGGGGTGATCGGCTTTGGAGGCCTCAAACGGGTAGTCCTCAAAATCGAGGCTGACGACTTTGGTATGGGGTGGCACCGCGTAGATCCGCTGTTCGCGCCCCGCACCGAACAGTTGGATCGCGTCCATTTCCAGCTTCGGGTTGTCAAACTTCGGAATCGGCGACGGGTCCATCACATAGCGGTCCGACACTTTGACCGGATACGCATATGAGGTCGAGATCGCACCGTGTTGGCTGATATCTTCATAAAGCTTCACATGCATTAGCCCGTATTCCTCAAGGCTGTGCATCTTTCGCGTCTCGGTCTCGCGTGGTTCGAGAAAGCGCAAAGGCTCAGGGATCGGGACCTGATAGACGAGGATCTGATCCTCGGTCAGCTTTGCCTCGGGGATGCGGTGGCGGGTCTGGATGACGGTGGCCTTCTCGGTCTCTTCCGTGGTCGCAACACCGGCCGTGTTTTCAAAGAACTTGCGGATCGACACTGCGTTGGTCGTGTCATCTGCCCCCTGATCAATCACCTTGAACGTATCGTCAGGCGTCAGCGTTGCTGCCGAGACCTGAACACCGCCAGTGCCCCAGCCATAGGGCATCGGCATCTCACGGCTGGCGAAAGGCACCTGATACCCCGGAACCGCCAACCCTTTGAGGATGGCCCGGCGGATCATCCGTTTGGTCTGCTCATCCAGATAGGCGAAGTTGTACTCGGTCATAGCAAACCTCTTTCTGTCAACGCGACGTCCAAAGCCTGCGGCGACGTGAAGAGAATGGCGTCCATTCCCACTGCCTTTGCACCTTTGACATTGTGCAGGCCGTCGTCGATGAACACACAGTCTTCAGGCGCATGGCCGGAACGTTCGCACAATATCTCGAAAATCCGCGCGTCGGGCTTCATCACCCCTTCCTGCCCCGACACGACAAGCGTGCCGAATACCTCACCAAGACGCGGCTGAACCTTCAGCCCCTCGGGCCAGGTTTCCGCTGACCAGTTGGTGATGGCGTGGACCGGCGTGCCTTGTGTCTTCAGGCGATCCAGAACGTCCCAAGTGCCGTGGATCGGTGTCTCGACCGTGCGGGCGTAGAGACCGACATAGGCTGCGAACAGTTCCTGATCGCGCGGGTCAGAAAGCTCCTGCGCCATATCGGCGAAGCGCTCTCCGTTGTCGCCCCTTGCATTGCGCACCAGAAAATCTGTCCTTTTGATGAAGGCATGGGCGGCGTCTTCCGACCCCAGCGCCTCGACCCAGGCCAGATGCGGCTGCCAATCGACAAGCACGCCACCGATATCAAAAACCACCGCTTTCATTCTGCAGCCTCCTTGGGTGCTATGCGTTCTTCCGCCTCGCGGCGCAGCTTGCGCACGAGTTCCAGTTCGGATTGGAAATCCACGTAATGCGGCAGCTTGATGTGTTCGAGGAACCCGGTGGCCTGAATATTGTCCGCATGGCTGAGGACGAATTCCTCATCCTGCGCGGCAGCCCCCAGATAGTCTTCGCCCAGCTCTTTCCACCGCAATGCCCGGTCGACCAGAGCCATCGAGATCGCTTTGCGCTCGGACTGCCCAAAGACCAGACCATAGCCACGAGTGAACTGAGGCGGTTCCGTCTTGGAGCCCTGGAACTGGTTGACAGTTTCACATTCGGTCAGCTCGACCTCGCCGATCTCAATGGCGAAACCCAGCTCGGGGATGTCCATCTCGACCGCTACTTTGCCGATCCGCAATTCGCCGACAAACGCGTGATTACGGGCGTAGCCGCGCTGGGTTGAGTAGGCCATGCCGAGAACGAACCCCTCATCCCCGCGGGTCAGGGCCTGCAAACGCAAAGGGCGGTTCGACGGAAACTCCATCGGCTCCCGCGTCAGGTCGCCCGGTGAATCCTCGCTGAGTGGTTCGTTCTGAATAACGCCCTCACCCTTGAGGAAGCTGGTGATGTGCGGTGTCGGTTCTTGCCGAGCATCGCCTTCGGGCGCGGGGGCAACCTCTCCATCGGCGGCAAGTTTGAAATCCAGTAGGCGGTGGGTGTAGTCGAAGGTCGGCCCCAGCACCTGCCCCCCCGGCGCGTCCTTGAACGTGGCCGAGACGCGACGGTCGCAGGCCATATCCCCCGTCTTGACCGGATTGGAATAGCCAAACCGGGGCAGCGTGGTGCGATAGGCGCGGATCAGAAAGATCGCCTCGATCAGATCCCCGCGCGCCTGCTTGATCGCCAGCGCCGCGAGGTCCGGGTCGTACAGTGAACCCTCGGCCATAACCCGATTGACGGCAAGGCTCAGCTGTTCGCGGATTTGCGCGATACTCAGATCGGTGATGTCGGTATCGCCCCGACGCTCCTCAGCCAGCCAGGCATGGGCGTTTTTGATGGCCTTTTCACCACCTTTGACGGCTACATACATCGGTTACCCCTCGGCCTGAATCTGCGTGCTACGCGGCAAGGCTGCGACCTGATCCCCGCAGGTGAAGAAGAAGTCACAGCCCAACGGATAGAGCATCGCATTGCCCTGCAGCGCCGCGATATCCGGCAGCGACAGACGTGCCGTGGTCTTGATCCCAGGCCCGCTCAGAACCGCGCCCTTAGGCGCGAGTGCATCACTCTCAACAATCAAAGTGGCCGAGCGGTCGGGATATTCGGACGTGCCGATCCTGTAGTCGTTCAAAGGCATCAGTTCAGGCCAGCGGCCCACGGCGAAATCCGCTTTCGACGCCTCGACGATTGGAGCACCTGTATGAAACCCGAGCCATTGACGCATGTCCGGCGTATCTGCCGCGCCCGCCAGATAAACCCCTGTATCCGCATCGCACAGAGTCAGCAGCAGAGTACCTGCCGCAACCGATAGCGGTGCCGGAGGTTCCGCCCCGACTAGCGTTCTGATTTCTCCGGGTCGCGCCATCACGGTCATCGCGGCCCGAAACGCGTGCGCAGCATCACGCGGGGCGTCCTGAAATCCGCCTGAAAAATGCGGTTGTGCGTTCATCAGTCCTCTCCTCGGACCAGCGTGAAGAACTCAACCTTGGTGGCCGCCGCTTTTGCCGCACGCGCCTTGCGGGTATCCTGCATTTGGGTCTTGAGCGGAGTGATCACCAGTTCGGTCAGACGATCCGCTGCCTCGGTCTGCATCAGAGCATCAATCAGTGCGGCGGCCTCAGCCTTGGACTTGGAACGGCCCTGGACATAGCCATGCCCTACAGTGCCATCCTCCAAAGCCAACGAGCAGCGCGTGACCGTCATTTCACCCAGATTGAACGGCGCGCCAATGGCGCCCGCTCGACCGCGCACCATCACTCCGCCAATCTCGGGCCTGCGCAGCCATTTGAACGATGGATGATACGCCACCCTGTCCCAAAGCGGCATCATCGCGTCCTCGGGGGCGCGGGCCAGCAGGCCCATCCACTCCTGACGCGTGATCCCGTTGCTTTTCATCTGTTCTGTCATCGAAAGCCCTTGTCGCGGTTGTCTACTCGAACTATACAACTAGACAAATATTAACCTGCATACGCCTGTCAGGCAATCCATGAGACCATGAAGTTTTGATGACATGAGCAAAACACCGATCTGGAAAAGCATCGCACTCAGCCTGACCTCGGATATCGCCGAGGGGCGCTTTGGCACGGGCGACCGGCTGCCGACCGAGGCGCAACTCGCGGCCACCCACGGCGTCAATCGCCATACGGTCCGGCGCGCGCTGGCCGAGCTTTCGGAGCAGGGGTTGGTTCAGCCTCGCCGCGGGGCCGGTGTCTTTGTCACCGCGCGGCCAACGGATTATCCGATTGGCAAACGAGTTCGATATCACAAGAGCATTTCCGCCAGCGGCAAGATACCGGGCAAGCGCATCCTGTCTCTGACCACCCGCGCTGCGGATGAGGCCGAAGCCGAAGCACTGGCTTTGCAGCCCGGCGATCCAGTTCATGTTTATGACGGCTTGTCTTTGGCGGATGGTCAACCCATCGCGCTGTTTCAAAGCGTCTTTCCGGCGCTCAGACTGCCTGAAATCCTCACCCACTTGACCGAAACCCAATCCGTCACCAAGGCGCTTCAACTCTGCGGTATCGAGGATTTCATACGGACATCCACACGGCTAACGGCCCGCGCGGCCACGGCGACGCAAGCGTTGCACCTGAACCTCAACGAAGGCGCGCCGATCCTGCATTCGCTTGGGATCAATGCGGCCCCAGATGGGCAACCGGTCGAGTATGGAAAAACCGTTTTCGCCGGTGAGCGCGTAACCCTGACGCTGCACGAGACCTGATCCGGGGGTGCTCCCGCCCGTCTTCAGCCTCCTGTCGAAGGCCTCATCCTGTTGGGGGTCGCGCCGCGCAAAGCGCGGCGCTGGGCCTAAGACCGCCAACGGGTATCGGCGTAGCCGATGCACATGCGGACGCGGGAGGGTTACGCGTATTTCTCCAGAAACGCCTCAATGTGCAATGCGCGGAAATCCGGCAGCACGTCGCGCAATCTGTCGTGGCTCCAATCCCACCAGGCCAGAGCCAGTAGCCTCTCCGACACCTGCTCGGAAAAGCGCCGCCGGATCGGTTGCGCGGTTACCCCGGCAACGATCGTGTAGGGGGCGACATCCTTGGTCACGATCGCACCGGACGCTACAACCGCCCCGTGCCCGATCTTCACCTCGGGCTTGATGATCGCCGCGTGGCCGATCCAAGTGTCATGGCCAATCGACGCTTGTCGCCCGGCACGATGGGCAAACCACTCTGCATCGTCTTCCGCGTCCTCCCAATAATCCGCTGAGCGATACAGGAAATGATGCAAGGAGGCTTTCTCCATCGGATGGTCCGTCGCGCCGATCCGGGTGAAGCTGGCGATATTGGCGAATTTGCCGATCTCGGCATTGGCTATGTCACAGGTTCGGTCGCAATAGGAGTAGTCTCCGAACCGCGAATTGGCGACCCGCGTCCCCGCGCCGATCTCAACATAGGCGCCAAAGCTGCTGCCCGAGATTTGGCAATCCGGGTGAATGAAAGGCTGATCAGAGCGCAGACGCGTCATCGTATTCCCCATACGCTCAGGATTGCAGCTTGGCCGCACCGCGCGGCTTGCGCTTTTTGCCGGCCTCGCCCTGAATCAGACGCTTGCGCAACCAGCCCGAGAACCAATCCATCAGCATCACCATCAGAATGATGAGAACGATGTAGTAGGCGACCTCTTCCCAGTCTTTCTGCGTGATGATCGCCTGCGTCAGCAACAGACCGATTCCGCCGCCAGTGATCGCCCCGATCACAGTCGCGCTGCGGGTGTTGGATTCGAGGAAATAAAGAAGCTGGCTGAGCAGAACCGGAGTGATCTGCGGGATCACCCCAAAGCGGTAGCGTTGCGGCGCATTGGCCCCGGTCGACTGGACACCTTCGATCTGCTTGTTGTCGACATTCTCCAGCGCCTCCGAGAAGATTTTGCCGAAGGTTCCGGTGTCGGTCACCAGAATGGCCAGCGCCCCTGTCAGCGGTCCCGGGCCAAAAGCCCGCGCCAGAACCACGGTCCAGATCAACGCATCCACGCCGCGTACAAAGTCAAACACACGCCGCGTTGCAAAGCGGACGGAGCGCAGCGGATTGAAGTTCCGCGTCGCGAGGAAGGCAAGAGGCAGAGCAATCATGCCCGCGCCCAGCGTGCCGAGAAACGCCATCAGGATCGTCTCAAAGATCGCCCAGGCCACATCCTGATGTCGCCACATCTTATTGGTCCAGAAGTCATTCAGGATCGCACCTGCCTCACCGGATGCGGCAAGGCTCACAAGCTCGGGGAAGGACTTGCCGTAATAGGGGCTGTCGAGCGTAAACCAGAACAGCTCCCACCCGGTGAAGTACCGGAACACCTCGGACCGGTTGCGGGTGACGGTCAGTCGGCCTGCATCGGTTTTGATGGCCAGACGGTTTTTGGAGACATTGATCCAGTCCGGGACCTCTCCGGCAGGCAACTCGGCCTGCACACCGGCCGACCGGCTGGGGGTTGCGCGCACAATGCCATAGCCGGGGATATCATATTCGACTGTCTCGGGCCCGAAACGCACCACATGGCCGTCTTCCAGATCAATCACCGTGGTCTCACCCAGCGCGACCCAATCGGGCGCGGTACCGTCGGGATAGCGCCCTTTTCGCTCGCCCTCGATCGCGGCAGAGACCTCACCCGTGCGGTTATCGCGTTCGATATGGGTCTTGTAGCTGTAGCTGTCCGCGACCAGCGTCTTGCCGTTTTCCCAGTTGGCCCGCTCGGCCAGGCCCGGAACGTCGAAAGCAAAGAAGACGTAGATCAGATAGAGGGCAACCAGCCCCGGCAAGCCGAAATTCACAATGCGTTTGCGGCTGAAAAGACGGTCCGCTTCGGCCTTCAGGTCGTCAATCGACAAATCGGTGGCAAAGGTACTCATGCCGAGGCTCCTTTTTCCGACCCGTGGGTCAGACGGTCGCGCAGATAGCCAGAGATCTGATCAACGACCACAATAGTAACGAAGAGAAGGATGAAGATGGCCGCAGCCTCATCGTAGCGCCCCTGCCCCCAGGACATGGCGTTGCGCAGCTCATAGCCCAGACCTCCGGCACCGACAAAGCCAAGGATGGCCGAGGCGCGGATGTTGATTTCGAACCGCAGCAAAGCGTAGCTGACATAGTTCGGGCCAACCTGAGGGATCACGCCCAGATACATGCGCTGTGACCAGTTCGCCCCGACGGATTGCAGCCCCTCGACTGGTTTGAGCGAGGCGTTCTCGTTGACCTCAGAGAACAGCTTGCCCAAAGCACCTGCCGTGTGGATTGCAATGGCTATCATCGCGGGCACCGGCCCTCCACCCAGAATGAAGATCAGAACCAGAGCAATCACGATTTCCGGGATCGCTCTGCAGATATCCGAGATCCGACGGAACAGCGGGATCAAGGCGGGCCAAAGCGCCATGCCCCGCGTCGACATCAGGGCCAGAAACGTGCCCGCAATCGTCCCGATCAGGGTCGAGGCGGCGGCAATGTTGATCGTCTCGATCAGGGCCGGGAAGAATTCTACCAGATTGGCCGGCATCTCGGCGATCTTTTCCCACGCCTCGGACAGAACCTCGGACGGGTAGTCCAGAATCCGATGCCAGCCATCTGTGAAACTGCCTGCATTGCGGTCATCAGCCGTGCGGAAGCCCGCTGCCATCAGGGCAACGAACAGGATCAGGAGAATACCACCATAGACCCGTTTGCGCCGCGTCATCGCGGTATAGTCGTCGCGGATCTGTTCGACGCTATAGGACCCTGCCGAAAGGTCTGTCATGGAATGCTCCTGAGTGGAAAACGGGGTCCGGCATTTAACCGGACCCCGCGAATAGAAGAGACAAGCTTAGTTGGACTTCAGCTTGCGCGCTTCGATGATGATTTCGTAGGCGTCATGGGTGATCGGATCAAAGCTCTTGGCTTCGCCCGCTGCCACACCGTAGAAGCAATCGCGGTCTTTTTCCGACAGGGTGTCCCACAGCTCGGTCACTTTGGCTTTGACGTCGGCAGGCAGGGCCTTGCGGACAACAACCGGGCCTTCCGGGATCGGCTCGGATTTCCAGATCTGCACCAGATCGTTCATGTCGATCAGACCGGCATCAACGGCACGGCGCAGGGCACCCGACTGGTAGCCGTCTTCCCATTCGCCCAGACCGTCGGCCCAGGTCACACCGCCATCAACGTCGCCATTATTCACGGCAACGATGGTCTGCTCATGACCGCCGGTGAACTTCACTTCACCGAAATAGTCGCCCGAATCCATGGTCGCGCCGGTGGCGGCAGGGATTTCGATCGACGGGATCAGGTAGCCCGAGGTCGAGTTCGGATCGCCGAAGCCAAAGGTCTTGCCCTTCATGTCTTCCAGCGAGGTGATGCCGCTGTCTTTGCGCGCAAACCCGATCGAGTGATAGCCGTAGCCACCATCGGTGTTGACCTTGACCAGAACCGGCTCAACCGCTTCGGGGTCGGACAGGTAGGTTTTTGCATAGCCCGACGCGCCCAGCCAGGCTACGTCAATGGTGCCGCCCAGCAGACCCTGGATCACACCGTTATAGTCGGCAGGGGCAAACAGCTTGGCCGGAACGCCCAGAGCCTCTTCGGTGTAGACGCGCAGGCATTCGTTGTTGTTCAGACGGTCCTGAGCGTTCTCACCGCCCAGAATGCCGATACGAAGCTCGGAAATCTCCTGAGCCATTGCAGGCGCGGCCATGGCAGTGGTCGCAACAAGGGCAGCAACTAGTTTTTTCATCTGTCTCTCTCCAGTTTGATGTTCCCGACCTCTCATCGGGCCGGGCGATGAAAGGGTTTTGGGTGGCTCAGACGGTCGCTTCAGCTTCCATCAGGGCCTTTTGTGTGGCGTCGAGGGTATCGATCTCGGTCGAGGTTGCCTCTTCTGAGAAGCTGGCATCGGCGCCATAGATCTCGCGGGCGACACCGGTGGTCAGTTGCTCGGGCAGGCCGTCAAAGACGATACGTCCGTCGCGCATACCCACCACGCGGTCGCAATAGCGCCGCGCAGTATCCAGCGTGTGCAGGTTGGCAATGACAGTGCGGCCGTCCTCTTCGTGGATGCGGCGCAGGGTCTGCATCACCACCTGCGCGTTCATCGGGTCCAGCGAGGCAATCGGTTCATCGGCAAGAATGATCTTGGGGTCCTGCATCAGGGCGCGGGCAATGGCCACGCGCTGCTGCTGACCACCCGAAAGCGCCTCGGCCCGTTTGGGCGCATGTTCCGCGATGCCCAGACGATCCAGAATGTCGATGGCGCGGTGGACCTCATCCATCGGAAACAGGTTGAACATCGTAGCCAGGGTCGAGTGGCGGTTCAGCGTGCCGTGAAGCACGTTCGACACCACGTCCAGACGCGGCACGAGGTTGAACTGCTGGAAGATCATCGCACAATCGGCCTGCCAGGCGCGCTTGTCGCGACCCTTCAACAGGGTCACGTCACGGCCTTGGAACAGGATCTCGCCATCGCTGGCATCCGTCAGCCGGTTGATCATGCGCAACAGTGTCGATTTACCCGCACCCGATCGACCGATAATGCCGATCATGCAGGGCTTGTCCACGTCCAGCGTTGCGGTATCCACCGCCACATTCTCACCGAAGCGTTTGGTCAGTTTTTTGATGTGCAGCACGTGCCACCCCCAATTCATGTTGGCGGGTAGCTACGGATTGCACTCAACGGATATGTGTCGGTTCAGTGAAAGTTTTGTAAACACCGCAGCCGGTACCATAGGGCCTACCCTTCGGGCTCATTCCCCGCTATACGCGCCCGCAACCCCAGTTTCCTGCATGAGGCCCGCCATGAGCTTTGACCGTTCCATCAAGATCGCTCCGTCGATCCTGTCCGCCGATTTCGCCAATTTCGGAGCCGAAATTCAGGCCATCGAGGCCCAGGGTGCCGATTGGGTCCATGTCGATGTCATGGATGGCCATTTCGTGCCAAACCTGACCTTCGGCCCTCCGGCGGTCAAAGCGTTCCGTCCCCATGTGAAAACGGTGATGGATGTGCATCTGATGATCACGCCGGTCGATCCTTACATCCAAGCCTATGCCGATGCGGGCGCCGACATCCTGACCGCCCATATCGAAGCCGGTCCGCATACACACCGCACCTTGCAGGCCATACGCGCTGCGGGCATGAAGGCCGGTGTTGCCTTGAACCCCGGCACCCCTGCCGAGGCGGTCGAACATCTGCTGGACCTCACCGATCTGGTCTGCGTCATGACCGTGAACCCGGGCTTCGGAGGCCAAAAGTTCATCGACATGACCACCAAAGTCCGCAAGCTCCGCGAGATGATCGGAGACCGCCCGGTGCATATCGAGATTGACGGCGGTGTTGACCCAAACACAGCCCCGCTGGTCGCAGCAGCAGGCGCGGATGTGCTGGTCGCGGGATCGGCCGTGTTCAAGGGCGGGTCTGTCGACAAGCCTGAGGTCTATGGTGCGAATATCGCTTCGGTTCGGTCGGCTGCGGAATCTGCATTGAAGTAATGCTACTGGCCGCCGCTGTATCTCAGCCGCAAAAGGTCAGAACGAGATCTTGAAACTCAATGATCCAACAACCTGCCCTTCAGGTTGTTGGTTGAATTCTTCGCTAAGATACGTCGCGCCGTAAAACAGAGTTCCGTATTTGGCCTCCCAGTTCAGACCAAGGCGCGCGCGATACCGTTCATGCTTAAGGCTGACCACCCCGGAATTCGGGATATATGCGCTGTCGTCCACATAGGCTGCATCAAACCCGAACACGCCGCTGACACCCTTTGGCCCTGTCCGCATGGAGCGATAGCGCTGCCCAGTGATCTTGTCGCGGATCAGAAGCTCTGACCGCCCCACCTGTCCAAATGTCACGTCCATTCCAACGCGGGCGAGAGTTTCGTCCCCGGCCCGCACAGAGGCAAACGGGCGGAGGCGCGTGTTTCGGCCCCAATCCCACTCTCGTCCGATTTCCGCGACTACGGTGGGATAAAAATCATTGGAAATCTGATCATCCAGGACCGCCCGGGACGGTGGGGTGCTTCCGATCAGCTCGTGAAACTCGGTCTGCAGACTGTCCACGCCCGTTTGCGGCCCTACGGCCACCAATTCAGCGCCTACAGTGAACTGCGCACCGCGTCTTTGAAAATGCGTATAAGCACCAAGCGACAGGATCCCGGCATACTGTCTGTCCTGCGGGTTTGGCGTAACCAGGTCCTCGGGAGATACCATCTGCGTGTACGCCCGAATCTCGATCACGTCCCCAAAGGTTTCGGGCAGTTCCCCGCTCCAGCCGCGCGCAAGAATCCAGGACAGGTTCAGAGACGACGTCTGCCAACGGTCATGATCATCACCAATCAGATCATCCGTGAACATCCAGCCGAAGCCGATCAACTCTCGCTTTGATGACTCTGTTTGTTGGGGCGTGGGAGACAAGGATTGTGCGAGCAGAAAATGCGGAACACACAGGAAGACAAGTGCCCAGAATATCTTCATTGCCGTCCCCTTCCCTCTTCACGCTCAGCCGTTCATCAGGCGCGATACGTTTTCAAGGACCGTAAGAAAAGGTTTTGATTTCAACAATATTTTCATGCGCGAGTGCAGTGAGTCGCGGCCAAAAGGCAACATCTCAGGCGCCCTGAGAGACATCCGGATCGTGGCTCAAACGAAAAAGGGCGTCCCGAGGGACGCCCTTTCCGTCTGATTATTCGCTTGCGCGAATTATTCAGTGATTTTCGATACAACGCCGGCGCCGACGGTGCGGCCGCCTTCGCGGATCGCAAAGCGCAGGCCCTGCTCCATCGCGATCGGCGCGATCAGCTCAACGCCGAACGACACGTTGTCGCCGGGCATGACCATCTCGGTGCCTTCCGCCAGGGTCACGGTGCCGGTCACGTCAGTTGTACGGAAGTAGAACTGAGGACGGTAGTTCGCGAAGAACGGAGTGTGACGACCGCCTTCTTCCTTGGTCAGGATGTAGGCTTCGGCTTCGAACTTGGTGTGCGGTGTAACCGAACCCGGCTTACACAGAACCTGGCCACGCTCAACGCCGTCACGGTCAACACCACGCAGCAGCGCGCCGATGTTGTCGCCCGCTTCACCGCGGTCCAGCAGCTTGCGGAACATTTCAACGCCGGTGCAGGTGGTTTTCGAAGTGTCGCGGATGCCGACGATTTCGATTTCGTCACCAACGTTGATCACGCCGCGCTCAACACGACCGGTCACAACGGTACCACGACCCGAGATCGAGAACACGTCTTCGATCGGCATCAGGAACGGCTGGTCAACAGCACGCTCAGGGGTGTCGATGTACTCATCAACGGCCGCCATCAGTTCCTTGATCTTCTCTTCGCCGATTTCAGGCTTGTTGCCTTCCATCGCGGCCAGAGCCGAACCTGCGATGATCGGAATATCGTCGCCAGGGTATTCGTAGCTGGACAGCAGTTCGCGAACTTCCATCTCAACCAGTTCCAGCAGCTCTTCGTCGTCAACCTGGTCAACTTTGTTCAGGAACACGACCATCTTCGGGATGCCAACCTGGCGGCCCAGCAGGATGTGCTCGCGGGTCTGCGGCATCGGGCCGTCAGCAGCGTTCACAACCAGGATCGCGCCGTCCATCTGAGCAGCACCGGTGATCATGTTCTTGACGTAGTCGGCGTGGCCGGGGCAGTCAACGTGCGCGTAGTGGCGGTTCTCGGTCTCGTATTCCACGTGGGCGGTCGAGATGGTGATGCCGCGCGCTTTCTCTTCCGGCGCACCGTCAATCTGGTCATACGCTTTGAAGTCACCGAAATACTTGGTGATCGCTGCGGTCAGCGTCGTCTTGCCGTGGTCAACGTGCCCAATCGTGCCGATGTTGACGTGCGGTTTTGTACGCTCAAACTTTTCCTTTGCCAT
>NZ_JBNAFO010000005.1:0-2500 GCF_049800715.1 Ruegeria profundi
GCTGGTTGCGGGAGCAGGATTTGAACCTGCGACCTTCAGGTTATGAGCCTGACGAGCTACCGGGCTGCTCCATCCCGCGACACTTTGCGTTGGTCTACCGCCTATTCGGCTACTTGAGACCATTTGTTGGCCTACCGCTTACGCTACTTGAGGCCGTGTAGTGTTCTTCTGATCGTATTAGAGAGACT
Source organism: Ruegeria profundi (assembly GCF_049800715.1). Classification (GTDB taxonomy): domain Bacteria; phylum Pseudomonadota; class Alphaproteobacteria; order Rhodobacterales; family Rhodobacteraceae; genus Ruegeria; species Ruegeria profundi_A. The sequence continues at coordinate 189 of NZ_JBNAFO010000005.1, forward strand.
GTGGGCTTTTACTAGGTTTGGCGGTGACCTACTCTCCCGGGGCTTAAGCCCAAGTACCATTGGCGCGGCAGTGCTTAACTTCCGGGTTCGGGATGGGACCGGGTGTTTCACTTGCGCTATGACCACCAAACCGAGGAAAAGCCCATGTTGACTTTCTTGCTGTGCAAGAAAGCGACGAGGTGGCAGTTAGCGTATGTGCGTTGCCACTCGGTTGTGTTTTCAATCAACATCGCGGCTTGGCGCTACGACGTCATCCATTGTCAAGGTCGGTGTATGCTTTTGGTTTGATTTGTCTTTCTGTTACTGGATCAAATCAAGCCTATCGGGCGATTAGTACCGGTCAACTGAACGCATTACTGCGCTTACATCTCCGGCCTATTGACGTGGTGGTCTTCCACGGCCCTCAGGGAGACCTTGTTTTGAGGGGGGCTTCCCGCTTAGATGCCTTCAGCGGTTATCCTGTCCGATCATAGCTACCCAGCACTGCCGTTGGCACGACAACTGGTCCACCAGTGGATCGTTCACCCCGGTCCTCTCGTACTAGGGGCAACTCCTCTCAAGTCTCCTACACCCACGGCAGATAGGGACCGAACTGTCTCACGACGTTCTAAACCCAGCTCACGTACCTCTTTAAACGGCGAACAGCCGTACCCTTGGGACCTGCTCCAGCCCCAGGATGAGATGAGCCGACATCGAGGTGCCAAACACTGCCGTCGATATGGACTCTTGGGCAGTATCAGCCTGTTATCCCCGGCGTACCTTTTATCCGTTGAGCGATGGCCCTTCCACTCGGGACCACCGGATCACTATGGCCGTCTTTCGACTCTGCTCGACTTGTCAGTCTCGCAGTCAGGCTGGCTTCTGCCATTGCACTCAACGAGCGATTTCCGACCGCTCTGAGCCAACCTTCGCGCGCCTCCGTTACGCTTTAGGAGGCGACCGCCCCAGTCAAACTACCCGCCACGCAGGGTCCCGGGTCCGGATAACGGACCGCGGTTAGACATCAAGAGTGCGAAGGGTGGTATCTCAAGGGAGGCTCCACGGATACTTGCGTTTCCGCTTCAAAGCCTACCACCTATCCTGCACATCACAATCCTGATGCCAGTGCGAAGCTGTAGTAAAGGTGCACGGGGTCTTTCCGTCTAACCGCGGGAAGCCTGCATCTTGACAGGCAATTCAATTTCGCTGAGTCGATGTTGGAGACAGCGGGGAAGTCGTTACGCCATTCGTGCAGGTCGGAACTTACCCGACAAGGAATTTCGCTACCTTAGGACCGTTATAGTTACGGCCGCCGTTTACCTGGGCTTCAATTCAAGGCTCTCACCTCTCCTTTTAACCTTCAGGCACCGGGCAGGCGTCAGACCCTATACGTCGTCTTGCGACTTCGCAGAGCCCTGTGTTTTTAATAAACAGTCGCCACCCCCTGGTTTGTGCCCCCAGCCCCTAGTTGCCTAGGAACCGGGCCTCCTTCTCGCGAACTTACGGAGGTATTTTGCCGAGTTCCTTCAACATCGTTCTCTCAAGCGCCTTGGTATGCTCTACCAGTCCACCTGTGTCGGTTTAGGGTACGGTCTGATGGAGGGCTATTTCCAGGAACCACTCAGCAGCCCAATCAATCCGATAAGATTGAACTACACCTGTGATCCGTCACATCCTCCTGGCCTAGGAATATTAACCTAGTTCCCATCGCCTACGCCTTTCGGCCTCGGCTTAGGGGCCGGCTTACCCTGCTCAGATTAGCTTTAAGCAGGAACCCTTGGACTTTCGGCGAGAGTGTCTCTCACACTCTTTGTCGCTACTCATGTCATCATTCTCACTAGTGATCTCTCCACCGGATGGCTCACGCCCCGGCTTCATCGAAAGAACTCGATCCGTCATTACATCCAGGTGGATGCAAATACGGATGAGTTCTATGTCACACTACGCTCTGCTACCGATGCTTACGCATCCCTAGACTTCGGCTCATGGCTTGAGCCCCGTTACATCTTCGCCGCAGGACAACTTATTTAGACCAGTGAGCTGTTACGCTATCTTTAAAGGATGGCTGCTTCTAAGCCAACCTCCTGGTTGTTTTGGTCGTCCCACCTGCTTTCCCACTTAGCCATGAATTGGGGGCCTTAGTCGTAGGTCAGGGTTGTTTCCCTCTCCACTACGGACGTTAGCATCCGCAGTGTGTCTGCCATCTAGTACTCCCGGGTATTCGGAGTTTGGTTAGGATCAGTAAGCCTGTGGGGCCCCATTACCCATCCAGTGCTCTACCCCCCGGGGTATTCGGATGACGCTCTACCTAAATAGATTTCGCAGAGAACCAG
>NZ_JBNAFO010000005.1:7500-288576 GCF_049800715.1 Ruegeria profundi
TCCCACTTTGTTGGGTTGGCCGTCCACGCGCCCTCGATCCCCGAGGTGGTGGTGTCGTCACCCTTGCCCGAGCCGAACTTGTTGATCCAGCCAAAGCCCATCTCTTCAATCGGAGCAGCCTCTGGATCGGGACCAACCAGATCGGGATCACCCGCACCATGCGCCTTACCAAAGGTGTGGCCACCTGCGACCAGAGCGACGGTTTCCTCGTCATTCATCGCCATACGACCAAAGGTGTCGCGGATATCACGGCCTGAGGCAAGCGCGTCGGGCTGTCCGTCCGGACCTTCTGGGTTCACATAGATCAGACCCATCTGCACGGCGGCCAATGGGTTTTCCAGATCACGCTCGCCCGAGTAACGGCTATGTGGGTTGTTCGTCGGGGCCAGCCATTCGGTTTCCGAACCCCAATAGATGTCTTCCTCTGGGGCCCAGATGTCTTCGCGGCCACCTGCGAAACCAAAGGTCTTGCCGCCCATCGACTCGATGGCGCAGTTCCCCGCCAGGATCATCAGGTCGGCCCAGGAAATCTGGTTGCCGTATTTCTGCTTGATCGGCCACAGCAGGCGACGCGCTTTGTCGAGGTTGCCGTTATCCGGCCAGCTATTCAGCGGAGCAAAACGTTGGTTGCCGGTCGAGGCGCCGCCACGGCCATCTGCCGTCCGGTACGTACCAGCACTGTGCCACGCCATCCGAATGAAGAAACCACCATAGTGACCGTAGTCCGCTGGCCACCAGTCCTGAGAATCCGTCATCAGCGCATAGAGGTCTTCTTTCAGCGCTTTGTAGTCCAGCTTCTTGAACTCTTCTTCATAGTCGAAATCTGCGCCCATCGGATTCGATGCCGGTGCATGCTGGTGCAGGATCGAAAGCTTCAGCTGGTTGGGCCACCAGTCGCGATTCGAACGCGTGCCAGCGCCATGCATCACAGGGCAACCGCCTGCTTTGGGGTTATCACTTCCGTCCATATCGATCTCCAATCCTGGCTCAGGTCTTGCGGCTCAGCGCGGTATTAACTGTAACGAACAAGATTACAGAAAGATGTAGCCCTGATGGATTTCAAGGGTCGCTCGCCGAAATTGGCGCAGCCCCCACTCATCAGGGCGACTCTGCACCCTTGTGTCGGGGGAAATCTAGCAAACCAAAGGCATAGAGATAAGTTTTGTTTTCTCATAATAACCATAACCAAATCCTATGGTATACAGATCCTCCGACTCGTAACCTTGGGTCACAACCCCCACAGGCAGATTGTCTTCTTCCCTGTTCGCTTTCAGTCTGGCCCGAATATGCGGCCAAGGACCCCGAGCAGGACATAAGGACAGCAGGATGGAGTTTGACTATGTGATCGTCGGCGGAGGCTCGGCCGGATCGGTTCTGGCCGGTCGCCTGAGCGAGGACCCGAACATCAGCGTCTGCCTGCTTGAGGCCGGTGGTCCCGGAAAACATATCGCCATCCGTATGCCCGCCGCCGTAGTGTCGACCCTTCCCGGACGCCCCAAGATCAGCAATTGGGCGTTCGAGACAGTCCCGCAACCGGGCCTGAACGGGCGGAAAGGATATCAGCCGCGCGGCAAAGCCTTGGGAGGCTCCAGCGCGATCAATGCCATGCTCTATATACGCGGGCAGCGACAGGACTATGACGGTTGGGCCGATCTGGGCTGCGACGGTTGGGATTGGGACAGCGTTCTGCCTTACTTCAAACGCTCGGAAAACAACGAGCAGGGTGCAGATGACCTACATGGCGATAGTGGCCCCCTGCAAGTGTCGGATCAGAAGGAGCCGCGCCCGATCACCAATGCCTTCATCGATGCCGCCAGCCAGATGCAGCACCGCCGCGTCGAGGATTTCAATCGCGGCGATAACGAGGGCGTTGGACTCTATCAGGTGACGCAATTCCACGACCAAGCCCGTAACGGGGAAAGATGTTCAGCCGCAGCGGCCTATGTGCATCCGGTCATGGATCGTCCGAACCTGACCGTCATCACTCATGCCCATGCCAAGGAGCTGACCTTCGACGGCAAACGCGCGACCGGAGTGATCTATAAGAAGAGAGCAAAAGGCGCGGATATCTCGGTCTCGGCCAGACGAGAGGTGTTGATCTGTGCGGGCGCGCTTCAATCACCGCAAATTTTGCAGCTGTCCGGTATCGGCGACGGGGAAGAGTTGCGCCAACACGGAATAGCAGTCCGTCATGACCTGCCTGGCGTTGGTAAAAACCTGCAAGATCATCTGGATTTCATTCTGGCTTATAAAACCAAGGACACCGACAATTTCGGTATCGGCCTGACGGCAGGCATGCGCCTGATGGGGCACCTGTTGCGCTGGCGCAAAAACGGGTCGTCGATGGCCTCGACCCCGTTTGCTGAAGGGGCCGCGTTCTTGAAGACCTCTCCTGAACTGGATCGTCCCGACATTCAGATCCATTTCGCCATTGCTCTGGTCGATGATCACGCCCGCAAGCTGCACTATGGCCATGGTTATAGTTGCCACATCTGCAAGCTAAGGCCCGAAAGCCGGGGCACCGTCGGTCTGCATAGTGCCGATCCTTTCGCCGCACCCGCCATTGATCCCAAGTTTCTATCCGATGACCGCGATCTGCAAACCATGATCAAAGGTGCGCGGATGATGCGCGACATCATGCAGGCCCCCGCCCTCGCCCCTTACCAGTACAAAGAGATGTTCGGGACTGAAACCGCCGAAACCGACGCGGATTGGGAACGCCATATCCGCGCCCGCGCCGATACGATCTATCACCCGGTTGGCACCTGCAAGATGGGGCTGGATGAGATGGCTGTGGTCGACCCAGAGCTAAAGGTTCACGGGATCGAAGGATTGCGTGTCGTCGATGCCTCAGTCATGCCAACTCTGATCTCGGGCAACACCAATGCGCCCACGATCATGATTGCCGAGAAAGCGGCGGACATGATCAAGGCTGCTCAGTGACCTTCATCAGGGCCTCCAGCCCAACGCGGTAATTGGGGTAGAGCAGTTTGACCCCAAGCTCATCCTTGATCCGGTTGTTTCGAACCCGCTTGTTCTCACTGTAGAAACTGCGCGCCATCGGAGTCATTTCGGCCTCTTCAAACGGAACGGCGGGCGGTAGCGGCAGGCCCTGCAGTTCGGCTGCGTAGCCGATTACATCCTGTGGCGGCACCGGCTCATCATCGCAGACGTTATATACAGCGCCGGGATTGGGGGCCGCCATCGAGGCTGCCAGAACCTGCGCGATATCCTCCACATGGATGCGCGAGAACACCTGACCCGGTTTGATGATCCGCCGGGTCCCACCGCCCTTGAGCTTGGAGAACGGCCCGCGACCGGGGCCGTAGATGCCCGCCAGTCGGAAGATATGGATCGGCAGTTTGGGAATGGCCGACCATTGCTCCTCGGCCAGCAAACGCCAGCGCCCGCGCTTGGCTGTTGGCGCAGGTGGCGTGGTCTCATCCACCCAGTTGCCCTGATGATCGCCATAGATCGCCGTGGTCGACAGATATCCAACCCATTTGAACTGCTCCGCGCGCGCGGCGATCTCGGCGCCCAGCGCCGCCAGAACCGGATCGCCATCCTCCTTCGGTGCGGTTGAGATCAGCAGATGCGAGACCCCGTCCAGATTCGGCACTTGTCCGGGCCAGATCAACGGCTCGGCACCCGAGGCGCGAATGGCGTCAGTCCCCTCGGCATCCCGCGTGGTGCCGACAACGCGCCAGCCCTCGGGCGTCAGGCGGCGCGACAGGGCCTGGGCAGAGTATCCGTGGCCAAAGGAAAACAGTGTGTTCGTCATGCCCTTTAGATGATCCGAGCAGACCGGGGATGCAAGCGCCACGTCGACACACTTGATTCGAATCTCGCGATGCGCCTTTCTTTTAGGCATGACCGAGAAAACCCCAGACCTGCACGCGGCCTATGCGCTGACCTCTCCCGACGACAACAAGCGCCTCTATGCCGAATGGGCGGGCGATTATGATGACGGTTTTGCCGCGCGCGAGGACTATCAGCTGCATATCCACACCGCCCGCGCCTTTGTGCGGGCCGGGGGGCAAGGCCCGGTGCTGGATGTCGGCGCAGGCACCGGTCTGTGTGGCGCGGTTTTGGCCGGTCTTGGGGTTGGGCCAATCGACGCCACGGATATCAGCGCCGAAATGCTGGATCAGGCCATGCGCAAGGACACCTATCGCGACGCGATCGAGGCCGACCTGACCCAAGGCATCCCTGTGCCGCGCCATAGCTATTCGGGTATCGTGTCCTCTGGCACCTTCACCCATGGCCATCTGGGCCCAGAGGTCCTGCCCGCCTTGCTGCGCGTCGCGCGCCCGGGTGCGCAATTTGCCATCTCAATTAACGCCAAACATTATGAGGAACTAGGCTTTGCCGACGCCTTCAGGCAGCTTGAGCAGGGTCAGATCATCAACCTGTCCCTGCCCGAGGTCCGCATCTACGGAGACCTCGCCGCTGGTCCGAACAAGGACGACACGGCCTATGTCGCCTTGTTCGAGAGGACCTGATCAGGTCTTCGCCCCGAAACGCTAGGTGTACATCTGTTTCTTGAACGCCCGCGTGCGCGTCGTCGCCTCGGCCGAACCGTCGTGATAAGTGCCGAACCACTTGTCGAACGGGATTTCCGAGGTGCCGTAGTTGCACTCGAAATAGCGGTGGTGCAGCTGATGGAAGAAATCGCCAGCGCGGGCGGCATCCGTTTCTTTCGCCCTCAGCTTTTCGAAACCGGAATGGGATAGAACCGGGCTGATCTGCTGAAAGTAGGTATGGAACAGAAGGTGCAGCGGGTGCGATGGGATGACCAGGTGAATGAAATAGGTCGTGAAGTAGAGGATGTTCTCATACCAATGGTTTGAGATTCCCGACCAGGGCCCGATATTGACATTGCGGTGGTGCACCGCGTGGACGTGTTTGTAGAGCTTCGGGTGATGCTCCAACCGATGCACCCAATAGAAGTGCAGGCCGGACCACATGGGGATCAGCAACATCCACAGGACAAACCAAACCGGCGCGCTGGACCATGTCACGGTGGGCACATAGTCGTTAGCCATCGCCCAAAAGATCACCCAATGATAAACGGTCGCCACTGTCATCGCGCTGCCCAAGGTCCACCAAATGTTGTCGAGGACCTGATTGCGGAAGGTGAAGTTGCCGTTGTCCCGGGTCAGATCACGGCGATCAAACTTTTTGTACATGCCCTGCCCTTTGCGCATGTAAAGCCACCAGTGCAAACCGCCCGCGACCAGAATCTGAGGCACCATGTTCAGCAGCCAAATCCGGAACATCCACCCCGCCGAGAAGCTCTTCATCGCGTCCAATCCGGGGAAGAACAGGACATAAGCGATCACGGCCAGTGTCATGCACAGGGTCAGCGAGGTGATCTGCAACCACGCCCCGCCATACCATTTCACAACCGCCGCGGGGCGGGGCGGCCAAGTGAATAGAGGGTTCAAACCCACCGGTCCTTCGGGGTGATAGTTCCAACGAGCGGCTTCCGGGTCCTGAGCAGTGTCGGTCATAGCAGTCACTTCTGTCTGATGGGTCACGTTGCGTAGTCCGAGCCTTCGGCGTCGAGCAGGGCTTTGATCTCACGAAGATGCGCCTGGGCTTGATCGGGGTAGTCATCCAGCTCTTGCGCGGTCTTTTCGGCGATTTCATCCGACAGCACGCGCAACGGCTGGCCCGTTTGCAGCGCACGGATGTAGGTTTCGGCGGCGCGTTCGAAATAGTAGAGTCTATTAAAGGCATCTGCAGGGTCGCTGCCGATGATCAGAACACCATGGTTGCCCATGATCATGACCTTCTTCTTCGGGTCCGACAGCATTGAGGCGCAGCGTTCCCCCTCGCTTTCAAAAGCCAGACCGCCGAATTCCTCATCAATCACATAACGGTTGTAGAACGTGGCCGTGTTCTGGTCGATCGGGGGCATGTTGCTGTCCGCAAGCGACGCCAACACGGTGGCAAAGATCGAATGTACATGCATGACGCACCGCGCATGCGGGCAATGGCGATGGATTGACCCATGAAGACCCCACGCCGTTGGGTCAGGCGCGCCGGGTTGGCTCATGACATCCGGATCATTGGCATCCAGCAACAACAGGTCCGAGGCCCGGATTCGCCCGAAATACATCTGATTGGGGTTCATCAGGAACTGCGTGCCGTCCTCGTTCACCGCAAGGCTGAAATGGTTGGCAACGGCCTCGTGCAGGTTCAGACGCTCGGTCCAGCGGAACGTCGCGGCCATGTCCACACGCTCGGACCAATGGTCGATATTGGGGCGAAGATTGGCGACACTCATGAGAACGCTCCTTAGGGCAATTGGTTTGAACAAAGCCTGCCTTGGTCCCCTGGATTTGACCAACGAAAAAAACGCATCTATCCCATTAGTAGAACTTATGGTGAGGTTATGCAGATGCAGAATTCCCTGCCTCCTCTGGGCTGGCTGCGCACCTTCGAGGCAGCGGCACGTCATCTGTCATTCACCGGCGCCGCCCGCGATCTGAACATGACGCAAAGCGCTGTAAGCCAGCAGATCAAGTCGCTCGAGGGTCATCTGGGCCAACCCTTGTTCTTGCGACGCCCCAAGGCGCTGGAACTGACCGAGGCCGGAATCACCTATCTGCCCGTCGTGCGAGAGGCATTTCGCACGCTGGTGCGTGGCACACAGGCCGTAACCGGCGCTCAGCAAAACGCGGTTCAGGTTCAGTGCAACATCACCTTTGCCGTAAACTGGCTGGCCCCGCGCCTGCCGGCCTTTCGGGCTGAGCACCCGGATGTCCAACTAAACATCTTCACAGAGCTCTGGGAGCCGCAGGAAATGGCCGAAGGCGCTGCCGTCGAGATTCGCTTTTCCCTGAGGCCCGCCGATACGGTCCGAACCGAGCTGCTGCGGCGTGAACACTATTATCCTGTCTGCGCGCCCGGTTTCAGTGTGGACCTGGAGACGTTGCAGGAAAAGCCTCTGTATAATTGCTCCAACCTGCTTTCAAATTGGGCCAGTTGGGCGGATGATCAGGCTCTAACATGGGGAAAACCGAACATCACTTACGCCACGACCTATCTGGTTTGTTTGTCAGCGGCGATGGCCGGGGGCGGCTTGTGCCTTGCGCATGACACGATCGCAGACAGGTTAATCGAGCAGGGTTTGCTGGTGGCCCCTTTTAAGCATCGCGCAGAGATGCCCGAGGCCTATTACCTGCTGCTTTCCCCTCAAGCAGAGGAAACGCCCGGAGCAGTTGCCTTTGCTAATTGGATTCGGCGCGAGATTGGGTGAGAGGGCTTCTCCCGCCCATTGTCGCGGCCCCTTGCGGGGCAGCTTCTCTGGTTGGGTCGGGCAGCGCTGGCGCGCTGCGGGCGGGATTTATGATGATTTCATGATACGGGATTACCGGGGTTGCACCTGACAACACATTCGGGAAAGTTGAGCCATGGAATACACACCCTTCCCAAGCTGGCCCGATGTCGCCCCCCGTTTAATCGCCGTTGCCGCAGGTCGCGAACCCGCGGATTTGGTGATCCGCGGTGGTATCTGGGTCAATGTTCACAGCCGAGAGCTGCTGCCCGATCACTCCGTCGCCATTGCCGAGGGGCGGATCGCCTTTGTCGGGCCTGACGCCAGCCACTGCATCGGTCCCGACACGCAGATCATTGACGCCAACGGGCGCTACATTCTGCCCGGCCTGTGCGACGCGCACATGCACATCGAATCGGGCATGCTGACACCGGCCGAATTCGCTCGGGCCGTGATCCCGCATGGTACGACCTCGATGTTCACCGACCCGCATGAGATCGCAAATGTGCTGGGTCTCGAAGGCGTGCGCATGATGCATGACGAAGCGATGATGCAGCCGGTGAATATCTTCACTCAGATGCCCTCCTGCGCGCCATCGGCCCCGGGATTGGAGACGACCGGCTATGAAATCTCGCCCGAGGATGTGGCACAGGCGATGAGCTGGCCGGGTATCATCGGGCTGGGTGAGATGATGAATTTCCCCGGTGTGATCAACGGCGACCCGAAGATGTTGGCCGAGATTGCAGCCACTCAACGGGCCGGAAAAACGGTCGGCGGACACTATGCTTCGCCTGATTTAGGGTCTGATTTCTCGGCTTATGTAGCTGGCGGCCCGGCGGATGACCACGAAGGCACCTGTGAGGCTGACGCCATTGCACGGGTTCGGCAGGGGATGCGCTCGATGATGCGGCTGGGGTCTGCCTGGTACGATGTGGAGACCCAGATCACGGCTGTCACTGAGAAAGGTCTGGACCCGCGAAACTTCATTTTGTGTACCGACGATTGCCACTCTGGCACCTTGGTCAATGAGGGCCATATGAACCGGGTGGTGCGCCATGCCATCGCCTGTGGGTGTGAGCCTTTGGTCGCGTTACAAATGGCCACGATCAACACAGCAACGCATTTCGGGCTGGAGCGCGAGATCGGCTCGGTCACGCCGGGGCGGCGCGCGGATATCTTCCTCAGCTCGGATTTGGCCGATTTGCCAATCGAGACGGTCATTGCACGCGGTCAGGTAGTTGCTGAGAACGGCGCTATCACCGTCGAATGCCCGCATCTGAACTGGCCGGACAACGCGCGCAATACGGTGCATCTGGGACATGAGCTGACAGAAAGCGACTTTGAAATCCAGGCCCCCGCAGGCGCGAACCGGGTTCAGGCCAATGTCATCGGTGTAGTCGAAAACCAGGCCCCGACCAAGGCGCTCAAGGCCGAATTGCCGATCATCGGTGGGCTGGTCGAGGGGGAGGGCGAGGTCTGTCAAATCGCTCTGGTGGAACGCCATCGCGCGACCGGAGGGGTTACGAACGCGTTCGTCTCAGGCTTTGGCTATCAGGGCAACATAGCGATGGCCTCAACCGTAGCCCATGACAGCCACCATATGATCGTCGTCGGCACCGACCGCACACAGATGGCGCTGGCTGCCAATCGTCTGGCCGAGGTCGGCGGTGGTATAACTCTGTTTCGAGACGGTCAGGAACTTGCGCTGGTGGAACTGCCCATCGCTGGCCTGATGTCCGACAGCCCTGCCGCCGAGGTCGCGGCCAAAGCCGAAAAAATGGTCGAGGCGATGGAGGCCTGCGGCTGTCACCTGAACAACGCTTACATGCAACACTCTCTGCTGGCCCTCGTCGTGATCCCCGAATTGCGGATCTCGGACCTTGGGCTGGTGGATGTTCGTACGTTTGAAAAGATAGACCTTCTGGAACCCCTGGCATGACAATAATAAAAACACCTGACACACCTGCTGCGGAAGACTTCACCGATCCCGAGGCTGCCGTCGCGCGGCTTGAACTTCTCTACAATCAGGCCACCGAGTTCCTGTGCGAGGGCTTTTCGGCGGCCATGCAGGACGGAGCGCCTTCGGCCCGTATTAGAGCCTATTACCCGGAAATTCGCATCAAGACCTCAAGCTACGCGCAGGTCGATAGCCGCCTGAGTTTCGGGCATGTCTCGGAACCTGGCATCCATGCAACCACCGTAACGCGACCTGACCTCTTCCGCTCTTACCTGACGCAGCAGATCGCGTTGCTAATCAAGAACCACGACCAGCCGGTGACCATCGGAGCATCAGATACGCCGATTCCGGTTCATTTTGCAGTCGCCAACAACCCAGATCTAGTGGTGCCGCATCAAGGTGCTGCTGGTTTCACCTTGCGCGATGTGTTCGACGTGCCCGATCTCACAACAACCAATGACGACATCGTCAATGGCGTGCATGATCATACCGAGGTCGGGCCGCTCGCTTTGTTCACCGCCCAGCGCGTCGACTACTCTCTGGCGCGGCTAGCGCACTATACCGCGACGGATGCGGGGCATTTCCAGAACCACGTTCTGTTCACCAATTACCAGTTCTACGTATCCGAGTTCGAAAACTACGCGCGTGAACAACTCGCCGACCCAGATAGCGGCTACACCAGCTTTGTCTCGACCGGGAATGTCGAGATCACCGAGGCAGATGCAGCGCTGGAGCAGCCGATGAAGCTGCCCCAGATGCCGACCTATCACCTGAAGCGGGCGGATGGATCCGGCATCACTCTGGTCAATATCGGCGTAGGACCGTCGAACGCCAAAACCGCCACCGACCATATCGCGGTCCTGCGCCCGCATGCCTGGTTGATGGTTGGGCACTGCGCCGGTCTGCGCAATACGCAAGCCTTGGGCGATTTCGTACTGGCCCATGCCTACCTGCGCGAAGACAAGGTTCTGGACGATGACCTGCCGGTCTGGGTCCCGATCCCACCGCTGGCTGAGATTCAGGTGGCGCTGGAACGCGCCGTGGCCGAGGTCACCGAACTTGAAGGGTATGAGCTGAAGCGGATCATGCGGACGGGCACTGTCGCATCGGTCGATAACCGCAATTGGGAGCTGCGCGATCAATCCGGCCCGGTGCAGCGGCTTAGCCAATCCCGTGCGATTGCGCTGGATATGGAAAGTGCCACGATTGCTGCAAATGGCTACAGATTCAGGGTTCCCTACGGAACTTTGCTCTGCGTCTCCGACAAACCGCTGCATGGTGAATTGAAGCTTCCCGGCATGGCGTCGTCCTTTTATACAACTCAGGTCAGCCGCCATCTGGCGATCGGAATAAAGGCGATGGAGCATCTGCGCGGCATGCCGTTGGAACGCTTACACAGCCGGAAATTGCGTTCATTTGACGAAACGGCCTTCCTCTGACGTAAAAAAGCAACGTTTTCCCCATATTTTTAGGGTTTTCCGCGCTACTATTCGTTGTGTTCGTCCACAATATCCCGTTACAGTTACGCGGTGAGGCCCTATAGATCGGGCACGTTAAGGAGACCAAGAAATGGCAAAGCCTATGACAAAGACTCAGCTGGTGGCTGCTCTCGCTGAGGAAATGGGAACCGACAAGAAATCCGCGAACGCGGCGCTGGAGGCTGTGACCGGCCTGATCACCCGCGAAGTTTCGGCCGGTGGCGCAGTAACCCTTCCCGGCGTCGGCAAAATCTACTGCCGCGAACGCCCCGAGCGTCAGGTTCGCAACCCGGCCACTGGTGAGACCTTCACCAAAGAAGCCGACAAGGTTGTGAAGATGACCATTGCAAAAGCTCTGAAAGACAGCGTGAACGGCTAAGCCGCTACGTCATGTTGACAGAATGTGGGGCTGCCGGAAGGTGGCCCCTTTTTCTTGTCGGACGACCCGTTTAAGAAAAGCACACCGCCCACCCAAGGAGATGGAAATGGATCTGCGCGCCATCGCAATGGGGCTGACCTTTGCCCTGATCTGGTCGTCGGCTTTTACGTCGGCGCGGATCATCGTTGCGGATGCATCGCCTCTGTTTTCGCTGGCGTTGCGCTTTTTGATTTCCGGCATCATCGGCGTCGCGATCGCGCGGGCCATGGGCCAATCCTGGCACCTCACACGTGAGCAGTGGCGCGCGACCATACTGTTCGGAGTTTGCCAAAATGCCCTTTATTTGGGTCTGAATTTCTATGCGATGCAAACCGTCGAGGCCTCGGTCGCGGCGATCATCGCATCCACCATGCCGCTGCTTGTTGCACTGGCGGGCTGGGCATTCCTGGGGGAGCGTTTGCGCCCCTTGGGGATTATTGGGCTACTGGCTGGATTTGTTGGCGTTGCCCTCATCATGGGCAATCGCATCGGCGCAGGTGTCGATCTGTTCGGAGTGGCCCTTTGTGGAATCGCAGCCCTCGCCCTGACCTTCGCGACTCTCTCCGTGCGCGGGGCCACGTCGGGCGGCAATTTCATGATGGTGGTCGGATTGCAGATGTTCGTGGGTGCTGCGGTTCTGTTTGTCGCAGCCCCGATTTTTGAAACGATCCGCATTCACCTGACAGTGCCGCTGGTTCTGGCGTTTAGCTACACAACGCTGTTCCCCGGCCTTCTGGCGACGTTGATCTGGTTCATGCTACTCAACCGGATCGGGGCGACTCGCGCAGCCACGTTCCACTTCCTCAACCCCGTGTTCGGCGTCGCTATTGCCGCCGTCCTGCTGGGTGAGAAATTGGGGCCTCTGGATGCGCTGGGTGTTGTGATCACCACGCTTGGCATTCTGGCGGTGCAACTGTCGCGTCAGCCTGGTCAGGGTAGCAGCGCCTCGACCTGACGGGTTAGTTTCGGCGATGTCGGCTTGACGCCAGACCCGAAGGTCGCCACGACCTCACCTTCAGAATCCAACAGGATTTTGTTGAAGTTCCACTGCGGCACAAAACCGGTTTGGTCCGCAACGGCCTTGTAGAACGCATGCGCCTTTGGCCCCTTGACTGGCGTGATATCAGCCATCGGCAGTGTCAGGCCGTAGTTCATCTCACAGAAGGCTTTGACTTCGCTTGCCGTTTCCAATTCCTGATTGAAGGAATCCGATGGGACCGCAAGCACCACCAAACCGCGTTTGCCATAGGTTTCATGCATTTCTTGCAAATCCGCGTATTGACCGGTGAAGCCGCATTGCGATGCAGTATTGACCACCAGAACCGGCTGACCGCGCCATGCCTCAAGGGACAAAACACCCCCGTCGATCGACGCAAACTCAGCCGTCAAGGGCGCGGCTTGTACAGCACGGCCGATTAACAAAAGAACGCTCAGCAGCAACATACGAAACATGGCAAAACCTCCTTGGTATGTAAGGTACGGTCAAAACCACCTTCCGGATCAACTGCACATGCGCGCGAGGGGTTTGAAATATGATTTTGATTTCCGAAATTTTATGCCCAAATACTACTCAACCATTCCAATTGATCGGAGGAGCCATGTCCCGCTACACCAAGGACCCCGCGGTCGTTGCCGCTCTGTCCCCCGAGGCGTTTCACGTCACCCAGCGCAGCGGCACCGAACGCCCCGGAACCGGCGCATATCTGGGCAACAAAGAGCCCGGCATCTACGTGGATATCGTATCGGGCGAGCCGCTATTTGCCTCGACGCACAAATACGAATCCGGCTGCGGCTGGCCCAGTTTCACAAAGCCAATCATCCATGAACATGTGGAAGAGTTTCGCGACACCACTCATGGTATGATCCGCACCGAGGTCCGCTCAAAACACGGCGATAGCCATCTGGGCCACGTCTTCCCGGACGGCCCGCGCGAACAAGGTGGTCTGCGCTATTGCATTAACTCCGCCGCCCTGCGGTTCATCCATCGCGACGAGATGGAGGACCAAGGTTACGGCGAATACCTGATCCACGTGGAGGACATCCAATGAGTATCGAACGCGCTGTTCTGGCCGGTGGCTGCTTTTGGGGCATGCAGGATTTGATCCGCAAACTGCCCGGCGTGTCCCGCACGCGTGTCGGATATACCGGCGGCGACGTGCCGAACGCCACCTATCGCAACCACGGCACCCATGCCGAAGGGATCGAGATTTTCTTTGATCCCTCTCAGATCACCTATCGCGATCTGCTGGAGTTCTTCTTTCAGATCCACGACCCGACGACACCGAATCGTCAGGGCAATGATCTTGGCATGAGCTACCGTTCTGCGATCTACTATGTGGATGACGCGCAAAAGCAGGTGGCTCTGGACACAATCGCGGATGTGAACGCCAGCGGATTGTGGCCCGGCAAGGTCGTCACCGAACTTGAACCCGTAGGTGACTTCTGGGACGCCGAACCCGAGCATCAGGATTATCTGGAACGCATTCCAAACGGCTATACCTGCCACTTCCCGCGCCCCGATTGGGTCCTACCCAAACGCGACGCGGCTGAATAACGCTTGGCCCCTTCGGTCTCCGAAGGGGGTTAACCCGTGGCGACCCGAGGTCGACCGCTGGCCTCGACAGTCAACATCGCCTCAACAAACACCTCACGCTCTTCCACGCAGGCGGTTCGGATATCGCGGTCGACAACCACTCGGATGTCTTCAGCACCCGCTTCGCGCACGGCACCTTCCGCCTCATCACGCAGGGTTTGTTCCAACAGCGCCAAAGCCTCATCCGAGGCGTTGAAGTCCTTCGGGCCGTCTTCCAGATGAACACGGTACTGCCCTTCGGCAGGCGAGGTAATGGTTCCCGACCGCCGCAGAGTCAGCCGCCCAACCACCGCCCCGATAGCGTTGGCCACACCAGCATGTTCGGGCAGAACTATTTTGCAACGCAGCCGCTCCCCAACCGCCGGATAGTAGCTTGGGGCCGAGGCACCCAGACCCACCACATCCACATTTAACGCCGCATCCAGCGCCAGCAATCCTCGGTGCTGTGTCAAACCGCGTTGGGTCAGGACATGCCGGGCAAGCTCCTTCGGGGGTAGACCGAAATCTTCTGCCTCTTCGGCAAAAGCGGTCTCTAACAAGGTTAAACTGGTCTGTTCGGTCAGTTGGTCGATGATCATCTGCGCCAGGTGTTCCGGTGTCACCGCAAGCATGTCACCCGATCCAACCCGTTTGCGCGCCACCAGTTCCAGCGCTTTGCGTGCGGCATCTGCATCCCATGCCTCGACCCGACCCAGAACATGGCTGGCATCAGACGGCGTGATCCCCGAAACCTGTAGGATTCCGCGATCCACCAGCCGGGTCAGCGCGCCATTCTCCATCCGCGTCCGTAGCAGACCACTGAGCGGTAGGACCTGATCGCCTAACCTGTCCAGCAACGCCTCCTCTCGCGCGCCAATCCCATCTGCACGCACCCCCGGAACGCGGCGAGCGAACCGTGTGTCATGCTCACCCACTGTGGTTGAGCGAAGTTGCTCGTCCAGTATCGCATGTACCACTTCGGGCGCCTCGGAGGCGATGAGGGAAACCGGCAGCACCCGCCGTGGCCCAAGGAAGACGCCGCCCTTCAAGCCTTCGGTCATGACATGAACCTGGCTGTCGCCGCCCAAACCATGGGTCCGCATCGCGACGGCCTCAACCATTGTGCGGAACCCACCAACCTGTGCGCCCGCCGGATCAATCGCGGGTTTCCCATCGCGGATCAGCGCCACATCGGTCGTCGTACCGCCAATATCCGAGACCAGGGCGTTCTCGGCCCCCGTCAGCCACCGCGCCCCGACGATCGAGGCTGCGGGACCGCTCAGAATCGTTTCAATCGGCCGCTCCCGCGCCTGTTCCGCGCTCATCAAAGCCCCGTCCCCGCGCACGACCATCATCGGAGCGGTAATGTCCAAAGAAAGCAACTGATCCTGAGCGCGCCCGATCAGCCGATCAATCATCCCGATCAACCGCGCATTCAAAACGGCAGTGACGGCGCGCTTTGGCCCGTTCAACTTGGCGGACAATTGGTGCGAGCAGGTAACCGGCGCTCCGGTCTTTTCGGTTATGATCCGCGCCGCTTCCAGCTCATGCGTCGGGTTGCGCGTTGCGAACTGAGCCGCCACGGCAAAGCCGGAAACCCCTGTGTGAGAGTCTAAAAAGGCCTCTAAGGCTTCAACATCCAGCTTTGTGACCTCACCGCCCGCATGGCTGTGTCCACCTGCCACGACAAGCGCCGGATCGCCTTTCAAAGCATCCCTCAGACCATGCTTCTCAAGATCGCTTTCCTTGAACCCGATATAGATCAAGGCCACGCGACCGCCCTGCCCCTCGACCAGAGCATTGGTGGCCAGCGTCGTGGACAGAGACGCCATCGAGATCTGATCCGGCGTCACCTGCGCCTCGTCCAAAACGGCCGAGATCGCCTTACCCACCCCAATCGCCAGATCCGCCCGAGTGGTCAGGGACTTGGCCGAGGCGATCACCTCACGCTCATCCCGGATCAACACCGCATCGGTATAGGTTCCGCCTGTATCTACCCCCAAAGCCAGCGCCATCGGGTCCTCCATCTGTTCGCTGCAGATGGGTGTAGCGGTTTGGACCGACACGTCCAGCCTGTTTGCGGCATTTCAAGCGTTTCGGGTTTTACCTGAATTACCAAGTGACACGAATGTCCCGAGAACGCTGAAAGCGTGACAGGGTATTCGCGTCACAGGTTCAACCCGAAGCGCCATTACTCAGCTGTTCCACAGCCCAGCGCGCGGCGTCAGCCACAGCCGGATCGGGATCATCCGCCAAGCCCTGCGCCACAGCCCGCAGTTCGGCCCTGCCCGAGTTGCCAATGGCATAGAGAACATTGCGAACAAACCGGTCGCGCCCAATCCGCTTGATCGGAGAACCCGAGAATTTCGCCCGAAACGCAGCATCATCCAAAACCGCCAGATCAGCCAGGGCCGGAGCCTTCAGATCCTCCCGCGCTGCATATCGAATGTCGCTGGCCGCCACAGCAAACTTATTCCAAGGGCACGCTGCCAGACAATCATCGCAGCCGTAAATCCGGTTTCCCAGCTTGCCACGCAAGCCTTCGTCAACCGGGCCTCTATGTTCGATGGTCAGGTAGGAAATACACCGCCGCGCATCCAGCTGATAGGGCGCGGGGAAGGCATCCGTCGGACAGACCTCCAGACAGGCCCGGCACGACCCACAATGATCCACCTCGGCCTCATCCGACGGCAGCTCCAAAGTCGTAAAAACAGACCCTATAAAGGCCCAATTGCCCCAATCCCGGCTGACAAGATTGGTGTGCTTGCCCTGCCAGCCCAACCCCGCCGCATGGCCCAACGCCTTTTCCGGCACCGGCGCGGTATCGACGAATACCTTCACCTCGCCCCCGGCCTCGGCAATCAGCCACCGCGCCAGCCGCTTGAGCCGCTTTTTGACCAGGTCATGATAATCCTTGTTCTGCGCATAGACCGAAATCGCCGCGCGGTCCGGATGCTGCAAAACTTCGGTCGGATCATGCTCGGGCGTGTAACTCTCGGCCAACATGATCACCGACCGCGCCTCGGGCCACAGTGCCGCCGGATCTCCGCGCCAATGGGTCCGTTCGGCCATCCACCCCATCTGCCCGTGATACCCGGCCTGCAAAAAGGCTTCCAAGCGCGCAGGCACCTGCGGCACATCCCATGGCCGACACACCCGGCACGAGACAAACCCCTCGGCCAAAGCCTGCGCCACCAGTTTTTCCTTTAAACCCGATCCGCTCTTCATCTGGCCAAAAATATCCTCGGGGGGAATCGCGCCTCTGGCGCGATGGGGGGCAGACAGCCCCCCTTTGCCACCCTATCAGAAATCCAGATCGGCGTAATGGGGCGGAGGTCGAAACCCCGGCACCTGATCAGCCAGAATCGACCGGAACGCCGGCCGCGATTTGATCTTGGCGTACCAATCCTTCACCGCCGCGCTGCGATTCCAATCCACGTCCGAGATATAGTCCAGCGCCGATAAATGCGCCGCGGCCGCGAAATCCGCCAGCGTCATCTGATCCCCGGCCAACCAGCGACGATGATCCAGCAACCATGCCATGTAGTCCAAGTGATACTTGATCGCCCGCGCGCCTTCCTTGACGTTCTTACTGTCCGGATAGCCCTGCCCGGTCATCTTCTTGTTGACCCGCTCATACAGAAGTTTCGAGGTCACCTCGTGATGAAACTTGTCATCGAACCAGCCCACCAAGCGCCGCACCTCATACCGCGCTTCGGCGGTCTTGGGCATCAAGGGCGGTTCTGGGCGCGTGTCCTCGATATACTCACAAATCGCCGCGCTCTCGGACATGATCTGCCCGTCTAACCGCAACACCGGCACTTTGCCAGCCGGGTTTCGGCGCAGAAAATCCGGATCTTGTTCCCAATAACGCTCTTCGACCAGCTCAACTTCGATCTTCTTCTCGGCCAGAGACAGCCGAACCTTGCGACAGTAGGGAGAGAGGGGAACGTGAAACAAACGCGCCATGGACTTCCAATCAAACCAATGAGTACCCCTCAGCTTTAGCCTTGGCAGGGCGTGGGATTCAATCCTCGAAACAATCCGCGCGACCATCTGCGCGGATGGTAGCCGCCCCTTGCAGGATGGCCGCCGCCCGCCTGCGGGTGAAAACCGACGGGTCCGTTACAGATCGCTTGCGGGGTGAGGGCAGGATCGCCGCAAGTCGTGCCGCCTGTGTCGGGGTCAGTTGCGCCGCGCTGACGCCAAAGTTCCGCTGCGCCGCGGCCTCAACCCCGAACAGTCCCGTCCCAGTTTCAGCGACATTCAGATAAACCTCAAGAATGCGCTGTTTGCTCCAGAAAATTTCAACCACTGGCGTGATCGTAGTTTCCATCGCCTTTCGCACCCAACTGCGCCCTTGCCACAGAAAGACATTCTTCACCACCTGCTGCGTGATGGTTGAGGCCCCCCGGGTCCCGCCTCCCTCCAAAGCGTCGCGAATAGCTTCGACGTCAAAACCCCAATGCAGGCAGAAATTTGCATCTTCAGCCGCCACGACCGAACGCGCCATGATCGGAGCGATATCCTCAATCGGAACCCACTCGCGCTCGACCTTTCCATGACGTCGCCATTCAGACCAGATCGTATGCGTGATCGGAGGGTTCACGACCGAATACAGCAGCACCAAGGCCACCAGAAACGCCGCAACGCCCAGCGCGGAATAGATCATCCATCGCCGGATACGGGACCAGAGCGACCGTGTCTTTTGCCCCTTGCCTGCCTTACTTTTTCTGCCGCTTTTCTTGCGGGCTGCTTTCTTTGCCATGGTTTTGCTATACGCCGCCGCGCCGGTCATGGGAACGGCGGAATTCCTGATAGGCGGATTGGGCCGCGCGACTGTGTCCGCCGCGAAATACAAAAAGACCCGCGTTCCACCTCAGAAACGCGGGTCCTTCTTGTTTATCTCTGCACCCGACTTATTCGGCCGGAACCGCAGCCACTTCGTTTGTCAGAGGATGGCTGAGCTTGTTCAGCATTTCTTTCGGGCAGACCTGCAGGAAGTTCGCCTTTTCCACATCCCAATGCTGCAGGATGTCCGAGGCCTTCCGGCTGAAGGTTTCCACCGCGTGACGCTCGATCAGGGATTTCAACTGATCTTCCCAATGATCGACTGTCACCGGACAGGTCACCAGCGTTTCCATGTTCATCAACGCCTGCGCCTTGCCCTCCGGATCATACAGATAGGCCATACCGCCGGTCATACCCGCACCAAAATTGGCCCCGATATCACCCAGGATCACCGCGACACCGCCGGTCATGTATTCACACCCGTTCGATCCACAGCCCTCGATCACCACTTTGGCGCCCGAGTTCCGCACCGCGAACCGCTCACCCGCGCGACCAGCGGCAAACAGCTGCCCATCGGTTGCGCCGTACAGAACGGTGTTACCGATGATCGTGTTGTCATCTGCCTTCAGCGGGCTGACCTGCGGTGGGCGGACAACGATCATGCCTCCCGACAGACCTTTGCCGACATAGTCGTTGGCGTCACCCGACACTTCCAGCTTCAGACCCGGTGCCGCAAAGGCCCCCAGCGACTGACCTGCCGAGCCCTGCAGTTTCACATGCAGGTGGTCGTCTTGGAACGTGTTCCGCATACCGAAGTTCTGAACGATATGGCTGGAGACGCGAGTCCCCACAGTCCGGTGCGTGTTCTGGATCGCGTAAGACAGCTGCATCTTTTCACCGTCTTTCAGGAACCGCGCCGCATCGCGCACGATCTCGGCGTCCAGCGTATCCGGCACCGCATTGCGGTCCTTGCGGCGGTCATAGACGATGTCATGCGCACCATCGACAGTGATCAGCAGCGGGTTCAGATCCAGATCGTCCAGATGCGCCGAGCCGCGGCTGACCTGATCCAGCAGATCGGCCCGACCGATGATCTCATCAATCGAACGCGCGCCGAGGCTGGCCAGCAACTCGCGCACTTCCTGCGCGTAGAAGGTGATCAGGTTGACGACTTTGTCCGCGTTGCCCGTAAACTTGGCGCGCAGGCTTTCGTCCTGCGTACAGACGCCAACCGGGCAGGTGTTCGACTGGCACTGACGCACCATGATACAGCCCATCGCGATCAAGGCGGCGGTGCCGATGCCATACTCCTCGGCCCCCATCATCGCGGCCATGACGATGTCACGACCGGTCCGCAGGCCACCATCGGTCCGCAGGGTTACACGGTCGCGCAGGTTGTTCATCGCCAGAACCTGATGCGCCTCGGTCAGGCCCATTTCCCACGGCAGACCGGCATATTTGATCGATGTCGCAGGCGATGCGCCCGTGCCTCCATTGTGGCCCGAAATCAGGATGATATCCGCCTTCGCCTTGGCCACACCTGCAGCAATCGTACCAACGCCCGAGGACGCCACCAGTTTCACCGTCACCTTGCAGCGCGGGTTGATCTGTTTGAGGTCATAGATCAGCTGCGCCAGATCCTCGATCGAGTAGATGTCGTGGTGCGGCGGTGGCGAGATCAGGGTCACGCCTTTGGTCGAATGCCGCAGACGCGCGATCAAGTCGGTGACCTTCATACCGGGCAGCTGACCGCCTTCACCCGGTTTCGCACCCTGGGCGACCTTGATCTCAAGCTCTTCACACTGGTTCAGGTACTCGGCAGTCACACCGAACCGGCCAGAGGCCACCTGTTTGATCTTGGCCGACGGATTGTCACCATTCGGCTCCGGCACGAAGTGTGCGGGATCTTCCCCACCTTCACCCGAGTCAGACTTTGCGCCAATCCGGTTCATCGCCACGTTCAGCGTCTTATGCGCTTCGGGCGACAACGCGCCCAGCGACATGCCCGGCGTGACGAAGCGTTTGCGGATCGAGGTGATCGATTCGACCTCTTCAATCGGCACCGGTTTGCCCAGCGGTTTGAAATCCATCAGATCACGCAGGTGGATCGGCGGGTTCGACTGCATCTTAGCCGAATACTGCTTCCACAACTCGTAAGACGCCTTGTTACACGCCATCTGCATCATATGCATCGAGGTCGCTTCCCACGCATGGGTCTCGCCCGATTGCCGGGCTTTATAGAACCCACCGATGGGCAGCACGTCCAAGCCGTTGTCCCACGCCTTGGCATGGATTTCCTCTACCTTGGCCTGAATACCCGTGACACCGATGCCGGAAATCCGGCTGGTCATACCGGGGAAGTATTCGGCAACCATGGCACGGCTAAGACCAACAGCCTCGAAGTTCAGACCGCCGCGATAGGATGAGATCACCGAGATGCCCATCTTGGCCATGATCTTCAGCAGACCCTGATCGATGGCCTCGCGATAGCGCACGACGTTTTCCGTCAACGTGCCTTCCAGCAGACCACGGTCAATCCGATCGGCCAGTGAATCCTCGGCCAGATAGGCGTTCACAACGGTTGCACCACAGCCGATCAGAACCGCAAAATAATGCGGATCAACACATTCGGCCGAACGCACGTTCAGCGAGCAGAAGGTCCGAAGTCCTTGCCGCGTCAGATGTGAGTGCACCGCACTTGTCGCCAGGATCATCGGCATGGCCACACGGCCCTGGCCCGAGTTCATGTCGGACAGCACCAGATGCCCAGCGCCCGAGCGCACGGCCTCCTCTGCTTCGGCCCTAACACGAGCCAAAGCGGCGCTCAGCGCGCCACGACCGGGCTCAAAGCTGCAGTCGATTTCTGCCAGAGGAGAGCCAAAGGTCTCAACCAGTTTGTCCCACTGTGCGTTACCAACGAAGGGGCTGCCCAGCACCACGATTTCGGTTTGGCTGCTGTCTTCGTCCAGCACGTTTTTCAGGTTACCGAACCGTGTTTTCAGCGACATCACGCGGTATTCCCGCAGGCTGTCGATGGGCGGGTTTGTCACCTGGCTAAAGTTCTGGCGGAAGAAATGGCTCAGCGGGCGGTACTGTTTGGACAGCACGGCCGAGGGCGTGTCATCCCCCATCGAAGCCAGTGACTCCTTACCATCCTCGGCCATCGGCGCGAGGATCTGCTCCAGCTCTTCGATCGAGTATCCCGCCGCGATCTGACGCTTGCGCAGCTCTTCTCCGCGGAACATGGCTGTCTCGGTCACGCCGGCCAGGGCGTCATCCAGATCATTGATCTTATTGACCCACTCACCAAACGGCAGGGCGCGGGCCAGTTTGTCCTTGATCTGTTTGTCGCGGTAAAGCTTGCCGCGCTTCATATCCACGGCCAGCATCTGACCCGGACCCAGAGCGCCTTTTTCAGTCACCGAGGCCTCATCAATCGGCACCATTCCGGCCTCAGAGCCCGCGATGACCAGACCATCGCCCGTCACCACATAGCGCATCGGGCGCAGACCATTTCGGTCGAGACCGGCACAGACCCAGCGGCCATCGGTCATGGCCAGAGCGGCGGGGCCGTCCCATGGCTCCATCACTGAGTTGCAGTAGGAATACATGTCGCGCCACGCCTGCGGCAGCTCAACTGCCTGCTTAGACCAGCTTTCCGGCACCAGCATGGTTTTCGCCATAGGCGCCGAGCGGCCCGCGCGCACCAGAACCTCAAAAACCGAGTCTAATGCGGCCGAGTCGGACGATCCGCCTGCGATGATCGGCTTGATATCTTCGGCATAGTCACCAAAGGTCGAGGACGCCATGCGGATCTCATGGCTCTTCATCCAGTTGATGTTGCCCTTCAGCGTGTTGATCTCACCGTTATGGGCCAACATCCGGAAAGGCTGGGCCAGCCACCATTGCGGGAAGGTGTTGGTCGAATAGCGCTGATGATAGATCGCAAACGCCGACTCAAAGCGTTCGTCCATCAAGTCGGGGTAGAAGACGGCAACCTGTTCGGCCAGCATCATTCCCTTGTAGATGATCGAGCGGCAGGAGAGCGACGCCAGATAAAGGCCGGAAATCCCTGCAGCCGCAGCCGCTTTTTCGATGCGACGACGGATCACATAAAGCTCACGCTCAAAAGTCTCTTCGTCAACGCCTTTCGAGTTCGAGATCAGGATTTGCTCAATCTCAGGACGGGTCGCGTTGGCCTTGTCGCCCAGACAGGTGACATCAACCGGCACGTGACGCCAGCCATAGATATAGTAGCCCATCCGCAAAACTTCGGTTTCCACGATGGTCCGGCAGCTTTCCTGCGCGCCAAAATCGGTGCGAGGCAGAAAGACCTGACCAACCGCGATCAGCTCATCCAGGTTGGGTTCATGGCCGGTACGGCGGATTTGGTCGTAGAAGAATGGAACCGGGATCTGAACATGGATACCCGCGCCGTCACCTGTCTTGCCATCCGCATCGACAGCGCCCCGGTGCCAGATCGCCTTCAGGGCATCGATCCCCGCATCAACAACCTTACGCGAAGGCTTACCATCGACGGACACCACAAGGCCCACACCGCATGAGGAATGCTCTTCCTCTTCGGAATAAAGACCGTTTTCCGCCATCCACTTGCGCTTGGTTTCCTCGGCGCGCACCCAATCGGCATCAAATTTGGTCATTCGCTGTCTCCTGCTTCCAAGGGGGCACGGATTGCCGGATCCCTGGTTTTGGTCTTTGGCTGGCGTTCTGGATCGAACGCGTATCCCTTCGGGAAGATGTTGAACTTCAACGATGGCGAGGCTTATTCAGCTGCGACCACCGCCTTGGCATTGAACCGCTCGATGATGGCATCGGCGCAGTCACGCCCATCCCGGATCGCCCAGACGACCAGAGAGGCACCGCGCACGATGTCACCAATGGCGTAGACGCCATCCATCTCGGTCTCACCGGTCTGGAATGCCGCTTTGATGGTGCCCCAGCGCGTGACCGGCAGATCGGGCTGACCGAACAGGGTTGGCAAGTCTTCGGGCTCAAAACCCAGCGCCTTGATCACCAGATCGGCGTCCTCGACATAGTCGGCACCTTCGATCACCTCAGGGGCCTGACGGCCCGACGCATCCGGTTGTCCCAGGCGCATCTTCTGCACCATCACGCCGGACACCTTGTCATCACCGACAAAACCTTTTGGCGCGCTGAGCCATTCAAACACCACGCCTTCTTCCTCGGCATTCTGCGTTTCTCGCTGCGAGCCAGGCATGTTGGCACGGTCACGGCGGTACAGACATTTGACCGAGGTCGCGCCCTGTCGGATCGAGGTGCGCACACAGTCCATCGCCGTGTCGCCACCACCGATAACGACAACTTTCTTGCCGTCGGCGTTCAGGCGACCATTGTCGAAATCTTCGACCGCGTCACCAAAGCTTTTGCGGTTCGAGGCGGTCAGGAAGTCGATCGCCTTCTCGATGCCCGTCAATCCGCTGCCCGGCATGGACAGATCACGCGACTTGTAAACGCCGGTTGCGATGATCACGGCGTCATGCTTGGCGCGAATTTCGTCAAATTTGGCGGCGTCCACGTCGCAGTTCAGAACGAACTCCACCCCGCCTTCGGCCAACAGGTCATTGCGGCGCTGGACGATGTCTTTCTCGAGCTTGAAGCCAGGGATACCGTACATCAACAGGCCGCCCGCACGATCATAGCGGTCATAGACTGTGACTTGGATACCGGCACGGCGTAGCATGTCGGCTGCGGCCAGACCACCCGGGCCTCCGCCGATGATGCCGACGCTTTCGCTGCGTTCAGCAGTCGGAACGACAGGCTTTACCCAGCCTTTGTCCCATGCGGTGTCGGTGATGTATTTCTCAATCGTCCCGATGGTGACCGTACCGTGACCCGACTGTTCAATCACACAATTACCCTCACACAAGCGATCCTGAGGGCAGATACGGCCACAGATCTCGGGGAATGTGTTGGTGGCCTGACTGGTCGCGTAGGCCTCTTCCAGACGACCTGTCGCCGTCAGGCGCAGCCAGTCGGGGATGTTGTTGTGCAATGGGCAATGCGATTGGCAATAGGGCACACCACATTGGCTGCATCGACTGGCTTGTTCTGCAGCCTTGGCCGATGCGAATTCCGCGTAGATTTCGTCAAAGTCTTCTTTTCGGTCATCGGCGGCACGCTTTTCAGGCATGACACGGTCAATCTGCACAAATTTCAACATCGGTTGCTTTGCCACGGGTCCGACTCCATGAATTGGCTAGGAAGCATCTCTTTATGAGATCGTCCAGGATATGAAAAGTCATATATACTGACCTAATTGAGAAAAATATCGACTGGCGCGCGAAATATTTGCTTTTTTCTTCTATTTTTATGTCCGATACGGACCTATCTATCATCTTTCCTTTTCGACACCACCAGAATACCCATGAACTCAAAGCAATTTGATGGCAGTGCGGCAGGGTAAATGAGTCTCTTTCACTTGATTCTCGTGGCGATCATTCAGGGGCTTACTGAATTTCTGCCTGTCTCTTCGTCCGGCCATCTGATTTTGCTGCCCAACCTGACCGGGATGCAGGATCAGGGCCAAACCATCGACGTCGCCGTTCATGTGGGCACGCTGGGCGCGGTTGTTTTGTACTTCTGGTCCGACGTCAAACAAGCAATCCGCGGGCTGCCTGCGGCACTGACGGGGCGCATTGACACAGCACAGGCCCGGCTGGCGCTAGGCCTGATCGTGGCAACGATTCCGACAGTCCTCGCTGGGCTGGTCCTTTTCCTGACCGGCCTGACCGAGGCGCTGCGATCCATAGCCGTCATCGGTTGGACAATGCTGCTATTCGGGCTGCTGCTCTATTGGATGGACCAGAAAGGCCCCCAGACCAAGATCGCCGCCGATTGGACCCTGCGTGACGCAGCAATCATGGGCCTTTGGCAGGCTATCGCCTTAATTCCTGGAACATCTCGGTCGGGCATCACCATCACCGGGGCACGGCATCTGGGTTATACGCGGGAAGAAGGCGCACGCCTCGCCATGCTTATGTCGATCCCGACCATCATCGCCTCGGGCGTGTTGCTATCCCTTGACGTAGCCCACGAGGCCGACGCGCAGCTGGCCAAAGACGGAGCGATCGCCGCCCTCTTTGCCTTTGTGTCAGCCCTGCTGGCCCTCAGCCTGATGATGCGCCTGCTGCGTAGTGTCAGCTTCACGCCCTATGTCATCTATCGCGTCATTCTGGGCGCGATCCTGCTGGTGATCGCCTATAGCTGATCAGGTCCGCAGGTTTTTGGCCGAGTTCTGAATGTCGTCATACTGACCTGAAGGTCGGAATTTCCACAGGTATTCCGGCAGAACAGCGTCCAGCGTCGTAGGCACAATCCCCAGATCGGCAAAGCCCTTGGCGCTGTCACCAACCAAATTGTCCTGTGGAAGGTTCTTGAGCTGATCCCGCGTCAGGATCGGGTTCGAGAACAGCTGGAAGCTGACGAACTTCAAGATGTCCAACACGCCGGCCATGAACTTAGCGACAAAGAACGGCACGCCCAGAATCACACGGCGCCGATGAATGACCTCTAGCATTTGCTGCATCAAAGCCCGGAAGGTTTTCACCTCAGGACCGCCCAGCTCATAAATGCCCGAGGCCGCTTTCCCCAAGACACCCTGCTCGGCCGCCTGCGCCACATCATCCACATAGACCGGTTGAAACCGCGTCTCGGCCCCGACCAGAGGCAAAAACGGCCCGAACCGCGTCATCGCGGCGAACCGGTTGAAGAACTGATCCTCGGTCCCAAAAATGATCGAAGGGCGCAGGATTACTGCATCGGGCATATGAGCCAGAACTCCGGCCTCACCCGCAGCTTTGGTGCGGGAATAAGCGCTGGCCGACTCGGCATCTGCACCAATGGCCGAGATATGAACCATCCGCTCCACGCCATTCTCGGACGCAAGACGCGCGATGCGTTCGGCCCCTTCGGCCTGCACTGCATCAAACCCGTTCTTTCCCAGTTCGTTCAGAACACCCACGCAATTCACAACAGCGTCTGCACCCTGCATGGCCAACTGCACCGAGGCATCATCCCGGATGTTGCAAAAAACCGGTTCAACCTGACCCACAACGCCATAGGGTTTCACGAACATGGCCTCGTTCGGGCGTCGCACGGCGACTCGGACACGCCATCCTTTGGCCGCCATACGGCGCGCGATGTAGCGCCCGACAAACCCTGACCCTCCGTAGATCGTGACCAGTTTCGACATTCGATGGCTCCTGCTGCGTGGCTCTGACGTAGAAGTAGCGCCCGAACCCCTTTGAAACAAGGCATCAAATCGCCGCGTGTCTTGCATCGAGACCCGCTGTGAAAAGGGGCCGAGCGGCATGGTTCAAAAAACTTTTAAAAATCTGCCCGAATCTGGTTGACCCTCCCCGCCGCTGGGCTTAAACGCCCCCTCACGACACCTGCCCAGGTGGCGGAATTGGTAGACGCGCTAGCTTCAGGTGCTAGTGTCCGTATGGACGTGGAGGTTCGAGTCCTCTCCTGGGCACCAAATCCCCAAAATAAATGTAATATATTCAGAATCTTGCCCCACATGGCCCTCGTTCAACCCACCCTTTCATCCACCTAAGCAGGTTTGGATGGTTTAATTAATTTCGCGCGCTGAGCGATGTATGTTGTTACGAGTGTTGGTTCACCTGCAGTCAAAAGAATGCCTTGTTGGCGTTGACTAAGTTTGCAAGCAAAGGCAACTGCGATTTTCGAAGGTACAGAACGTATTCGCCAAAAACCAAATCGCGTTTTTGCTGGTGTGCGCGAAGGACTGGAAACGCTTCGTAAGGGAACAGATCAACTGTGCCGGATAGGAATTGGTCTGCAGTTCCAGCCTCCATGTCATATTTTTCGAGAATTTCTGTTGGAAAGTGCTTTATGTTATTGGTGACGAGGTAGTGTGCTCCACATTTGATAGCGGCGGCAAGAACATGGCGGTCGTTCGAGTCGGGTAGTTCCAAGGAATCGATCAGGTCTTCGTAGTCAAATATCCATGCATCGTCGAACTTTTCGCGCATGGTCGCTTCGGTTCTGTCTATACCTTTCTCAAGTTCTGGCCGTTTCCGTTTTAAGTTGAAGGTCCACTCTTCCATAATTTTGTCGGTCCAGCGCGCCTTGAAAAGGTCCGCGTGATAGAAACGCAAAAGAAGGTCTTTCGACGCTAGTGGATACAATACGCTGGCGTCCAACACGGCCAGAAACCTGTTGGACGCAGGGATCACTCGGCTTCGAACTCCTTGGTAAAGTCAAGCAAATCATCGAGCGCTTCACTACGCGCCGCAGAGCGCTGCTCTTTGTAGTTCATCAATTCAATGAAGGGTACACGGCGATGTGTACCGACCATCTCATGATACAACTCCTGGCGCTCGATCAGTTTTAGTACATAAGACCGGCTTACATTTAAGATATCAGCCGCCTGCTGGGTTGATAGCATTCGACCTTGCGGCATGTATGTGACTGTTTCACCTCTTGAAACGATACCCAGCAGTCCCCGGATCAAATCGGTCAACGCAGGCGACAAGTACACTTCTCCAATCGGCAACTGACCTTCGCCGTTCATTACGCTTTCTATCGCGGCTAATCCGTCACCCGCGTTTTGAATCTCTTCTCGCGTCGGCATCCTCTTTGTGATGTCGACGACTTCAGCAGTGTTTCCCGACATGGATACCCTCACTTTTTCAGTTTTTTACCAATATTGGCGTAAACTTCTTATGTTTTACTTGGTGCTAGATTACATAGCAGACAAGTATTTCCAAATGATTTATTCGGTTTAAACGATTTATTCGATTCAGTGCGTCATACATTCCATACTCTAAATTGCTGTCAAGTCTCAC
The DNA here is from genome assembly GCF_049800715.1 of Ruegeria profundi. Taxonomy (GTDB): domain Bacteria; phylum Pseudomonadota; class Alphaproteobacteria; order Rhodobacterales; family Rhodobacteraceae; genus Ruegeria; species Ruegeria profundi_A. Next base: position 35,856 of record NZ_JBNAFO010000005.1, read on the forward strand.
TTTTTTACTGAACTACGCGCGTGGTATTGCGCGACCATTTGACTCAGGCATATTTCCCTGGAGCACTAACCTCTAGCCACCACCAACGGTGGCTCTTTCGGAAACGACCTGATGTCGAACCACTTGAAGCAAGTCCCATCCGGATTGCGTTTGTCACCCATATGCAAGAACGCCCCAGCAGTTCTGTGACGTATTAGCGCCGCTCTGAAGGCCTTTAGGTCAATCAGCCACCAATGCAGGATAGTCTGCCCGTCCGGTCCCGCATGGCCGTAGAACATCCAGTCTCCATGGCCGTTCACTATCTTGGATAGTTCCGTCTCAGCGCCTGTGGGCAACTTCGCTCTGATGGTGAATTGATGCGGGTATCTCGCGGCATATCCGTGGCGTCTCACCCTAGCTGCAATACGCATGTCTTTGGCGTCCAGCATCAACAGGTCTGTGGCCTGAAAGTGATCCAGTGGATCTGGCGCGGCCTGTAGGATGTGGCTGCCGATGATGCTCTTTATCTCGGGCAAGAATTGATCCGACCAATGCCGATTGACGCTATAGAAACTCATATTCAATCTCACAAAAAAATGGGCGCAGAGAATGCTGCGCCCAGTAGAGTTGCTAGTTTATGCGGCTTCTTCTTTGACTTCCTTCAATGCTTTTTTTGCCGCTTCGATTGTCTGCTCCATCGGGGCGAAGCCACTGATGTAGGCCTTCATGCCAATCTCGATTGCGCGCATTTGTTGGTCGTCGAGCAGTTTCAGATCCTCTGCGAATTGCTGCTCGTTTCTCCAAGATTTCCGGAACGCAACAGCCATGCCCTTCGGATCGCCACACGCCAGCCAGTCGATGGAGATACCCTCTTCTTTGCACCAGCTTAGAAGCACTTCGTCGACCAAGATATCGCCGTCTTCGTCGTAGCGCAGTCCAGGGTCGGGTAGGTCGAACCATCGACAGAATGCGGCTACGCGCTTCTGCAAGGTATTAAGGTCTGAAAAGTCCGTGACAAAGAAGTCCGCGTTTGCGTCCAACTCAGTTGCCTTGGTCTCAGCGTTCATTGCATTTCTCCTTTCTCAGGTGGTTCGAAGCCGGGCTGCATGTCGAGGATGTCAGAAGCTAGCTCCCCAATCACTTCGAGCAGTTCACCGTATCCTCTCGCTGTTAGGTCGATGTTCATTGCGGTATCGGAGGCAGCAACACCCATACGAGAGAGAGCCAATATCTTAAGTGCCTTGTCGTAAGTGTCAGGCTTTGTCGCGACGTCGAAGACTGGGCCGGTCACACTTTCCCCGTTCGCGCAAACGCGTTGTTCAGTCATTGCTGTTTCCTCCGGTTGTGGTATTGATAGAAATCATATCATAACGAGCAGAGTAAATGTCAATAGAAATTCTATCAATTAGACAAATCAAAGCCGCTAGGGCTCTATTGGCTTGGTCTCAAGTAGACTTGGCGGAAAGGTCAGGTGTGTCCTACCCAACAATAGCCAGACTTGAGACAAACGATGGTCCGATGGGCGGTAGAAGGGAAACTGCACAAGCCATTCGAGCTGCATTCGAAGCTCAAGGCATCCAGTTCGTTGACGAAGGCGACACGGCGAATGGGGTTGGGGTGGTTTTGTTGAAACGAACCAATTGATGAAGTTTTTCAGAAAATGGCTTCTACCTAAGGAGGGAAGGATTGGTTGATCTATTAGTCAAAGCATTTCCGTTCGCTGTCGGCGCGCTCATCGGTGCACTTGCAAGTTTTGTTGTCTCAACAAGGGTGGTGCCCAATCTTCGAAATAAGGAAAAAGCCACAATGGTGCTTGCAGAATTGGCAAACGCCATCCGCCATTTTGAGCGAAGCATTCAAAACCTAGAGAGTTTCCAATCTGAAAAGCGGCTTGGTCGCCGCGCAGACTATGAGAAGTGCAAATACTCAAGTTCAGGTTTTGTTGGTCTCAGTTTCGCAGACCTAATGGGACTGCCCGACAAGCTCAGTAGAGATGTAATGCAAATGGGTCTCGTCTACAGGAACCAAAACTTGGAAGTCGACTACGTTATTGGGATACTGGATCGTTCGTCAGAAAATGACCAAGAACGAACTGCAAAGTTTGAAGCGATGGCAGGGCTGATAGAGCGGATGCGTATGATTATTGATATGTCAGAAGCGCTGCGAAGGAACGTTGTGTTTTTTTCAGAAAACACGACGGCTTTAAGCGCAAACAAAGAAATCCCTTGGTCAGATGACTTTTACGAAAGCGGGAAGCGATACGATTTTGACTAAATGTTGACGGAATTCTTCGTCTTTTCTGAAAGGCAGGTTTTATTGCCTTTGGGATGCGCAAACCATCAAGCAGCCTACTGGCCCCAGGTTTACCTAGCTGATGCAGGCTAAGGCAGCTAGCTGCCTTTATTAAGATTGAGTTAATGTCAGGTCCTCAGTCGATTGAAAGCTTGTCAGAAAAGCGGCCCGGGACCAACTAGAGGGTCATCTGAATGGTGGTTCGAAAGGCAATCGAGATGAAGAAGACATTTATAGCGTGCGCTCTTGGCGGCTCTCTACTCGTGGCTGCTTGCGGAGCACCGACTACGCCAACACAGGCCCAAGTACAGCATGACGCTCGCTGCGCGGCGGGTGTCCTTGGTGGCGCTGCGCTTGGCGGAGTAGTTGGAAACCGGTTTGGTGGTGGAACAGGCAATAAGCTGGCAACTGCAGCCGGTGCTGGACTAGGGATGTATGCTGGTCAATCAGCTTGCAACTAGCAGCGCCCAGCCAGAGGGGACCTTTACTACAGAAATTTATGGCTTGCGTGACCAACTTCACTGCACTCCTCGGCAGATCCGTCCAAGGTCAGTATATTGATGAACTAGCGTTGGTGTATTTGAGAACGCGAGTTTTTCTCCTCCCTGTTGTACTGGGCGCGCTTGTATTAGGTGCGCCCCTTTTTTCGTTTTGATTGCTTCGCTTGATTTCGATTCAAAGCGTTTCGCGACCTTGTAGGCGACCGAGAATCAAACCAAGCTAAGGCTATGTGACAAAGTTATTGATTGGATGGCTTGCGTAGATGCTTACTGCAAACATAGACGGAAACCGAAGCAGACCTTTACCAGGGGCTATTGGAACCTGTCCCTTTTGCCACTCTGAAATGATACCTCGCTGTGGCGAGGTCAGAGTTCATCATTGGGCTCACAAAAGCATAGCGAACTGCGACCCTTGGCGGGAGCCCGAAACCGACTGGCACAGGGAATGGAAAAATGAGTTTCCGTTGAGGTGGCAGGAAAAGATCCTCAACGACAAAAAAACGGGGGAAAGACACATTGCCGACGTGCATACACTTTCTGGTCTGACCGTTGAGGTACAGCACTCTCGCCTAGACCCGAAGGAGCGCCGAGCAAGAGAGAGCTTTTATCAGGACATGATTTGGATCGTTGACGCGTCGCGGCTTGCCGGAAATCGGAAGAAAATTCTGAACTGGCGTCAATTCATGGCTCGGATAATTCAGGGGAGAACTAAAACAAACCTGTATCTGTCCAAGGAAGCACAGAACATTTTCCCGGATGATTGGCTTTCGAGCCCAGTTCCTGTGTGCTTTGACTACATGGGCCCAAAGTCTGACCCGGCTTTAGACGGACTTCCCCTGTTCTTGCTTTACCCAGGAAGCATCGGCGACAAACGTCTTGTCGAGCCTCTGCCGCGTGATGGGCTTCTGCGATCCATTCTATCAGAACAAGTTAGTATGAACTCAGTTCGCGACATTATGCACAATGTCTCAAGGTTGCGGATAAGGTAGAGTTTTGCCTGGGTTTAGTCTGCTTTCCAAAGGTGAAGAAGAGCGGCGCACGGTGTGCCGAAAGTGTCCTCTAATTTGAGTGCCATGGTCAGCCCCTTAGACCGCCTCGGAAACGGTTCAAACGTAGTGGCCTGGGTTCATTGCGGGTCTGAGAAAACACATGATGCTACATGGCAAGGTGTTGAAATCATTACGTCCAGCTTCTTGCGGTTTTGCGTTCGCGCCGTTTCCGTGCCGCCCGCTTCCTGCACCCCTCAGAGCAATACTGCGCATCTACTCTGAGATAGTCCGGCAGTTCATCACCGCACCAACGACAAACCCATGTGCCCTGTTTGACGCGCCGTAGCATGACCTTTGCCCGCTCGATCCGGTTCCCGAGGTTTCCGGTCCAGAAATAGCACTCTACCATTGCAACAAAGCCGCCTTCCTGTTCCTCTATCCAAACTGTTCCCGGTTCCGGTCCCGGCATTTTGCACCTCGTTTTTTCCGCACTCACAGACGGGTCAACCTGTTGAATTTCCGCCTCTGTTAGAGGCTAACTCCCCAGCGGACTTTACAGCCTGCGCCCCAGTGCCCATCTTTGTCGTATGACAGTTGCCGACCTATCCATTTTTCAACTCTACTGCGTGATTGCTGCATCTGCCTCGATAGTTGGAGCTATTGCCTTTTCGTTGTGGAGTGTGGCGACTGACTCAAGCCAACAATTGTCTTGGCTAGGATATGTGTTCATCGGGTGGGCCGCTTTGTGCGGAATAGTCGGTCCAGTATTGTACGGGGTTTGGATACTTTACTCTGCCCTCTATTGACGCTTCACCATTGATTGCGCGAACCTCAGATATTCGGTCATAGATACGTTAGTTTGCGTTGGGTTGCGTAGTGATTGTGTTGAGCATCAGCGCGCGGGCAAGAATGCCCGTCATTGGGCTAGATCCCGATTGCGCCGCACTCTTGATTTGAGCCGGTAAAATCCCTCCGGTCAGCATTTCAGCTACAACCGGGGCAACACGTGCCTCTCGGCCTGCGGTCGCCTTTCTGAGAACGGCACCGCCACCATGTCTTGCAGCCAAGAGGCCCGCCGCACCCATGCCAGCGCCTTGCAGGTCGCCCGTTGTCACGTAGCCAGCGCCACCCCCAATCCCTGACAATATGCCATGCTCAATCAACTGACGCGCTGTGGTGGAGTTGCCAGTAAGCGCCCGGTGCGTGCCTGCAAAGATGCGCTCATTGGCAATCTGCTGTTGAACCGTTGCTGCACCATCTGGACCTAGAGCGGCTTGCATGGCGTCCTGCTGGCGGCGTGGCCCAAAGAGGGTATCAACAACACCCGGCGTTTCCCTGCGGTTCTGAAGCTGGTCAATCTTGCCGGACGCATAACCCTGGGCAACCTCGTCGGGGTGAGCCATTGCAGCCTTTTCCGCACGGCGGGCGTAGTCCGCTGGTACGCGCGGTTTTGCACCCTCTGCGCCTGTGTTTACCGCTTTCATACGGGTGTGCGCGCTTGCCGCCAACTCTCGCGCGCCGCCATATTCGGGCATCAGTTCATCAATGCGCTGACGGACTTGCTTGGACAGCATTCCTGCGATTGCCTGCTCATTGGTCTGACTCTGACCCAGAGCAGGCCGCGCCATGTCATCCAGCGCTTTCTTGGCTTCGTCGAGAATGGCCAGCGCTGACGGCTCACCCTTTACACCCTCTGCCGCCAAGCGGTCTCTGGCTAGGCGTTCGCCTTGCTTCAGTGCTTTGCGACCCATATCGGTGTTGAACAGGTCATCAAAGGCGCTCATGTCGATATCGTGGCCCAGCGACCGGGCCTCATCATAGGCCGCGTTGATAGCGGGGCGGGTTTGCTTGCGAATACCAGACACCAAGTCATCAACCGATTGCGGGGCATCCATGCGGGAAGCTGTCAGCAGGCTATCCGTCAAACGGTCGCTCTGACCCGCCATGCGGGCGTGTGAGGCTGTCTCCAGCATCTCGCGGGCCTCTGGGCTGGAATTGGCCGCAGCACGCCCCAGAGCGCGCCCACGCTCTCCCAGAGCGTCAATAACCATGCCGTCGGGGCCGAGGTCATCCAGCTTGGCCGCGACATCTGGTGTTAGTGCCTGCTTTACCCGTGCCGCCGCCTGTGACGTTGGCGCTCCAAACCGGCGGGAGAGGTAGCCGTGCATTGCGGGAATACTCGAAAGAATGCCGGAGGCTACGCCACCTGTGACTGCGCCGATCCCGGCGCTCGTCGCTGCGCCTCTAGCGCGCTCATCGAGACTGCCATCGGTGTGACCAAAGCCAGCCAATCCACCGTACCCGATTCCATCAGCCATTGAGCCAACAACCACCTTGCCCGGCGTCGACGCCTTTGCGGCCAAACTCAACCCAGCTTTGCCGATCCCTGCTACGCCGGTTGCAAGGCCCGCTACATCGCCAATAGTCGAGGCCGTAGGGTTTTGAACCCGAGCCGACTTTGAGCGCGCCTGTTCCTCGGCAAGGTTTTCGCTGAAGCTTTCCGGCTCGTGCCCGAACAACCCAAGTGGCAAGCCGTAGGCCGCAGGACCGGCGCTTTTGACCAGTGCCTGCGCTTCATCGCCAAACCCGAACAAGGCCGTATCTGCCGCTGCACGCGCACCAGCTCCGATGGCCTCGAAGTCCCGGATGTTGGCACGAGGAACAATTCCACTTTGACGCAGGCCGGTCATTGCCCGTTCAAACAGTGACTGTTCATAGGGGGCGACGGTGGAGCCATCGCCCAAAGGGTGCCCACCCTTTTTCCCGGCATGTTTCTCCCAAGGTTTGCCTTTGTTTTTGGCTTTGCGTTTTTCGTATTTCTCCCATGGTCCAGCCATCAGTTCACTTCCTCCCAATTGCTGGGGTCACTCGGATCACCGCCAAGGAAGCGAAAACCATCCTCAACCACCCCGGCTTGTGGTGCCTCCGGGGTTGCGTCCGTTGAACTGGAACCGCCGCTTACAAGGTCGCCAAGCTCGATTTCTCGATACATTTTGCGCGCCTCATCATCGGGAATACCCTGATGAATGATGCGGTTGTAAATCGCCTCAAGCCGGTCGAGGTTATACATGATGTCTTTTGCGCTCTGCGCCTGTTCCAGACTACCGAACACAGCTTGTAGCAGGCGGTTCTCAAATTCTGACACCTGACCCAAAGCGCCACCTGTCGGGGAGGCGTCACGCATGGATTGCAGTTTATCAAAGCCGATGTTTGCCTTGATGGTTGATAGGCGGTTCTTCACGGCCCCGGCGCGGGTGCTGTCGATATTGGACATTAAGCCCCCGGTCACGCCGGTTGCAGGTGAGAGCATGGACTCATCGCCAATCAGTTCTTTGACCATGCCAATTTCATCTAAGACGATATGGGCGGACGTGGATTTTGCCTGTTCCGCCTTGGCGTCAGCAGCCTCAGCCGCTTGCGCCTCCATTGCGGCAGGCCCGCCGGGAATAACGCTGGCGGTTTGTGTATCAACATCCAGCCGCCACCCTTGCGGCAAACCAGCGTCGGACCCGTAAAGATATCTGCCGGAACCATCTACGCCTGTATGAACGGTGACATTTGTGCCATTGCCACCGACTTCGGCAATTTTGCCCTTGTTCGCGCCAGAGACGCCAACCTGATAGGATTTGTTCGGGTCCAGATTTGGCAGGGATTGCCTTTCGTCGGGCGTCAGAGCGCGCCAGCCTTCCTGCTGAGCCTCAACATCCGGCAGAACCCGCGAACCATCCTCATAGTATTGGAAACCGTCAGCGCCGGTGATGATGCGGCGGGGCTTTTCGCTAGAGTAGTCCCCCATCACATCGCCGGTGACGGGATTCACCAGCCGATTGCCAACCACAACGCCTTTCTGCGGGGCTTCCGGCTGCATCAGTTTCATGATGTACGGCGCTGCCAGTGCGGGCGGCATGGAAGCTAGGACTTGCCGATATGCCGGATCCATGCGTTCCAACGCTGGACCAATAGCCTCCTGCATTTGCTTTTGCCTGTCCTGCTCTTGCATTCGTGAGTAAACCGGCGAAAGGTTGGGCATCCGGCCCGCATCGAGTTGCGACAGCCCGAGACCGATACCTTGCATGATATTGGCAGTGCGGGGAGACATATTGCCGAACAGCCCGCGTTTCTGCCCTTCTTTTGCTTCTCTGAACAACATATCGAATTCCTTTTAGTGTGGCCCGAACACGGAAGAATGGACCTCTAGCTGCCAATACAGTTGAGCGTAGACACGCAAAGCGGCCACGCGCATCTGCGGGTCAAAATCAGGTTCTAGAAATGGCTCCAGCCAAGGCGACAAATCCACCAGGTCAGGGGGAAATCGCTGCATCGCCATAGCCACCAAGTGGCCAGCAGCGGCTTGCGTTCTTTGGCTGTCAGACAGTCTATGCTGAAACTCAACTTTGTTTTGCATCGCCAGCCTCCTGCGCTTTGTAGGCTGTTAGTGCAGCGTGAAGAATGCCCCAGCGCTGAACCTGGGCGTCTGCAATGCGTTTGCGTCCCTCCGCTGTTTTCGGGCCAGTAGAAGCGCCGCCATGCAAGCGACAGCGGCCAGTGCCGTTGACTGGCAGTTCCTGACACGGGCCGTCAGGCGTGCGGGCACCGCAGCGCTTAACCGTAAGAGTTTTCATGCCTTCCATGCCGCTATCTCTCTGCCAGTATCAATGCTCCAATGGTATCATATTACCCCAAAAAAAGCAAGAACAAGATAGGAACATCCTCGTGCTAAATAGCTATCAGTCACGCCGCACTCGTTTCCGAGTTTGGGCAACCTCCGCTTGATATGGCCAATGAGTTGACCGAGTTGCCCACATGCGCCTTATGTTGCGTCACCAATGGTTTGGATCGTCAAGCGGGCCAACGCATCTCGACGGACCTCTAAGCGGGAGGAATGACCCGGATTTCAGGGTCTGGCCCAACCATCCTTCTGGATACTGTAAAGGCAAGGGCGGTTGCGCATCGGCTTCCGTTATGTGAGCGAAGCCCACTTTTGAATAGAAGTTGATGTCGCCATAGGTCAGGGCAACATCCACCCCACGATCCTGTAGTGCTTGCAGTGCATGTTTAATCAATCGTTGCCCTAGTCCTTTACCCTGTTGAGCGGTTGCCACCGCCACGGGCGCAAGAATGAACACCGTCCGATTATCATCGGCATAGGCCATGCGTGTGAAAATGATACCGGCCAAAACCTCCTCGTTCTCAATTGCCGAGAAAACGTGCAGGTCGTCAGATGCAAGCGAAGTCAGCATGTCGGCTACCAACGCCTTAATCAACGCTCCAGCCTCGGGTCCTTCCGATGCGACAAAGGTGTCGAAGAACATCGCAATGATGGCGTCGGCTTTGTCTACGTAGTCAGTCGTAAATTCCATCGTTTATTCCTACTGGGTCCGACTTCTCACCCTCGCCAAACCGAACAATTTGCATCTCGTCTGAATTGTAGGGATTTAACAGTTCGAATGCGTCATCCGCGTTGCCATCCATCCATTGCTCATAGTCCTCCGGCTTGAGGATGACGGGCATTCTCTGCGGGTGGATGGGCTTCACCAGTTGATTGGCCGTCGTGGTGATGACGGTGTAGGTTTCAACCTCCTCGGGTCCTTCTTTGCCCTGGTACCGCGAGGCTTGCCACATGCCCGCAAATGCGAATGGCGGGCGGTCCTCATCGCCTTTTAGAGCGAACCAGTGGTAAGTGGCCGGGTTTCTTCCTTGGGCCTCACAGAACGAACTAGCCGGAACGAGGCAGCGCCGCTCCGCAAAGCTCTGTTTCCACAAGCCGTTTGAGCGCACCTTGTCATCACGTGCGTTATTCCAGGCACCCGGTTGGACAATAGCACCGGTTTTCTTTGACTTCTTTGTCGTACGAAATCCCCAACTCAGCGAGACCAGCTCACGCTTACCTTCGTCGCCTTTCCTGACCACAGGAGCTAAGTGCTTTGGGTAGATGGCTGGCAATGGTTCCGCATTCCCGAGCCTGTCACGTTCAACGGCCACATCAAACAGTTGGCGCATCGCTGTGGCCGGGATGGTGTTGGAGTATAGGTTGCACATAGCCAGAAAGGCTAAGCACAAGAACCGAATTGGACAAGGCAGTGTGTTTTGACCGTTCCCCAGATCCGGCCAGAGGATTGCTGCGAAATACCAATACCCGCTGAATCTATAGGTCTTTCGAAATCTTGGAGCTTTTGGTGATGTGAGGGGCTGGTTGAGGGGGTATGGACCAGCCCCTTTTTCTCACCCGTGAGTAAGTGGAGGTGTGTGTAGTCTGGACTACTGTGACACCAATGCTTGTTGGTTAAAATTGGGGAAACCCCGTATCGCCCAGTTTTATGGCGAAACGATTTGTTTCTCGGTCCGAAACGGAAAGTTTCACAATGAATCGTGGACACAATTTGGCCACAATGCGATCCTCTGACCGTGGGTGACATGCTTGTATTTTAGAACGTTCTGGTTTTTCCGACTGGATTTGAGGGGGTTAATTGGTTCGGTGTGTCACCCAACGATGCCCTGAAGCAACCAACGATAGCAAAGAAGTGCTTTCCGTTACGTCAGCGAGCTTCCCGCCTTTCTTTCATTAATCTGTCACAATTCAAACATTCAGATTCGATAGCGGGTAAGTGCGGCGCGTCTTGAATGGGGTTTGCGATTGTAAATGAGGGGGTACGAGTTCGGCGCGTCGTACCCCAAAACGGTAAAATCAAATCCACTTCACATCCCATCGTAGTGTTACAGTCGCACCTACCTTTTTGCCGATAAGGATACCCATTTGCTCGAAACGGTGCATGAATTCCGCGCCTGTCTCACCATCTTTTCGCTCTAAGGTCTCTGCTTCTTTCGAACCGGATACACTAACAATGGCACGATGAACGTTCTCCACCAGATTTCGCGGGTATTCGCCTTCTGTTGAGATGGAAGCACCGTGTCTGTCAAACAACTGGCCTTCCGTGACAACGACCTTGAATTCGTTTTCTGATACTGTTTCTAGTTTTTTGATACGCTTTCTCATGCTCATTTTGCTGCCTCCAATGCCGTGATCCGGCGTTCCAGTTCGGTTGTTTCCAGCACCCGTCTGTACTGCTCCACCAGCCCCATGACTGTTGCGCCCTCCAATGGTGTCACTTCGCCCTGAGAAACCGCCTGTAAGACCGCCTGAGCGGCCTCGGAGGCGTCCTCAGCGGATTTGATAGGCGGGAGGTCGAAACTAACCGGTGCGTCCTTCCTCGTAGGCGCTATCCGCTCCAGACAGAGGCGCAGGGCAGTGCTGTCACCCTCTAGCGCCATTTCGACAGCCTTTTGCGTGATTGCTTCTGACTGCCCCTCAAGCAGCTCCTCAACCGCGCGTGTGACCTTATGACGTGCTCCTCTAGGTCGTCCTGAGTTACCAACTGCGAAAGTGCCGTCCGGGTTTCGCTCGTCCCTTGTCATGCCGTTTTTTCGGTCTGGTTCATGCGTCATTGCTCATACCTCGTTTGTTGGATTGTTGGTGCAGGAGGTGTCCGTTTCCCCCAGACCCCCTGGTAGATTAAGGATGTCTTAAAAGTTGCGACGGGAGACCTGCCGAAATCGGGTGTTTTCGTCGCAAATATTGATACGGCCCGTCGCATTTATTGCGTCGCTTCCGATTTTCTCGTCGCAAATTCTATGACGGTCTCGTCGCAGTTTTTGAGACAGGGTTTTGTTTTTCCTCCCTTGCCAGTTGGGTTGTGAATCGGGGCTTTGACGACTGCGAAATCTGAGCCCTTCGACCACTGCTTGTACAACCTTCTGCCGGACTCGCCGCGTGCGGTTGGCAGTGAAATCTCGGTGAGTTCAAAAAGCGGAGAAGATGCGACGCCGCTGGTGCCCAGTTTTGGTGGACGCGTAACGGCAATGAAACCCTTTGCTTGAAGCTCTCTAAACGCTTTGGCAGCTGTGTTGTATGACACTCCCAAACGTTCAGCGGCTTGTCTGACGCTTAGGCAAATCTTGCCGTTATTGTTGTATTCCACACCGTGCCATTCCAGCCTGAGCCAAGGGTAAAGTGCCTGCGCCGTTGACGAGAGGGCCCGCCAAGCGGGCTCCTCCATCATGTTTCTGACAAGCTTGGTCCAATGCTCGCCGCGTTTTTCGTTCTTCCTGTCGCGCCCCATCTAGGCCACCTCCGCCCTGCTGAGCGCATCAATGAACTCAGGCAGCAATTCAGCCTTGAAGGCGACTCCTTGTTTGCCGGGTAGCATCTCTCCATCTTTCGAGACGAAGAACACGCGGATGTTGATGAGATCGTACCCTTGGAAGTCATCCCGGCTGACGCGGAATTCCTCACGGCTGTTTTTCGGGATCTGGGAAATGAGGGCCATTAGCGGCCCTCCCCATAATGCAGGGTTGCGACAAGACGGGCTGCGGTCTCTGAGAGACCATGCTTGCGGCGGAGGATGCGGGTTTGCAAGTCGATGGGTCTCATGCTGCCACCCCGTTTGCTGCGATTGGCGTCACATTATCATCGAGAAAATAGACACCGAACCGCATCCGATCAGTTTCCTTGTCGTTCGAATACGTCTCCGTGCGAATGCTTAAACCGTAGTCCCGCTTCAGCAATAGAACTCGGTCGCTGATACGAACCGGACTTGCGCAATACAGGGGGCCGTCGATAAGGGCCAAAAGAACACGGATCGTGCCGCGTCCACTAATGCATACGAGACGTTCACCGGCGTCAGAGTTGCGGACCTTGAAGTTTTGGATTTTTGCGGCATTTGGGAAGTCAGCCCAACGGTTCTTACGCTGTGCGTTTGACGGTGGGAGTTCGAGTTCCTGTTTCTGCTCAATACTCAAGTTTCTTCTCCTCGGTTCTTGCACCAAGGGCGAAAAGCGGTTACATTTGTAACTATCCTACTAGCCGCAATTGTATTCCGCCCGCGCCCTGTTCCTGGGTGCGGGTTTTTAGGTGGCAATTGCCTGCTCTAGTGCGTTTTCAACATCGGCCTCGTTCCAATACAAACGCGACCCAAGTTTGACCGGTTTAGGAAGGCGGCCATTTTCAACATCACGATAGATGGTGGTGCGGCCTCGACCGCCCAGCTTGTCCTGCAGTTCGCGAAACGAAAGATATTTCATTTGCGTCCCCTATATTGGGGTGCGCGGCCCATTCGAATTCCACAGTGCGCACCGGTGAGCCGTGGTACACACACACTGAAGGATCTTTATTTGTCAGTCATTTGCGGTTAAATAGCATCGATTTTTTCGCAAATCTCAGAATTCCAATCGCTGTCAATCTCTAGAATTTTCTTTCCCCTAGAAATCGAAGATGCATAGCTTCCGCTTGGTGGAAAAGCTCTTGCTTGCATGGGCAAATTTAAGCGTTCTTCTACAGCTATTGCCATGCTCACCAGGGTGCCTATAGAACAATTCAGCTTAGTTCCGCCGATGGTTTGATTGACCATTTTCCAAAGGAGAAATGCTCTGTAGGCGTCTTTGGATGCCAGAGGATCTTTTGCAGGGCGGCCCTTGGGGTTGGTTAAAGCACATTGAATGAAATGCTCCCTTTCCACGCAATAACCTATGTAAGCCCAGCGAATTGCCTGCCGGGTTGCACCCGTTCCCATACCGGGGACGTAATTCTCGCTGGGTTCTTCCCATTGCTGTTCGAAATTGTCGTGGTCTGACTGACCAGTGTCCAAAATTCCGCGCATCTTTCTTTCACTCATTCCGCGCTCCAAACTGCACCAAGTTATTGTCATCATTGATAAAGTTTAATTGCAGATGGACGGCCCATCGATCCATCAGCGCGCGCCGTTGTTCCAAGAAATCGGTGCGTTTGTAGGCTCGTTCAACTGAACCACCGACAACATGACCCAGACAGGTTTCCGCAACCTCGAAAGGCACGTTTTGCGTTTCTGCTACCCAATCCCTAAAGGATGACCGGAAGCCATGTGGGCGCTCAACCAATTCGCGCCGCTTCATTAAAGCCCCCATCGACATGTCCGATATGACACCGCGCCGAACGCCAGGGAAAAGCAATCCATCCCGCGCCATTGGTTTGGCCCGTTCGATTGCCGCCAGAGCTTCAACCGATAGAGGCACGCGGAATTCTTCAGTTGCATCCCTGCGCCCTTTCATCGCTTCTGCGGGAATGGTCCAAACATCGCCTTCAATCTGATCCAGATGCAGGTTTCGAAGAGGAAATGACCGAACTGCAGTGAGGATAAGCAGGCGCAGCGCAAGCTCAGTTATCGTTCCGCCATCCAGGCTTTGATAGAAGGCCGGAACTTCCTTCCACGGCATGGCAGGGATGTTCTGCGGTTTGTGACGTTGCTTGCCTAGCAGTGCTTTTGCCTTGTCTGTCGCTTGCAGATCCACATCGAGCCCCAACGCTGCCGCGTGTCGCATCACAATGGATAGACGGTTCATAGCCTTTCGTGCGGTATCGGCTTTGTCATGCCAGATAGGGGCAAGAGTGTCGCGGATGTCCTTTTGGTCCAGTTCGACAACAGGCACCTTTCCCAGCTTGGAGAGAACATGCAGTTCCAGTGGCGAAAACCAGCGACCAGCTTTACCGTCGCCTTTCAACTCCGCTTTCCGGCTTTCGAATGCGTCTTCAGCAATGTCTTTCAACAAATGAAGCTTGCTCGCTTCTTCACGCTTAAGGCGCTCCCGTTCCTTGATTGGGTCGACACCCTTCCTCGCAACAGCCCGCCAGTTGTCTGCTTCCTGGCGAACTTCTTTCAGTGAAACTTCTGGAAACGAACCTAAGCCCATCTCTCGCCGCCTACCGTGGACAGTTACCCGCAAGAACCATTGCGCTCCGCCGTCCTCACGCCGATGGAACCAGAGCCCGCCGCCGTCGGAGTATTTCCCCGGCGGTACAGACTTCAGGGTCGATGCGCTCAGCTTATTCAAAGGACGTGACATTCGTCCACCTCTCTATCCACCCTCTACATATAGTATAAGGTGGGGCATAGTGGAACACGGTGGCACAGTTAAATCACTGAAAAACAATCATCATGTGAAATTCTGGGGCATGATGAAACACCCTGAAACAAGAATTAGATGCCTCTCCTGGGCACCAACTCCCCCTAATTTGTATTGATTACTCGCATTTGCGGCGTGGAAATAGCCCGTGTGTTTGGGGAATTCAGTCTCAGATTCCAATCACACGCACAGCATTTCATGCCTTGAGCGTCGAGGTCAGGGCCTCGCAAAGCACTTCTCTGCGTAGGCCCCGACCTTTGTCCCAGACTTACTTGGCTTTCTTTTCAAGGTTTTGCCAGAACTTCAGCTTTTCGTCGAAGGTCTTTTCCATCTGCTTCGGCTTCGCTTTCGGGACGGCCTGTTGCACCACATGCGTCGCCTCGTGACCGATCAATTTCTTGGCCGCCGATGCAGTCTTGGCAGCTTTCGAAACCTGAACCAGAAGGTCTTTGTTGGCCTTTTCGTCCATACACTTTTTCTTCTTGGCAGTCGAAATGGCCTTCTGCGCAGCTTTGCCTTGCTTCATCGCCACTACAATTGCCTTTTTCAACGGTGCCAGTGTTTTCTTCGCGACAGGAGACGCCTTTTCCGCCTGGTCGATGATTTTGGATTGCTGGACAATCGCCGCCGCGAGTTTGTCCGCCTCTTTTTCAAATTTATCCAGGCCTTTTTCATCAATTTTCATTGTGTTTCTCCTCAATCTAAAACGCTTGGTCGATTCATCGAGAGAATGCGGCAAATGCTACCGGTAAGTCAGTGAAACCCGTCACACTGGCGTTAAACACACCAAAGCAGCGCCCCTTGGGGGCGGAGCCAAAAACTTTTGTCTATTGCAAGGCCGCTGTGGGCCGGAAAAGTTCAGCCCTTTGGATCAGGCCTGCTTCTCTACGGTCTCATCCACCGCGTCGGCGTTCAGCTCGATCACTTCGGCAGACGCTTCCTTTTCTGGCTCCTCGCTAGGCGAGGTTTGATCTTCTAGGGCGCCCACAATCAACGGCAACATATGCACACCTGTGGCCGTGGCGATCTCGGGCGTCTGAGGTGTCTGCCAGCTGAGCGTATCGAAGCTGCCGCAATTCTGGCAGACCGGGCCCCATTCGGGCTGAATGTCGTGACAGTTCTCGCAGACCCATTGCGGCCCACGCGGAGCGGTCAAGGCCTTGGCCAGCCAACCCTGCACAACGGCGTCCGAGGCACCCTCACCGCGTTCGATCGCCGCCATCAACGTGTACCCACGGGCATCAGCCTGTTTTTCGACCACATCCCCCAGCGCGCGACGCGCTTCAGGGAAGTCCTCGGCGACGATGTTCAATTCGGCCAGAATCAGGCGGGTTTCCATGTTCTCAGGGTGGATACGGGTCAGCGCGGTGAACCGCTTGATCCGGTCCTGAGCCGACTCCTCCGGTGCAATCTCGGCAAAGGCATGGGCGAGATCGGGGTGGGGCTGAACCTCCCACGCTTTCTTGAGGATCTTGGTCGCCGCGCGCGGTTTACCCTTTTCGATATAGGCCCGCGCAGCCATGGCGGCGGCGGGCACCAGATCGGGTGACAGGCGGTTGGCCTCGATGGCTTGTTCTTGTTGCTCGACGCTTGCGCCATCGTCCAGAATACCCTTGGCCTCGGACAGGGCCAGAACCGCGTCGCGCCGTTTGAACACATCGCGCGGCAGGTACCCGGCTTTCAGCTTCGATGTCAGAGTCGACCGCGCTCCGGCCCAATCCTGCGCTTTGGTCTGCAGGTTCAGCAAAACATCTTGCGTTTCCTCATGGCGCGGTTTCAGCGCGAGGGCCTTCTCAGCCAGTTTCCGCGCCGTTTCGTCATCGCCTTCGGCCAGCTTCTGTTTCATGATACCGCGCACACCGACAAAGCGCGTGGCGCTATTGGTCACCAGCTTTTTGTAGGTTTCCGAGGCCTTTTTGGTGTCGCCCGTCATCTCCGCCGCTTGTGCGACCAGCAAATTGGTCAGTTCCGGCTTGTTCAGCAGCTTTTCCGCTTTGGAAGCCTTGGCCATCGCCATGCGACCCTCGCCCGACGCCAACGCCATGAGACCGTCGGACAGCGCCTCATACCCGCGCCGTTCGCGACTGCGATCGAAATGGCGCGACAGGGCGGTTTCATCACCGTTGAGGAATTTCAGCGTCGCGATCAGCAAGCTCAGCAGCTTGAAGAACAACCAGACGCCAAAGACCAGCACGCCCAGGGCGATCACCGATTGCAGCGGCCCCAGCGTGTATTCCACTCCGGCGACGGTGATCTGAACCCCGCCACTGGTTTGCATAAGGAAGTGACCACCCAAAGCCAGAAGGCCGATAATCGCAACAAAAACAAGGATCTTAAACAATGACCACAGCATGGCAGGTCCTTCAGTTCGAGTTCAGGTCGGAAGCAAGCGTATCGGCGGCCTCAACCGCCGCGACCCGGGTCTGGGCGGCTTGTTCCCAATCGGCCATTGCGGTCTGCGCCGCCTCTGGCAGGGATTTCAACTCAGTCAGGGCAGTAGCGACGTCACCATCGGCCAAGGCCGCCTGAGCACGCGACAGCACAGCATCCGGACCATCCCCATCCTGAGGGGTCACCGATCGCGCGCCGGTCTGGCGTTGCAAAAAGGCGATCACGCCCGTGCCTTTGTCCGCATCCCGCGCATCCGCCAAAGCGGTACGCGCCGCCGCAGGGAATGAGGCCCGCAAGGACGACAGCGTCTCAACCCCTTTATCTGCAGGCATTGAGAGCGCATCAGGCACCGTCACACCCCCCGCTTGCAATTCGCCCAAAAGGTCCGAATAGGGCTGACCCGCATCCAATTGCCCGTGTAGGCGGGACAGGATGGCGAGGTTGGTCGCGGCTTGCGCTTCGGCCGTTGCTTTCGCCTCAAGCGCCTGCGCATCGGCGACCATCTTTTCGACCTCACCGCGCTGCGCCGCCAGTGAGTCCTGCAACTTTTTCAATTCGGCCTCAAAAGCAGCGGTCGCTTCGGGCGAGGTGCTTGCCGTGATGGGCGCCTTCTCAAGCTCGGCTAGCCGGTCGGCCAGGGGCGCGATCTGACCCGTCAGAGAGTCGACACTGGATTTCACGGCGGTCAGATCTGCATCAACCGGGTCCAGCTTTTGCGACAGCGCCTGAACCTGTTCCGTCAGGCCCGACACGTCCGGCGCATCCGAGAGCTTCTTGGTCAGCGCTTCGATCTGGTCTGATTGTTCCGAGAGCTTCGATTCAAGCGCCGCAATTACGTCCGAGTTATCCGACCCACCAGACGAGATCAGCCCCGTTTGGGCCGCCGCGAAGCCAAGGCCCGCGGCAATCACACCACCTATCAGGGCCGGAACAAATCCGCCGCGTTGTTCCTGGGTCGGTTCGGCGGGTTTCTCATCGGCCTGCATAGGTTCCGACGGCTCGACGGACGCTTCGGCTTCGGCTTCGGCTTCGGCTTCGGCTTCGGCTTCGGCTTCGGCTTCGGCTTCGGCTTCGGCTTCGGCTTCGGCTTCGGCTTCGGCTTCGGCTTCGGCTTCGGCTTCGGCTTCGGCTTCGGAAATCAGGTCCTCATTCGGCGCATCTTCGTCAACAGGCGACCCTTCAGTTTCACCGCTAGGTTCAACGCTTACATCTTCGACCACATCGTCTGTTTTCGGGGTTTCCACCGGTTCCTGATCGGATTTCTTTTTGCCCGCCACCGTCAAATTCCCCTTATCGATTCTAAAATCACCAGAACTACAGACTGTTCCAAGTTAATCTGCACCCGGCTCTCTCTCAACCCGCAACGCGTGTTTCACAAGCTTTTTAACGGCCTTACGCATCTTCTTGGGCGTCGGTTCCTTGGCGATCCTCAGGCGCTCATACCCCAAGGATTTAAGGGGTTCCGCCGTTGCCTCGCTGATTGCGGCCAGCCATAGCGGGGCAGTGCCCGCCCAGATGTCGGCAAATTGTCGCGCGGTGCGGGGTGAGAAAATAGGCGCGATCACTGGCCTGTCGCCCTCGGATGCGGCCTTTGCCTCGGGGCTGAGCGGCAGCAGAAGTTGCTGGTACACCGCCTGTTCGCGCGTGGTTACGCCCATCTCCGTCAGACGCTCGGCGATGTTGCCCCGGCTGTGTTCGCCGCGCAGATGCAACAGCGGGCTGGTTGGTCTGATTTGCAAAAGACCGGCCACAAGCTCTTCAGCCTTACCACCGACCATACGCGCATCCCAGCCCGCGCTTTCGGCGGTTGCGGTCGTGGTCGGACCCACGCAATAGGCGGGCAAATCCCGGCGCACACCCGCCGAGGCCGCCGCATTCACCGCATTGGAGGACGTGAAGATCAGCCCCTGCGTCTCAGCCGTGCAGATCGGAACCGCCAGAGGTTTAATTTCCAGAATGGGGGAATGGATGACCTCAACACGCGATCTGACGCGAGTGGGAAGCTGCGCAACGAACCTCTCTGAGGCGGCGCGAGGGCGGGTCATCAACAAATACAACTATCGGCGCCTTCGGCCTTGGGATTGTTTGCGTCCGCGCAGGGTGGTACCCCGCTTGGCAATCATGATGCAACGGATCACGCCAATGGTGCAAACACTTACCGTCCTTGGATTGGAAAGCAGCTGTGACGACACAGCCGCCGCCGTCGTGCGCCAAACCGACGGCGAAGGAGCCGAAGTGCTGTCGTCGATTGTCCATGGCCAAACCGAGCTGCACAGCGCTTATGGGGGTGTCGTCCCTGAGATCGCTGCACGTGCCCATGCCGAGAAACTGGATAGCTGCGTCGTTCAGGCGCTAGACGATGCGGGTCTAACACTGGCCGATATGGATGCCATCGCCGTCACCTCCGGGCCCGGCCTGATCGGAGGGGTCATGTCCGGCGTCATGTGTGCTAAGGGGATCAGTGCGGCGACCGGCCTGCCTCTGATCGGGGTAAACCATCTGGCCGGTCACGCTCTGACTCCGCGTCTGACAGATGGAATTGCGTTTCCGTACCTGATGCTGCTGGTCTCGGGCGGGCACTGCCAATACTTGATCGCCCACGGACCCGAGCAATTCACCCGTTTGGGCGGCACCATCGACGATGCCCCCGGTGAGGCTTTTGACAAAACCGCGCGTCTTCTGGGCCTGCCGCAACCCGGTGGACCCTCGGTCGAGGCCGAGGCGCGCCAAGGCGATCCCAAACGGTTCCGTTTTCCCCGGCCCCTGCTGGATCGACCTGGATGTGATCTGTCTTTCTCGGGACTGAAAACCGCGCTGATGCGGATGCGGGATCAGATCGTCGCCGAAAAAACCGGCCTGACCCGTCAGGATCGCGCCGATCTATGTGCCGGGTTTCAGCAGGCCGTCGTGGACACTTTGGCCGAGAAAACACGACGCGCCATGGATCTGTATCTGGCCGAGGTTCCCTCGGACCCGGTCATTGCCGTTGCGGGCGGTGTGGCTGCCAATTCGGCCATTCGCCTCGCGTTAGAGTCTGTTTGTGCCGAAAAAGGCGCACGTTTCACCGCCCCGCCCCTTGCACTTTGCACCGACAATGCCGCCATGATCGCCTATGCGGGGATGGAGCGTTTTCGCACCGGTGCGCGCGACGGTTTGGATCTGACAGCGCGACCCCGTTGGCCTTTGGACCAGACCAGCCCCGCCATGCTGGGTAGAGGAAAGAAGGGCGCAAAGGCATGAGCGTTTCGGTTCTCGGATCAGGGGCGTTTGGCACGGCTCTGGCGATTTCGCTGGCCGATAACGGGCCGGTAAAGCTTTGGTCGCGTAGCGCCGAGCAGGCGAAAGCCATGCAGGATAGTCGGATCAACAAGAGCCGATTGCCCGATGTGATCTTGCCCGATGCCATCACCGTCACTCATGATATCGAAGCAGCGGCGGCAAACGATGTCCTTCTGGTGTCTGTGCCGATGCAACAGTTGCGCCATGCACTGCAGGAACACGTAGCGGTGCTGGCCGGAAAAACGCTGGTTGCGTGCTGCAAGGGGATAGAACTGTCCTCGGGCCTCGGTCCGATTTCCGTGATCCGCGAAACCATTCCGGATGCACGACCAGCGCTTCTGACTGGCCCCAGCTTTGCGGATGACATCGCGCGTGGCCTGCCGACAGCGCTGACCCTGGCCTGTGCAGATGCCGATCTGCTGGAAACACTTCAATCCGAGTTGACCACCGCGAATCTGCGCCTCTACCGCACCACCGATGTGATCGGTGCGGAACTTGGCGGCGCATTGAAAAACGTTATGGCCATCGGATGTGGCGCTGCCATCGGGGCCGGTCTAGGCGACAGCGCCCGTGCTGCCCTGATGACCCGTGGATTTGCGGAAATGCAGCGCTTTGCCCTGATGCGCGGCGCGCAACCAGAGACGCTGATGGGGCTCTCTGGACTGGGTGATCTGGTGCTGACTTGCTCATCCGAGCTGTCCCGAAACTACCGTTTTGGCCTGTGTTTGGGTCGAAACGAACCCTTTGACACCACAACAACCGTCGAAGGTGTCGCCACCGCCCGTGCCATGGCTGACATCGCCAAAGCCGAAGGTCTGGACATGCCCATCAGCGGCACTGTGGCCGACCTGAGCCAAGGCGCCTACAGTGTTGCTCAAGCCATCGAAACCCTGCTCAACCGACCCCTCAAGGAGGAATAACATGCTCATCGCCCTCATCGCCCGTGACAAACCCGGCGCGCTGCAAACCCGTCTGGACAACCGCTCGGCCCATTTGGCCTATATCGAGGAAACCGGCGTTGTATCGCAGGCCGGCCCGCTGCTGGACGGGGACGCGATGATCGGCTCGCTGGTTGTTCTCGATGTCGAAGATTTGGCCGCAGCGCAAAGCTGGGCCGACAATGACCCCTATGCCAAGGCAGGCCTGTTCCAGTCTGTCGAACTGATCCCTTGGAAAAAGGTGATCGGCTGATGGCATACTGGCTGTTCAAATCCGAGCCATCGACCTGGAGCTGGGACCAGCAGGTTGCCAAGGGCGAGGCAGGCGAAGAATGGGACGGCGTGCGCAACTACCAGGCGCGCAATTTCATGCGGCAAATGGCAATCGGCGATCGCGGATTCTTTTACCACTCGCAAAAGGACAAGGCGATCGTCGGCATCGTTGAGGTCTGCGCCGAGGCCCATCCCGACAGCACCACCGATGACGAACGTTGGGAATGCGTGGACATCAAGGCGGTAAGGCCGTTTGAAGTTCACGTCACGCTGGATCAGATCAAAGCGAATGAACGTCTGGGTGAAATGGTGCTGGTGAAAAACTCTCGCCTGTCGGTGCAACCAGTCACCGAGGCGGAATGGCAGGCGATCTGCGCCCTGGGCTCGACTGAGGCCGACTAGATCGCTTTGCGTTTGATTTGAACCGAAATGCGCTGCCTCTCCCTGCGGTCGAACGCGCATTTCGATGACCTTGCCTAGGGCAAAACGCAAAACGCTTTAAAATAGAGGGAAGGCCCTGCACGGTGCAGAACCTTCCCTACCCCACGTGCTCCCTACTCACCACACGCGTATTGGAATCTGTTGGTTCTGACCGTCCTGGCCACATAAGGACCATAGTCTGTTTTCTCAGGCCGCTTCAAACACCAAGTCCTTAAAATATAACTCAAAACAAAAACGCCCGCCGATGGGGAGGCGGGCGTTTGGGTGGAAAACGTTACGTTTAGCCGTAAACGGATTCTTTGCCGAAATGCTTGGTCAGCATGTAGTAGACCACGGCGCGGTACTTGTTGCGCTCGGACATGCCATAGGTTTCCAGCACCGAGTTGATGGCTTCCATCAGCTCGGGCCCGTCGGCCAGACCCAGTTTTTTGATGAGGAAGTTGTTTTTGACAGTCTCCAGCTCTCCGTCCTGGCTGGCTGCCACGGTCGACGCGTCGGCGTCATAGATCGCCGGACCGCACCCGATGGTGACCTTGGTCAGCAGGTCCATATCGGCATCCATGCCGCATTTGTTTTTCAGATCATCTGCGTATTTGGCGATCAGATCGTCGCGTTTTCCCATAAAACAGTCTCCCTATCAGCAGTCCTGGCTGCGGTTACTCAAATCCTAAAAACAGGTGTCGGAAGCCTAGCCATTCCTCTTATTCCCACAAAGGGAAAAATTCCGCGCTTTCCCCCTAAGCGGAGGAGCGCCTTTGTCGCGCGCTTTGAAAGGCTCGATCTGCAAGGTCCGAAAACACGCGAACCTTGCGCCCCGGCGTGCTGCTGCCCGCGTGAACAAAGGCAATCGGCGCAGAGGGGGATTTCAAAACTCCGGGCAAAACCTCGACCAGCGTACCCTGCTGCAGCTCTCGCTGAACGGCCAGACGGGACTTGACCGCCAGCCCCAGCCCCTGCACAGCAGCTTCGGTCAACATGTCCGAGTTGGAAACAGCAATACGCCGCGTGACGGACAGTTGCCCCTCATGGGTGTCGAAACGCGTCTGCCAAGGCAAACACGCCCAGCGCATCTTGCGCAGGTCTTCGACGGATTTGGGCATCTCGTATCGTGCAATGAAACCCGGCGCGGCGCAGATGATCCGGTCGTTGTCGCAGAGCTTGCGCGCCTTCAGTGTGCTGTCGGGCAACTGTCCGACGCGAATGGCGCAATCAACGCCCTCATCGACCAGAGAGACATAGCGGTCGACGGCCAGAAACTCGATCGTAAGATCCGGATGGTCCTCTTGGAAACTGTCCATCGACGGCATGATGAACCGGGACAGGATCCACGGTGACAGCGTCACACGCAGATGGCCGCGGAGCGCTCCCTTGCCGCTTCCGGCCTCCAACTCGGCCTCTCGCAGATCGGATAGGACAGGTTCGATTCGATCCAGAAAGATCAGGCCTTCATTGGTCAACTGCACCCGGCGGCTGTTGCGGTGAAAGAGTTTGAGGTTCAGCACCTCTTCTAACTTCCCGATCCGGTGGCTGACCGTCGCCGCCGAAATGCCCAGCGCCTTTGCAGCCGATCCGACCCCTCCAGTTTTGGCGACAGAGACAAAGGTCAGAAGATCGTTCACATGGTACATTCGAAAATTCCTAACACTGGTTTCGAAATTGAGCCAGTTATCCGCGAAAATTTCAAATGGTATCTGATCGGGCACATCAGAGGAGGACCCGATGAAATCGCTCTATGCAGCTACATGCGCCTTGGCGCTGGCCTTGCCCGCCGCGGCAGCCGAATTGGAAACGTATCTTGAGTTCGAGAAGGCCATGCCTCCGGGCAATCTGGCGATTGGACCGGATGGGCGCATGTTCATGTCGGTGCATGAATTCTACGGGCCTGAATTGCGCGTGGTCGAAGTGATGCCCGACGGATCAACTAAGCCCTACCCGACCGAGGATTGGGCCCGCGCCCCGCAAGACGATGCCGATGGCTTGAACGGCGTTTTAGGCCTGCGGGCAGATCGCGATGGTATCCTGTGGATGCTGGACGGACAGGGTGAAAACCAGACCGGGCGCATTGTCGGTTGGGACACCAAGACCGAGACGCTGCACGCTATCCACTATATCGGCGCCCCTGTTGCGCGGCCGACCTCGTTCCTGAACGATCTGGCTGTGGACCGCGATCATGGGGCGATTTACATCTCGGATACGGGCGACGGTCAGAACTCGGCCATCATCGTGGTTGATCTTGAGACGGGCCGCGCGCGGCGCGTTCTGGAGGGGTCAAAATATACTATTCCCGAGGATACCCCGATGGTGATCGACGGGCGCGAGATCACGCTGGGCGGCAATCCGGCCAAGATCGGCATCAACCCGATCACTGTCGATCCGACCAATACGTGGGTCTACTTCGCGCCCATGACGGCCAGTGCGATGTACCGCATCCCCACTGCAGCATTGCTGGATGAAAGCCTGTCGGATGCCGAGCTTGAGGCGCAGGTCGAACGCTATGGCGATAAACCGATCTCGGATGGCTCGACCGTCGATACCGGCGGCAATGTCTATATCACCGCGATGACGTACAATGCGCTGGGCGTCACCAAGCCGGATGGCACCTATGAGGTACTGTTCCAGTCGGATGACGAATTGCCGTGGCCAGACGGGTTCTCGATCGGTGCGGATGGGTATGTCTATGCCACGATCAACGAGTTGCACCGCTCACCCGTGCTGAACAATGGCGAGGATGCCTCCAAGGGGATCTACAAGATTGTCCGGTTCAAGTCGTTGGCGGATGCGGTCAGCGGACGCTGATCCTGGCCCGGCCCTGTTCTGCGGGGCCGGGATACTCATCGGCAATAGCCCCAGCCGGGGCCTTGCAGATGAAAATGATCCGCGTGCAGGCGATTGAAATTTGGTCCTAAAACCACGCGGAACCAGTCACATGCCCCCTTCCCGATCCGGTGTAGAAACGCACTCTCGGGTCCCGGCGCGGACCAATCCTGAAGCAGGCTGAGCGTCCGCCCATCCGCCAGTTCCACCCCGATGATGTCAATCGAATCCGCTGTTGCGTGGCTGCTCCACCCACTGTTTTCGCCCTGAGCGGTCCGCATGCGACGGCAATTGTAGCTGCCCAGATGCCGCAAGGCGCGCACTTGAGTACCCAACAGGTCCTGCGCGGCGGGTTGGACGACGTGATGCTCCCACATCGCCAGACGCAGGGCCGTTGTACAGCGGGTCTCGACCCCGCCCACCCGGGCACTGACCAAGCGGGACAGCTCACCCCGGCCGGAGATACCGCAGTTCTGGTCGACCACCAGATCCACCATCTCTGAAAACGCGACACCGGCCTCAGACAGCGTGGCCCGACACTGCGCCTCATCCGCCAATGCCCGGTTCAACTGATACTTGGTGACGAGCGTAACCGGCGCGGTCACGGTCAGGTCCCGCAGAGGGTTCCAGTGATCCGGCAGAGGTGATTTGGGATGCGACAGCAGCACATACCCGGCCGATCCAACAAGAAATAGAAATACGATGATCGAAAAGAAAGACGCCGCCAGATACAAGATCCGGCGGCGTCCTGAACGTTTGGTCATACCCGATCCGCGATCAGTAGCGGTAGTGCTCGGGCTTGTAAGGGCCTTCCGGCGCAACACCGATATAAGCCGCTTGTTCGTTGTCCATCTTGGTCAGCTTCACGCCGATACGATCCAGATGCAGGCGGGCCACTTTCTCATCCAGATGCTTGGGCAGGATGTAGACCTTGTTTTCGTACTGATCACCCTTGGTGAACAGCTCGATCTGCGCCAGAACCTGGTTGGTGAACGAGGCCGACATCACGAAGGACGGGTGACCGGTGGCGTTGCCGAGGTTCAGCAGACGGCCTTCGGACAGCAGAATGATACGGTTGCCCGAGGGCATCTCGATCATGTCTACCTGTTCCTTGATGTTGGTCCATTTGTGGTTCTTCAGGCTGGCCACCTGAATTTCGTTGTCGAAGTGACCGATATTGCCGACGATGGCCATATCCTTCATCTCGCGCATATGCTCGATGCGGATCACGTCCTTGTTGCCGGTGGTGGTGATGAACACATCCGCCGTTGCAACTTCGTCTTCAAGCAGGGTGACTTCATAGCCGTCCATCGCAGCCTGAAGCGCGCAAATCGGATCTACCTCGGTCACTTTCACACGCGCACCCGCGCCGGACAGCGAAGCAGCCGATCCTTTGCCCACGTCGCCATAGCCGCAGACCACGGCAACCTTACCGGCCAGCATCGTGTCCGTTGCGCGGCGGATGCCGTCAACCAGCGACTCTTTACAGCCATATTTGTTGTCAAACTTCGACTTGGTAACCGAGTCGTTCACGTTGATAGCCGGGAATGGCAGGTGGCCGTCTTTCACCAGTTGATACAGACGGTTCACACCGGTGGTGGTTTCCTCGGACACGCCTTGGATCTGGTCATGCATCTTGGTAAACCAGCCCGGGCTGGCCGCCATACGCTTGGCGATCTGCTTCTTGATCACCTCTTCCTCTTCCGAACCCGGAACGGGGATGATGTCTTCGCCCGCCTCCGCGCGTGCGCCCAGCAGGATGTAGAGCGTCGCGTCGCCGCCATCGTCCAGGATCATGTTCGGGCCTTCGTCGAACAGGAAGGATTTGTCCAGGTAATCCCAATGCTCTTCAAGCGTCTGGCCTTTGATGGCGAAGACAGGGATACCCGCCTCGGCAATCGCAGCGGCTGCGTGGTCCTGAGTCGAGAAGATATTGCACGACGCCCAGCGCACATCCGCGCCCAGGGCAACCAGCGTTTCGATCAGAACGGCGGTCTGGATGGTCATGTGCAACGACCCAACGATCCGCGCACCGCTCAGAGGCTTGCTTTCACCATATTCCGAACGCAGCGCCATCAGGCCCGGCATTTCAGTTTCGGCGATATCCAGTTCCTTGCGGCCGAACCCGGCCAGCGAAATGTCTTTGACGATATAGTCCCCGGCCATAAGGCGCTCCATTTTTGCGGTCAATCACAGTTCCGGCTGCCCCTAGCATCCCTTGGGGCAGGTGGCAATGTGGATGACCGAAAACGGGATTTTACGCCGCAAAAATCAGCTGGGCGTGCCGTCAACCTTGACCTTCGGAATCGCTTCGAAAAAATCGGTGCCAACGGCGACAATACAACTTAAGCCGTTCGCGTGGGTCACCAAAACGGTGTAGCTACCCGTTTCTCGTGAGGTCCAGACCTCCATGACCGACTGCGCGCCGCGTGTTTTCTGCAAACCCCCAAAAACCAGCTCTTCCGAGTAGCTTTTCTGCAGTTTGTCAACAACATGCTCGCGCTCTGCACAATTCTGGGCAAAGGCGGGAGGGGCCGTGGCGGCCATACCAAAGGTCAGGGCGACTGCGAATATGCGTTTGAACATAGCAAACTCCTTTCGTTTCACTTTGTGAGAGGAGCGCACCGGGAGAAGCCAGTGCCCCCTCGGTTTAAATGTCGGGATCAGTTGGTGTGGTTTCAAAGCACGAATGCTCAAGAAAACGTTGGCAGCTGGTGATCCTGACAGGTACATCATAGCAGAAACAATTTGGTTTTATTGTGTCCCACTTCACAAGGCATGGCAGAATGGCAACACAACCCCGCGCATGGCAGAGGATGCTGTCGGGCCGCAGGCTAGACTTGCTGGATCCGACCCCTGTCGATATCGAGATCGAGGATATCGCCCATGGTCTGGCATTCGTGGCGCGCTGGAACGGGCAAACGGCCGGCGATTTCGCCTATTCCGTGGCCGAGCATTCCCTTCTGGTCGAAGAGCTTTTTGGCCGCATCGCACCCAAATCGCCCGTGAAATGGCGGCTGGCGGCTTTGCTGCACGACGCGCCGGAATACGTGATCGGAGACATGATTTCCCCCGTCAAATCCGCAGTAGGCCCGGGCTATGGCGCGCTAGATGACCGTCTGGCGGCAGCGATCCATATTCGCTTTGGACTTCCTGCCGAGGTGCCGAAATCGGTAAAACGGCAGATCAAGAAAGCCGACAAGATCAGCGCCTGGATGGAAGCCACCCAGATCGCAGGTTTTTCCGAGGCTGAGGCGACGAAGTTCTTTGGTCGTCCGGACAAAACCGTGATTGAGGGACTGGAGATCAACCTGCGCCCGCCGGTCGAGGTTAGGCGGGCGTATCTGGCGAGGCATGCAGAATTGATGACGCGACTATAGGGTTTTCTGCCGCATTAGATCGGGCACCACAACGGTGAGAAGACAGGCGAGGACTGTTTCAACGAAGAGACCAGCCCTACGCAAATTTACCACTAATTACAGAATCGGGAAAGAAATCCGCTTGTTTGCGAAGTGCCGCATTGTGTTGTTCGCATAGGCATCAAGGAAGGACTGGTGAACATAAAAGCTGTCCAGACCTGGAACCTCTTTCACTTTCTCATATCCAGCTACCTCGAACTCTTTTCGCAGAGCCTCTGACGGTCGTTCGATCGTAAAACAGGTGAATTGATACTTGTCGAAATCAAATCCACCTAAGACCCGTTCTTCGGCACCTTCAACATCAATTGAAAGATATTCTATCTTCCGTGGCGCCGACTGCTCATCAAGGATTTCGACAAAGCGCCTGGCAGAAATGGTTACGGTTTTTTTACCCGCAGCGACGTTGTCAGTATCACTCGATACGATACCTCCCAGAACGTCATCCATCTCGAACTGAACCTCACCGTTTTCGCGGTCCAAGCAGATGTTCAAAGATTTAGCATTCCGCGTATTGCGGCACATTTCATAACTTTTCGGGTTTGCCTCAATCAACAGTCCGTCCCAAGCAAGACGTTTTTCCAGAAGGTAAGTGTTTGATATCGTTATTCCATCATGCGCACCGATATCAACGAAATAGCCCGATCTTTTGTGATTGAAGACTTCGCCCATAACCCATGCGTCCTGACCGGCCTGGCTGATGGAATCACATTTTCCAAGCGCAAACTTTCGATAGGCTCGATACAAAGCTCGTCTAATCGTCTCTACTCCAACAGAGAATCCCAAATGCTAGCATGATCGGGACGGTGGTTCACTTGCGGTCAGCGTTAGAGTCGACACATCAGATTGTCAATCTGGCTGCTAAACGCGCCAGAACCATGGACGGACTGAGAATTACCCTCCGGCCTCCGTTAGAAGTACGGCAGGCTTGTAACCAGCGCCACGAACACCTACTGTCTTTAGTGTTGCAACGAGTTTTCGATGAAAATGGAGGCTCGGTTTCCGAGAAACGCGCTGATGTATCTCGGGTAGTTGTACCAATCCGCCTAGATCGAAAACATCAGACGGTAAAACGGCTGCAGGAATCTCGATATCCGCCATCGCATTCTTGGGCAATGAAATGTCAAGTAACACTGGTGCCTCAAGAGGAAAAACACTTGCAGGAATTTCCAGGAAGTTAGGAGCTTCGGCGCTTTCAGGAATATCCAAATCTGAAAACGCCAAATCAAGCTCAAGAAGTTTGTCGATAGCTTTCTGCAATGGGTTCGGAAGTTTTTTAGTTTTCATATTGATTAGCCCTACCTTCTTCCAAGTATTGTCAGTTTGATTTTCGGAACGATCAGAAAAGACTACTTCAGAGAATCTGAACATTAATAGAACGCAGTGATCACTCTGTGTAAATTTTGCTCACTATTTTTGAAAAATGATTGTCTCAGCAGATGTGCAAACCACCAACGATACAGATTTGCCGGTGATATCTAGAGAATTTTTTACCTCGGGCTACGCTTCGCCAAAATACGCTGCAACGTCCGGCGGTGCATGTTCAGGCGACGCGCGGACTTGGACAAACGGTCGACGCCCAATGAACAACACTTCAGTAATTTAGTCGTATTCCGGAACGGTTATTGTCTTACTTGTTTAACAAAGAATCGGCGAAATCTTGCCGTGTGCTGGCAAGCCTCTTTTCACAGCCCGTCAGATGCCCCTAAAACTTGCGTGTCTTCAAAATGGGCAGTGAAGATTCTTGAATACGGGCAAACGCAAAACGGACATCACTTGGCCGCGCTTATCCGGCGGCGCGCGAACCGCAGTTGCGGTAGGGCTTTTGAGTCTGGTCTCTGCCTGCGCCCACGGCCCGACCGACGCGCAACTTGATCCGGAACGTCAGTCAATGGCCCTGCAAGAGGTCTCGCAAAAGCAGGCTCGGGGACAAAGGGTGTGGTGCGTGCCTTACGCTCGTAGCCTTAGCGGTATCCAAATTCGCGGCAATGCCAAGGACTGGTGGGGCAAGGCGCGCAGTACGTTTCAGCGAGGCAACGAACCGGCTGTCGGTTCGGTCATGTCGTTTCGGGCAACGCGTGGCATGCCGCTGGGCCATGTGGCTGTCGTGTCCGATGTTGTTAGCGACCGGGTCGTCATCGTGAACCACGCCAATTGG
The DNA here is from genome assembly GCF_049800715.1 of Ruegeria profundi. Lineage (GTDB taxonomy): Bacteria > Pseudomonadota > Alphaproteobacteria > Rhodobacterales > Rhodobacteraceae > Ruegeria > Ruegeria profundi_A. The sequence continues at coordinate 66,258 of NZ_JBNAFO010000005.1, forward strand.
CACCGCAACAAAGTGTCGTTGAAAATGGGCGTGAAAGATGTCTCCAAGAACAATGACTGGACACTGGTTCGGGTCGAGAGCGTTCCGGGGCAATACGGCAGTTTGTACCCGGTAAACGGGTTCATCTATCCTAAGTCTGGCGAGTAGCCTGAAAGACTACTCTCTGATCAGACGAGTGAAAGCTCTGCTTTTTAGCGCGGGCTGCGCTTCGCCAAAATACGCTGCAATGTCCGACGGTGCATGTTCAGGCGCCGCGCGGTTTCCGAGACGTTGCGGTCGCACAGCTCGTAGACCCGCTGGATATGCTCCCAGCGCACACGGTCGGCACTCATGGGGTTTTCCGGCGGCGGGGGCAGTTCGTCGCCCTTGGCCAGCAATGCGTTTGTGATATCTGTGGCATCAGCGGGTTTGGACAGGTAGTCGGTCGCGCCGATCTTGACGGCGGCGACGGCTGTGGCAATGGCCCCGTAGCCGGTCAGCACTACGACCCGGCTGTCGGGGCGCTTTTCACGCAGCACTTCGACGACATCCAAACCGTTGCCATCCTCTAGCCGGAGATCGACAACCGCATAGGCCGGCGGACGCGCGGTGGAAATGGCACGGCCTGCGGCGACAGAACCTGCGGTTTCAACCTCGAAACCGCGTTTTTCCATAGCTTTGGCAAGGCGTCTCAGGAACGGCTCGTCATCATCCACCAAAAGCAGAGATTTATCGGGGCCGATATCAAGCTGGGAACTGTCTGCCATCGTTGAGTCTTTCCGCTATTTCATGCCTTTGGCTTTACCTAGAAGTAATAGCAGCGCGGGGCCAAAGGTCAAACCGGCTTGTCAGGAGCCGGCTTGGCCCAAAAAGCAGCCGACCTTTTCAGCCATTTGCTGCGCTGTGTCTTCACGTTTGAAGAACTCAAGAAACCCATCTTCGGGTGTGACCAGATAGGTGAAGGTGGAATGGTCGACCAGATAGTATTCGTCGCTTTTGTCGTGGGCCTTGTAGTAGGTCTTGTAGGCCTGGCTGGCGGCCTTGACCTGCTCGGGTGAACCGGTCAGGGCGATCAGACGTTCATGCAGGTTGAAGGCGTAGTCTCCGACCACTTCAGGCGTGTCGCGATCGGGGTCGATCGAGATGAACAGAGGCGTCACGGATTGCCCGCGCTCGGCCAGAATGTCCACGGCCTCGGCGTTGCGGGACATGTCAAACGGGCAGACATCGGGACAGAACGTATAGCCGAAATAGACGAGCGTCGGCTCGGTGATCACATCCTTGTCAGTGACCGTCTCGCCCTTACCATTAACCAACTCGAACGGCCCGCCAATTGTCGCAGTTCCGCCCGCGATCTGGCTGGACCGGCATTGCGCGTATTTGTCATCCGACCCGGACCCCAGTGTCAGAAGCCACATGGCGCCGAGGCCGATGGCAAGAACGACAGCTGCGAGAATAGCATACAGGCGGGTCATGATCGTTTTCCGTTTGCAAGGGGTTGTTGATCGTATCAGCCGGGACACCTATCAAGATGATCAGCCGATGCAACAGGACATAAGTGACCAATGGCAGAATCCAACCAAAGTTTATGGGGCGGCCCGGAACGCAGCAGCTGGATCAGGCTGCGCACCCTTATCCTGCTGCGCTGGGTGGCCATCTTTGGCCAGATCACGGCCATCACCGTGGCTCAACACAGCTATCATGTGCAGCTTGAGGTCACCCTGTGTTATCTGGCGATCGGCGTTTCGGTGATCGGCAACCTGACGGCCAGCTTCCTGTTCCCGCAGAACAAACGCCTGACTGAGTTTCAGAACTTCCTGATGGTGCTGTTCGACCTGTTTCAACTTGCGATCCTGCTGTATCTGACCGGCGGATTGAACAATCCCTTTGCCCTGCTGTTGCTGGGTCCGGTCACGATCTCGGCCAATGTCATGAGTACCCGCTCAACGCTCATCGTGGGGGCCGTGGCAATTGCGCTGGCCACCCTTCTGGCTGAGTTTCACCTGCCCCTGCGGACCGAGATTGGCCTGGTCCTGCAAATCCCCGACATTCTTCTGTTCGGCAACTGGGCCGCGATCATCATCGCAATTGTCTTTATCGGGGCCTACTCGCACCGGGTCAGCTCCGAGGCGCGCTCAATGTCCGAAGCGCTGGCGGCCACGCATATGGCGCTGGCGCGCGAACAGAAGCTGACCGATCTGGGAGGAGTTGTCGCCGCTGCCGCGCATGAGCTGGGGACCCCTCTGGCGACGATCAAACTGGCCAGTTCCGAATTGATCGAGGAGCTCGACGACCGCCCCGAACTGAAAGAAGACGCCGCCCTGATCCGCGAGCAGGCGGACAGATGCCGGGACATCCTGCGCGATATGGGACGTGCCGGCAAGGACGATCTGCATCTGCGCCAAGCGCCCTTGTCCACTGTAGTGCATGAGGCCGCCGAGCCGCATATCGACCGGGGTAAAACCGTGCATTTCGCCGAAGGCCCGGTTCTGGATGGGGACGTGCAACAACCCTCAATCCTGCGCAAACCCGAGATCATTCACGGGCTGCGCAACCTGATCCAGAACGCGGTGGATTTCTCGCGCGCGAATGTCTGGGTCGAGGCGGAGTGGACCTCGGACAAAATCACCGTCTGTATCATGGATGACGGGCGCGGTTACCCCTCGCATCTGATCGGGCGGATTGGTGATCCCTTGATGCGGCGTAGACGGGCCGAGACCGACCAGCGCGCGCGCCCTGAGTACGAAGGTATGGGGCTTGGCCTGTTCATCGCCAAAACCCTATTGGAGCGCAGCGGGGCGGATCTGGAATTTGCCAACGGCTCGGACCCGTATCAGCACCTCTCGGACAAACCCGACCGCCGGGGAGCAATCGTCAAGGTCGAATGGCCGCGCAAACGCATCGACGCGCAACAGGGCGATACCCCGGTACCCTCCGGGCGCAACCAGCCTATCCAGGTCTGAGTTAAGACACCGTTAACCATTCTCGCCTTAGGTTGCGTTGGGGTTCCGCAGTCGTAAGGGGAGAAGATGGCAGACTGGATCATTCTGGCCGCGATCAGCCTGGTCTCGTGCTGCTTTGCGATCCTGTGGCTGCTGCCGCGTCGCGCCCGGCGGGACAACAGCTATGGCATGTTTACCGCAAGTTCCCTGTTCGACGCCGTTTTTCTGTTCGATGGCGACCGCCTGATCAGCCACTCTGACATAGCGCTGGCCGGTTTCGAACATGTCGCGGACTGGAACGATTTGCGACGTTTGTTGCAGCGCGACTTTCCGACCTTCCCGGAAACGCCCGATCTCGTGCGCGATCAGGGCAATCTGGTTGTCTCAGCCATCGACTGCACGGTTGAGCGTGAGGTTCTGTGCGAATGGATTGACGGGATCGTTCGAATTCAACTGCACGAACCGGCAAGAGAAAAGAAAACCAAGCTGCGCGACCCGAATGATCCGATCCGGCTGGCGATGGATCAGGCGCCGTACCCGGTCTGGCTGCTGGATCAGAACGCAAGCGTGCGCTGGTGCAACGCGGCTTATGTCGCCCTTGTCCGCAAGGCGCGCGGGCTGGATGCCGACCTGACCCTGCCCCTGTTCCCGGACACCGGGGCCGAGCCGCGGCGCGGCGGGAAATCCCGCGTCTCGATAGACGTGGCAGGAAGTGAAAGCAAATTGTGGTTTGATTTGACCCAGGTGGACCATGCGGAAGGCCGCCTGTTCTATGCGGTCGATATCAATGCGATTGTGCAGGCAGAAACCGCCCAGCGCAAATTCGTGCAGACGATGACCAAGACCTTCGCGCAGCTGTCGATCGGCTTGGCTATTTTCGACCGCAACCGTCAACTGGCCCTGTTCAACCCGGCATTGATTGACCTGACCACTCTGCCGCCGGATTTCCTCAGCTGCCGTCCCAATATTTCCAGCTTTTTTGACCGGCTAAGGGATCAGCACATGATGCCCGAGCCCAAAAACTATCGGTCATGGCGCAATCAGATGAACGATTTACTCGAAGCGGCTGAAGACGGGAACTATCAGGAGACATGGTCCCTGCCCTCGGGCTCGGTCTATTCGGTCAGCGGCCGCCCGCATCCCGATGGCGCCGTAGCATTTCTGTTCGAAGACATCACCGCCGAGATCACCCTGACTCGGCGCTTCCGGTCCGAGATGGACCTGATGCAATCCATCCTCGACAAGCTGGCCGACGCAATCGCGGTCTTCTCCGAGGACGGCACATTGGCCCTGACCAACTACGCCTATCAGAGGCTCTGGGGAACCCAGGACGAGGCCGGATTTCACAGTGAGACAGTGACCGAAGTCACGCGCATCTGGCAGGATCATTGCGTCGCCACTCCGGTCCTGGGTGAGATCCGCGATTTCGTGGATATGCGCGATGACCGCACCGAATGGAGCGCCGAGATCCAGATGCGCAACGGCACCGCGCTAGACTGTACCGTTATGCCCATGCAGAACGGTGCCACAATCGTGCGCTTTGCGACGGCAAGCAATTCTCTGACCGCCGAACCCATGGCGCAGATCAGCGCCTAAACCGGGTTGCAGCCGCTGGGGCGCAGGTCCATTGTGGCGCCATGACTTCGGCACCTGTCACCCTCACACTACAAAGCCCTCAGGACACGGCAGATTTTGCGGCGCGTCTTGGTGCGACCCTGAGACCTGCGGATGTGTTGCTGCTGCAAGGTGAGATCGGCAGCGGCAAGACCCACTTTGCCCGTAGCCTCATCCAATCGCTGATGAACCCGCCCGAGGATGTGCCCTCGCCCACCTTCACACTGGTGCAGGCTTATGACACGCAGATCGGCGAGATTTGGCATTGTGACCTCTACCGGCTGACCTCGGTGGATGAGGTGGACGAGCTGGGCCTGACCGAAGCCTTTGACACTGCGCTCTGTCTTGTGGAATGGCCCGACAAACTTGGGCCGCTGACCCCCGACACTGCATTGACGCTTGCCTTCCAAACCGACCCGGTTGAAACCGAGACACGTCACCTGACCCTGTCCTGGTCTGATCCGAAATGGCTTGGGAAACTGGAGAATACTCTATGACAGATCGTACTGTGCTGGCCGAGGCCCTGATTGCACAGACGCCATGGGCCAATGCCACGCGCGCGCCCTTGGCCGGGGATGCCTCGAACCGCAGGTATGAGCGTCTGACAGATCCGGCGACCGGTCGCACGGCGGTTCTGATGGATGCGCCGCCGGATCGGGGAGAGGATGTCGAACCCTTCGTCCGGATCGCGAACCATCTGCGCGCGGTGGGCCTCAGCGCACCCGAGATTTACGCCGAAGACAATCGGAACGGGTTTCTGGTTCTGGAGGATCTGGGCGATGATCTATTTTCACGCGTTCTGATCAAGGACCCGAGCCAGGAACGCCTCTTATATGAGGCGGCAACGGATGTTCTTTTGCATCTGCATGAGGCCCCGATCCTAACCCTGCCCTCATACGATCCCACATTGATGACCGAGCTGGCCGCTCTGGCCTTCACCAAATACGCGCAGGCCATTCTGGGCGACCACGATGAAGACGCGCAGGAGAGGTTCGAGCTGCGCTTTGCCGATATCCTGCTGCAGGAGACCTCGGGCACCAAAGTCGTCGTTCAGCGGGACTACCACGCCGAAAACCTGATCTGGCTGCCAGAACGCGAGGGCGTGCAGCGCGTCGGTCTTCTGGACTTCCAACTGGCGATGCTGGGGCACCCAGCCTATGATCTGGTCTCGCTCTTGCAGGATGTGCGCCGGACCGTGCCGACCGGAATCGAAATGCAGATGGTCAATCGCTATATCGCGGCCTCTGGTATGGATGACCATGACTTCCGGACCGCCTACAGCGTTCTAGGCACGCAGCGGAACCTACGTATTCTGGGTGTTTTTGCCCGGCTGGCCACGGATTATGGCAAGCCACATTACGTCGATCTGATACCCGCCACATGGGCGCATCTGATGCGCGATCTGGAGCATCCTGCGCTGATCCCGGTTGCCGGTATCCTGCGCGACGCCCTGCCTGAACCAACCGCCGAAAACCTCGCAAGGCTGAAAGCATCATGAGCCAATCCCCCGATGCCGTGATGCTGTTTGCCGCCGGATTCGGCACCCGGATGGGCGCGTTGACCAAGGACCGGCCAAAACCTTTGATCGAGGTCACCGGACGCCCGCTGATCGACCACGCGCTTGCGCTAGTGGATGCCGTTCAACCAGCCCGTGTGGTTGCAAACCTGCACTATCACGCCGATCAGTTGCAGGCGCATCTAGCGCCTAAAGGCATTCTGCTCTCACATGAAACGCCCGAGATTCTGGAAACCGGCGGCGGTTTGCGGGCGGCTTTGCCTCTACTGGGCGCAGGCCCGGTTTTCACCATGAACACCGATGCAATCTGGGCCGGACCCAACCCGCTGAGCCTGCTGCAAGAGGCATGGGACCCGGACCGGATGGATGCGCTTTTGATGTGCGTCCCGATTGGTCAAACCATCGGGCATGCGGGCGAAGGGGATTTTACCGCCGATACCGAGGGTCGGATCACGCGCGGGCCAGGTCTGGTGTATGGCGGCGTGCAGATTCTGAAAACCGATGGGCTGCAGAATATCCCGGAACAGGCGTTTTCGCTAAACCTATTGTGGAACCAGATGCACGACCGGCAACGCCTGTTCGCACTGGAATATCCCGGCCGTTGGTGTGATGTCGGACGCCCCGAAGGGATCGCTCTGGCTGAGGGGATGCTGGCGGATGTTTGACCCCAGCACTCATCCACGGGTGTTCGCCGTTCCGCCGGGCACGGATTTTCCCAAAGTGCTTGTTGACGGGCTACGACAGCGTGCCTCTGGCCCTCCGCACGCGCTCGCCCGCGCGCAATTAGTGGTCAACACGCGCCGCATGGCCCGACGAGTGCGTGACCTGTTCGATCAGGGGCCGCCCTGCCTGTTGCCCAGGCTTTCTCTGGTCACCGATCTGGGCGAAAGCGTTGATCTGGCACAGATTCCGCCCGCAATTCCCCCGCTGAGACGGCGGCTGGAACTGACCCAGCTAATCTCAAAACTGCTGGACCAACAGCCTGATCTGGCCGCACGGGCCTCCCTGTTCGACCTTTCCGACAGCCTGGCCGCCTTGATTGATGAGATGCAGGGTGAGGGCGTGTCGCCAGAGGCGATCCGCCAATTGGATGTCAGCGATATGTCCGGCCATTGGGCTCGCGCGCAGGCGTTTATTGGCATCGCGGATCATTTTGTTGATGCAAGCGATCAGGCGATGGATGCACAGGCGCGGCAACGTCGGGTGGTCGAAAGCCTGATCGGCCGCTGGCAGGAGGCTCCGCCGCAACATCCCGTCATTTTGGCCGGCTCGACCGGATCGCGCGGCACGACGCTGATGCTGATGCAAGCTGTCGCGCGCCTGCCGCAAGGGGCCTTGATCCTGCCGGGCTATGATTTCGACCAGCCGCGCGCCGTTTGGGACCGCCTGGACGAGGCGCTGACCTCGGAGGACCACCCGCAGTATCGGTTCCGCAAATTGGTGCGAGAGCTGGGGTTGGAGCATGATCAGATCCTGCCCTGGACGGATGAACAACCGCCCTCACCCGCACGTAACCGATTGGTTTCGCTGGCTTTGCGCCCTGCCCCCATCACCGACGCGTGGATGTCCGAAGGCCCAAAGCTGACCGAGTTGGATCAGGCCACGCGCGACCTGACACTGGTCGAGGCAGACTCACCCCGGTCCGAGGCCCTTGCCATCGCCCTTCGCCTGAGACAGGCGGCTGAGACGGGCCAGACCGCCGCTTTGATTACACCCGATCGGATGCTGACCCGGCAGGTCAGCGCGGCATTGGATCGCTGGAACATCCTACCCGATGATAGTGCTGGTCTTCCGCTGCAATTGTCTCCGCCCGGCCGGTTTCTGCGCCATGTGGCGGGCCTTTTTGCGCGCCGTCTGGAGGGTGAGGCGCTGCTGACGCTGCTGAAACATCCGCTGTGCCATGACGGGGGTGAACGCGGTGCCCATCTGCTGCATACCCGCGATCTCGAACTGGACCTGCGCCGCCATGGCCCTCCATTCCCGGACCAAGCCAGCCTGACCGCATCCGCGAACCGCACCGAAGCGCCCGAAGGATGGTTAAGCTGGGTCAGCGCGCATTTCTGCGATCAGCAAATCACCGGGGAACTGCCCCTCACCGAATGGGTCGACCGATTGCTGTCTCTGGCCGAGTCGATCTCGGCCGGAAATGCGGGCGACCAAGGCACACTGTGGGACAAGAACGCGGGCCAAAAGGCCCTGTCAGTGTTGACCAATCTGCGCGATGAGGCCCATCACGGCGGCCCCATGACCGCCCATGACTTCGCCGATCTTCTGGGCGCGCTTCTGGCCGGAGAAGAAGTCCGCGACCGCGACGCCCCGCACCCGCATATCATGATCTGGGGCACGCTCGAGGCCCGCGTTCAGGGTGCAGATCTGCTGATCCTCGGTGGTTTGAACGAGGGCAGCTGGCCCGAAGCGCCAGCGCCGGACCCTTGGCTGAACCGCCAGATGCGCGACAAGGCGGGCTTGTTGCTGCCCGAACGGCGGATCGGGCTTTCGGCGCACGATTTCCAACAGGCCATCGGCGCGCCCGAGGTCTGGCTGACCCGCGCCACCCGCTCGGACGATGCGGAAACTGTACCCTCGCGCTGGCTGAACCGTCTGACGAACCTATTGCAAGGCCTGCCCGACCAAGGCGGCCAGACGGCGCTAGCAGATATGCGCGCGCGGGGTCGGACCTATCTCAACTGGGCCAAAACACTGGAGCAAGCGCCTCGGATAAAGGCAGCGCATCGCCCCTCGCCCAAACCTCCGGTCGCCGCCCGACCGCGGCGCCTTTCGGTCACTGAGATCAAGCGCCTGATCCGAGACCCTTATGCGATTTACGCGAAGCATGTGCTGCGTCTGAAACCACTCGATCCGCTGGTGCAGGCCCCCGATGCGTTACTGCGCGGGATCGTGATTCATGAAATCCTTGAGCATTTCGTTAAGGACAGCGTGCTGGATACCGCCTTACTAACCCGCGAAAACTTCCTGAAACGCTCCCATGACATGCTTGAGGCTCATGTCGCCTGGCCGACTGCCCGCAAACTGTGGCTGGCGCGGCTGGAACGGATCGCCGACGACTTTCTGAGTGCCGAAATCAATCGCCGGGGCGACGGTGGCCCGGTTGCGTTTGAGGCCGCGATGAAACTGGTGTTGGAGCCTCTGGACTTCACCATCGCCGGACGCGCCGACCGGATCGATTGCAACAGCCGAGATGCGTTGCGGATTGTGGACTACAAAACCGGTGCGCCGCCGACCGAAAGCCAGCAGGCGAAGTTCGACAAACAGTTGCTGATCGAAGCCGCCATGGCCGAGCAGGGCGCCATCGAAGGGATCGACCCCACCGACGTGGCCGAGGCGATTTTCATCGGTATGGGCGGCAGTTACAAAGAGGTCGCGGCTCCGCTTGCAAAAGAACCCACCGACAAGGTGTTGGCTGAGCTGAAAGAGCTGATTTCTGCCTATTTAGAGCCTGATCAGGGCTTTTCCTCTCGCCGCATGTTACACAAAGACACCGATATCGGCGACTACGATCATCTGGCCCGATTCGGCGAATGGGACCGCACATCCGAAACCCTCCCCGAGGATCTGACATGAGCGCCCGCAACGACGCCACCGAGCGGCAGGTGCAGGCCGCGCGCCCCGATGCCTCGACCTGGTTGGCGGCGAATGCCGGGTCGGGCAAGACCCGCGTGCTGACTGACCGCGTGGCGCGGCTTCTGCTGAGCGGGGTGCAACCGCAGCACATTCTCTGCCTGACCTACACCAAGGCCGCCGCCAGCGAGATGCAGAACCGGCTGTTCAAGCGGCTTGGGGAATGGGCGATGCTGGGGGACGCGCCGTTGCTGGCGCAACTGACGGATCTGGGCGTCGAAGGAGCTATCGACCCCGGCCGTCTCGCGCAGGCCCGTACCCTTTTTGCCCGCGCGATAGAAACGCCGGGTGGGTTGAAAATCCAAACCATCCACTCTTTCTGTGCTTCACTGCTGCGCCGCTTCCCGCTTGAGGCCGGTGTCAGCCCTCAGTTTTCAGAAATGGAGGACCGCGCCGCCGCTTTGCTGCGCGAAGAGATCATCGAGGATTTCGCCGAGGGCCCTCAGGCCGGTTTGATCGAAGACATCGCGCGGTTCGTCACCGATACCGGGTTCGACAAGCTGACTGCGGCGGTGACCCAGAAACGAAACCTGTTCGCCCAGCCTTTGCAGCGCTCGGATCTGCTGCAGCGATTTGGACTGCCCGAGGGTTTTGACGACGACACCCTATCAGCGCAGGTGTTTCTGGGCGGTGAGGTTGATCTGATCCAATCCATGTTGCCTGCCCTGATTGAGAGCGGCGGCAACAATGCCAAGGCCGCCGCGAAACTCGCAGCATTCACCGAGGCAAAACTGACCCATCTGCTTACGCTGGAAGGCGTATTGCTGACGGGAAAGGGCGCGAAGGAGCCGTTCACCGCCAAGATCAACAATTTCCCGACCAAAGCCCTGCGCGAAGGCGCTCTGGCGGACCGCATGCCACAGCTGGAATCGCTGATGTTGCGGGTTGAGGCCGCGCGCGAACAACGGCTGGCGCTGGTCGCTGCGCAAAAAACCACCGTTTTGCATCGCTTCGCTGCAGCCTTCCTGCCGGAATATGAACGCCGTAAGCAGCTGCGTGGGTGGCTGGACTTTGACGATCTAATCCTCCGCGCGCGGCAGGTTCTGAACGACCCGGCGGTGGCCGAATGGGTTTTGTACCGGTTGGACGGCGGCATCGACCACATTCTGGTGGACGAGGCACAAGACACCAGTCCGGATCAATGGGACGTGGTCGAGAAGCTGGCACAGGAATTCACCAGCGGGGAAGGGGCCAGATCCGAGGTTGAACGCACAATCTTTGTGGTCGGCGACAAGAAACAGTCGATCTATTCCTTCCAGGGCGCCGACCCGCAGGCCTTTGACCGAATGCAGGCCGAGTTTGGGCGAAAGCTGGAAGAGTCAGGCTCTAAACTGTGGGATTCGACGATTGAATACTCATTCCGGTCCTCCAGCGCGATCCTGTCATTGGTTGATCTGCTCTTCGAAAATCAGGCCGAGGCGGGGTTTCACAAGGAAAGCCAACACCGTGCGTTCAAGGGAGACCTGCCGGGACGCGTAGACCTCTGGCCCGTGGTGGAAAAGGTCGAGGATGACGAGGATGGCGATTGGACTGATCCGGTGGATCGGCCCGGGTCGCGCCACCACACCGTCATTCTGGCCGAGCAGGTGGCGCAGTCTATCAAGCACATGATCGACACCGGGGCCACGATCCCGGAAGATGGCGAAACGCCCGGTACATTCGTGCGCCGCAAGGTTCAGCCGGGGGATTTCCTGATCCTGGTCCAGCGCCGCTCGGACCTGTTTGCCGAGATCATCCGCGCCTGCAAAGCCCTGCATCTGCCCATCGCCGGGGCCGACCGTTTGAAAGTCGGCGCGGAACTAGCGGTGAAGGACCTGGCGGCGCTGCTGAGCTTTCTGGCCACGCCCGAAGACAGCCTGTCGCTTGCGACGGTCCTGAAATCCCCTCTGTTCGGCTGGTCCGAGCAGGCTCTGTTCGATCTGGCCCATCGCCGGCAAGAGAAATTCCTGTGGGCCGCGCTGCGCAATCGCTCGGACGAGTTTCCCGAAACGCTTATGATCCTCAACGATCTGCGCGGACAGATCGACTTTCTTCGGCCCTATGACCTGATCGAGCGCATCCTGACCCGCCATGACGGACGGCGAAAGCTGCTGGGTCGGCTGGGGGCCGAGGCCGAGGATGGGATCAACGCGCTGCTCTCGCAGGCATTGGCCTATGAGCGGACCGATATTCCCAGCCTGACCGGGTTTCTGGTCTGGATGCAGACCGACGACCTGGAGATCAAACGCCAGATGAGCGGCGTGGGTAACATGATCCGCGTGATGACCGTGCATGGCTCAAAAGGGTTGGAAGCGCCCATCGTGATCCTGCCGGATACCGGCAAACGGCAGGCCCCACGCGATGCCGAGATCATGGTCGCGGGTGGAACGCCCCTGTGGAAGGTTCCCGCCGATGTCTCGCCCAAGCTGATCTCCAGCGCCCGCGAGGAGGCCCGAAACCGTGAGGAGAATGAACGCCTTCGACTGCTATATGTGGCTCTAACACGTGCCGAAAAGTGGCTGATTGTGGCCGCTGCTGGGGATGTCGGAAAGGACGGAACCAGCTGGTATCAGATGGTCGAGGCCGCAATGGAGCGCGCGGGCGCGACACAGATAGAGGGGTCGCTGACACGGCGACTGGCCCATGGCGATTGGGAGGGATTGCCGCTGGTCGAACGCAGCGAACACGCCGAGCCAAGTCAGGACCTGCCCGCGTACTTCCAGCATCCCGCCGAGGATCCACCCTCGGAACCAGAAACCCTCAGCCCCTCAGATCTTGGCGGAGCAAAAGCGCTGCCGGGTGATGCGGGGCAGGATGAAGAGGCCGCAAAGCTGCGCGGTACCCGATTGCACCTGCTGCTGGAACATCTTCCCAGCGCACCTCGGGATGACTGGCCCATGCTGTGCGCGCGGGTTCTACCCGATATGCAGGATCAGGCTAGGGCCGAGTTGTTGTCTGAGGTCACCAAGGTCCTGACAGCGGATCACCTGAAACCAGTCTTCGCGGCGGATGCGCTGGCCGAGGTCCCGGTGTCAGCGGAACTGAACGGGCGGCGCATGCATGGTATAATCGACCGGCTGATCATAACGGATACCGAAGTGCATGTGATTGATTTCAAAACAAATGCCAAGGTACCCGAGCAGCCAGAAGCCTGCCCCGAAGGCCTGTTGCGACAGATGGGGGCCTATGCGCAGGCTTTAAGTCAGATTTACCCGGACAAGACCATCCGTACCGCCATCCTGTGGACGCGGACGGCCGCGTTGATGTGGCTGCCACACGATCTTGTGACGCAAGCACTGACCCGCGCCCAGATATCTTGACCTTACCCGACGCGGCACCTACGTTCCTTTCCCGAGTTTACCCCATTCAGGAGACAGAATATGTCGACCGTAGCCGTTACCGACGATACCTTTGATGCCGAAGTCAAGAACTCGACCGTTCCCGTGGTTGTGGACTTCTGGGCGGAATGGTGTGGTCCTTGCAAACAGATCGGCCCCGCACTGGAAGAACTGGCCGCTGAGTATGGCGACAAGGTGAAAATCGCCAAGGTGGACGTGGACAGCAACCCGAACGCAGCCGCTGCGATGGGCGTGCGCGGCATCCCCGCGCTGTTCATCTTCAAGGACGGTCAGGTTGTCTCGAACCGCGCGGGCGCAGCACCCAAAGCGGCGCTGCAAAGCTGGATCGACGAATCCATCTGATCAGGATTGGAATGCGAATATTCAAAGGCGCCCCGAACCGGGCGCCTTTTTTATGACCCTTTTTTGACCCTGAGGTTTTGATGGCAAAAACACGAGTACTTGTGGAATTTGGTATGGGCACGTCCCTGCGGCGTGAGGACTATACCGAGGCCGCCGTGCGCGCGATCAAGGATGCGCTGTGGCACAACTCGGTCAATATGGCTGAGCTGTTCGATTTTCCCAAAGAGGCAATGATCATTGATGCCGAGATCGGCGTGCAGCAACCCGATAAAGTGGACCGCGAGGCGTTGAAGGCCGTGTTCCCATACGGTCAGCCGAACATCACGGTCACCCGCGGTGGGCTAGACATCGAGAAACCGCATGCCGAAGGCCACACGGTGATCGCAAACGCCGCCATCGTCGTCTCATTCGATATGGAGCCCGCGGCATGAGTGAGAAACGTATCATTCTTGAGATGGGCACCGGCAACGACCTCTACGGTCAGGACTATACCAAGGCCGCACAGCGGGCGGTGCAGGACGCGCTGCATCATTCCTCGATTACTCTGTTTTCGCGCTTGGGCGTGGACCACAAAGAGATGCGCGTCGTGGTGACGATTGGCGTGCATCAGCCCGAGGCCGTGGATTGCGATCTGGTTGCGCAGGATCTGCCGCGGGGCAGGGCCGAGGTGCGGGCTGTGTTTGGTGGGCTGGACGTCGAGGATAGCGATGCAGGCACCCGTCACGTTATCGCAACCGCAGCGGTTGAGGCCTATCTGCCTGATATGTCGGGGAAATACAGGCTAGTATGAAAAAGAAAAAGCCGCTCGGACGAGCGGCTCATCCTTACTACGGCTGATCTGAAACGGATCAGATGGTGATGATGTCTTTGCGGGTCAGACCGATATCTTCCAGCTGAGCGTCGCTCAGTTGCGACAACGCCTTGCGTGTCTTACGAGTTTCGTTCCACTCAACCGCTTTTTCGAAAGCCACAGTGAACGCGTCCACTACGTGCAGGATGGTAGCTGCTCCGAGCGGCGCAGTGTTTTGTGCAGTATTTGCCATTTGCGCAGTCCTTCAAACTGAAACAGCCGACCCAATGTCGGTTGTAAGCCTCATGTAGTGCAGGGGTCTGAGTCTCACAATTGCCAGTCTGGTAGACCCGATCTGCGTTTCTTGCATATCTTTTGGGCAGTTTGTGAACAGTTGCGTTGGCGCTGGCTCCGGCCCATATAGGGTCCCAGTGATGAACGGAGGCCCTGATGGCAGACAGCGATTTTCCCGGTTGGCATGGCACAACGATCATTGGCGTCAAGAAAGACGGCCAGGTGGTGATTGCCGGGGACGGACAGGTCAGCCTGGGTCAGACCGTGATCAAGGGCACCGCCCGCAAGGTCCGCCGCCTGTCACCCGGTGGATTCGAGGTTGTGGCAGGCTTTGCCGGATCGACGGCGGATGCGTTCACTCTGCTCGAGCGGCTGGAGGCCAAGCTTGAGGCCACCCCGGGCCAACTGGCCCGTGCCTCGGTCGAGCTGGCCAAGGATTGGCGCACCGACAAATACCTGCAAAAGCTCGAAGCGATGCTGATCGTCACCGATGGCAAGGACCTGCTGGTGATCACCGGGGCAGGGGACGTGTTGGAGCCGGAACACAACGTGGCCGCCATCGGATCGGGCGGAAACTTTGCCCTCGCCGCTGCGCGCGCGATGATGGACAGCGACAAGCCCGCTGAAACGGTTGCACGTGAAGCCATGGCGATTGCTGCCGACATCTGCGTCTATACCAACGGCAATCTGACGGTCGAGACGATCTAGGGCGTTCTGCGTTTCACCAAAACACTGTATCGAAATGCGCGCTCGACCGAAGGGAAAAGCAGCGTATTTCGACTCAAATCAAACGCAAAGCTGCCTCAAGCTAACAGCGCCTTGATCTCTTTGCCTTTCCAGCGACGGTGCATTCCGATCAGGCCGAAGATCGCCGCGATGATCACGATGTAGTAGGGCACGCGGATGTCGACGCTCATCAGCCCGCCGCCGATCAGGGACATAACCCCTCCGGCAAGGCAGAAGACTGCCGTGGTCACGCCCATGACCCAACCTTGATCCGCCTCACTGACGCTCGATGAAAACAGGCCCAGAAGGGTCGGGTATGAAACACCGAAAAAGAAGTAAAAGAAGAAGACCGGAATGTAACTCAGCGCGCCGCTGGGGCTGAAAGCGAAGGCAAGCCCGCAGATCACCATCGTGATCAGTGAGACATAGATGATCTTGTGCTTGCTGAACCTCTCTTGCGCGGGTTTCACAAGGAAGGTGCTGGAAAAGGCCAGCGCAAAGCCGATGACGACCATGGCCATGCTGCCTCCGATTACGCCATAGCCGAACCGGCTGGTCAGGAAATTGTCGACGAACACATAAAAGGTGACGTTGGCGATCATGAAGAACGAATAGACCGGCAGAATTTTCAGAACCATCGGATGGCCGCGCACGGCGATCAGGCTGTCGGTGATATCGCGCGGACGAAAAACAAAGGGCGCGCGTTCGCTACGGGTGTCCTTGAAGAAAGCCAACACGAGGAAAATGGCGATCAGCACCAGAACAAAGGCGCCATAGAAGGGTGTCCTGAGCGTGGCAAAACTACCCAACAGGGCGGAATCCGACAGTACGGCGCCGATGATCGGCCCTCCGACAAGGCCAAAGCTGACGCCGGTCACGATATACCCCATATTGCGGTCACGATCGGCAGCATCGGTGCTACCGTCAATCATCGCCGCTTGCGCGATAGGCTGGTTGCCAGCCGTAAAACCAGTGATCGACCGACCCAGGATCAGCAGCAACAGACTGTCGAGGTAGAGCGAGGCGATGGTAATGGCGTAGCCTGCCAGTGCTCCGCCGAGACAAACCAGAAGCGCGTTCTTGCGCCCGATGGAATCCGAGACTTTCGAGACATAAACGACCCCCAGAAACCACGACAGGAAGAAACACCCGATCACCAGCCCATAGTAGAAATGGCGACGGCCGTCGGGTGTGCCTTCGGGCAGGAACCCGGATTTCGTCTCCATGATCAGAGAGTTGATGATCGGAAAGACGAGCCCCTGTCCGATCAGGTCCACAAACACCACAAACAGAAGGGTGATCTTGGCAATCTTGGTCATAAAAAACGCCCCCGGTTCCAATAGCTTGGGGCGAGTGTAACAGACAGTTGTGCCGTTACCTAACAGTGTGCCAGAGGCCGGAGAACCCGACCTCTGACGGCGTGATTACTTCAGCGATGCTACACCCAGAGGCACTCCAGCAACCTCGCACCAGATGTATACTTCGTTGTATCCCGACACATCCATGGTCGGTGGGACGGCATAGGATTGCTTACCTGCAAGGTGCAACAGCGCGCCGAGTTTGCTGTCCGGGGCGTAAGTGCCGTCTTTCCCAAATGCGACGCGCGGGTCGGGGCCGTTGTCCAGCGAAAAGTCTTTGCCCAGTTCAACAATGTAGCGATCGCCATCCTTGACCAGTTTCACCGAACCGGTGGTGATGTGGTTCGAACGGCCCTCGAACGTGCCTTTCTTTTTGGCTCCACCGGCCACAGCAGCAGTGGTGCCGGCCAGGGTCAGGGCAGCGCCGGTGGCAGCAGCTTTCACAAAAAGAGAACGACGAGTCATCATGATGCGGTATCTCCATAAGATAGATGCGGGCCTGTGTGCCCGTCGCCATTTTTTATGCCGCACGCGACCCTCGCATGGCGATTCACATCACTACGAATATCCGTGTGTCTTCTGTGAGTTGTCGTGATGTTTTCGTGATCGGCTTGTGTTTTCGCGACGTATGATTAGGTTCCGCTTCGAAACAGACGGATAAAACACATATGACCGACCTGACCCCGCGCGAGATTGTCTCGGAACTGGACCGCTTCATCATCGGGCAAAAAGACGCCAAACGCGCCGTGGCCGTGGCTCTGCGCAACCGCTGGCGACGCAAGCAGTTGGCCGATGATATCCGGGATGAGGTCTACCCCAAGAACATCCTGATGATCGGCCCCACCGGCGTCGGAAAAACCGAAATCAGCCGCCGTCTGGCCAAACTGGCCCGTGCGCCCTTCATCAAAGTCGAGGCCACCAAGTTCACCGAAGTCGGATATGTCGGCCGTGACGTTGAACAGATCGTGCGCGATCTGGCCGACGCAGCGATCATCCAGACCCGCGAATACATGCGTGAGGATGTGAAAGCCCGCGCCCATCAGGCCGCAGAGGATCGCGTGATCGAAGCGATCGCCGGCTCCGATGCCCGCGAAGCGACTCGCGAGATGTTCCGCAAGAAGCTGAAATCAGGTGAGCTGGACGACACAGAGATCGAGCTGGAGCTGTCTGACACCTCAAACCCGATGCCAATGTTCGACGTACCCGGCCAGCCCGGCAGCCAGATGGGCATGATGAATCTGGGCGATATCTTCGGCAAGGCCTTCGGCGGCCGCACGGTGAAAAAGAAAGTAACCGTGGCCGAAAGCTATGACCTGCTGATCGGGGAAGAGGCCGACAAGCTGCTGGATGACGAAACCGTCAACCGAGTGGCGCTGGAGTCGGTCGAACAGAACGGCATCGTGTTTCTGGACGAGATCGACAAGGTTTGCGCGCGCGCGGAAGCGCGTGGCGGCGATGTCAGCCGTGAAGGGGTCCAGCGCGACCTGCTGCCTCTTATCGAGGGCACGACGGTGTCCACCAAACATGGCCCTGTGAAAACCGACCACATCCTGTTCATCGCCTCGGGTGCGTTCCACATTGCCAAACCCTCGGACCTGCTGCCCGAGCTTCAGGGCCGTCTGCCGATCCGAGTGGAGCTGCGCGCGCTGACAGAAGAAGATTTCGTGCGCATCCTGACCGAGACGGACAACGCGCTGACCCTCCAATACACCGCCCTTATGGGTACCGAAGAGGTCACCGTCAGTTTCACCGATGACGGCATCGCGGCGCTGGCCAAGATTGCGGCGGATGTGAACCAGAGTGTTGAAAACATCGGCGCCCGGCGGCTTTACACGGTGATGGAGCGTGTGTTCGAAGAACTCTCGTTCACCGCGCCTGATCAGGCTGGGACCGAGATCACGGTGAACGCGCAATTCGTGGATGACAATCTGGGTGAGTTGACGAAATCAACCGACCTCAGCCGTTACGTATTGTAACAAATCCAGCTGTATTTCGCCGCCGATTTGGCGGCGAATTTTCGTTCCGGCTGGACCTTGCACCAGAAACTGGTAACCGTGACTCAAACTCTGTTTCTTTGAGGGTTGAGCCGTGTTGCGTTTGAGTATTGCCTTTCTTGCTGTTGCTACACTGAGCGCTTGCGTCGACAGAACTGCGCAGGTGACAGTGCCATCCGCGTTGAATGTGGGATCCGCAGAAACCGTCTACGCGGCCACAACCCGGGGGCGGAACCCCGACGGAACGTTTAACGCCGACCGGGGCGAGCGGGTTCAGTACCACAAAATGACGGTCTCAATCCCGCCAAACCACACGCCAGGCACGTTGGAGTTTTCTTACGCAAACCCCAATCCGGAGAAGCAGTTTGTTTTGGCCAACACAACGGACCTATCCGGCCCGCGTGAGTTGGCAAACCAACTGCGCGGAGAGGATGATGTGTCGATCTTCGTGCACGGGTATAACTCGACCCATACCGAGACCGCGTTTCGCGCGGCGCAGTTGGCGCATGATCTGGACATTCCCGGATCGGTCCTGATTTACTCCTGGCCCAGTCAGGCGCGCGGGGCAGGGTATGCCTATGATCTGGACAGCATGCTGTTTGCCCGCGACGGGTTGGAGAAGACAATCCGGGACCTGAAATCCATCGGCGTGAAACGGGTTGTGCTGGTCGCCCACTCCATGGGCGGCGCCCTTTCGATGGAGATGATGCGTCAGGCAGAACTACGCTCGCCCGGCTGGTCGCGGCGCAACCTTGATGGCGTATTCCTGATCTCACCCGATCTGGATATTGACGTGTTTCGCTCGCAAATGGACAGCATCAAAACTCCGCCTGATCCCTTTGTCGTGATGGTATCGCAAAAGGACAAAATCCTGAATATCTCGGCCCGGATTCGCGGTACACCGGGGAGTGAACGGCTGGGCAATATCAGCACCATCGAGGCGTTGGCCGAGTATCCGATCGAGGTGATCGACGCGACCGCGTTCAACAGCGATGCCGAGTCCTCGCATTTCGTTGCTGCAACCTCACCCGCCTTGCTGTCGCTGCTCAGTTCGGCGCGGCGTGTTGGAAACACCCTTGGAAACCGACGCCGGGGCATCGACTATTTGATCCCCAACAGTCAACGCAACCCCTCGGGTGCGACCGAGGTTGTTCTGTCTGAGACCGGACAGGCGCAGGTCGCTACTCAGTAGGATTCAAGGGTTTGCCAGAGGGTCTCTTACTATTTCGGTCGGTGGGCGAAGCCTAGCGGACACGTCTGAGATAAACGTAGTAGGCACCATCCCCGCCGTGACTGATATGCGCAGGTGTCACCTGCATCACCGCCTGCGCCAGAGGCGGGATCGATAGCCAATGCGGCACCTGATTGCGCAACACACCGCGCGGGGTCGGGATCGGCCCTGGCTCGTCGCGGTCTTTCCCCTTGCCCGTGATTACCAGAACCAGGCGTTTGCCCTGCGCTTGCGCCGTAAGCACAAAGCGCACAAGCGCCGGATGAGCGGTGTCTATGCGCATCCCATGCAGGTCCAGCTTCCCCTCGGGTTTGAGCTTGCCACGCTTCATGCGGCCAAAGGCCTTGGTATCCATCTGAACCGGGGCGGCGCGCAGCGTCTCGGTGATCGACGGCTTCAAGCGATTGGCAGACGGCTTGGAAGGTTGGTTCTGCCCCAGCTCAAACGCTTCAATCCGGGGTTTTGGCAGTTTCTTGGGCGTGGGTTTGGGCAGAGTTGTCGGATGTACGGTCTGAGGGATCTCAGGGTGCAGCCGCTCAGCCTGTTTGGCGACCTTGCGCCACAGCTCGATCTCATCGCTGGTCAGTTTGCGCCGGGTCATTAGTAGTCATCCGTCGCCATGGCATAGGCACGCTGGATCGGTAGTAGAACAATCATGCGTCCGGGGTCCTTCAACCGACCGGCAGCTTGCCCGGCCTCATCGCCGGTTCCAAAGAAGATATCAGCGCGTTGCGCGCCCTTGATCGCCGCGCCGGTATCCTGCGCGATCATCAGGCGGCGCAAGGGCTTCTTGCCGTCTTTCTCAACCCAGACTGGAGCACCTAGCGGCGTATAGGCAGGATCGGCCGCGATGCTACGCATGGTCGTGATTGAGCGGTTCATAGCACCTAAAGGCCCCAGTTCCGGCGCAACCCGGCTAACCTCGCGGAAGAACACGTAAGACGGGTTGTGGAACAAGAGCTCGGCCCCAGCTTCGGGGTTCTTGCGTACCCAGGCCTGGATCATCTGCGCGCTGACCGCATGGGCGCCCAAAGCGCCGCGCCGGACCAGCTCAACCCCGATCGATCGGTAGGGCTGCCCGTTCGCGCCGCCATATCCCACACGCAAGGCACCGCCATCAGGCAGGCGTACCCGGCCAGAACCCTGAATTTGCAGAAAGAACAGCTCAACCGGGTCATCGACCCAAGCGATCTCGAGCCCCCGGCCCTGCATCACGTCGCTGGTCAGGATCTCGCGCCGGCTGAGCCACGGCCCGTCCCGCGCCTCGGGCGGCATCTTGTAGATCGGATACTTGAAACGATCCGTCCGGGTTCTGGAGCCGTCGAGCTCGGGTTCAAAATACCCGGTAAAAAGACCGTCCTTACCATCTTCGACCAAAACGGGCCGGAAGAAGAGTTCAAAGAAAGACCGCGCGGCATCCCCCTCATAGGTCCGGGCGACACCGCAAAGCGCACGCCAATCCGGGTCGTTCAGATCACCGCACGTGTTCAGAAAAACGGAAAGGGCCGCGCCGTGGTCATCCTCGGCCCAGCCCTGCAAGTCGTCAAACGAAAGGACGGATCGCGTCGCCTCGGCTCCGGCGGCGCTGGCAGTGGTCATCGCACCCACCAGAATAAGCGACCGGAGCGTGGCAATCATGCGTCCGTGGCAACAAGCAGCCAGTTTGGATCGTCCTTGCCCATCACGCGGGCAAAGGTCCAGCTGTCCTTTTGGCGTTTCACGGTATTCGGGTTGCCTTCGATGATATCACCACCACGATCCCGCACGACCGAGGTCAGCTCACCAATGAACTTCATGGTGATTTCGGCCTCATTCGTATCCTTGTCAAAGGACACATCGGTCAGGGTGGTTTCGCGCACGCCGATGAACTCGGCCTCGATCGTCAGGCCTTGATCTTCGCGCGCGGATACAACCGAGACGAAGGTTTCGAAAACGTCTTCGGCCAGGAAGGGCTGGATTTCGTCCAAATTGCCCTTCTCAAAACCCATCACGATCATTTCATAAGCGCCACGGGCACCCTGAACAAATTCACTGACCGAGAAGCTGGGCTCGACCCGCTTCATCGCAGCCAAGGTCTGCGCTTGCTCGCTGTCTTCGGGGACGTGGTCAGTGATGTCATGATCCGGACCACCTTCGATCACCTCGAAATCACGACGGGACGCACCCGCATCGGGCTGATGCGGAACAGGGGGTTTTTCGAAACCTTCACGCGTTCCCAGCACGCTTTTCAAACGCAGGATCAGGAAAACGGCAATTCCGGCCAGTACCAGCAGCTGGATCATGGGTTCGTTCATTTCATCCTCTTTTCAGAACCGAGACTTTGTGTACGCGGCCTCCTGCCACTATGTAGGTGACAGTTGGTGGCAAGTCCACAGTTCGGCCATAGGTAAAGGATAACGCAAATGTACCTGTTCTTGGCATTTTTATTGGTTCCGATCCTTGAGATAGCCCTGTTCATCCAGGTTGGCGGTCTAATCGGCCTGTGGCCAACCCTTGCCATCGTGGTTCTGACGGCGGTTCTGGGCACCACATTGGTACGGACACAAGGTCGCATGGCGCTGGGGCAATTGCAGCAATCCTTCGCCACTCTGGACGATCCAACCGAGCCTTTGGCCCATGGCGCAATGATCCTTTTGTCCGGCGCGCTGTTGCTGACACCCGGCTTTTTCACCGATGCCGTTGGGTTTGCACTGTTAATCCCCAGCGTGCGGATCGCCGTTTTCCGCTATCTGAAAACCAAGGTGACCGTGACCCAGTTCCAGATGGGGCCGGGCGCGGGCTTCCAACAACCACGCAGACCCTATGATCAGGGCGACGTGATTGACGGCGAGTTTACCGAGGTTCGCCCACGCAAGGACCCCTCGAAACCGTCAAAATGGGTGGAAGGTCCCCACCAGCATTGAGGTGCCGCGCGCAACTTGCTAAGCAGTGTCGAATTTCATTTTTGGAGTAGATCCATGGCCGAAGAAAACGCTGCAGAAAACACTGCGGCTCAAGCCGCCCCTCAGGTTCAGATGCGCGTTCTGGGACAGTTCATTCGTGATATGTCCTTTGAAAACGTCATGGCGCAAAAAGGCGTGTCCGGTGACGTACAGCCCGAGATTCAGGTTCAGGTGAACCTGGACGCGAAAAAGCGTCAGGTCGAGCATCAGTATGAAGTTTCGATCAAGCTGAAGCTGACCTCGAAAGCCAAGGGCATGGACGATGTTCTGTTCCTGTGCGAGCTGGATTATTGCGGGCTGTTCCACGTGGAAGGCGTGCCAGAAGATCAGCTGCACCCGTTCCTGATGATCGAATGCCCGCGCATGCTGTTCCCGTTCCTGCGCCGTATCGTCAGCGACGTCACCCGTGACGGTGGCTATCCGCCGGTGAACCTGGACAACATTGATTTTGTAGCGCTTTACCGCAATGAGCTGATGCGCCGTCAGGCCGCTCAGGCGGAACAGGCCGAGCAGACCGACGCCTAAATCCCTTGAGCCCCGTGCCTGACAGGATCAGGCGCGGGTCCACAGGGCGCTTTCGCCCAGTTTCTCGACAAATGCCTCATGCGCTGCGCGTTCATCCTCGGTGATCCGGGATGGCAGCGGTGTTGCGCGCGGTGTCGGACGCCAGTCATCTGCCCCACCCACGCCGGACGCGGCTGAGGTGGACAGGCCGAAATCCGGTTGGCGTCCGCCGATCAGCTCAAGATAGACCTCGGCCAGGATCTCCGAGTCCAAAAGCGCGCCGTGCAGCACTCGGTTCGAGTTGTCGATATTGAACCGCCGACACAGCGCATCCAACGACGCCGGAGAGCCCGGAAACCGTTTGCGCGCAATGGCGAGCGTATCGAGCGCCTGATCCATCGGAATCGGCGGCAGGCCCATCCATTTCAGCTCGGCGTTCAGGAACTTCATGTCGAAAGAGGCGTTGTGGATCACCAGTTTCGCGTCGCCAACAAAATCGCGAAACCCTTGACCCACTTTGGCAAAAACCGGTTTGTCTTTCAGCGTCACCTCACCCTTTTCGGGCGGGCGCGGGGTTTCCAGCAGGTCGGGGCCGATGCCATGTACGCCAAATGCCTCTTCCGGCATGCCGCGTTCGGGGTTGATATAGACATGATAGGTCTCGCCCGTCGCCACATGGTTCCACAGCTCAACCGCGCCGATCTCGACAATCCGATCACCGCTTTCAGGATCAAAGCCCGTGGTTTCGGTATCGAGTACAATCTCACGCATCTGCCATCCCCGCCCGTATCTGCCTGACCACATCCTGCACCTGCGCGCGGGCATGGTCCAGAGTGTTGGTTTCAATCACATAGTCAGAGCGCGCGCATTTCTCGTCATTCGGCATCTGCTTGGCGCGGATTTGTTCGAACTGAGCCTCGGACATCGTGCCGCGTTCCATCACCCGGCGTTTTTGTTCGTCAGGCGATACCCGAACGCAGGCGACCGCATCCATCGCGGCCTCACCGCCCGTTTCGAACAGAAGGGGGATGTCGAACACCAGAATATCGGCCGCGGCACTTTCGCGGAATGCCGCGCGATCTGCGGCAACCAGAGGGTGAACGATCCCCTCGATCCTTTTCAAAGCAGAACTGTCTTCGGAAATAATCCGTTTCAGTGCCTCGCGGCTGACCGCGCCCTCTACGATAGCCGACGGAAAACCCTCACCCATCGGCCCAACTGCCGCGCCGTCTTTAGAATAGAGACGATGTACCGCTGCATCTGCATCCCAAAGCGCGCAGCCTTCATCGACGAACATCTGCGCCGTGGTGCTTTTGCCCATCCCGATTGAGCCTGTCAGGCCAAGCGCAAACCTCATGCCAGAACGGCCGCGCGCAAATCGTCATTGACCTCCGGGCGCACGCCGAACCAACGTTCAAAGCCCGGAACTGCCTGATGCAGCAACATGCCCAGCCCATCGACCACGGTGCATCCGGCCTCTTCCGCCGTTTTCAACAGGTTGGTCTTGAGCGGCGCGTAGACCAGATCGGTCACCACGGCGCCCGGCTGCAATCCATCCAATGGCACCCGCAGTTCGGGCTGACCTTGCATGCCCAGAGATGTCGTGTTGACCACAAGCTCGGCGTTTTCGATCACGTTTCCGGCCTGAACCCAATCCACAACGGTGATGCGCTGGCCGAATTCTTCTTTCAGATGATCGGCACGGGTGCGGGTGCGGTTGGTCAGCAGAATCTCGGGCACACCCGCATCCGCCAGCGCCTGCAACACCGCGCGTGCTGCTCCGCCTGCACCAAAGACAACGGCTGGGCCATCCTTGGCGTTCCAATCCGGTGCGCCGGCGCGCAGGTTCTCCATGAACCCGTATCCATCGGTGTTGTCCGCATGGATCGAGCCGTCCTCGCGGAAAACCAGCGTATTCGCGGCCCCGATCACGGTCGCCCGGTCCGAGGCATGGTCTGCAATACGCAAGGCAGCCTCTTTATGCGGTACCGTCACGTTTGTTCCCACAAAACCGGCCTTGGGCAGGGTGCGCAAAACGGTCTCCAGATCAGCCGGGGCGACGTCCATGGGAACATAGTGCCCATCCAGCCCGTAGGTCTTCAGCCAATGCCCATGCAATTTAGGCGAGCGGGAATGGCCCACCGGGTGCCCGATCACTCCGGCCAGAGGAATCTTGTGGTCCGTCATTGATCAATCACCCCTTTGACAGCCAGATAGTTGAGCAGCTCCAACAGTGGCATACCCAAAACGTTAAAGTAATCTCCGTCAATGGTGGCGAACAGGCGGACGCCTTCTTCCTCGAGCTTATATGCACCCACCGCGTGGCGGATGCTGTCCCAATTGCGGTCGATATAGTCTCGCAGGTAGGCATCCGAGCTCATCCGCATCCGCAGGCGCACCTGACCGACATGGCGCCAGATCGGCTCTCCATCCTGATAGATCACCGCCGCAGACAACAGCATGTGCCGCTTACCACGCATCATCTTCAACTGGGCAAAGGCGTCCTCAGGCGTCTGAGGTTTCGACAGCAACTGCCCGTCAAAATCCAGCACCTGATCGCAGCCCAGCACCATCGCTCCGGGTGCCTTGTCACTGACCCTGCGCGCTTTCATTTCCGCCAACGCATCGGCAATATCACGCGGCGAGGCGCCTTCGGCCAACAAGGCACGCTTTATGCTATCCTCGTCCACGCGCGCGATCTGAACAGAGAAAGGCACGCCTGCATTTTCCAGCAACTGCGCGCGAATAGAGGATCCTGAGGCCAGGACGATGGGGACAGACATGTGGACAACCCCGTGGGCAAATCGTTGAGCGGTCTTGGACGCTTTGTATGGTTTTCAGATTGACACGCAAGCCCGGGAATTTCGCGAAAAACTTCCCTGAGTCGCTCAAACATCATCCAGCCGGGGTAAGGATAACTTCGAAACAGCGGATAACCGGGAAATCTGGATTTATTCAAGGTGTTATCCCCAGATACACCCTCAGATCTCAGAACTAAATATATGTTTTAATTTGATTATTTTTGAAATTCACAGAATCACTCAAATCTCGTGCGAAACTGTCCACTTGGGGAAAACCAAAGGGTAAAAAAGTAATCCACGGATTTTACCCACCCTACAAAACCATCTTCCTTTCTTCTTTCTTATTTTTTTATTAGGGAGAGTTCCGAGAAGCACCCGGAGCTAAAATGACTGATCTTCTTTTCACGATCTACCCGTGGGTGAAGTCCCTTCATATCATGGCGGTGATTTCGTGGATGGCAGGACTGTTCTACCTTCCCCGTCTGTTCGTCTATCACGTAGAAAAGGCACAATCGGTTAACGGGGCCGAGACCATCTTCTTTGAAATGGAAGAGAAGCTGCTGCGCGTAATCATGCGCCCCGCGATGATCGTAGCCTGGGTATGTGGTCTGATCATGGTGTTCACGCCCGGTATCGTCGGCTGGGATTTTGTATGGCCTTGGGCCAAAGGCGCGGCCGTGATTGGCATGACCTGGTTTCATCATTGGCTGTTGGCTCGCCGCAAGGATTTCGCAGAGGGGCGAAATAAGCTTACTGGGCGGCAGTATCGCATGATGAACGAGGTTCCGACCGTTCTGATGGTTATCATCGTTCTGGCGGTCATTCTGAAGTTCTGAAGGCCATTCCAGCAAGGGCCTGTTTGACTCCGCAGATCGACGCAACTATGTAGGGGTCAACACGCCCGTCCGGGCGGCGTATTTTCCGTACTGAAATTCCACTTCGAACCGCAGTCCGCGGTGAAGGTATGCATCATGTCCAATGAATCCCTGAATCTGGCCGACCTAAAAGCCAAAAGCCCCAAAGACCTTCTGGCAATGGCCGAAGAGCTGGAGATCGAAAACGCCTCGACCATGCGTAAAGGCGAGATGATGTTCCAGATCCTGCGCGAACGAGCGGATGAAGGCTGGACTGTTGGCGGTGACGGCGTTCTTGAGGTCCTGCAAGACGGCTTCGGCTTCCTGCGCTCGCCCGAGGCGAACTATCTGCCGGGTCCAGACGATATCTATGTCTCGCCTGACATGATCCGTCTGCACTCGCTGCGTACGGGGGATACGGTCGAGGGTGAAATCAAAGCGCCCGACGATAGCGAGCGGTATTTTGCGCTGACCAAGGTCACCAAGATCAACTTCGAAGATCCTGAGAAGGCCAAGCACAAGATCCTGTTCGATAACCTGACGCCGCTCTACCCGGATGAGCGTCTGAAGATGGAGATCGAAGATCCCACCATTAAGGACAAGTCGGCCCGTGTGATCGACCTGGTCTCTCCTATCGGTAAAGGCCAGCGGTCGCTGATCGTGGCGCCTCCGCGGACCGGTAAAACGGTGATCCTGCAGAACATCGCGCACTCGATCGAACAGAACCACCCGGAGTGTTATCTGATTGTCCTGCTGATCGACGAACGCCCGGAAGAGGTGACCGACATGCAGCGCTCGGTGAAGGGTGAGGTTGTGTCCTCAACCTTCGACGAACCTGCAACGCGCCACGTGGCCGTGTCCGAGATGGTGATCGAAAAAGCTAAGCGGTTGGTCGAACATAAACGAGATGTTGTTATTCTTCTCGACTCGATCACAAGACTTGGTAGGGCGTTTAACACTGTGGTCCCATCCTCGGGTAAAGTTCTGACCGGTGGTGTGGATGCAAATGCTCTGCAACGGCCTAAGCGGTTCTTTGGTGCGGCGCGGAACATCGAAGAAGGTGGTTCACTGACTATTATCGCGACTGCTCTGATCGATACCGGCAGCCGGATGGACGAAGTCATCTTCGAAGAATTCAAAGGCACTGGTAACTCGGAAATTGTTCTGGATCGTAAGATCGCAGACAAACGCGTGTTCCCGGCCATCGATATTCTCAAATCCGGTACCCGGAAAGAGGATCTGCTGGTCGACAAGGGCGATCTGGCCAAAACCTTCGTTCTGCGCCGCATCCTCAACCCGATGGGGACCACCGATGCAATCGAGTTCCTGTTGTCCAAGTTGAAACAGACGAAGACAAACGGCGAGTTCTTCGATTCGATGAACACCTGACTCAGGTCTTAACTGGCGCGAGGCCTTCGAATGGATACGATATTCGCCTTGGCCAGCGCGCAAGGCAAAGCAGGGGTGGCGGTCATCCGCCTCTCTGGTCCTGACGCGCATCGTGCGGCGGCTGGGATGACCGGCGGCGCGCTTCCGGCGCGTGGGATGTCACTGCGGGTTTTGCGGGATGCTGACGGGGCTCGTCTGGATGATGGGCTGGTTTTGACGTTTAAGGCTCCGGCCAGCTTCACCGGTGAAGATGTGGCAGAGCTTCAGATTCACGGAAGTACGGCCTCGGTCAATGCTGTCATGCGCTGCTTGTCGGAAACGGACGGTCTGCGCCTTGCTGATCCGGGAGAGTTCACCCGCCGCGCGTTGGAAAACGGCAAGATGGATTTGGCCCAGGTCGAAGGCCTTGCCGATTTGATCGACGCCGAGACAGAAGCCCAACGGAAACAGGCGCAAACGATTCTCTCTGGTGAGTTGGGAAACCTGGCCGAGCGATGGAGGAGGGACCTGATCCGAGCCGCCTCTCTGTTGGAGGCCGTAATCGACTTTGCCGATGAAGAGATTCCAACCGACGTCACCCCTGAGGTGCGCGAGCTGATCTCGGGCGTCATGGCTGATTTGAAGCGCGAAGCAGATGGGGTTCAGATCGCGGAACGCATCCGAACTGGGTTCGAAGTTGCAATCGTCGGCCTTCCCAACGCGGGCAAGTCTACCTTGCTGAATGCTTTGGCTGGGCGAGACGCTGCAATTACATCAGAATATGCAGGTACAACTCGGGACGTCATTGAAGTCCGAATGGATCTGGCAGGACTTCCGGTGACACTTCTGGACACCGCCGGGCTACGCGACACCGATGACCACGTCGAAAGCCTCGGTATCGCACTGGCTAAGAAACGCGCTGAAGCTGCCGATCTGCGTGTGTTCCTGTCTGACGAACCGTTGCATCTTGGTGTAGATATTCAGCCGGATGATATTCAGGTGGCACCGAAAGCTGATCTTCGTAGTCCCCAAGTCGGTGGTGTTTCCGGGAAAACGGGTCAGGGGATTGATCAGCTGATATCCAACATATCGCGTGTGCTGAGTAATCGTACCACTAGCCATGGTATAGCGACACGAGAACGCCATCGCATTGCATTGACTAAAGCACTGGACGCTCTGATTGCGGCAATGTCGGTTCTGGAATCAGGTCCGGACCTGTATGATATAGCAGCAGAAGAGATGCGCACTGCGATCCGCGCACTTGAATCTTTGGTGGGCAGAATAGGTGTCGAGGATCTGTTAGATGAAATATTCTCGAGCTTCTGTCTGGGAAAATAAGGAGTGTTTCACGTGAAACATTCAGACTTCGATGTAGTCGTCATTGGCGCGGGGCACGCGGGCACCGAGGCTGCACATGCTGCGGCCAGAATGGGCGTTTCGACAGCATTGGTCACGCTATCTGCAGCAGATATCGGTGTGATGTCGTGCAATCCTGCAATCGGAGGATTGGGTAAAGGCCACTTGGTTCGCGAGATAGATGCTTTGGACGGCGTCATGGGACGTGTTGCAGACCAAGCAGGGATCCAGTTCCGGCTACTAAACCGCCGAAAAGGGCCAGCGGTTCAAGGCCCAAGGACGCAAGCGGACAGGTCGCTTTACCGAGCAGCGATGCAAAAGGAAACGGATAGGCAAGGGAACCTGTCAGTTATTGTTGGCGAAGTCGTAGACTTTCTGATGAATCAGGATCGAGTAGCAGGCGTTAGGTTGGGCGACGGATCAGAAATCTCGGCAAAGTCGGTCATTCTTACTTCCGGCACGTTCCTTCGAGGCGTGATTCACATCGGAGACGTCTCACGACCCGGAGGTCGCATGGGAGATCGCCCTTCCGTGAGACTGGCGGAACGTTTGGACGCATATGATCTTCCGACGGGACGATTGAAGACGGGAACCCCACCGAGGCTAGATGGACGTACCATAGATTGGTCAGGGTTGGAACGTCAGGACGGTGACGACGAACCAACCTTGTTCTCGTTCCTGTCGACTTCAGTTGTTGCGCCGCAGATTTCGTGTGGGATTACCCATACGAACGCTCAGACACATGAAATAATTGAAAAGAACCTAAGCAAGTCAGCGATGTATGGTGGGCATATAGATGGCGTTGGCCCAAGATATTGCCCGTCGATCGAAGACAAGATTGTTCGGTTTGCAGAGAAAGACTCGCATCAGATCTTTCTTGAACCCGAAGGGGTGAATGATCACACGATTTACCCCAACGGTATTTCAACGTCTCTGCCGCAGGATGTGCAGCTACAATATGTTCGTTCGATAAAAGGTCTGGAGAATGCTGATATTCTTCAACCCGGTTACGCCATCGAGTACGACTATATAGACCCCCGTGTCCTATCAGAGACTTTGGCCTTGCCCGAGATTCCAGGCCTATATTTAGCGGGTCAGATCAACGGAACCACAGGATATGAGGAAGCTGCCGCTCAGGGTATGGTTGCTGGTCTCAATGCGGCTTTGGCTGTTCAAGGTAAAGACCCGGTCCATTTCACCCGCGCCGATAGCTATATCGGTGTCATGATAGATGATCTTACCACCCGAGGCGTTGCTGAACCGTATCGAATGTTCACCTCTCGCGCTGAATTCAGATTGTCGCTTCGAGCAGATAATGCTGATCAGCGTTTGACGCCTATCGGATTGCAGTTGAGTTGCGTTGGAAGCAGGCGTCGACAAGCTTTCACAGAAAAGATGGATCAATTGAGCGACGCGAAATCGCTTTTGAGCGAAAAAACCTATACGCCAAAAGAGGTTTTGGCCGCTGGCATCAGTGTTAATCAGGACGGCAATAGGCGTGATGGCATGGCGATTCTGGCTTTTCCGGATGTGGCTTTTGAGGACCTGCTGCCCTTGATACCCGAGCTGGATATGGTGACGCCAGATATCCGGCTTCAGGTCGCTAGGGATGCGCTTTACGCAAACTACATCGCACGGCAGCAGCGGGATGTCGAAGCGATGAAGAGGGATGAATCCTATCAGATTCCCAGGGATTTCGACTATTTTGCTTTAGATGGCCTTTCATCTGAAATGAAGCAAAAGCTGTCTCAGACAAAACCCGGAAATATTGCTCAGGCCAGTAGGGTAGAAGGCGTTACACCCGCGGCCTTGACCTTGGTTTTGGCAAAACTTCGGCGCGATCAAAAAGTTAAACAAGCATGAAGCCTGAATTTTCCAAGTTCGATGTTTCACGTGAAACATTCGACCGGCTGGATACGTATGTGGAGCTGCTGAAGCGTTGGAATCCCAAGATCAATCTAGTCTCAAGGAACAGTCTGGAGGATATCTGGGATCGACATATTCTGGATTCCGTCCAGGTATTCCGATGTGCAATGGCCACAGATACCTGGGTTGATATCGGAACTGGAGGCGGATTTCCGGGGATGGTGTGTGCAATTATGGCACTGGAAGAGTCGCCAAACACCCGTTTCCAATTTGTTGAAAGTGATCAGAGAAAATCAGCATTCCTGAGGAACGTTGCTCGCGAATGCGGGGTGACGTGTCAGGTCATCTCAAAGCGAATCGAATCCGTTGAGCCACTTGAAGCGGATATTCTATCGGCCCGTGCTTTGGCAGATCTGCGCACATTATTGTCCTTTTGTGACAGGCATTTAAGCGAAAACGGCACTGCTTTGTTGCCGAAAGGCGCGAACTGGAAAAAAGAACTGTCAGAGGCTCAGGAAGAATGGAAATTCGATGTTGAGCCGATTACAAGTTTAACAGAGCCCCAAGCCGTAATCCTTAAAATCAAAGGAGTATCTCGTGGTTGATCTTTCTCGTCCTTCAGGGCCCCGAATAATTGCGGTTGCCAATCAGAAGGGCGGAGTTGGGAAAACTACGACGGCGATAAATCTGGCTGCGGGTCTGGCCGAAGCCGGCTGTCGGGTTCTGGTTGTTGATCTCGATCCGCAGGGCAATGCGTCGACTGGATTGGGTGTCGAAGACCGGGATTGGACCACGTATGATCTTATTTTGGACGACGCACCGCTAGAGGCGGTCATACAAGAGACAGAAATAGGTGGTCTTTTCGTCATTCCGGCCACTGTCGATTTGAGTTCGGCGGATATCGAACTCATTTCAAACGAAAAACGCAGCTACTTGTTGCATGACGCGTTGCGACAAACCTCAATAGATGGGTTTGAGCTGGATTTTGTATTGATTGACTGCCCTCCGTCCTTGAACCTGCTGACGGTGAACGCGATGGTAGCCTCGCATTCGGTTCTTGTTCCATTGCAGAGTGAATTCTTTGCTCTGGAGGGTTTGTCTCAGCTGATGCTGACGATCCGAGAGGTTCGCCAAACGGCGAATCCAGATCTGAGAATCGAAGGTATTGTGTTGACCATGTATGACAACCGCAACAACTTGTCCCGTCAGGTCGAGAAAGACGCACGTGACAATTTGGGTGAGATGGTTTTTAAGACCAAGATACCCAGAAATGTGCGGGTCAGTGAGGCGCCGTCTTACGCGTTGCCAGTTTTGCAATATGACTCGGGCTCGCTTGGGGCGATGGCATATCGTCATCTGGCCCGCGAAGTCATGCAAAAGAACAACAAAGTCGCCGCTTAAGCGACAATGAGGAGGGCGACATGAGCGCCAAAAAAGCGAAACCCAGGGGTCTTGGCCGCGGTCTTTCGGCCCTTATGGCGGATGTCACGCAGGAAACCGATGGACGCTCACCGGCTGAGCCGCGTCGGCCGGATATGACTGTTCCAATCGAAAAGCTGAAGGCAAACCCGAACCAGCCGCGCCGGACTTTCCAGCCGGAGCAGTTGGATGAATTGGCATCCTCGGTCAAGGAAAAGGGAATCATCCAACCATTGATCGTGCGGTCGATCGGTGCCGGAGAGTATGAAATCGTTGCGGGGGAACGCCGTTGGCGCGCCGCGCAAATGGCGCAACTGCATGATATTCCAGTCATTGTTCGCGATTTTGATGATACCGAGGTTCTGGAAGTCGCGATTATCGAGAACATCCAGCGGGCGGACCTGAATTCCGTCGAAGAAGCGGCTGGTTACAAGCAGCTCATGGATCGTTTCGGCCACACGCAGGAGAAACTGGCCGAGGCTTTGGGTAAAAGTCGCAGCCATATCGCTAACCTCTTGCGGCTTTTATCTCTGCCGATGGATGTGCAAGCCCTTGTGATAGAAGGGAAATTGTCCGCGGGCCACGCAAGGGCTTTGATCACGGCCGAGAATCCATCGGAACTGGCCAAACAAGTCGTGAAAGACGGGCTTTCGGTACGGGCGACAGAAGCCCTGGTGAAAAAGCAACAGCAGGGCTCAGGTGATCGTCCCGTTCCGAAGTCTCGGGATCTGAATGCAGGCAAAGATGCAGATACCCGCGCGTTGGAGAAAGACCTTTCAGCCATTTTGGCTATGAAGGTTGCAATCAACCATAAGGCCGGGACAGAAACGGGTCAGGTTGTTTTGACCTATGAGAACCTGGATCAGTTGGACGATCTTTGCGCCAAACTCAACCGCTAGGGCGGGTCCAGATAAAGATCATGACGCCGCTCAGAACCACGGCCTGAATAATCAGGACGTAGGAAGGTAAAGACAGCAGAACCGAGATGCCAAATACCGCGGCGACCGAAACGGTGGCCGCCTTTTTTGCGCTCGGACGGATCGCGCCGGATCTCTGCCAATCAATAATCATCGGACCAAAGACCTGGTGGGTCAGAAGCCAGTTGTGCAGTCGGGAGGACGAACGGGCAAAGAAAAACGCGGCCAGCAGTAGAAAGGGAACGGTTGGGAGCAGGGGCAAGACCACACCGACCATGGCGAGTGCGACGCAGAGCAAACCAAGACCGGCCCAAAGATATTGCATCGGCTACTCCAACAACTCGCGGATCACTGCGTTCAGAACGGCACGCCCGTCTTTGGTTGCCTTCAGCTGCGTGTCTGACATCTCGATCATGCCAAGGACCGACAGAGAGTCGAGCTTGTTTTTGGAGAGAGGGTGCCCAGAGAGAGTTCCGAACCTCTCCATATCTAGGCCTTCAGTCAACCGTAGACACATCATAAGGTATTCAGCTGCCTGTTCGACCGGAAGAACCTCGATTCGATCACTTTCTCCGGATCCGTGGGAGACCGCATCTAGCCAGGTATTTGGGGACAAATGGGTTTCCGTCGCGAATTTACGTCCGTTCAAAGTGACACGACCATGCGCGCCGGGCCCGATTCCAACATAGTCGCCATAGCGCCAATAGATCTGGTTGTGCTGCGACTCGGCCCCGGGGCGGGCATGGTTGGAGACCTCATAGGCTGGCAGGCCGTGCGCCTCGCAAATCTCTTGCGTGGCCAGATACATGTCGGCGGCGTGGTCATCCTCGGGCAAACCGCGCAATTTACCGACCGCATAGCGATCGCCGAATGCGGTGCCTTCTTCGATCGTCAACTGATAGAGCGACAGGTGATCGACGGCCATCGATAAGGCCTCGGTCAACTCTGCCTGCCAAGCTTCAAGGGTTTGGTGCTGGCGTGCGTAGATCAAATCAAAACTGACGCGGTCAAAACAGGTGCGGGCGATATCGAAAGCGGCGCGTGCTTCGGAGACGGTGTGGATGCGACCCAAGCGGCGGAGGTCTTCATCGTTCAGCGCCTGCACACCCATCGATATCCGATTGACGCCAGCATCACGATAGGCGCCAAAGCGCCCGGCCTCGACCGAGCCGGGGTTGGCCTCGAGCGATATCTCCATGTCGTTGGCGGGCCGCCAGAGGCTGCGGGCTTCGTCAATGACGGCTGCAACGGTGTCGGGGTTCATCAATGACGGGGTACCACCACCAAAGAAGATCGTATTGAGAACCCTGTCGGGCGTTTCACTGGCCGATCGGCGCAGTTCGGCTAGATAGGCCTCAAGCCATTGTTTTTGATTAATATTTTTAGAAACATGGCTGTTGAAATCGCAATAGGGGCACTTGGCCTCGCAAAAGGGCCAATGCACATACAGGCCAAAGCCCCCATTGCGCCAATCATCCGCCAAAGCAGCCCTTCACGA
This sequence comes from Ruegeria profundi, assembly GCF_049800715.1. Taxonomy (GTDB): domain Bacteria; phylum Pseudomonadota; class Alphaproteobacteria; order Rhodobacterales; family Rhodobacteraceae; genus Ruegeria; species Ruegeria profundi_A. The sequence continues at coordinate 101,546 of NZ_JBNAFO010000005.1, forward strand.
ACATCTCAACCGCGCGGCCGCGATGGCTAATCTTGTTCTTTTCCCAACGATCCATCTCGGCAAAGGTAATGTCGTGGCCTTCAGGGACAAACATCGGGTCGTAGCCGAAGCCATCCTTGCCACGAATTGGCCAAGTCAGATGACCGGGCGCGATGCCCTCGAACACTTCGTCATGACCATCGGGCCAGGCCAGAACCAATGTGCAGCGGAACTGCGCGGTGCGCGGGTGAGGAGCGTTCTTGGCCTCCAACTCGTTGTTGGCACGGGTCATGGCCATCATGAAATCGCGGCCCTCGCCGGTTTCGGCCCAGTCGGCCGTGTATACGCCCGGCGCGCCATTCAGCGCGTCGATGGTGATCCCGGAATCGTCCGACAGGGCAGGCAGGCCAGTGGCCTTGGCGGCAGCATGCGCCTTGATCCGGGCATTGCCAACGAAGGTATCCTCGGTCTCGTCCGGTTCGGGCAGGTTCATCTCAGCCGCGCCGACCACCGTAACGCCAAAGGGGGTGAGGAGATGTGCCATCTCCTCAAGCTTGCCTTTGTTATGCGTAGCGACCAACAGCCTGTCCCCGTCGAACTTGCGGGTCATGCGGCGGCTGCCTTTTGAGCGGCGGCCAGTTCACTTACGCCTTTTTCGGCAAGGTCCATCAGTTGATCCATTTGCGCGCGGCTGAAAACGGAGCCTTCGGCGCTCATCTGTACTTCGATCAGCTTACCCGAGCCGGTCATGATGAAGTTGCCGTCCACGCCCGCCTCACTGTCTTCTGGGTAGTCGAGGTCCAAAACCGGCTGACCGGCGTAAATACCGCAAGAAACGGCTGCAACAGGGTCTACCAAGGGGTCTGAGATCACGTCGCCTGCCTTCATCAGCTTGTTCACGGCCAGCCGCAGCGCCACCCAGCCACCGGTGATCGAGGCGCAGCGGGTGCCGCCATCCGCCTGGATGACATCGCAATCGACGGTGATCTGACGCTCACCCAAAGCAACCCGGTCGACGCCGGCGCGCAGGGCGCGACCAATCAAGCGCTGGATTTCTACGGTACGACCGCCTTGCTTGCCCGAGGCCGCCTCACGCCGCATCCGGGTGTTGGTTGCGCGGGGCAGCATACCGTATTCGGCAGTGACCCAACCCAGGCCCGAACCTTTGATGAAGGGCGGCACGCGATCCTCGATCGTGGCAGTACACAGCACGTGGGTGTCGCCCATCTTGATCAGGCAAGACCCTTCGGCATGTTTGGTGAAGCCCGTCTCGATTGAAACGGCGCGCATTTCGTTTAGATCACGTCCTGAGGGTCGCATGGGAATTCCTTTGTTTGCTGGGTTGGGGATAACGTCCTGCGGCATTACGATGCAACCCCGATTGACCTTTCATTTACCTGCGATTTAATGGCAGTCCAGCAGGGGACCGAGAATGAGCGAAGCCAGCAGAATTCTGTCAGAGATGAACGACCGGTCGCGTGAGGTGTTTCGGCTGATCGTCGAAAGCTATCTGGAAAGCGGTGAGCCAGTGGGAAGCCGCACCCTGACGCGGACATTGTCAGAAAAAGTCAGCGCAGCGACCGTGCGCAATGTGATGCAGGATCTTGAGTTTCTGGGTCTGCTGGACAGCCCTCACGTGTCTGCAGGGCGGATTCCGACGCAGCAGGGGCTGCGGATGTTTGTGGACGGTTTGCTTGAGGTCGGCGATCTTGGCGCCGACGATCGGCAGAAGCTGGATGAGACTTTAGGCTCTAACGCAGGTGATGTTGGCGGAATGCTGGATCGCGTGGGCTCGGCCTTGTCACACGTGACACATGGCGCGTCGCTGGTTCTGACGCCAAAACACGAGGCCGAGATCAAGCATATCGAGTTTGTCTCATTGGCGCATGACCGGGCGCTGGTGGTTCTGGTTTTCTCGGATGGACATGTTGAAAACCGGCTGTTCACGCCGCCACCGGGTCAGACGCCCAGTTCGATGCGAGAGGCCGCAAATTTCCTGAATGCGCTGATAGAGGGGCGAACGCTCAGCGAAGTGCGCCGTCAAATGCTGTCGCAGATTGATGCGCGTCGGCAAGAGATCGACGTTTTGGCCCGCGAGATGGTGGAAAGCGGGATTGCGGCCTGGGACGGGGATGGAAGCGACTCAGCCCGCCTAATCGTGCGCGGTCGGGCGAATCTTTTGGCGGATTCGGGTGAGGTCGAGGAGTTGGACCGCATTCGCACCCTGTTCGATGATCTTGAACGCAAGCGCGACATTGCCGAATTCCTTGAATTGACCGAGGAAGGCGAGGGTGTGCGCATTTTTATTGGCTCCGAGAACAAACTTTTCTCACTTTCGGGTTCCTCTTTGGTGGTGTCTCCTTATATGAACGCTGATCGTAAGATAATTGGTGCGGTTGGGGTCATCGGGCCCACACGTTTGAATTATGGACGGATCGTACCGATCGTGGATTATACGGCGCAACTGGTCGGCAAGCTGATATCCGACCGGAGCTAGAGGGTAAGAGATGGCAGAGCCCAAGAACGAAGAATTTCTGGACGACATCATGGCGGCCGAAGCGGAAGAACTGGCCGAAGAGTTCGCTGAGATCAGCGATGAGGCGCTGGAACTGGATGAGTTGCGCGCCGAGCGGGATGACTACAAAGACAAGTTCATGCGCGCTTTGGCTGACGCGGAAAACGCGCGCAAGCGTGGCGACAAGGCCCGCCGGGACGCGGAGCAATATGGTGGGTCGAAACTGGCCCGCGACATGTTGCCGGTTTATGACAACATGAAGCGCGCGCTTGAAGCAGCGACCGATGAGCAGAAAGAAGTGGCTGCTGGGTTGCTGGAAGGTGTTGAGCTGACCATGCGCGCGCTTAAGGACGTATTTCAGAAGCACGGGATCGAAGTGATCACGCCCGAGGTTGGGGATCGGTTCGACCCGAATGTGCATGAGGCGATGTTTGAAGCGCCAGTGCCTGGAACCCGCGCAGGGGACATCATTCAGGTCTCTGCAGAAGGGTTTATGTTGCACGACCGTTTGCTGCGCCCGGCGCAGGTCGGTGTGTCGTCGACACCTGCGAGCTGATTGGCCTCTGCAAGGCCAAGCCTCCGGCGGAGGTATTTTTGAACAGAAGAAGGGGCGGTCAGGATTTGGCCGCCTCTTTCAGTTTGTAGATCAAGTCGAGTGCTTCGCGGGGGGTCAGCTCGTCTGGCAGGATGTCGTTCAGCATGTCTGCGACTGGTGAGGCTTTCGGCGCAGGCGGCGGCGGTGGTGGAGCGGCGGAGAAGAGCGGAAGGTCGTCGATCAGGGATTTTTGTTTACCGCCCTCACGCTCGGTTTTTTCCAGTTGATCCAACACGATGCGGGCACGTTCAACGACTGAGGCGGGCAGACCCGCCAGTTGGGCGACCTGCACGCCATAGGATCGGTCGGCGGCGCCTTTGTGAACTTCATGAAGAAAGATGACCTCACCTTCCCATTCCTTCACGGCGACGGTGGCGTTTTCGACGCCTTTAAGCTTTCCGGCCAGCGCGGTGAGTTCGTGGTAGTGCGTGGCAAACAAGGCACGACATTGGTTGGCGGCGTGCAGATGCTCCAGCGTGGCCCAGGCGATGGAGAGGCCGTCATAGGTGGCGGTCCCGCGGCCGATTTCGTCCAGAATGACGAGTGCGCGGTCATCGGCCTGGTTCAGAATGGCGGCAGTTTCGACCATTTCGACCATGAAGGTCGAGCGGCCTCGGGCGAGATCGTCTGATGCTCCGACACGGCTGAAAAGCTGGCTGACAAGGCCGATATGGGCCTGTTCCGCAGGGACGTAGCTGCCCATTTGGGCCAGTAGGGCGATCAGAGCGTTCTGGCGGAGGAAGGTTGATTTACCGGCCATGTTGGGACCGGTCAACAACCAAATGGCGGCTCCGTCTTCGGCACTGAGATCGCAGTCATTTGCGACGAAGGCATCGCCGCTTTGCTGGCGCAGCGCGTGTTCGACCACCGGGTGGCGTCCTCCCTGAACCTCAAAGGCGCGCGAAGTGTCGACTTGTGGGCGGCACCAGTTCTCACCACGCGCAAGGTCGGCAAGGGCTGTGGTCAGATCCAGCTCGGCCAGTCCTCGGGCGGCTTGGTTCAGTCGGGCGGCAAGGGTCAGAGTTTCGTCAGAAAGCCTTTTATAGAGCCGCTTTTCGACCTCCAAAGCCAGATTTCCAGCATTCAGGATACGGGTTTCGATTTCCGAGAGTTCGACGGTGGTAAACCGCACCTGATTGGCGGTGGTTTGGCGATGGATATAGGTCTCGGAGAATGGCGGGTTCAACATCTTCTCGGCATGGGTGGCCGTTGTTTCGATGAAATAGCCCAGGACATTGTTGTGCTTGATCTTCAGCGAGGTGATGCCGGTGTGTTCCGCATATTTCTGCTGAAACCCGGCAATGACAGATCGGCCTTCGTCGCGCAGGGTGCGCGCTTCGTCCAGTTCGGGGTCAAAACTGGGAGCGATGAAACCTCCGTCGCGGGCCAGCAGGGGCGGTTCGGCCACCAAAGCCTCATCTAGCAGGCTCAGGAGGTCGTCGAAGCCAACAAGGTTTTGCAAGGCAGTTCCCAGCAGGACCGGAAGATTCTGCCCTTCGCAAATGCCCGCAATTGCAGCGGCTTGGGTCAGGCCGTTGCGGATGGCGGCCAGATCGCGAGGCCCGCCACGTTCAAGCGACAGGCGAGACAGGGCGCGGTCCAGATCGGGGGTTTTGCGCAGGGCCTCGCGCAGGTCCGAGACGATCAGGCTGTCTTCGGCGGCAAAGCTGACGGCGTCGAGACGGGAGTGGATCACATCCAGATTGCGAGACGGGCTTGAGAGGCGCTGTTCCAGCAATCGTGCCCCGCCGGGTGTGACGGTGCGGTCGACCACCGACAACAACGATCCGACACGACCGCCCGACAGAGACCGGGTCAGCTCCAGATTGCGGCGCGTGGCGGCGTCGATCTGTACCACGCGGTCTTCGGATTCCTTCAAGGGCGTTTGCAGGAGGGGCAGTTTGCCCTTCTGCGTGATCTCAAGATAGTCGATCAGGGCGCCCATGGCGGAAATCTCTGCCCGGCCAAAAGACCCGAACGCCTCCAGCGCGCCCACGTGAAACAGCCCGCAGATGCGTTTTTCCGCCGCGGTACTGTCGAAACTGGCTCGCCCGACAGGCGTCAGAGAAATCCCAAGGTCGCGGACGGTTTCGTTCAGCGACTGCTCCATCCCGTCGGCGACGATCAGCTCGGATGGGGCGAGTCGAGCTAGCTCGGGGCTGAGGCGAACGGAGGTCAAAGGCATCACGTGAAACGCCCCAGTCGAGATATCGGCCCAGGCGAGTGCGGCCTCATCCCGGACCTCGGCATAAGTGGCCAGAAAGTTGTGGCGGCGGGCTTCCAGCAGGACGTCTTCGGTCAGCGTGCCGGGCGTCACCAGTCGCACGACATCGCGCTTTACCACCGATTTAGAGCCTCTTTTCTTCGCTTCAGCCGGGCTTTCCATCTGTTCGCAAACGGCCACGCGAAACCCTTTGCGGATGAGGGTCAGCAAATAGCCCTCAGCCGCGTGAACCGGGACACCGCACATCGGGATATCGTCGCCATTGTGTTTGCCGCGCTTGGTCAGAGCGATGTCCAGCGCTTCGGCGGCGTTGACGGCGTCCTCAAAAAACATCTCGTAGAAATCGCCCATGCGGTAGAACAGCAGGGCGTCGGCATGGGCCTCCTTGATCTCGAGATACTGCGCCATCATCGGCGTGACTGTGGACAAAAGCGGCCCCCTTCTGGCGTGTTCCGGACGTGACCTTACAAATCCCCCATCTTCTGTAAAAGCCGAAAACTCATTCTCGTTGAGGCCCGCGCGTGGCTGCGCTATGACGCATCAGCCCCGAAGTCATGGAAACGACATTTAAGATGCCCAAAGCGAAGATCACCAAAGAAGAGGCGTTGGCCTTTCACCTTGACCCGACCCCAGGCAAGTGGGAGGTGCAGGCCACCGTTCCCATGACCACACAGCGCGATCTTTCGCTGGCCTATAGCCCCGGCGTTGCTGTTCCATGTGAAGCAATCGCCGAAGCGCCCGAGACCGCTTATGACTATACCAACAAGGGCAATCTGGTTGCTGTGATCTCGAACGGGACCGCCGTGCTGGGTCTTGGCAATCTTGGCGCGCTCGGCTCGAAACCTGTGATGGAAGGGAAATCCGTACTGTTCAAACGGTTCGCCGATGTGAACTCGATCGATATCGAGTTGGACACCGAAGACCCGGATGAGTTCTGCCGCGCGGTGCGTCTAATGGGGCCGACCTTTGGTGGCATCAACCTCGAAGACATCAAAGCGCCTGAATGTTTCATCATCGAACAGCGCCTCAAGGAAGAGATGGATATTCCGGTCTTCCATGACGACCAGCACGGCACGGCGGTGATTTGTGCGGCGGGTCTGCTGAATGCGCTGCATATTTCGGGCAAAAAGATAGAAGACGTTAAGATTGTTCTGAACGGCGCGGGTGCTGCGGGGATTGCTTGTATCGAGCTGCTCAAGTCGATGGGTGCGCGGCATGAGAACTGCATTGTCTGTGACACCAAAGGCGTGATCTACCAGGGCCGGACCGAGGGGATGAACCAGTGGAAGTCGGCTCATGCGATCACCACGGATCTACGCAGCCTCGAAGACGCCATGAAAGGCGCAGACGTTTTCCTGGGCGTTTCGGTCAAGGGTGCCGTGACGCAGGATATGGTTGCCAGCATGGCCGATAATCCGGTGATTTTCGCTATGGCGAACCCGGATCCTGAGATCACGCCGGAAGAGGCGCATGAGGTTCGCGTTGATGCGATTGTTGCCACAGGCCGCAGCGACTATCCGAACCAGGTGAACAACGTTCTGGGCTTCCCCTACCTGTTCCGCGGTGCGCTGGATATTCACGCGCGCGCCATCAATGACGAGATGAAGATCGCTTGTGCCCATGCTCTGGCCCGTCTGGCGCGTGAGGATGTGCCGGATGAGGTCGCCATGGCCTATGGCAAATCGCTGACCTTTGGTCGCGACTATATCATCCCAACGCCGTTTGACCCACGTCTGATCCACCGTATCCCTCCGGCGGTCGCAAAGGCTGGGATGGATACCGGAGCGGCCCGCCGTCCGATCATCGACATGGAGGCTTATGAACTGAGCCTCAAGTCCCGCATGGACCCGACCGCCAGCATCCTGCGCGGCCTGAACGCCCGTGCCCGTCAGGCGCAAAGCCGCATGATATTTGCCGAGGGTGACGATCCGCGCGTGTTGCGCGCTGCCGTGACCTATCAACGCTCGGGCTTTGGCAAGGCGCTGGTCGTGGGCCGTCCAGATGATGTGAAAACCAAGCTGGAAGAGGCTGGTCTGGGCGACGCCGTGCGCGAGCTTGAGGTGGTGAACGCCGCCAACACCTCGCATCTCGAGACCTATTCGAATTTCCTGTATAACCGTTTGCAACGCAAAGGTTTTGACCCCAAGGATATCCACCGTTTGGCGGCCCGGGACCGGCATGTGTTCTCATCCCTGATGCTGGCGCATGGGCATGGCGACGGCCTTGTGACGGGGGCGACACGCAAATCGGCCCACGTGCTGGACCGGATCAACCATGTCTTCGACGCGGACGCTGCTCATGGCGCAGCTGGCGTGACGGCGTTGCTGCACAAGGGGCGCATTGTTCTGATTGGTGATACTCTGGTGCATGAATGGCCGGATGAAAACGACTTGGCCAATATCGCTGAACGCTCGGCCGACGTGGCCCGCCATATGGGACTTGAACCTCGCGTGGCTTTTGTCAGCTTCTCGACCTTTGGCTACCCGGTTTCAGAGCGGGCCGAAAAGATGCACCGTGCGCCAGCGGTTCTGGACCAGCGTGGCGTAGATTTCGAATACGAAGGCGAGATGACCGTCGATGTTGCCCTGAACGTGGATCAGCAGGTCGGATACCCGTTCCAGCGCCTGACCGGCCCGGCCAATATCCTGATCGTGCCCGCACGGCACTCGGCCTCGATCTCGACCAAACTGATGCAGGAAATGGGCGGAGCCACAGTGATCGGCCCGATCCTGTCTGGCGTCGACAAGCCGATTCAGATCTGCTCGACCGTGTCGACGGCCAATGATATCCTGAACATGGCCATTCTGGCCTCCTGCGATATTGGCAAGTCATGACGATCTGGAACCTGGGCTCGATCAATGCCGACATGGTTTACGGCCTGCCGCACCTGCCTGCGGCGGGTGAGACCTTGGCGGCAGACGGTCTTGAGCGTTTTCTGGGCGGCAAAGGGGCCAATATGTCCGTTGCCGGATCGCGCGCGGGATCCCGGGTCAGCCATATCGGTGCTGTCGGTCCGGATGGGCGCTGGGCCAAGGATCGGCTGACGGAATATGGCGTCGACACGCGGTTCATCGCTGAGGTGGATGTGCCGACCGGTCACGCGATCATTGCTGTGGACGCGCAGGGCGAGAACCTTATCATCCTCTACCCCGGCGCTAACCACGCGTTGGACAGCGCGCAGATCGGGAAGGCGCTGGCCTCGGCCAATACCGGAGATATTCTGGTTTTGCAGAACGAAACCAACGCTCAGGTCGAAGCGGCCCGTCTGGGGCATGAGCTTGGCCTGACCGTTTGCTACGCCGCCGCGCCGTTTCAGGCGCAATCGGTGCAAGAGGTTCTGCCTTATCTGGATTTCCTGATCCTCAACGAGGTCGAGGCCGAGCAATTGCGGCAGGAAACCGGGTTGGATGCAGCGGAACTGCCGGTGCGCCATGTGATCGTTACGCTTGGGTCGAGGGGCGCGCGGTATCTGCAGCAGGGTTGTGATCCCGTGGATTTCGCCGCGCATAAGGTGCAGGCGGTGGATACAACGGGCGCAGGGGATACGTTTACCGGCTACGTTCTGGCCGGGATGGACCGTGGCATGCCGATGGAGCAGGCCATTCTACAAGCGAACCGCGCCGCGGCCCTGATGGTCACGCGGCACGGCACTGCAGATGTCATTCCGGATCTGAGGGAAGTCCGTGACGCGCAGTTGGATTAAGATCCGGCAAAGGGCGCGTCACTTCCCCAAAGCTGCTTCACCCGTGCATCCCGACCGCAGGCATTGCGGTAGGCTTTATAGGCGTTCTTCTGGCGTTTGGGGCCAAAGCGGGTGAACACCAGCTTGTCGCCTTTGTAGTAGTCCTGATGGTATGCCTCGGCCGGATAAAACGCGCCCTCCTGCAGGATCGGGGTTACGACCGTTTGGCCAAGCGCTCGTTGCGCGTTGGTCTTTGCCTGTTGCGCAAGCGCTTTTTCCCCTGCGTTAGACACGAAAATTGCCGTTCGGTAGCTCTCTCCACGGTCGCAAAACTGACCGCCTGCATCTGTGGGGTCGACCGAGCGGAAGAACATGTTCAGAAGCGTTTCACGTGAGACGCGCGCGGGATCAAACGTGATCTGAACCGCCTCGTAGTGGCCCGTGCCGCCTTTGGTCACCTGATCATATGTCGGGTTCGAGACAGAACCACCCGTGAACCCGGACACAGCGCCTATGACGCCGGGTACGGATTCGAAATCGGATTCAACACACCAGAAGCATCCGCCGGCAACCGTCAGGGTCTCGGTCCCTGCAGCCGGGGCCGGAACGGCGCGCAAGGTTGCGGCCAGTGCAATCAAGGTGAACAACAGGGCAGGTTTGAGGTAGTCGAGATATGCAGTCCGGGTCATGGTATGTCTCCTTCCGAGACTCAAGGTGACCGGTGTTCTAACAAGTTGCAATTACCTGACATGGAATGTCACGCGCTGGTGACCTGAGTTTATTGACCGACCTGTTTACCCACTTACCCCCGCGACCGGCAAGAAAACGCCCGGCCGTGGGGCCGGGCGTTGGCAGGATCACAGACCCCATTTCTTTTGGTTTTCCTCAAAGAAGCCCTGGGCTTTCTTCACCTCGATCCAGTTGTTCACATAGTTGATCCAGACCTGATCGTCCTGCGGCAGGATCATTGCGATGGGTGAAGGGGAACGTGGTCCGGCGTTCTTCACACGCTCGATCGGGAACTTCTCTTCCAGGGTGGAGCCTTCGATGTTCGATGTGATGAACACATCGGCCCGTCCGGCGATCACCTCTTGAAAACCACGTGCGGGGGCTTCGACAACTTTGATCTCGGCATTCGGGAACCACTCGCGGACGCGCTTTTCAAAGGTGGTGCCCAGCGTTGTTGCGACCGTCACACCCGGCTGGTTGATCGACTCGTACCCGTCGAATTTGTCGGCCTTGTCCTTGGTCGTGTAAGGGAACAGCTCAACCGAGATATAACTGTCCGAGAATCCGGCGACCTTCATGCGCGGCGGCGAGATCGAGGCCGAGCCAGTCAGGTGGTATTTCTTCGCCACAACGCCATTCACTAGAGTTTTCCAATCGGTCGGGACGTATTCGACCTCAACCCCCAAATCGGCGGCGAGTTCGTTCATGATGTCGATGTCATAGCCTTTGTAGCTGTTCGTGGCCGGATCCCGCAGGGACATCGGGTTCCAATCACCGGTCGTGCCGACCTTCAACACACCGGAATCCAGGATTTCGTTCAGTGCCGATTGCGCCTGGGCTGCGCCTGACAAGACCAGACCAAGCGCAGCGGCTGCGGCTGCTCTCCAGATTGTGTTCATTTAATTCTCCTGTTGGTGGCAGCTGGGACTTGCTGCCATATATAGTTCGTTGTTTTAAGCGGGATAGGGGGCGCAGGCCCAATAAATCAATCCACCCGCGCAAACTAGGGACAGATCGACCAATGCCAGACCCCGCCATCGAGCTTGTCGATGTGAACAAGTGGTTCGATACGTTCCATGTCCTCAAGAATATCAACCTTACGGTCAATAGTGGTGAAAAGGTTGTGATCTGCGGGCCATCTGGCTCGGGCAAATCCACGGTCGTGCGCTGTATCAACCAGCTAGAGAAACACCAGAAAGGCACCATCCGCATTGACGGCGTCGAGCTGAAGGATGACGCCAGATCCGCAGCCACGATCCGGTCCGAGGTCGGCATGGTGTTTCAGCAGTTCAACCTGTTCCCGCATCTGAGCGTTCTAGACAACTTGACACTTGGCCCCATCAAGGCGAGGGGCCTGAGCCGAGCGCAGGCCGAAGAGCGCGCGCGCCATTATCTTGAGCGTGTTCACATCCCCGATCAGGCCGACAAACGCCCCATCCAACTGTCCGGCGGTCAGCAACAACGCGTCGCCATTGCCCGATCCCTTTGCATGGAGCCGAAAGTTCTTTTGTTTGATGAGCCGACTTCGGCCCTCGATCCAGAAATGATCGCCGAGGTGCTGGACGTTATGGTTGAGCTGGCGCATGAAGGCATGACCATGGTCGTGGTCACTCATGAAATGGGGTTTGCCCGCAAGGTCGCGGACAAGATGATATTCATGGATGAGGGCGAGATCGTGGAGCAGGGCAGGCCCGAGCATTTCTTCACCAATCCAACCTCGGAGCGGTGCCGCAAGTTCCTCAGCCAGATATTGCAGCACTGAGTGGGTATGATGAAAAAAGCACTTCTCCTCATACCGCTTCTGCTGCTGGCAGGCTGTTCCTCATCCCAGACATGGGGCTGGTATGTTATCGACCCGCGAACTGACTCGGGCTGGACCAATGTGAAATTCCTGATCTCAGGCATGGGCGCGACGATCCTGATCTCTCTGATCGCGGCGGCGCTGTCGATTGTGATTGGCCTGTTGGTTGCCTTGCCCGGATTGTCCGAGAAACGCGGCTGGCGGCTGCTGAACAGGGTCTATGTCGAGTTCATTCGCGCAATTCCACTGCTGCCCATGCTGTTTTGGGTGTTCTATGGCCTGCCGATCGTATTCCAGTCGATGGGCCTGAACATCCCGATTGACCCATTCTGGGGCGCGATCATCACCCTGGCGATTTCCGACAGTGCCTTTACTGCCGAGATCTACCGCGCCGGCATCCAATCCATCGCACGCGGCCAGCGCGAGGCGGCCCAGACCATCGGGCTGAACTACGTGCAAACGATGCGCTACGTGATTCTGCCGCAAGCGATCCGACGTATCCTGCCGCCCTTGGCCAACCAGTTCATCTACATCGTCAAGATGAGCGCCTTTGCCAGTGTCATCGGCATGCAGGAACTGACCCGCCGCGCGAATGAGCTGGTGGTGACGGAATACCGCCCGCTGGAAATCTACACCTTGCTGATATTTGAATACCTGATCCTGGTTCTGATCATCAGCGCCGGGGTACGCTGGCTGGAACGTCGCATGGGCGCGGTCGAACGCGGATAAGGAGGCACAGTATGGACTGGAAAGACTTCATGGCCGAGACCGAGGCCAATATCGGCACCCTCTCGAAAGAGGTCCTCGAAACGGTGCGCGGTTTCGGGATGATGGGCAAGGCGGCCAAAACCGACGGTGCCCTGAGCGAAAAAACCAAAGAGTTCATCGCGCTGGGCATTGCCATCGCCACACGTTGCGACAGCTGCATCGGGTTTCACGTGAAATCACTGGTGCGTCTTGGCGCCACTCGCGAGGAACTGTGCGAGGCGCTCTCAATGGCGACCTATATGGGCGGAGGCCCGTCTTTTGCCTACAGCGCAAAGGCGCTGAAGGCGTTTGATGTGTTCTCGGAAGGCGACTAACCCAGCAGCTGCCCCAGCTTCATCGCCACACCCATATTGCCCGAGATTTTGAGCTTACCCATAGCAACACCGGTCATCGGGTTCAGCTTGCCGGTGAGCAGCTTGGTCAGGTTGTCCTGCGAGATGCGGATGGTGCAATCGGTATCCTGATCCTGCGTGGTAGCCTGATTGTCAGCCAGCACGATCACGCCCGCATCGCCGCAATCGAACTTGAGCGATCCGTCAAAGCATTTGCCATTCAGCCCTTTTTGAATTCCGTCGGCGATCTCTTGCAGCATGGTCTGTCCTTTCAAACTTGACGTATGCGTAAAGACATGGCCCCACATCCGGCAAGCATGACGCTGGGTCCGTTGAGCAAAAGAAAACCCCGGCAACCGTGTGATTGCCGGGGTTTTGAGTTCTAAACTGTTTGCCAGGTTACTTAGACAGACGTTTGTCGCGTGCCGCCAACAGTTTCAAACGCAACGCGTTCAGCTGGATAAAGCCTGCGGCGTCGGTTTGATCATAGGCACCGGCGTCTTCCTCGAAGGTCACATGTGCCTCGGAATACAGCGAATGATCGGACCAGCGGCCAACGGTCGAGGCCAGACCTTTATACAGTTTCACGCGCACGGTGCCGGTGACGTGCTCTTGGCTTTTGTCGATGGCGGCCTGCAGCATTTCGCGTTCGGGCGAGTACCAGAAGCCGTTATAGATCAGCTCGGCATATTGCGGCATCAGCTGGTCTTTCAGGTGCATCGCGCCACGGTCCATGGTGATGGATTCGATCCCACGGTGTGCTTCCAGTAGGATGGTGCCGCCCGGAGTTTCGTAGATACCGCGCGACTTCATGCCAACAAAACGGCCTTCGACCAAGTCCAGACGACCGATGCCGTGCTTGCCGCCATACTCGTTCAGCTTGGTCAGGATGGTGGCCGGGCTCATCGCCTCGCCATTGATGCTGACTGCGTCGCCTTTCTCAAAACCGATCTCGATGAATTCGGGCTCGTTCGGCGCGTCCTCAGGGTGGACGGTGCGCTGGTAGACGTAGTCGGGCGCCATATCGGCGGGGTCTTCCAGAACCTTGCCCTCGGAGGAGGTGTGCAGCAGGTTGGCATCGACCGAGAAGGGTGCCTCGCCGCGCTTGTCCTTGGCGATCGGGATCTGATGCGCTTCGGCCCATTCGATCAGTCGAGTACGGCTGGTCAAATCCCACTCGCGCCACGGGGCGATGACCTTGATTTCGGGGTTCAGTGCGTAGGCGGCCAATTCAAAGCGAACCTGATCGTTGCCCTTGCCGGTTGCGCCATGTGCTACGGCATCGGCACCGGTTTCCTGAGCGATCTCAACCAGACGTTTCGAGATCAGAGGCCGCGCGATCGAGGTGCCCAGCAGGTACAGACCTTCATACTGCGCATTTGCACGGAACATCGGGAAAACGAAGTCGCGCACGAACTCTTCGCGGATGTCCTCGATATAGATGTTTTCAGGTTTGATCCCCAGCATCTCAGCCTTTTGGCGGGCGGGTTCCAGTTCCTCACCCTGACCCAGATCAGCGGTGAAGGTGACGACCTCACAGCCATACTCGGTCTGCAACCATTTCAGAATGATCGAGGTATCAAGGCCACCGGAATAGGCCAGAACAACTTTCTTAGGCGCGGACATCTGACTTCCCCTTATTCGCAAGACGATTGGCCCCTAACGGGTTTTGTGGGCGGGGGCAAGCTGTGTGGATTGACGCAGGCTGGGAATTGGGGTGAAACGGCCTGACAAAGAACAAGAGATGGTTGAGCAAGGGCATTTCCACATGTTGGCGTTCGAGATTTTCATGCATTCGATCAAGATGGTTTTGCGGAACCTGAAACAGGCGATTCAGATCACGCTGATCCCTGCGCTGATCGGCGGTCTGGTCATCATCGCATTCAGCCTACTGTTTGGTATTTCGTTCGAAGATATCTCGACCGAGCCAAACGGTCTGCCGGATGCTGCATCGCCGGGAGCGGTCACAGCTTTCTTGTTCTGCGTGCTGGCATCCCTATTTGCGATCATGGTTTGGATTGTCGTGTCCTGGCATCGCTTTGTCCTGCTCGAAGAATACCCTGCCGGTTTTCTGCCCGCGTTCAGATCGGATCGAATGCTCGCTTACATTGGGCGGATGGTGATGCTGGCCTTGCTGGGCGTGATCGTCCTGATCCCGACGATGCTCGTCATCGGATTTTTGACGCAGGCCTCGGCCGCGATGGGCATATTGGCGTGGCTTCTGGTTGTTGTGGGTCTTTCCGTGGCCTTTTACAGGGTGTCTCCGATCATGCCTGCCGCAGCAATAGGTGAACCGCTGAAACTGACTGACGCGTGGCGGGCAACTGACGGAGCGAACGGAACCATAGTGGCACTGGTTGTGTTGCTGGTGTTGTTCCAGATGGGGCTTCAGCTTCTGTTCGCGATACTTCTGATCATCCCGGTGATTGGAGCATTGGTGGTGGTTTTCGCCAGCATGCTGATCGTGCCACTGATCAACGTCAGCATCCTGACAACGTTCTATGGCGTCTTCATCGAAAAACGCGCGCTGTCGTAATTCGTACACACATGTATTCCTTGCCCTTTTGCTTAGGATAAGCCACTGAAACCGGCATGAGCGATTTCATGACCCGTGCCCGCGCTGCCGAACAGGCGATGCGCTCTGTGTTTCCGGCAACGCCTTTGCAGCGGAATGCCCATCTGTCTGACCGCTACAGTGCTGATATCTGGCTCAAGCGAGAGGACCTCAGCCCGGTACGCTCCTACAAGATCCGAGGCGCCTTCAATGCCATGCGCAAGCAGCAGGGGCAGGATCTGTTCGTCTGTGCCAGCGCCGGCAACCACGCGCAGGGCGTGGCCTTCATGTGCAAGCATCTGGATGTGAAGGGGGTGATCTTCATGCCGGTCACCACGCCTCAGCAGAAGATCCAGAAGACCCGTATCTTCGGCGGCGACAATATCGATGTTCACCTCAGCGGCGACTATTTCGACGATACGCTTGCCGCAGCACAAGCGTGGTGCGCAAAAGAAGGCGGGCATTTCTTGTCGCCGTTCGATGATGAGGATGTAATCGAGGGGCAGGCCTCGCTAGCTGTCGAGATCGAGGAACAGCTGGGCCGTGTGCCTGATCATGTCATCTTGCCGGTCGGCGGGGGTGGCATGTCGTCCGGCGTTGCAACCTGGTTCGGCGATCGGACCCACTGTTTGTTTGTCGAACCCAAAGGTGGGGCCTGTCTGCACGCGGCAATGGCCGCGGGACATCCGGTTGCCTTGGATCACGTGGACAATTTCGTCGATGGCGCGGCGGTCGGCAAGATCGGGGCAAAGCCCTTTGAGCTTTTGAAAGACCGTCACCTGTCGGACGTTCTGGTCCTGTCTGAGGATCGCATCTGCGCCACAATGATCGAGATGCTGAACGTGGAAGGCATCGTGCTGGAACCCGCTGGCGCATTGGCGATTGAGGCGGTTGCTGATGTGCAGAGCTTCATCCGCGGCAAAACGGTTGTCTGCGTAACCTCTGGCGGCAACTTCGATTTTGAGCGTCTGCCCGAAGTCAAAGAGCGTGCGCAGCGCTATTCTGGGGTCAAGAAATACTTCATCCTGCGTCTGCCACAGCGTCCCGGCGCGTTGAAAGAGTTCCTGGGCATCCTCGGCCCCGAAGACGATATCGCCCGGTTCGAATATATGAAGAAATCGGCGCGCAATTTCGGCTCGGTACTGATCGGGATCGAAACCCGCAAGCCCGAGAACTTCGCCCGCCTCTTTGCGCACCTAGATGAGGCCGGGTTCACCTATAACGACATCACCGAGGATGAGACGCTGGCACAGTTTGTTATTTAGGGCAGATTGTCGTTCAGTTCGGCCTGAAACACTGATTTCGAGGCAGCAAACGCGGCGAGGATTTCCGGCAGACCGACTTTTGCCGCCTCACCTTGTGCCGCTAGCCTTTCGCCATCCTGACAGAGCTTGGAGAACACCTCGAACCCAAGGCTCAGAGCGCTGCCTTTCAGGAAATGCAGGTTTTGTTCAAGATCCTGCCGCGCGGTGTCTGCATGCACGCGGGCGATGACCTCTTGCACCTCGTCCAGAAAGATCTCGATAACCTCATCGAACTCATCAGCGCCAACCTCGTCACGGAGCTGTCGAACTCGGGGCCAGTGGATCATGGGTTGTGTCCTGCATCGGAATTGAATGGATCGTTGGTAGTCCGGTTTGAGTAAATGTCGGGTTAAGCACCGGCCTTAATTGGCCTTCACTCGATGTTAAGCCCCAGACGCGTAGGATCGCACCATCCCGATAAAAGGAAGCGTGTGGGGTTGCAGAGTGCCAGCGGCAAGTCTTGAGGAAACCAGATCCGATCTGGACTTCGGTGCAATCCGGAGGGTGCTGGTTGTGGATGACAGCCGCCTGCAAAGGCGCATTCTGGTGGCATCGCTCAAGAAATGGGGATTTGAGGTACTTGAGGCAGACAACGGCGAGGCGGCGATAGATATCTGCACCGCAGCCGCGCCAGACCTTGTGCTGAGCGATTGGGTGATGCCGGGGATGAGCGGGCTTGAGTTCTGCCGCGCCTTCCGTGCGCTTGAGGCAGAACATTACAGCTATTTCATCCTGCTCACCTCCAAAAGCGAAAAGCAGGAGGTGGCGCGGGGTCTGGACGCGGGCGCGGATGACTTCCTGATCAAACCGCTTGAGGCGGATGAGCTGCGCGCGCGTATCTCGGCCGGGGCGCGGATTCTGGATATGCAGCGTGAGTTGTCACAGAAAAATCGCCTGATCGAATCTGCCCTGCAAGAGTTGAAACTGGCGCATGAGGCCATCGACAAGGACCTGATTCAAGCCCGCAAGATACAGGAATCGCTAGTGCCCGACCTCACGCAAGAGTTCGGAAAATCGCGCGTTAGCCTGTTGTTGAAGCCTTGCGGGCATATCGGAGGTGATCTGGTGGGGATGTTCTCACCCGGCCCCAACCGCCTTGGGTTCTACAGCATTGATGTATCTGGTCACGGCATCACCTCGGCGATGATGACGGCGCGGTTGGGCGGTTATCTGTCCAGTAAACATTTCGAACAGAACGTCGCAATGGAAAAGCGGTTTGACAAATTCTACGCTTTGCTTCCCCCGGAGGAAGTCGCGGGGATGCTGAATTCCCGATTGCTGGCGGACGCGGGGATCGAAGAATATTTTACGATGGTCTATGCCATTGTAGACCTGCGCAACGGGCATATCAGGATGGTTCAGGCCGGGCATCCACATCCGTTGATGCTGCGACGCGATGGCACGACCGAGTTTCTGGGCGAAGGTGGGCTGCCCATCGGGTTGATCCCGGATGTGAAGTTTCAGCAGGTTGAGGCGAAGATGGAGCCCGGGGACCGGTTGTTGCTGCATTCAGACGGGTTCACGGAATGCGCCTTGGCGGAAGGCGGAATGCTGGATGATGACGGCTTGCGAAAGATGGCGCTCGACTGTGCGGCGGGTCGCGGAGGGCCTGAGTTTCTGGACGATCTGTTCTGGCGCCTGACTCAGGTGATGTCACCTGACAGCGGTATGGGGGACGATGTCTCGGCAGTTTTCTTTGAATACAATGGGGCCTAGATCGTTTAAGGTTTTACCTGACTCATCAAGTGAAACGAATGTCCCGAATACGCTGAAAGCGTGGCAGGGTATTCGTGTCGCAGGTTAAACCCGAAACGATCTAAAGCCCGCGAAGATGCAACGTCGCGAAATGGCGATCGCCATCATTGCCCAGAGTTTCAACCGCGTCGGCGGCGTGCATCCAGAGCGCTTCGTGGAACGGCTCGCTTGGTGGCCCCAGGCGGCGCACGGGACGCGCTTGATAGATCAGGCAGACCTTCTCGGCCCAAAGATCATATTCCGGCATATACGTGAACCGACGGAACGCGCCGACTCGACGTGGTGCAGCGATCAGCCAGCCTGTTTCCTCGAACACTTCCCGATGCAGGGCGGTTGTTGGCGATTCGCCTGGATCAATGCCGCCGCCGGGCAATTGCAGATCCGGCCCCGGTTCGGTCTGACAGGTCAGAAGAAGGTGCCCGGAGCGAGGCAGCAACGCGTAGACTCCGACCCGCCGAGTATACTTGCGCCCAGGTTCAGGGCTTTCGCCGAACCGTCTGATCATGTATGGCCCCTTACAACCCAATCTCTGCGACCTATATGGTGCCGGTATGCCAACCCTTGGCGTGTAAGGAAACCCCATGTCTCTTGGAACAAAAATCGCGTGGGACGATACCGTCCTGCCCTTTCAACTCGATGTATCGGACATGCGCGGGCGCGTGGCCCGTCTGGATGGCGTGTTGGACGGCATCCTGAAACAGCATGACTATCCGGAAAAGGTTGAGGCCCTGGTGGCCGAGATGGCCCTGCTGACCGCGTTGATCGGTCAGACTGTCTCGCTCCGATGGAAGCTGTCGTTGCAGGTGCAGTCCAAGGGTCCGGTGCGCATGATTGCCACCGACTACTACGCACCACAGAAAGAGGGTGAGCCGGCCCGCATCCGCGCTTACGCCAGTTTCGACCGCGATCGTCTGACCGATGGTGCGCCCTTCGATCAGGTGGGCGAGGGCTATTTCGCGATCATGATCGACCAAGGCGAAGGCACGCAGCCCTATCAGGGCATCACTCCGCTGGCCGGAGGCTCGATCAGCGCCTGTGCCGAAGCCTATTTTGCGCAGTCCGAGCAGCTGCCGACCCGCTTCTCGCTGAGCTTCGGCAAATCGACCGAACCGGGTGTGGGTGAGCATTGGCGTGCAGGCGGCATCATGTTGCAGCATATGCCCAAAGCCTCGCCCTTTGCGGCATCCAGCGAAGGCACCGGAGAGATCCTGACCGCTACGGATCTGGTCGATGGCGAAGAG
Organism: Ruegeria profundi; assembly: GCF_049800715.1. Taxonomy (GTDB): domain Bacteria; phylum Pseudomonadota; class Alphaproteobacteria; order Rhodobacterales; family Rhodobacteraceae; genus Ruegeria; species Ruegeria profundi_A. The sequence continues at coordinate 121,025 of NZ_JBNAFO010000005.1, forward strand.
GGTGAGAACTGGGGCCGCGTCAATATCCTGCTGGATACGGTCGAGGATCTTGAGTTGATCGGCCCCTCGATTGCGCCAACCGATCTGCTGGTGCGTCTGTTCCACGAGGAAAACCCACGGGTCTATGACGCGCAGCAGGTACAGTTCGGTTGCACCTGTTCAGAAGAGCGCGTGCGCCAAAGCCTGTCGATCTATTCGGCCAAGGACATTGAAAAGATGACCACCCCCGAAGGTCAGGTTACGGCCGATTGTCAGTTCTGCGGCGCGCATTACGTGCTGGATCCTGCCACCGTAGGGTTTGACGCCGAAGACAGCAAAAGTGTCTGAGTTAGAGACACAACTCCGGACGGCCTTGGGGCGTCCGGGCCATCGGTCCAGTGATTTTGACCTGAACCCAGACACCGTGCTGCCGCCGGGGCGCAAACTGCGCCCGGCGGGGGTGCTGGTGCCGATCACCGTCGCGGACGGGATGCCACGGCTGATCCTGACCAAACGATCCTCGGCGTTGAAGCACCACCCCGGCCAGATCGCCTTTCCCGGCGGCAAGCAGGATGAAGGCGACGCGGATGTCACCGCCGCTGCCCTGCGCGAGGCGCGGGAAGAGGTCGGTCTGCCCACTGACCTGCCCGAGGTTGTGGGGTTTCTACCCACGCATGAAACCGTCACGTCCTTCTCGGTCACCCCGGTGGTGGCGATCATTCGGCAGGGCTTCGACCCGGTGGCTGAGCCGGGCGAAGTCGACGAAATTTTCTCGGTCCCCCTTGCACATGTGCTGAACCCTGCGAATTATGTGATCGAGTCGCGCCGTTGGCAGGGAACAAGACGGAAGTATTTTGCCGTGCCCTATGGCCCTTATTACATATGGGGCGCGACCGCCCGCATATTGCGCGGGCTTGCAGCACGGGTGAGTGAATGAAGCAAATCAGCGCAGCTTGGGTTTCGGACCCTGCGACACAAAAGGTATGCGCAGCCCTCACGGATGGCGGCGCGCAAGCGCTGTTTGTGGGGGGATGCGTGCGCAACGCGCTTTTGGGCGCGCCGGTGTCGGACATTGATATCGCAACAGATGCGCATCCCAAAACGGTGCTGGACCTGGCGCAGAGCGCTGGGCTCAAGGCGATCCCTACGGGAATTGATCACGGCACGATCACTGTGGTTTGCAATCACATCCCGCATGAGATTACCACCTTTCGCCGCGATGTGGAAACCGATGGCCGCCGCGCGGTTGTGGCCTTCTCGGACAAGGTGGAAGAAGATGCAGCCCGGCGCGATTTCACCATGAACGCGATCTATGCGAGGCCGGATGGCGCCGTGTTAGACCCGCTTTTGGGTCTGCCAGACCTTCAGGCGCGCCGTGTGCGGTTTATCGGGACCGCAGAAAACCGCATCCGCGAAGATTACCTACGATCCCTGCGCTACTTCCGGTTTCATGCCTGGTACGGAGATGTAGAGGTCGGGTTCGATCCGGATGCTCTGGCCGCGATTGCAGCGAACCTGGACGGTTTGTCCAACTTGTCGCGGGAACGTGTCGGGGCCGAGTTGCTGAAACTGTTGGGTGCGCCCGATCCGGCCCCTTCCGTTGCCGCAATGCGCAGCACGGGAGTACTGGCGCAGCTTCTGCCGGGCGCGGATGATTGCGCCTTGGCGCCTTTGGTCGCCATTGAGCAGGCCGCAGGTGCCGAACCGGACGCGGTGCGCAGACTGGCGGCCATTGCCACGCCCGAGGACGCGGAGACGCTGCGCCTGAGCCGCAACCAACTGCAACGCCTGACCCGGATGAGGGATGAGGCGCAGGCCTCGACCAGTGTGGCCGAACTGGGCTACCGCTACGGCGACGAGGGGGGCTTGCACGAAACGCTACTGCGATGCGCCTTCCTCGAGCGCCCCTGGTCCGAGGATCTGCGCACAGCGCTGCATTCCGGGGCCGCGGCGCAGTTCCCTATCAAGGCGACGGATCTGATTCCCAATTTCTCTGGCCCCGCTCTGGGCAAGAAACTGGCTGATCTTGAGGCAAGCTGGATCGCATCTGGCTTTACCCTGACGCGCGAGGATTTGCTGGCCGGGTAGCGCGAAGTCTCAAAAGGGGATGACAAATCAGAACGTTTGTGCTTACGTGCAGCTGTCACATGGATGGAGGACTGCGAATGTATTACGGGATCTGGTTCGGCTAAAGCCGGGACGCTTACCCCGTACAGGGTGGTGTTCAGGCGCCATTCTTCTTCGCATGTCTAATTTTCTGCTCAATCGGAGCACTCCTCTATGTTTCGCTATTTCGAAAACCTCGTTGACCCTTTTGGCCCCTATAAGGAGGCCGACGCGCCGCCAACCAAGCTGTGGCCGTTCATGCTGGACTATTCGCGCCCGTTCTATCGGGTGTTCGCCTGGGCGGCGCTGATCTCGATCGTCGTGGCCGGGGTTGAGATCGGGTTGATCGCCTATATGGGTCGCGTGGTTGACCTGTTGGGCGGCACTCCGGCAGAGGTCTGGCAGAACCACGGGACTGAGCTGTTGCTGATGGCCGCGTTTGTCCTGCTGTTGCGTCCGTTGCTGCATTTGATCGACGTTCTGCTGCTCAACAATACAATCCTGCCGAGTTTTGGCACACTGATCCGCTGGCGTGCGCATAAACATGTTCTGCGCCAGTCAGTTGGCTGGTTCGAGAATGACTTTGCCGGGCGGATTGCCAACCGGATCATGCAGACCCCTCCCGCCGCGGGCGAGGTGGTGTTTCAGGTCTTTGACGCGATTTCGTTCTCGCTCGCGTATCTGATCGGCGCGGCGATTCTGCTCTATGCGGCGGACCCGCGATTGTTGATCCCGCTGCTGATCTGGTTTGCGCTTTATGCGCTGTTGGTGCGCTGGACGATTCAGCGCGTTGGCCCGGCGTCTAAGGCGGCATCCGATGCGCGCTCGACCGTGACGGGGCGTGTGGTGGACAGCTACACCAACATTCACTCGGTCAAGATGTTCGCCCATGGCCGGCAAGAGATGGACTATGCCCGCGAAGCCATCGAGGAGACGCGCCGCACATTCCAGATCGAAATGCGGATCTTCACCATCATGGACGCGGTTCTGGTCACTCTGAACGGTCTGCTGATCGTGGGCGTCGTGGGATGGGCGATTTCTCTGTGGATGCAAGGCACAGCTTCGGTTGGTGTTGTTGCTGCGGCGACTGCCTTGACCCTGCGCCTGAACGCGATGACCGGGTGGATCATGTGGGCGCTGACCAGCTTCTTCCGCCAGCTTGGCATCGTCGCTGAGGGGATGGAGACCATCGCCCAACCCATCGACCTGCTGGATGCGCCTACGGCGAAGCCGCTGCAACTGAGCAAGGGTAAGATCGAAATCAACGATCTGTCCCACCATTATGGCCGCGAGGCCGGAGGATTGGACCACATCCATCTGACCATTCAACCGGGCGAGAAGATTGGCCTGATCGGGCGCTCCGGTGCCGGAAAATCGACCCTAGTAAAGCTTCTTTTGCGGTTTTATGACGTTGAGCGTGGCGCAATCTTGATCGACGATCAGAACATCGCGCAGGTCTCGCAGGACAGTTTGCGCAGCCGCATCGGCATGGTCCAGCAGGACAGCGCCTTGCTGCATCGGTCAGTCCGCGACAATATCCTCTATGGCCGTCCGGATGCGACCGAGGACCAGATGATCGCCGCGGCCAAACAGGCCGAAGCGCATGAGTTCATCCTCGACCTGCAGGACCCTCAGGGCAGAACCGGGTATGATGCGCATGTGGGCGAGCGTGGCGTGAAACTATCAGGGGGTCAGCGGCAGCGTGTGACGCTGGCGCGGGTCATTTTGAAGGACGCGCCGATTTTGCTGTTGGATGAGGCGACATCCGCCCTAGATTCCGAGGTTGAAGCATCCATTCAGGAAACCCTTTACGGTATGATGCAAGGAAAAACCGTGATTGCCATTGCCCACAGGCTCAGCACTATCGCACAGATGGACCGTATTCTGGTGATGGATGCGGGCCGGATCGTGGAAGAGGGCGCGCATGCCGATCTTTTGGCGCAGGGTGGCCTTTACGCGCAGTTCTGGGCGCGGCAATCTGGCGGCTTCATGAATCCGGAGGCCGCTGAATGAGGGTTGCCGACCTCATCAACCCGTTCAAGAACATCGAGACGCCCCCACCACAAACGCTGGGGGCGTTCATTCGCTGGAGTCTGTCAGGCGCCTGGCCCATGCTGTTTGTCGCGGCGGCGTTCTCGGCGATTGCAGGCGCGATGGAGGCCGCCACCGCCTGGATTCTGGGCCGGGTCATCGACGTCGCGACCTCGGGCGGGCCCGAGCGGTTTTTGACCGCTGAGAATATTTGGATGATCCTGGGCGCGGCGGCGTTCTTCATGGTGATCCGCCCGATCCTGTTTGGCCTGTCCTCGGTGTCGAACAACTATATCGTCATGCCAAACATCCCGCCCTTGGTTCTGGCCAAGCTGAACCGTTGGACCTTGGGCCAGTCAGTCACGTATTTCGATGACGATTTTGCCGGTCGGATTGCCCAGAAGCAGATGCAAACCTCGAACGCGATGGCTTCGGTCGTGTCGGAAACGATCAGTGCGATTGTGTTTGCTTTGGCGTCTCTTGTTGGATCTTTGCTTTTGTTAGGGTCTATTCATCCGTTGGTGATGCTGCCCTTTGCCGGTTGGCTTGTGGTCTATTTCATGCTGGTCCGCTGGTATCTTCCCCGCATTCGCAAACGCTCGGCCGCTCGGGCCGGTGCACGGGCCATGGTGTCGGGGCAGGTGGTGGATACGATCACCAATATCAAAACCGTCAAGCTGTTTGCCCACTCCGCGTTCGAAGATCAGACAGCGCGAAACGCGATGGTTGACCTGCGCGAAAGGTCTCTGGATTTCGGCAAACTCTCTGCCGCGTTCCGGTTCATTCTGATGGTTCTGGCAGGTGTTCTGCCCGTGATGTTACTTGGTGCAACGCTTTGGCTTTGGCAACTGGGCATGGCAACGGCCGGGGATATTGTGGCGGCGGGTGCGGTTGCGATCCGCATTTCCCAAATGACGGGCTGGGTCAGCTTCACGCTGATGGGTCTCTACGCCAATGTTGGCGAGATCGAAAACGGTATGAAAACGCTGGCCAAGTGGGATCGGGTTGAGGACGCTGCGGCAGCCAAGGACCTTGCTATTTCTCAGGGCAGCATCGCCTTTCAGGCGGTCAGCTTTGCCTACGGCCGGGATATCGGCGGCGTTTCTGATCTGAACCTAATGATCGCACCGGGTGAAAAGCTGGGCATCGTCGGAGCCTCTGGTGCAGGCAAATCCACCCTCGTTTCGCTGTTGTTGCGGCTCTATGACGGGGAAAAAGGCGAAATTTTGATTGACGGACAGCATGTGTCGCAGGTGACACAAGACAGCCTGCGCCGTCAGATCGGGATGGTCACGCAGGAAACCGCCATGTTTAACAGATCGGCGCGTGAGAACATTCTGTATGGCCGCCCCGATGCGTCCGAGGCCGAGATGATCAAGGCCGCCGAGAAGGCTGAAGCGCATGAGTTCATCCTAAGCCTCGAAGACGCGCAAGGCCGGAAAGGCTACGACGCGCATCTCGGTGAGCGGGGCGTGAAGCTCAGCGGTGGACAACGGCAGCGGATCGCCCTGGCGCGCGCAATTCTAAAGGACGCCCCTATCCTTGTGCTGGACGAGGCGACCTCGGCGCTCGATTCCGAGGTCGAAGCCTCGATCCAGAATGCGCTGCATCGGGTGATGGAGGGCAAAACCGTGCTGGCCATCGCGCACCGCTTGTCCACCCTCAGCGAGATGGACCGGATCGTTGTGCTGGATCAGGGGCAGATCGTTGAGGCTGGCACGCATGAGGCGCTTTTGGATCAGGGCGGGCTCTATGCGCGGTTCTGGCATCGCCAGTCGGGTGGTTTCATTCAGGCCGAGGCCGCGGAATAAGGGTTTTGTTGCAGGCAAAGCCCGGCTATCAGGCCCCCATGACGCAGCAATTCACCATCAACCGCCTTGGTCATCAGGGTGACGGCATCGCAGACGGCCCTGTCTATATTCCCCGGACTTTGCCGGGCGAAGTTGTCAGCGGAACTTTGGTCGGCCAGCTACTGGAAGACATGAGGGTGGAAACCCCGTCCGATCAGCGGGTTAAAGCCCCTTGCCGCCACTACAAAGCGTGTGGAGGCTGCCAGTTGCAGCACGCCTCAGACGCCTTTGTGGCGGATTGGAAAGTGGGAATTGTGCGCGCAGCGCTGTCAGCACAGGGCCTTGAGGCCCCGATGCGGCCGATTCACACCTCACCCGAGCGGTCTCGTCGGCGGGCAACAATTGCCGTGCGGCGGACAAAGAAAGGCACGCTGGCCGGATTTCACGGTCGCGCGTCCGACACGATCACTGAAATCCCGGATTGCCATCTCCTGGACCCGGCCCTGATCGCCGCGATCCCGGTCGCCGAATCGCTGGCGCTGCTGGGTGGCAGCCGCAAAGGTGTACTGGCAGTTACGCTGACCCTGTCCGAGGGTGGTTTGGATATTGCGGTGTCTGGAGGCAAGCCCTTGGACGGCCCACTGGAACTCGCTTTGGCGCAAGCGACCGAGAAACACGGGCTGGCGCGCCTCAGCTGGGATGGTGAGGTGATCGCGATGCGGCAACCGCCAGTCCAGCGCTTTGGAATCGCCGGGGTCATCCCGCCACCGGGGGCCTTTCTGCAGGCCACAAAGGACGGAGAACAGGCTCTAACACAGGCTGTTTTGGAAGCCACGCAAGGTGCAAGGCGGGTTGTGGACTTGTTTGCCGGGAGTGGAACCTTCTCTCTACCGCTCGCGCAAGAGGTCGAGGTTCACGCGGTCGAAGGTGAATCCGCTATGACGCAGGCACTTGATCAGGGATGGCGCAAGGCCACGGGGTTGAAACGCGTCACCTGTGAGGCCCGTGATCTGTTCCGGCGCCCGCTGATGTCGGATGAGTTCAAGGGCTTTGATGCCGTGGTCCTTGACCCGCCGCGTGCGGGGGCCGAAGCGCAGGTCGCAGAACTTGCGCAGGCGCAGCCCCCGGTGATCGCCTATGTCTCGTGCAACCCCATTACCTTTGCGCGGGATGCAAAAACGCTGGTTGATGCAGGCTACGCCCTTGAATGGGTGCAGGTCGTTGACCAATTTCGGTGGTCGTCCCATACGGAACTGGCCGCGCGGTTTGTGCTGAACCCCGCACGTTAAGGAGACAGCAACCCATGGCGTTCAAACAGCGCTTGCAGAGCATCATCGAAGCCCCCCTCTTCGGGCAGTTCATCACGGCTGTGATCATCTTCAACGCGATCTTGCTGGGGATGGAGACCTCACCGACGCTGATGGACGCGGCTGGGCCGCTGATCGTCATTCTCGATAAACTATGCCTTGCGGTTTTTGTGGTCGAGATCGCGATGAAGCTGATCGTCTCGGGCCGCAACTTCTTCAAGAGTGGTTGGAATCTGTTCGATTTCACGATCGTCGGCATCGCTCTGGTCCCAAGCGCGGGCGGTTTGTCGGTGCTGCGGGCCCTGCGAATCCTGCGGGTCTTGCGCGTGATCTCGGTTGCCCCGCGCCTGCGCCGCGTGGTCGAGGGCTTTATCTCGGCCCTTCCGGGCATGGCCAGCGTGTTTCTACTGATGGCGATCCTGTTCTATATCGGCGCGGTGATCTCGACCAAGCTGTTCTCTTATTCCTTCCCGGCTTGGTTTGGGGATTTGGGCCTGTCAGCCTATACGCTGTTCCAGATCATGACGCTTGAAAGCTGGTCCATGGGCATCGTGCGTCCGGTGATGGAGGTTTACCCCTACGCCTGGCTGTTCTTTGTGCCCTTTATCATGGTCACGACCTTCGCGGTTGTGAACTTGCTAGTCGGTCTGATCGTGAATTCGATGCAGGATGCGCACCACGCCGAGGACGAAGTGAAGACCGATGCCTACCGAGATGAGGTGCTAGAGCGGCTGGAAGCCATAGAACGCCGACTAATTGAGCAATCAAACATCAAAAAGTGATTTCAGTTTTTGCAGTTTTTGGCATAATAACCAAAAAAAAGCAGCAGGCAGTGAATCATGGATCGTCGAGCATTTGGATTGGGTGCAATGGCAACGCTGAGCCTTTCGGCTTGTGCCTCAGCTGGCCCCAGATTTCTGACATATGATGGACCCGAGGTGACCTCGCTGGTCGTCAACAAGAGCGCGCGCAAGATGTACCTTCTGCATCATGAGCATGTCTTGCGGGAATATGATGTTGATCTGGGCTTTGCGCCCAATGGCACCAAAACCAAGCGTGGTGATGGTCGGACCCCCGAGGGGAGCTACCTGATCGATCGGCGCAACCCGAGAAGCCGCTATCATCTGTCTTTGGGCATTTCCTATCCCAACTCACAGGATGTAGCTCAGGCCAAGGCGGCGGGCGTTGATCCAGGTGGTGATATCTTTATCCACGGTCAGCCCAATCTGCGGTCGGAGCTTAAGCGTGCCAAGAAGACCCCGGACTGGACCGCCGGATGCATCGCCGTCAAGAATAACGAGATCGAAGAGATCTATGCGATGGTCAACAAAGGTACGCTGATCACCCTGCGTCCCTAGCGCCAGGGCCCAAACCCGAATTTCGCATAGTCGCGCTGGTAGGCTTTTGCTGCCAGCGCCTCGAGTTGTGCGTCGTAGATCTCTTCCAATCCATAGGGCGCGTCTGCTGCGCGGATTTCTGGCGTGGGTGGGTTTGCGTTCCCCAAGCTTGCGGCGAGATCGGGCAGAGCGGTCTGCAGGTCATCCTCTCGCAGAATCAGGTCGGGTAAGGCGATAGGCACCATCGCCTCGATCACCTTTGACTGGCTGCACCACATCGCATCAACCCGGATCGGAGTCTGGCCGTTCAGGTTGTGATGCAGGAAGGTCAGGAAAGCTGCAAACGCCGCATGGTGCTGGTCTTTCGAGTAATTCTTTTCACGCAACTGTCCGGGGATCGGAAGTTTGAAACGATTGCGCAGCATGTGGCGGATATCGGCATAGTCGTCATGGTCTTTGGCCAGAACAAAGTTGCAAAACGCAGTATGCGCGCGGGCGATCGGATGTTGCAGAACGGTGAATTTGCGGTGCCCAGGATGGGTTTGCATCCAGCTTTCGACCGCGTCGCGGGTGCCGTGCAATGCGCCCTCGTCGCACCCATCAATCCGTGCTAGCCATTGGGCAATAACAGGCTCTAACCCGCCGGGAATCGGTAGAAACAGCATTGGTGTTGTCGGGGCCGCGATACATTTTTGCAGCTTTGGTGCGCGTCGTGGTTCCAGATCTGGCGTGCGGTGCAAGGCGAAACGGTCCATCCCTGATACTGCGCGCGCCATCTCGTCCGGGTTGGTCACTTTGGTCACAGCGGCTGACGGGTTCTGCGGCTTGAGCGTATCGTCCAGCGCATCCAACCGCCCGACCGCTCCGAGCCACTTGGCGAGACCGTTCAAAACCTCAAGATCGTCCAGTTCATCATAGTTGATGTAAAAGGCGGTCTGGCCCGATCTTTGCAGGTGGTTCAGCAGGGACATCTGGAAAGAGGCGATTGTGTCGACATAATCCGAGAACTCAGCCGCGTCGAATTCGACCGTTTCCTCCAACCGGCGCTTGATATTCTTCAACTGCCATTGCTTGGTTTTCCGAACGATCTTCAGCGAAAGATAGCTGTCAAGCGGATTGCGGCTGAGGATGATTTTGGCGCAGAGCGGGTCGTTTAGGACCTCAGGCAGGATGCGCGGGTCGTGTTCCTGAAAATACCGAAACCCGTGCAACCCGTCCGGGGCTGCGCGGATCGCTGTCAGGAGTTTCCCGGGATCTTGGTCTCTTTCGTCCAGTGTTAGACCCAGAATCTGATCTGATTTCACCCGCCCGATGAAATGCGGGTTGAAGGCCTCACCATGGCAAGTGAGGCCGTCGATCCGGTTCAAGTTGGCCTCTAACAGGTTTGATCCGGTGCGCATCGCACCCAGGATTACGAACGATTCAAAGGGACCGGCCATCGGGGATCACTGCACCAGATAAGGTTTGCGGAAAGGCTTGGTGCGGGTTCCAAACACATCATCGACGGGGAAGTCGCCCATCAGTTGCGGGTGCATGCCCTGGTTCTTGAGGTTCTGGAGGAATTGCCCAAAGCCGGCCAGATCGACCATAAGCGGGGCCTCGGTCAGGTGGCGGGACGTCTGTGGTGCGATCTCGTCCAGAATGGTTTGCAGAGGCTCCATCGGGGCCTCAATGAAATCTGCCAGCGTCCAGCTCCGCACACGCGCTTTTGTCCAAACCGAGCTTAGCACCTCAAGCTGTTTGCTTTCGATCTGTTGCAAGCGGGCAGCTTCGCAGCGGATATCGGCGAAGTTCATGTTTGACCGGAACAGCGGAATCGCCCACGCCCCGGTAATCACCGAGATCTGCGCGTTCTTGTCCCGCGCCAGAAACCAGTTGATGTCCTGCGTATCCTGAGGGCCGAACTGGAAACACTGGCGCTGCCCGCGCGTGTTCCAGATCAGGTTCGACAGGAACGCCTTGGGGTTATAGTCGCGCAACGTGGCACTGTCGCTGAGCGCGCCATTGGTGATCGTCTCATCCTGCGCGAATTCGGCGCGGTTTGCGGCAAAGAGGTGCCCGTGAACCCGTGTGTTGGTCGCAGTTTCCAGCCAGGTTTCGAACTCTTCAAACAGGTCCGAGAACCCCTGAAACACCGAATAACCCGCAGCCGTCAGACCGTTCTCGCTGCCGTGGCGGGGAAAGCGGCTTTGCATATAGAGGCCATCTCGCCCATGAGTGCGCCGCTCGACCGCCTTGGAGAAAACGCGGTCGATCTTGCCCGGGTTAGGTTCGGCCGGCCGCATCGCGCTGGTCTGGTCGGTCAGGAAAGAGTGATAAAGTCTCTCGGCCCGGGGCCAGATTTTACGGGCAACAAAGCAGTCCGACCGGCGTAGCAGTTGCAGGTGGTCATCGTAAAAGATGTGGGGCCGCCCCTGGTAGTCGAATTTCGACAGGGTCAGGGACCGGCTTTCGATATGCGTGGAATAGAGCCGCGCAAGTGTCTGAAAATAGCTTTCATCCGGTATCCAGACATGGCGGAAATAGCGGTCATAGACCTTACGCCTGGGGTCTTGCAAAATGGCCGAGAGGGTCTGCCGCGTCAGGCACCACCATTGGCTGCCCATATGCGGAGTCAAACCGTCTGGGATGCTGCGGCGCATGCCGGTCGCCCGTTGCAGTTTTACATAGGCGTCAAACAGTTTGCGCTGATTGCGCCATGAAAACGGGAACCGCAGGGTAAAGCGTTCATGGTCCAGCCCACCGATCGTCCAGCTGACATCGGCGGTAGTAGCGCTTTCGATGAAATCGACGCGGGGACGGTCGGACAGGTAGTCGATCAGCTCTTGCACTGGGCGCAGAGGCAGACACGCGCCGGACGACAGGAATACATGTCGCACGTCCGGGAAGCTGTCCAGCATCTGCTCTGATGCGGACTGCGAGGCCGCGACGATACCCCAACGGCCCCAATCGCACGTATGACGCTCCGAGAAACCGACTAGGGGGTTGTCCGCGCAGGAGGCGACAAAGTTGGAATACGTCTTTTCGGCGACCTTGCCGTCCACGTGGATCACAACTGGGCAGCCCGCGGCGGTCCAATGGCGGGCAACCTGCTCCGCCCGGTCCAGGGCGGTATGAACCAGCATGACGATTCCCAGCGAACTCATGCCCAGTTGCCTTTCGACATGAGGCCCAGAATCTCAAGCTGTCGCCAGTTGATGTATTGTTCGGACCGATCGCAGCGGAAAACGGGCTGCTCCTCCAGCTGTTTGGCGTAGGCCTTGTACTCACCGGACCCGCGATAGTGCTGATTGCGCTGCATCTCTTCGCGCGCCTTTTCGCCTAGGGTGTTGATCAGTTTGGCATGCAACAACGCGCCACTGGTCTTTTCCCCGCCCCATTCGTCATAAACTTGGTTCAAACCCCTCGGCAGCAGTGAATGGGTCGAGCTGATATAGACATAGCGCCGATCCCACTTCACCAAGGGTATCTTGTTCAGCGCCGGGGCCTTCGAGGGGTTGTCCTTAAAGAAAACACGTGCCCTTGGGCCACCCTGAATCCAAAGGTTCTTATATTCGGGGTTCTTGGAAATCATGTAATTCCCAGCATCGAACCAACGCGCGATTTCAAACGGGTCCTGACCCTCGTGATAGGGTTCGTCGTCTACGGGACCATCGGGATACATGTCGATCAACATGGTGCCGAAACTTCGCACCGCACAGCTGTCCAGCCAATCCGTCAGCGCGCTGATCGGGCGGGTGTCGCAGAACGGATAGATGAAGAACTCATCAGGATCGACGGTCAGAACCCAATGCCCATGCGCGTATTTGCGCAGCAGATAGTTGGACCAATCCAACCCAAAACCCGCCTTTTTGTAGCTGGTTTTCGTCTGCCAGACCGAGACATCGGGCTGCGCGCGCAGAAACTCGAGACTGCCGTCATCGCTGTCATTGTCGACAACCAGAAAATGGTTCACGCCCAGCTTGCGGTAGTAGTCCAGAAAGAAGGGCAGGCGGATCTTCTCGTTACGGACAACGCTCATCAGCAACACATCGTCCGGGCGGATGGCGGCGGTATTGGTGCTGATGGGCTTCAGCTCACGCCGTCTTTTGACGCAGCGCACGAGACGGCGCTTGCGCCGCAACCTCATGCGATAAGACTCCAAAAGGCCCACGCGACTGCCCAACCCTTGTTATTGACGCGAGCTTCCCCGGATTGAATGCTGAGTGTCCAACATACGGGTTCCGCCGACTATGCCATTTTTTCATCTTGCGGGGCAATGCATTTACAACAGGTTAGTGACCCTAGCCCTTTTGATCCGACCAGCCCCCTGCATTCATCAGCCCAAGCTGCTGTAGTTTTAACCAACCGGTATAGGCCTCGGACTGGTCCGTCCACATATCCGGTTGCGCGATGATCCCATCATAGTATGTTTGGAATTGGTCGGGATCATGAAAATGCTGGCGGCGCTGTTTCTCGATCCGCGACTTTGTGGTGATCTCGGGCAAAAACTTCGTGTGCAAAAGCACCCCGGAAGGCGTGTCTCCGTTCGGCCCATCATAGAGAGCATTCAGGCGACGTGGCAGCGCGGAATGGGTCGAGTTTACATAGGCATAGCGCCGAGACCACTTGACCAGAGGGATCTTGTTCAAAGTCGGTGAGCGCTGGCGTGTATTGGCGAAAAACACCCGCTCGCGCGCGCCGCCCTGGACCCATAGATTACCCATAGGGGTTTGCCTTTGCGCGCGGTAAGGGCCGGCGTCGAACCAGTTCAGGGTCTCGGTCGGATCACTTTCCGGGTCATGGGTTTGCGACCCGAGCGGGCCTTTCGGGTAGAGATCCAGCATCAAAGCACCGAACCCGGCGCGGCCTTGCTCTTCCAGCCAGCGGGTCAGGTCCTGCAAAACTCGGGTGTCGTGATGCGCGTAGATCAGCAGCTCATCCGCGTCGACTGTCAGGCACCAGTGACCGTGGCCGTACCGGATTTGCAGTGAGGTCAGCCAATCCAGACCAAAGCGCGCGGCGCGGTAGCTGACCTGAGTGTACCAAAGCGATACGTCAGATTGCTGCGATAGAAACTCGGTCGATCCGTCGTCACTGCCATTGTCCACGATCAGAAAATGGTCGATGCCCAAGGCGCGGTAGTGCCGAAAGAACCACGGCAGACGGTCCAATTCGTTGCGCAGGGCGGTGAAGGCCAGAATGCCTCCACGCTGGATATCCGAGGTTCTGTTCTGCAAACAGGTCAACTGGTGACGACTGCGCCAGGATTGCCACAGCAGCCTGCGCCGTTTCCAGCGCAGCCGGTATTTCTGGGCCGGGCTGATACGAGGGAGCTGGACGCTGACGGGGGTCAACGGCGGCTCATTTCTCGTAGGCGCCGGTTTGGTGCCAGCGCCACGCGTCGGTAATCATCGTCTCTAACGTTGAGCGTTTTGGCCTCCAGCCCAGCTCTCCTTCTGCGCGGACCGAGCCTGACACCAGCTTGGTACAATCCCCTGCGCGGCGCGGCCCGACGCTGTAGGGAACGGCGCGGTTGGTGACGGTTTTGGACTGCTCGATAACCTCAAGAACCGAGAACCCCGAGCCGGTGCCCAGGTTGAACACGCGGCTGTCCTTGCCCTGTTGCAGCCAGTTCAGGCCCAGAACATGCGCGTCGACTAGGTCGCAGACATGCACATAGTCGCGGATGCAAGTGCCGTCTGGCGTGTCGTAGTCGGTGCCAAACACAGTCAGGCCATCCCGCTTGCCATCAATCGCATCCAGCATCAGCGGGATCAGATGGGTCTCAGGGCGGTGGAACTCTCCAACCTCGCCTTCGGGATCGGCACCAGCCACATTGAAATAGCGGAAGATCACATGGCGCAGGCCGTGAGCGGCTTCAAAATCCCGCAGGATATCCTCGATCGCGCGTTTCGAGGCGCCATAAGCGTTCATCGGGTGCTGGGGCGTATCCTCATCCAGCACAACATTGTCCTGATCGCCATAGGTCGCGCAGGTTGAGGAAAATACGAAATCCAGACAGCCTGCGGCCACTGCAGCTTCGATCAGAGTCAGCGAGCCAGTCACATTGTTCGACCAATAGCGCGCGGGCTCTTTCATGGCCTCACCCACCTGGCTGAGGGCGGCGAAATGCATCACGGCCTGAGGCTGATATTTGGCAAAAACCTCATCCAGCCGCGCGCGGTCCAGCAGGTCGCCCTGTTCAAACGGGCCAAACTTGACCGCATCCTGCCAGCCGGTGACAAGGTTGTCATAAGTAACTGGTACGAAGCCCGCCTGCGCCAGCGCCTTGCAAGCATGAGAGCCGATATAGCCTGCGCCGCCCGTGACAAGGATCGTTTTCATATCAGGTCCAGTGGTCATAGCTGAGCGCTTCTACGTCAGATAACAGAATCGGTCAGGGGGAAAAGGGATCACTCCAGCCCCATATCCGCCATCATCGCCTCGATCTTGGGCACGTCCTGAGGGTTGTTCAGCTCCCAAAACTGGCGGCCTTTGGCTTCGACCTCGACGCAGAGAACCTTGCGGCCGTTCTCCATGAAGCGCAGCTGTTCCAGACCTTCCAACTGCTCCAGCGGACCGGTGGGCCAGCTGGGATAGGCCGCCAACGCATCCGGGCGGTAGGCATAGACGCCCACATGGTGAAACACCGGGGTTGGATCCGTTCCTGCATAGCTGTCAGACGTGAAGGGCACCACCTCTTTCGAGAAATACATTGCACTGTTATCGCTGGAAAAAACGGCGGTCGTGCCGCCGACGCGTCCGTGTTTGCGATCATTGAGCAGGCTGTTCAGCGCGTCTCCGTCGCAGCGCAGAACAGGTGTGGCGACACCGGCCTCGGGCGCGGCGCGCAGGCCCGAGATCAGGTCCTCGACAAACCAATGCGGTGTCAGCGGCGCGTCGCCTTGCAGGTTCACGATGATCTCATAGCCACCGCCCAAAACCTCATGCGCCTCGGCACAGCGTTCGGTACCGTTCTGGCAGGCTTCCGAGGTCATCACGACCTCGGCCCCGAACCCTTCGGCGGCCTCCCGGATGCGGTCGTCATCTGTGGCGACAACGACCTTGTCCACGCCTGACACAGACTTGGCCGCTCGCCATGAACGCTCGATCAGTGTCATGGCTTTGCCCGTTGCGCCAGTCAGCGGCACCAAAGGCTTGCCCGGATAGCGGGATGAGGCGTAGCGGGCGGGAATGGCGATCAGAACGGACATCAGGCTTCCTTCAACTCAACACCCGGAGCGTAGGCGATGAAGAACGGGTTTGCATAGCCGTCCTTGCCATAGGTCAACGGTGTGTGGTCGTCGAACCGGACCACCTGACCACCAGCCCCTGCCAGTACAGCGTGCCCGGCGGCGGTGTCCCACTCCATCGTGCGTCCGACCCGTGGGTAGAGATCCGCCTCACCCGTTGCGACCAGACAGAACTTGAGGGACGAGCCCGCGCTCTTGCTGTCCTGCACCTGATATTTGTTGATGTAATCCTCGGTTGCCTGATCCCGGTGCGATTTAGAGGCGACGATCAGAAGGGCAGAATTGTCCGGATTAGAGACTGAAATCGACGTGATCTCCCCCGCGTGGACTTTATCCAATGCGCCGGTTTCCTCAACCGATTGCCCATCGGCTTGGGTATAGAACATGCGACCGCGCGCAGGGGCATAGACGACACCGCGCGTGGGGGTACCGTTTTCGACCAGTGCGATATTGACGGTGAAATCTCCGCGCCGATTGATGAATTCCTTGGTGCCATCCAACGGATCAACGATCAGGAATGTTTCGCCCTTTTCGGAATGCGAGGCGCCCTGTTCTTCGGTCACCAGCAGGATGTCGGGGAAGGCGGCGCGCAGCCCTTCTGAGATCAACGCATCGGCGGCCTCATCAGCCTCGGTCACGGGGCTTTCGTCGGATTTGACCTTCACATCGAAGGTGTCCGAGTTGTAGATTTCCATGATCTTGTCACCGGCTTCCAGTGCCAGACGTCGGATGACGGGGATAAGGGCGTCGTAGGTCACAAAAAAGCTCCGATTTGGTGGTTTATTGATCGAATGTGGTGACGGACTTATGATGTGCTGGTTACCGAACGGCAAGGTATTCGTGAAAGACTGAGGTCAACAGAGCAGGAAAGACCCGACACGTGTTCTATTTCAGGAGTAACAAGACCCTGCTGGGTGGTGCCTTCACCACGGTCGAGCTGATCTTTCATGCCGTTGTGCGCGATATCCGCACCCAACACGCAAACGCGGTGGTCGCGATTTTGCGCAGTATTATCCAGGTCCTTGTGATGGTGCTGGTGTTTTACTTGATTATGTCCTTCATGGGCACGCGGGTGGCCAAGGTGCGTGGTGACCTTGTTTTGTATCTCTTGTCAGGCGTGTTCCTGTTCTTGCTGCATATTCGGGCTGTAAAACAGGTCGCAGGTGTGGGAGCGGGCAACAACCCGATGATGCTGCACTCACCTATGAACATGGTGATCACGATCGTGGCCACGGCGCTCGGGACGCTCTACACCATGATGGTGACTATGTTTGTCATCCTGTTCATCTACCATGCCGCAGTAAAACCGTTGGCAATCGAACAGCCGGGGCCTGCCTTTGCGATGGTGCTTTTGTCGTGGTTCACCGGATGTGCGGTGGGGTTGGTTTTGATGGCGCTGCGGCCTTGGTTTCCAATGACGGCAGGCATTCTGACCACGGTGTACCGACGGTTGCAGATGATCTTCTCTGGCAAGATGTTTTTAGCCAATGCGCTGGGCGGATACATGTTGATGCTGTTCACCTGGAACCCGTTGTTTCATTTGATCGACCAATGCCGCGGTTTTGTGTTCCGCAACTATTACCCGCGCAACACAAGCTGGGAATATGCGGTCTGGGTTGGCGTCGCGCTGGTGATGATCGGCCTGCTGGGCGTCTTCTTCACCAAGAAACACGTCTCACAAAGCTGGAGCGCGCGCCGCTAAAGCGCAACGCGCAGGGTTAGGTTGATCCGCCCGCCTTTGGGTAGCAGTTTGGATGATTTGAACCGGATGCGGTCCACGCCGTGATAGGTCAATCGCGCTGGGCCGCCCATGATCACCACGTCG
Source organism: Ruegeria profundi (assembly GCF_049800715.1). Taxonomy (GTDB): domain Bacteria; phylum Pseudomonadota; class Alphaproteobacteria; order Rhodobacterales; family Rhodobacteraceae; genus Ruegeria; species Ruegeria profundi_A. The sequence goes on from NZ_JBNAFO010000005.1 coordinate 138,635, forward strand.
CCCGAGTTCAGCCAGATGGATTCCGTCTTGCCTCCGCGTGTTGTGTTGCCGATGCGGAACAGCGCGTCATCGCCGAGCGAGACCGACAGCACAGGCCATGAGAAATCGGCCTCATCTTTGTCCTGATGCAGGCCCATCTTCGCGTCTTCGCCATAGTAGTTGATCAGGCAGCAATCCGGCGCGCGATCACGCCCCACCAGATCGTGCCAGATCGCAAGGACAAGTTCGGGGATCTTGGGCCAGTTCATGCCCCCGGGATGCTGGCCCTGATAGCGGTAGCCCGCCTTGTCCGTCACCCATCCCAAATCCCCGGCAGAGGTCATGCGCACCGACATCTCTTTGCCCGATGGTGTCACGGGGCGGAACAGGGGCGCAGATTTCAGAATCGGGCGCAGCGCATCGATCAGCCGGCTCTGGGCGGCATTGTCCAGATAGCCTTTCCTGATCTCAAATCCCCGTAAAAGCAGCCGAGCCATGCCGGATTCCCCATTCCTTACCAAATCCTTGCCAAAAAAGGCCGCAGATTCCCGAAAACCTGCAATTCAGAATGCTTGCAGGCCTCTGGTCCGGCCCTTATATACGCCGAGACGCGCGATGGTGTAGTGCTGTCGCGCACATCAGATCGGGGACGGGATGCCATAACGGGTCCGGCCCTCGGGACATCGCCTTGAAGAGAAAGGGATTGAAAATATGGGAAAAGTAATCGGGATTGACCTCGGCACCACCAACTCGTGTGTTGCGATCATGGATGGCTCGCAGCCGAAGGTCATCGAAAACGCCGAAGGGGCGCGGACCACGCCCTCGATCGTCGCCTTCACCGAAGATGAGCGACTGGTCGGTCAGCCTGCAAAACGTCAGGCGGTCACCAACCCCGACAACACGATCTTTGGCGTCAAGCGTCTGATCGGTCGTCGTGTGGATGATGCAGAAGTCGAAAAAGACAAGAAAATGGTGCCGTACGCCATCGTCAATGGCGGCAATGGCGACGCGTGGGTTGAAGCCCGCGGTGAAAAGTACTCCCCGAGCCAAATCTCGGCCTTCACTCTGGGCAAGATGAAGGAAACCGCAGAAAGCTATCTGGGTGAGGAAGTCACGCAGGCGGTTATTACCGTTCCGGCATATTTCAACGATGCTCAGCGTCAGGCCACCAAAGACGCCGGTAAAATCGCCGGTCTGGAAGTGCTGCGGATCATTAACGAACCGACAGCGGCTGCTCTGGCTTATGGTCTGGACAAGGAAGAAACCCAAACCATCGCGGTCTATGACCTTGGTGGCGGTACCTTCGACGTGACCATTCTGGAAATCGACGACGGGTTGTTCGAAGTTAAGTCGACCAACGGTGACACCTTCCTGGGTGGTGAAGACTTTGACATGCGCATCGTCAACTACCTTGCGGATGAGTTTAAAAAGGAACACGGTGTCGACCTGTCGCAAGACAAGATGGCTCTGCAGCGTCTGAAAGAAGCCGCTGAAAAAGCCAAGATCGAACTGTCCTCGACCTCGCAGACCGAAATCAACCAGCCGTTCATCTCAATGGGTTCGAACGGTCAGCCGCTGCACATGGTCATGAAGCTGACCCGTGCCAAGCTGGAATCGCTGGTTTCGGACCTGATCAAAAAGTCGATGAAGCCTTGCGCCGCTGCTCTGAAAGATGCCGGTCTGTCGGCTGCTGACGTGGACGAAGTTGTTCTGGTCGGTGGTATGACCCGGATGCCGAAAGTGATCGAAGAGGTCACCAAATTCTTCGGTAAAGAGCCCCACAAAGGTGTGAACCCGGACGAAGTGGTTGCCATGGGCGCCGCGATTCAGGCCGGTGTTCTGCAGGGTGACGTCAAAGACGTGGTTCTGCTGGACGTTACCCCGCTGTCGCTGGGCATTGAGACGCTGGGTGGCGTGTTCACCCGTCTGATCGACCGCAACACCACGATCCCGACCAAGAAGTCTCAGGTCTTCTCGACCGCCGAGGACAACCAGAACGCCGTAACCATCCGCGTGTTCCAGGGTGAGCGTGAAATGGCTGCGGACAACAAGATCCTGGGTCAGTTCAACCTCGAAGATATCCCGCCGGCGCCGCGCGGTATGCCTCAGATCGAGGTGACTTTTGACATCGACGCCAACGGCATTGTCTCGGTTTCGGCCAAGGACAAAGGCACCGGCAAAGAGCAGAAGATCACCATCCAAGCCTCGGGCGGTCTGTCCGACGAGGACATCGAAAAGATGGTCAAGGACGCCGAAGAGAACGCGGAAGCCGACAAGGAACGCCGCGAGCTGGTCGACGCCAAGAACCAGGCGGAAAGCCTCATCCATTCGACCGAGAAGTCGATGGAAGAGCACTCCGACAAGGTCGATCCGACCACCATCGAAGCCATTGAGCTTGCAATTGCCGCGCTGAAGGACGAGCTGGAAACCGAGAACGCCGACAAGATCAAGTCCGGCATCCAGAACGTCACCGAAGCTGCTATGAAGCTGGGCGAAGCCATCTACAAGGCGCAAGCCGAAGAAGGCGAGGAAGAGCCTGCAGCAGCAGATGCGGGTCCTGCGGATGATGACATTGTCGACGCCGAGTTCGAAGATCTGGACGACGACAAGCGTAAGTAACCGGTAACCGGGCCAATCTGGGCCGGTCCGCTTGCCGGGCCGGCCCGATTACGTTGAGGCAGAAGGGAAAACTGATGTCAAAACGCGACTACTATGATGTGCTTGGTGTCACCAAGGGCGCATCTGCGGATGAGATCAAGAAAGGTTTTCGCAAGAAAGCCAAGGAATTGCATCCCGACCGCAACAAGGACAACCCGGATGCCGAGGCGCAGTTCAAAGAGGCGAACGAAGCATATGACGTGCTGCGCGATGCTGACAAAAAAGCGGCCTATGACCGTTTTGGTCATGCCGCTTTTGAAAATGGCATGGGCGGTGGTGGCCGTCCGGGCGGCGGATTTGGTCAGGGTGACTTCTCCAGCGCGTTCTCGGATGTGTTCGATGATCTCTTCGGCGACTTCATGGGCGGACAACGTGGTGGCGGCGGCGGACGTCGCGCGGCACGCGGGTCCGACCTGCGCTATAATCTGCGCGTAACGCTGGAAGAGGCTTTCTCGGGCCTGCAGAAAACCATCAACGTCCCCGCAGCCGTGGCTTGTTCGGCCTGTGATGGCTCGGGTGCAGAGGGTGGTGTTGAACCTACGACATGTCCAACCTGCTCGGGCATGGGTAAGGTCCGGGCGCAGCAAGGGTTCTTTACCGTTGAGCGGACTTGTCCGACCTGTTCGGGCCTTGGGCAGATCATCAAAAACCCCTGTAAATCATGCAATGGCGCGGGTCGTGTGGAAAAAGAACGCGCGCTGTCGGTCAATATCCCGGCCGGTGTTGAGACCGGTACACGCATCCGCCTCGCGGGTGAGGGTGAGGCCGGTATGCGCGGCGGCCCTCCGGGTGACCTCTATATCTTTGTTGAGGTCTCGGACCACAAACTGTTCGAACGTGACAGCGTGAATCTCTATTGCCGCGTGCCTGTCAGCATGGCCAAAGCCGCGCTGGGCGGGTCCATCGAGGTGCCGACCATTGATGGCGGGCGCGGACGGGTGCAGATCCCGGCGGGCAGCCAGTCGGGTCGCCAAATGCGCCTGCGCGGAAAGGGCATGCCTGCTTTGCGGGGTGGTGGCATCGGTGACATGTTCATCGAACTGGCTGTGGAAACTCCGGTCAACCTCACCTCACGCCAGAAAGAACTTTTGCGTGAGTTTGATGATTTGGGTGAGGATAACCATCCAGAATCAAAAAGCTTTTTCTCATCCGTGAAGTCCTTCTGGGATGGGATGAAAAGCTAAGTTCAGGCCGCTCTAACTGGGGCGGCCTTTTTCGATCGAGGCTCTGATCCCGCCGCCCCACACGTCTCTGTCGCCGGGTGGCTCGGCCTTCCAAAGGATGTGATCCTTCATTCATCTGTCGCAAATAGCTTCGGAGCGCCGGGCAGGTTCCCGCAAACTCCACCGTTCCTCTGGCCTTATTTTATTGAAGATATTGGCCATACGATACTCGGATTGAGGCTTGATTTTCCAGACCGGTCCTGAGATTGTCCGCATCAACCGTTGGGGTGCCCTTATCGAAGGGCTGAGAGGCGCAAGCGCTAACCCATCGAACCTGATCCGGGCAATTCCGGCGTAGGGAACGGTCTAAAGCAAACAGACGTTTTCCATGCCCGAGTTGCTCAAAATTGATGGAGCAACGACGTGGCACCTATTGCCTTGACCATAGCAGGATCCGACAGCGGCGGCGGCGCGGGCATTCAGGCCGATCTCAAGGCGATGTCGGCTTTGGGTGTTTTCGGGGCCAGCGTGATCACCGCCGTTACCGCTCAGAACACACAGGCGGTTACGGCCGTGCATGGAATCCCGCTAGAGGTGATCTCGGCCCAGATCAAAGCGGTGCTCAGCGATCTGGATGTGCGCGCCATCAAGATCGGAATGCTGGCGACGCCGGAGATTATTGAGACCGTGGCGCGGGGGATTTCTGGATTTCAAGGGCCTGTCGTTCTGGACCCGGTGATGATTGCGAAATCCGGTGATGCTCTTCTGGCCGATGAGGCAGTTCAAACGCTACGCGACGTTCTGCTGCCCCGTGCAACCGTTTTGACGCCGAATCTACCCGAGGCGGCATGTTTGCTGGATCAAGGTGATGCCGAAACGCCTGAGTCGATGGTTGAACAGGGCAAAGCTCTGCGTGCGTTGGGCGCAAAAGCGGTCTTGATGAAGGGCGGTCATGGAAAAGGGGATGTTTGCCATGATTTGCTGATCGACGAAACCGGGGTGATTGCCGAATTTCAGGCCCCCCGCAAGGCCACTCGAAACACCCATGGAACGGGTTGCACGCTGTCTTCCTCCATCGCTGCAGGTTTGGCCAAGGACCTGACCCTTGTCGATGCTGTGGCGCAGGCGCATGAGTATCTGCAGGGTGCAATCGCGCGGGCCGATGAGCTGAAGATCGGTGCGGGCCACGGGCCTGTTCACCACTTCCACCGGGTTTGGCCTGCGTGATCCTCTGGTCCGTCATAGGGGCCGGTGTTGCCGGTTTGGCCGTCGCGTCCGAGCTGGTCTCGCGCGGGGCAAAGGTACAGGTTTTCGATCCCGGCGGCCCTCCGGGTCCGCATGGATGCTCCTGGTGGGCGGGCGGTATGCTGGCCCCGTGGTGCGAGTATGAAAACGCGGAGGAACCTGTCCTCAGGCTGGGTCAATCCGCCATCGAATGGTGGGCTTCCCGAACGCATGTGCAACGATGCGGCACTCTGGTCGTGGCAAATGCGCGGGACATTCCGGATTTGCGCAGATTTGCCCGCCGGACGAGCTCCTATTCAGAGGTAGATCGGGCGAAAATCACTGATTTAGAGCCTGATCTTCATGGATTCGGAAAGGGATTGTACTTCGATCAAGAAGCGCATCTTGACCCCCGTCAGGCGTTGCTGGACCTGCATCGAGGTCTCAAAGACAAGGGCGTAGAATTCCAACGCAAACTCGCACCTACGCAGTTGGAAAACGCCATCGACTGCCGAGGGCTGCATGCACGCGAATATCTGCATGATCTGCGTGGCGTGAAGGGCGAAATGCTGGTTGTCCACTGCCCTGATGTGACACTGAACCGTCCTGTGCGACTGTTGCACCCGCGGATGCCGCTCTACATCGTGCCGCGCGGTGAGGGTATCTACATGCTGGGCGCGACCATGATCGAAAGCGAAGACAGCAGCCGGATCACCGCACGCTCGATGCTGGAACTGCTCAGCGCGGCCTACGCTTTGAACCCGGCCTTTGGTGAGGCTGAGGTGCTGGAAATCGGCGTCGATCTGCGCCCTGCCTTTCCCGACAACCTGCCGCGTATCCGGCGCTTGGGCCGGACGATCTATGCCAATGGCCTTTACCGCCATGGCTACCTGTTGGCCCCAGCCTTGGCACAGGGCGTGGCCGATCTGGCGCTTGAGAACAAACATTCGGAGATGGTCGATGAAGATCGTGCTTAATGGCGACCCCAAGGACGTAAAGGCCTCCACCTTGGCAGAGCTGCTAGATGAATGCGGTTTCTCGGGCCGTGTCGCAACGGCGGTGAACGAGGAATTCGTACCCTCCAGCCTGCGCGTTGCCCATGCCCTGTCCGAAGGTGACCGGGTCGAAATCCTGTCGCCGACGCAAGGAGGGTGAGGATGAAAAGCTTTTACGGCGTCGATCTGCCCAACCCGCTGATGCTGGGCACCGCGCAATATCCCAGCCCTGCTATCCTAGAACAGGCGTTTCGCGACAGCGGCGCGGGTGTGGCGACTGTCTCTCTGCGGCGGGAATCGGGGGCCGGGCAGACTTTTTGGCAGATGATCCGTGATCTGGGCGTGCTGGTGCTGCCCAACACCGCCGGCTGTCATACGGTCAAGGAGGCGGTGACCACCGCGCATATGGCCCGCGAAGTGTTTGAAACCAAGTGGATTAAGCTAGAGCTGATCGGCCATACCGACAGTCTGCAGCCGGACGTTTTCCAACTGGTCGAGGCCACGCGCATCCTGACCGAGGACGGGTTCGAGGTCTTCCCTTACACCACCGACGACCTAATCGTGGGTGAACGGCTGCTTGAGGCCGGGTGCGAGGTCCTGATGCCCTGGGGTGCGCCAATCGGTTCGGGCCGGGGGTTGAACAATGAATACGCCCTGCGCGCAATGCGGGCCGAGTTTCCGGATGTGCCGCTGGTGATTGATGCCGGGATCGGCCTGCCCAGCCATGCGGCCCACGCGATGGAGCTGGGATATGACGCCGTATTGCTGAACACTGCCGTCGCCCGCGCCGGTGATCCGGCGTTGATGGCAAAGGCCATGATGCGCGCGGTTGAGGCCGGGCAGCTGGCCCATCGGGCCGACCCGATTGAGGCCCGCGACATGGCCGAGCCCTCAACTCCCGTTGTTGGAAAGGCGTTCCTGTCATGAGTTTGGACCGTTTCTACCCGATCTTTGACCACTCGGACTGGCTGCGGCGGATGCTGACCTTAGGTGTAAAGCTGGTGCAGCTGCGCATGAAGGACCAGCCGGACGAAGTTGTCCGGGCCGAGATCGCAACCTCTCGCGATCTGTGCAAGCAGCATGGCGCGGTTCTGGTGGTGAACGACTTTTGGCAGGCCGCGATAGATGCGGGTTGCGACTGGATCCATCTGGGGCAGGAGGATCTGGATGATGCCGACCTCAAAGCGATCCGAAAAGCGGGTCTAAAGCTGGGCGTTTCTACCCATGACGATGATGAACTAGAACGCGTTCTGGCCATGGACCCCGACTACGTCGCGCTGGGGCCGGTCTATCCGACGATCCTGAAAAAGATGAAGTGGGAGCAGCAAGGCCTGCCGCGAGTCACCGAGTGGAAGGCTCGCGTGGGCGATATCCCTCTGGTCGGGATCGGCGGTATGAGCGTCGAACGCGCGCCCGGCGTGCTTGAGGCGGGGGCCGATATCATCTCTGTGGTTACGGACATCACCTTGAACGCCGACCCCGAGGCGCGGGTCCGCCAGTGGATCGAGGCCACCAGATGAGCCGCTACACCCGCCAGATGATCCTGCCTGAGGTCGGGGCCGAAGGGCAGGCGCGCCTGTCCAAGGCGCGGGTCTTGGTGGTCGGGGCGGGCGGATTAGCGGCTCCGGTCCTGCCTTTGCTGACAGGGGCGGGCGTTGGCCATCTGACGATCCTCGATGCGGATGACGTGGCCCAGTCGAACCTGCATCGACAGACGCTGTTTTCTGAGGCTAATTGCGGACGCTCAAAGGTCGAAGTAGCAGCCGATCGCTGCCGTGCTTTGAATTCTGATATCGACGTCGTCGCGCTAAAACAGGCTCTAACAAGCGAAAATGCGGCTGGTTTTGTTTCACAGGCCGATCTGATCCTCGACTGTGCGGACAGCTATGCCGCCAGCTACACCCTGTCGGATATCTGCCTGACCTTGGGCAAACCATTGGTCAGCGCATCGGTGTTGGGCCTGTCTGGTTATGTCGGAGCATTCTGCGGCGGTGCGCCGTCACTGCGGGCCGTCTTCCCCGAGGCCCCAACCAACGGGGCGAGCTGTGCCACGGCAGGTGTGCTGGGGTCAGTCGTGGGCATTGTTGGCGCGATGCAGGCGCAGATGGCGTTGGCTTTGATCCTGGGCCTCGACCCGTCGCCTCTTGGCCTGATGGTGCAGGTGGATGCCCAGACCTTCCGAAGCTCCAGCTTCCGCTTTGATGCAGCGCCTGAGCCTGAGCAATCCTTCGCCTTCGTCGCCGCCTCGCAGCTGTCTTCAGACGATGTGATTGTTGAGCTTCGGGACGAAGACGAAGCCCCTAAGCCAGTCCATCCATTGGCGCGACGCCAGAGTGTGGAACACCTGAAATCAGAGCCTAACAAAGCAAAAAGGCTGGCTTTGTGCTGTGCAACCGGCCTGCGCGCCTGGCGTGCGGCTGAACAGATTGAACCGGATTGGCCGGGCGAGATTGTCCTCGTCGCGGCCTCAACCTCGTGAGTGAAAAGGAAACGCGAGACATGAAAAAGCTGATGACAGCCATCGCCCTTCTGGCCGCTGCGCCGGCCTGGGCCGAAGACAAGATGACCGTTCTGCTGGACTGGTTCATCAACCCCGATCATGGGCCCATCATCGTGGCGCAGGAAAACGGGTACTTCGCCGAGCAGGGGCTCGAGGTCGAGATCGTTCCCCCCGCCGATCCTTCCGCCCCGCCACGTCTGGTGGCTGCAGGTCAGGCCGAGCTGGCCGTGTCGTATCAGCCGCAGCTGCATCTGCAAATCCATGAGGGCCTGCCCCTGAAGCGCGTCGGCACGCTGGTCGCGACTCCTCTGAACTGTCTGCTGGTTCTGGAAGATGGACCGATCAAGTCGCCTGCGGATCTGAAGGGCAAGAAAATCGGTTTCTCGGTCGCGGGCGTGGAAGAAGCGGTTTTGACCACCGTTCTGGGTAAATATGGCGTGGCGCTGGACGATGTTGAATTGATCAACGTGAACTTCTCGCTCTCGCCGTCGCTGATGACCGGTCAGGTGGATGCGGTGATCGGCGCTTATCGGAACTTCGAGCTGAACCAGATGGATATCGAAGGCCGTCCTGGCACCTGCTTCTATATCGAGGAAGAGGGCGTGCCCTCTTATGACGAGCTGATCTACGTCGCCAACCCCGAGACGATGGACAAAGACAAGATCGCGCGTTTTCTGGCCGCGACAGAAAAAGCCACCCAGTACATCGTCAACAACCCCGAAAAAAGCTGGGAGATCTTCGCAGCGACCTCGCCCGAGTTGCAGGATGAGCTGAACGCCCGCGCATGGGTCGACACTCTGCCACGTTTCGCTCTGCGCCCGGCGGGTTTTGATGCAGGCCGTTACGCCCGGTTCGAAACCTTCCTGAACGAAAGCGGTATGATCGACAGCGTACTGCCGGTCAGCGACATAACCATCGACGTGACCGCGCAATGAGCGAATATGGCAAAGCCTTTACGCTGATGCGTGATGCGGCGCAGGGGCCGTGGCAGGACTACACCCGCCACGCCTTTGTCGAAGGGATGAAGGACGGCTCTCTGCCCCTCGAGGCATTCCTGCATTACCTGCGTCAGGATTATGTGTTCCTGATCCATTTCAGCCGCGCCTGGGCGCTGGCGGTGGTGAAATCAGAAACGCATTCCGAAATGCTGACGGCTGTGGGCACCGTGAACGCATTGGTCGCCGAAGAGATGCAGTTGCATATCGGGATCTGCGAAGCGGCTGGGATCTCTCAGGAGGAGCTGTTTGCAACCCCGGAACGTGCCGAAAATCTTGCCTATACGCGGTTCGTGCTGGAGGCCGGATACAGTGGCGATCTGTTGGACCTATTAGTGGCGCTTGCGCCCTGTGTGATGGGGTACGGGGAAATCGGGTCTCGGCTGGCCTCCGAGGCAACGTCCGAGACCTACCGCGACTGGATCAACACCTATGCTGGTGAGGACTACCAGGGCGCGTGCAAGGCGGTCGGCGAACTGCTAGATTCGGCTCTAACACGACGTATTGGGGCAGATTTCGAGGCCTCTTCGCGATGGGAGCGTTTGTGCGAAACCTTCCGAACCGCCACGGAGTTGGAGGTCAATTTCTGGCAAATGGGTCTGACTCCATGACACCGGCGCCCGATCTCACCATCAGCGGACACGCGAGCATTGGCGATACGCCCTTGTTCGCACCACTGATTCTGACCCTTGAGGCTGGACAGTGGACCTGCCTGTTGGGCGGATCGGGCGTTGGCAAAACCACCGTTCTGCGCCTGATCGCCGGGCTGGAGACAGGCGCGGATTTCACCGGCCAGATCTTGGCCAGCGATGGTCAAACGGTCCCGACTCGCGTGGCCTATATGGCGCAGGATGACTTGCTGCTGCCTTGGGCGACGGTGGCGCAAAATGTCTCGCTCGGAGCGCGGTTGCGGGGTGAGAAACCCGATCTGGATCGCCGGGATCGCCTGATCGAGCGGATGCGCTTACAAGACCACATGGCCAAGAAACCGTCGGAACTGTCCGGCGGCCAGAGACAGCGCGTCGCCTTGGCGCGGACCCTGATGGAGGATCGCCCCATCGTGCTGCTGGATGAGCCATTCTCGGCGCTCGACGCGCGCACCCGCGCGGACATGCAGGATCTGGCCGCAGAGGCGCTACAGGGTCGAACAGTCCTTCTGGTCACCCACGATCCGGCCGAGGCTGCGCGTCTAGGCCAATCCATTGTCGTGATGACACAGCAGGGGCTGACCCCTTGCGCCCCACCTGCCGCGCCAGCACCGCGCCATGTGGATGATCTGGAGACATTGGAAACCCAAGGCGCGTTGCTGAAACTATTGAGAGAGGCGGCATGAAACTCCTCTCCGCCCTCGCCGCGACCTTGTTCGCTCTGGCCGTCTGGCAAGCGATCGTCAGCCTGACGGGCCTGCCCAAGTTCATCTTGCCCGGCCCGGCGCTTGTGGCCGAGACCTGGTGGCAGAACCGCTGGGTGATTGCGGAACATACTTGGATCACAGCGGTTGAGGTCGTGATCGGCCTGGCGGTTGGTACCGTTCTAGGCGTTGTCACCGCGCTGCAACTGGCCAATTCGCGGGCCGCACGGGTGCTGGTGCAACCGATGCTGGTGTTCACGCAGGCTCTGCCGGTCTTTGCGCTGGCGCCGCTGCTGACCCTGTGGCTGGGCTACGGCCTTTGGTCCAAGGTCGCGATGGCTGTTCTGATCATCTACTTCCCGATCACCTCATCCTTCTTCGACGGTTTGATGCGGACCCCGCCCGGATATCTCGACCTTGCGCGCACGATGCAGGCAAGCCCACGTTCGGTTCTGTGGCACATCCGTATCCCGGCGGCGCTGCCGTCGCTGGCCTCGGGGATGCGTTTGGCGGCGGTCTATGCGCCGATTGGCGCGGTTATTGGCGAATGGGTCGGGTCCTCGCAAGGGTTGGGCTATCTGATGCTGCTGGCCAACGGCCGGGCCAAGACCGATCTGATGTTTGCGGCCATGCTGACTCTGGGCGTGTTCTCGATCCTGCTGCATATGCTGGTGCGCCGCGCCACAGCGCGCATGGCAGGTGAGGTGCGTTAACCTTTCAGAAACCGATTCTGCGCAAGGTGAGGCCCATGACACAGGACGCCTTTGCCGAAGCACCAATGCTATTCGATACGGACGAAGCGCCAGCGCAGCCGCTGCCGACGGGTCGGTTACCCTCCTACATCAAAGACCATCGCAAGCGGCTGCGCGAACGGTTCATGTCTGGCGGCTCGGGCGCTATGCCGGACTATGAGTTGTTGGAACTGGTGCTGTTTCGGTCCATTCCACGGCAGGATGTGAAACCGCTGGCCCGGCTGCTGATGGATACGTTTGGCGACTTCAACCGCGTGCTAACCGCACCAGAGGAGCGGTTGCGTCAGATCAAAGGCGTCGGTGAAACCGTCATCACCGATCTGAAAATCCTAGAGGCTTGTGCCCATCGCATGGCCCGTGCACGGGTGATGCAGCGCCACGTGATTTCAGGCTGGGATGCTTTGCTGGACTATTGCCACACAACGATGGCGCACCGCGAGGTCGAGCAGTTTCGCGTGTTCTATCTGGATCGCAAGAACGTGATGATCGCGGATGAAGAGCAGGCGAAGGGCACCGTTGATCATGTCCCGGTTTACCCGCGCGAGGTGGCGAAACGGGCGCTTGAGCTGAACGCCTCGGCCCTGATTTTGGTGCATAACCATCCCTCAGGCGACCCGACGCCGTCGCAATCGGATATCGACATGACCAACCGTATTCAGGATGCCTGCACTGCATTGGGGCTGACGCTGCACGACCACCTGATCATCGGAAAATCAACCGAGCTGAGCTTTCGATCCGAGGGGTATTTGTGACGGGAAGACTCGTGTTTCTTGTCGATTGCCCTATCGACTGAAATTGCTATCTGGTTTGAGAGTTCCATGTTGTCCGATTCATATCGATGAGGACAGTTTCTCGCTTTCGCCCATGTTGCCTCTAGCCAAATGCGTCACAGGGTCTTAACATTTTTTTTGCGTCTCGCCGGAAAAAGCGTCGCGTATCTAGAGATCAGACATGGTTTCCGCGTGGCTGGGCGGAACCCTAATTGATCGCGGAGGCGGTTTCGTCCGAGTTTCTGCCCGACATCGTCACTCTCTAGTTCACCCAAACCTCAACCCGTCGGTTTGTTTTTCGGCCCCACTCAGTGTCATCGCAGGCCATCGGCATCGCTTCTCCGAAACCTTCGGTTGTGATCTCGATACTGTCGGAGATTTCGGTCTCAACAGCGGCCAGAACCGCATTGCGCACCGTTTGTGCCCTGCGATGGGCGATCCGTGCATTGGCGCTGGCGCCTCCATCGCCGTCGCTGAACCCGGCAAAGACAAGCTTGTGAGGGGTCAAACTGCCGGATTCAAGCGCCTGGGCCAATTGCAGAATATTGGACCGCGATTGTGCATCCGGGCGAGAGCTTCCCGGCTCGAACCGGAAGGAAATTGATAGTCGAGATAGAGTTCGCAGAGTTTCGACCATGTGTTGAAGCTCTTCCAATCCGACCTCGGCTCCACCAGAAACGATGGCATTGGCGAGCCGATTGCCTTGCAGCCCCATGGGTAGGTTTTCGGTCGCTTGATCGACAAATCCGGCCTGCCGTATGGCCATCTGAGCGTCAGCTGAGCGGGTATAGGCCAGAAACTGGCGTGCGATCCGTGGCAGGCGGCGTTGCGGCAGGTAGAGGAACATCGGAGAAGTCAGTGGGTAATCCTCGGTCTTGATTGACTGGCGGGTCGCCGCAAGCGCATGTCCGCAGCCTCCGGCCAACGGCAGCGCGCGGGTAGGGCCCGAGGCCGCTTGCGTCGTGATGCCGATCGCGAACGGGTCATTGGCCACTGCTTGTACAAGATCGCGATTGCGCTGGTGGCGGAGAACGGTATCGGACAGCTCGGCCTGTACGGGGCGCAGCAGCTGATCCTCGACGTCCTGCGACAAGCCTGACCCGGTGTCCGGCATGTGAAGGGCAATCGGAGCGTCCGGCCCTTCCAGATCTGTCCAGTTGGTGATCGCGCCCGACAGAACACGGACCAGATCCGCGGGTGAAATGTCCTGAACGGTGTTCTCTGGCGCAACCACTGGGACAATCGCATCCAGGGCTACAATCCGCGCGCGGCGGGGGTGGGTCAGATCGCCAAGCCCTGCGGCCTCGGCAGCGTTGCGTTCCTCATCCCGGATTTCGCGTTGTGCCATCACGATATCGGCGTCGCTGTCCATGAGGTCGGCAAACCCCTGATCCGTCGTTCCAACGCGAAAGAACAGGCGGGCCAGAGGGGCCGTGCGGTCTGGCTGGCGCAGTTCATAGGCAAAGCTGCGTTCATCCACGCGCGATGGAGTCGCTGTCAGACCCTCTTGTCGAGCGAAGCCGATGATCAGGGCAGGCAGGACCGTCTCGGCCATGACGGATGATCCCGAGAACCGGACCTCGGCCACGAAATCGGTCAGGCTGGGGCAGGCCGGGCCGTCGCATGTGACGCCAGATCCATCGACCGTCAACTCTCCGAACTGGGTGTCGACCCGGTAGAATTCGCCGTCAAAGCCCAGCAGAGTGCCGGAGACTTCGATCTTGCCATCATGCGATGTCAGAACAATATCCTGTGCTGCGGCTGAAACAGCCAGCGAAACAGAAAACAGTACGGCCAGCGCCGCACGAATAAGTGTCATGAGAAGGTCGAGCCTGCCTGCGGTTTAATTTGCCGCGATTGTCAGGTCTTGGAACAGATTATTCAACACCAGAAACTCACCGACTTCGGTACACATCGGCATCGTCAGGATCAGATCGCGCGACCGCAGCCGGCGATCACTGCGCAGTTCCAAAGACTGGACGTTCAGATCGCGGCCGCAATTGGCCTCAGTCACTTCGGTTTCAACCGTCAAAGCGACCGAGCCGGACTGTTCCGAACGCGCAGCCGGGAAAGAGTAAATCTGGATATTCTGTCCATCATGGAAGCCCGCACTTCCCAGATGGACCACGGAACCCGCGCCCTGCGATGCGCTATTGGTTGAGATATGCCCCGGCTCCCCATAGCTTGCGCCGAACTCCAAGGCGTGGATTTGCAGATCGGTCTGACCCTGCCATTGCAATGCGACCCGGTCGAACTGGTCAATATCCATGATGTGAGTGGTGGCGACCGTGCCGGTCTGATCCTCGAATGAGATCAGGAAAATGGCGTATTCGGACAGGGCCGGAATGGTCAGGTCCAAGGCGCCGTTTTCGTCGGTTTGCTGTGTCAGCGTCAGACCGCTGTGGTGAATTTCAACACGTTCGTTGCTGCGGCAGGGGGCCTTGATCCGCAGCCGTGCATTGGCGCCCATTTGGGCGGTGGCACGCGCGCTGATGCTGCAATTGGTGTGTTTTTGTGCGGCCTTCGGCGCTGGGCGCTCAAACGGTTGAGAGGGGGTCTCGTCAGAGGAAGAGGTCTGCACGATACGCTCAAGCCCGGCAATGACCGAGGCCTGATCCGCGACAGAAGCCACGGCGACAGGTTCCTGCATGCCGTTCGGCTGCGCAGGCGCACCATATTGCATCAGGTAACCAATACCCAGGGCACAGGCTACTGTGCCGCACATGGTCACGTAATTTCTGACTACGAACAAAACACCCTCCCCAGTTGAAGGAGCGAGTCGCACTCTCGTTAACAATCGCGGCCAATTTGTGGCCGCGAAGCGGAGCGATTGTGACTGATATTTGTTGACGTTAGGTCAATCTGCCGTGGCAGTGTTTGAACTTCTTACCCGAGCCACAGGGGCAGGGATCGTTGCGCGACGGATTGCCCCAGGTCGAGGGATCATTCTCGTCAAAGCCGGGCAGTGCATCGCCCGACGCGACGGCCTCGGCCTTGGCCTCGGCAGCGCCAGCAGCCTGATCAACGGCCTGCTGAGCTTGCGCTTGCTGGGCCGCCATCTGCGCCAGCATCTCGCGCTGTTCTTCCTCGGTCAGCGGGCGCACGCGCGACAATTGCTGGGTCACGGTTTCGCGCAAACTGTCCAGCATGCCTTCGAACAGCTGGAAGCTTTCGTTCTTGTACTCGTTCAGCGGATCGCGCTGGGCGTAGCCCCGGAATCCAACGACTGAGCGCAGATGTTCAAGGGTCAGCAGGTGCTCGCGCCACTTTCCGTCGATGGTCTGCAGCAGAACCTGTTTTTCGATGTTGCGCATGTTTTCGGGGCCGAAGGCGACGGCCTTTTGCGCCATCATCTCATCAGCGGCCTTAACCAGACGCTCACGCACCTGTTCGTCATCCACGCCTTCCTCGGCAGCCCAGTCCTGAACCGGGGCATCGATGGTCAGCTTTTCCTTGATCGCCTCATGCAGCCCATCGGTATCCCACTGATCTGCATAGGATTTCGGCGGCATGTATTCGTCGATCAGATCGTCGATCACCTGCTCGCGCATGTCCGACACGATCTCGGACAAGTCGTCGGCTGACATGATCTCGCGCCGCTGGCTGAAGATCACCTTACGCTGATCGTTCATCACGTCGTCGAATTTCAGAACGTTCTTGCGCATGTCAAAGTTGCGGCCTTCGACCTTGGATTGCGCGCGTTCCAGCGATTTGTTGACCCATGGGTGAACGATGGCTTCGCCCTCTTTCATGCCCAGCGTGGTCAGCACCTTGTCCAGACGTTCCGAGCCGAAGATGCGCATAAGGTCGTCTTCGAGGCTCAGGTAGAATACCGTGCGTCCCGGATCGCCCTGACGGCCTGACCGGCCCCGTAGCTGGTTGTCGATGCGGCGGCTTTCATGGCGTTCCGAGGCCATAACGTACAGACCACCCGCATCCAGAACCTTTTGTTTTTCCTCGGCGTGCTTGGCCTCTTCCGCGGCGCGCAGCTCGGCTGGGTCGGCCTCGGGGTTTTCGGCCAGGGCCTGCAAAACCTTCATTTCCACATTGCCGCCCAGCTGAATGTCGGTACCACGACCGGCCATGTTGGTGGCGATGGTAACCGCACCGTAGCGGCCCGCATCGGCCACGATCTGGGCCTCTTGTTCGTGCTGACGGGCGTTCAGAACGTTGTGTTCGATCTTTTCCTTGGTCAGCATCTGGCTTAGAACTTCGGATTTCTCGATCGAGGTGGTGCCGATCAGAACCGGTTGACCCTTTTCCTGGGCCTTCTTCGCCTCAGAGATAATCGCGCCGTATTTCTCCATTGCGGTACGATAGACCTGATCGTCTTCGTCCAGACGTGCAATCGGACGGTTGGTGGGGACTTCGACCACGCCCAGACCATAGATTTCCTGGAATTCTTCGGCTTCGGTCAGCGCGGTCCCGGTCATGCCGCCCAGCTTGTCATAGAGGCGGAAATAGTTCTGGAAGGTCACGCTGGCCAGAGTCACGTTCTCGGGCTGAATCTGGACGTTCTCTTTCGCCTCGATCGCTTGGTGCAGACCTTCCGACAGGCGACGACCCGGCATCATGCGGCCAGTGAATTCGTCGATCAGAACCACATTGCCATCGCGTACGATGTAGTCCTTGTCGCGCTGGAACAGCTTGTGCGCACGCAGGCCCTGATTGACGTGATGCACCACGGTGGTGCTTTCGGGATCGTACAGAGAATGATCCTCGGGGATCAGGCCCGCGGCGATCAGTTGCTGTTCCAGAAACTCGTTGCCCTCATCGGTGAAGGTCACGTTGCGGGATTTTTCGTCCAGCGAATAGTGATCGTCACTCAGGCTTGGAATCAGCGCATCAATCGCGGTGTACAGGTCCGAACGGTCCTGCGCCGGCCCCGAGATGATCAGCGGCGTCCGCGCCTCATCAATCAGGATCGAGTCGACCTCATCCACAATCGCGAAATTGTGGTATTTCTGATAGATGTCAGCCATATCGGCCTTCATGTTGTCGCGCAGATAGTCGAAGCCAAGCTCATTGTTGGTGGCATAGGTCACGTCACAAGCATAAGCGGCTTTCTTCTCGGCATCTTGCTGGCCCGACCAGATCACACCAGTGGTCATACCCAGCGCGGCAAAGACCTTGCCCATCCATTCCGCATCGCGTTTGGCCAGGTATTCGTTGACCGTGACAACATGCACGCCCTTGCCGGTCAGGGCGTTCAGGTAGGCGGGGAAAGTGGCAACCAGCGTCTTGCCCTCACCCGTCTTCATCTCGGAAATATTGCCCTGATGCAGGAAGGTGCCGCCCATCAGCTGCACATCAAAGGCCCGCAGACCCAGTGCGCGTTTGGCACCTTCGCGCACGTTGGCAAAAGCTTCGGGCAGCAAGTCATCCAGGCTCTCGCCATCCAGCACACGTTTGCGCAGTTCGGCGGTCTTTTCGATCAGACCCTCGTCAGAGAGTTTTTCGAACTCGGGTTCCAGCGCGTTGATCTTTTCGATCAGGGGGCGAGTCGCCTTGATCTTGCGGTCGTTCGGTGTTCCGAACACCTTTTTGGCGAGCGTTCCGAGTCCCAGCATGTTCACTCCAGCGGATCTGTTCTTGTCTTGGTTGCGACAGGCTTGCCCACCTTGCGCGCAACCCATAGATACGGGGGGTGAAAGGCGGCCCTGTCCAAGGCTTCAAAGCGATGTAAGCGGCAGGTTCTGAAGTGTCAACGCTGCGCCCTGTCGCGGCAAAGAAATAGGATGATTCCATGCCCAAAGGCCTCACTTTTCTGCCATCGCTGGCTTTGACCGCCGTGATGGCGCTGCCGCTGGCCGCCGAAACCAAGCTCGATGCAGGCACCGTTCTGGCCACGGTCAACGGGGACGAGATCACATTGGGTCACGTTGTCGCCACCGTCGCCGCATTGCCGCAGCAATATCAGCAGATCGAGGATGATGTGCTGTATGACTTCGTGCTTGAACAGCTGATCCAGCAGCAATTGTTGGGCCAACAGCAGGAAGAGCTGACCCAGCAAAACGCGCTGACGCTGGACAATGAGACGCGCTCATTGCTGGCGGTGCAGACTGTGAACGCCCTGACCAACGATGTTGTGACGGATGAGGGGGTACAAGCGGCCTATGACGCGCAGTTCGCCGAGTTTGAAGGCGAAGAAGAGTTCGATGCCAGCCATATTCTTGTTGAATCCGAGGACGAAGCCAAAGCGCTCAAGGCGCAATTGGATGACGGTGCCGACTTTGCCGAGATGGCGCGCGAGCATTCGACCGGCCCGTCCGGCCCCAATGGCGGTGCGCTGGGTTGGTTCGGCAAGGGCCAGATGGTGCCTGAGTTTGAAAACGCCGTGCTGGGCCTTGAAAAAGGTCAGATCTCAGACCCGGTACAAACGCAGTTCGGCTGGCATCTGGTGATCCTGAACGACAAGCGCAAATCTGAAGCCCCCGCGCTTGAGGCCGTGCGCGATGAACTGGCCCAGACCATTCAGCAAGAGGCTATTCAGGCCCGTATTGATGAGTTGACCCAACAGGCTCAGATCGAGCGCACCGCCCTTGAAGGGGTTGGTCCTGAAGTCATCCGCCAGTTGGACCTGATTCAGGAGTAAACGCCCGTGGCCACGATCACCAAAACCTCGCCACTGGCCCCTGCCGGTTTCCCTGACCTGCCCGCAATTGACGGAGTGCGTTTTGCAACCGTTGAGGCGGGCGTGCGCTACAAAGGCCGGACCGACGTCATGTTGGCGGTTCTCGATCCCGGAACGTCCGTGGCAGGGGTGTTTACGCGCTCGGCCACGCGCGCCGCTCCGGTGCTGGACTGTCAGGACAAGATCGGCGGCGCCAGCGATGGACCAGCGGCGATTTTGGTGAATTCGGGAAATGCAAACGCCTTCACCGGCCACTACGGCCAAGACTCGGTCGCTGAGGTGACGCAAGCGGTTGCCAAGGCAACCGACGTTCCGGTTGAGAGGGTCTTCACCTCATCCACCGGCGTGATCGGAGAGCCTCTGCCGCATGATCGCATCGTCTCTCAACTTGAGGCGCTGAAATCCGGTCTCAGCCGTCACGCGATCGAGGACGCAGCGCGGGCGATCATGACCACTGATACCTTCCCGAAAGGGGCGTCGGCTCAGGTCGATATAGACGGCAAAACAGTCTCTATTGCCGGGATTGCCAAGGGGTCCGGCATGATCGCGCCCGATATGGCGACGATGCTGGTCTACATCTTCACCGACGCTGTGGTTGACCAATCAGCGCTGCAATCCATGCTGGGCGCGCAGACAGACCGGACTTTTAATTGCATCACCGTCGATAGCGATACCTCGACATCGGACAGCCTTTTGCTGTGCGCAACCGGAGCCTCAGGTGTTGATGCTACGGGCAATGCGGCCTTCGCCGAAGCGCTGGAAACCGTGATGCTGGATCTCGCGCAGCAGGTTGTGCGCGACGGTGAAGGGGCGACCAAATTCGTGGAAATCCGCGTGACCGGAGCCGCCTCGGACGCAGATGCCAAGGTGCATGGGCTAGCGATTGCGAACTCCCCTCTGGTGAAAACTGCGATTGCAGGTGAGGACCCAAACTGGGGCCGTGTCGTCATGGCCATCGGCAAATCTGGAGCCGCTGCGGATCGTGACCTGCTGAGCATTTCCTTTGGCGGTATTCTGGTCGCTGAAAAAGGTTGGGTTAGCCCCGACTATCGTGAAGAAGACGCGGCCACCTACATGAAAGGCCAAGACCTTGTGATCGTAGTCGATCTGGGGCTGGGCGAGGGGCAATCCACCGTTTGGACCTGCGACCTGACCCACGGCTATATCGAGATCAACGCGGATTATCGCTCGTGAAAACAGTTCTGGTATCCGCTGTCGCCCTGATCGACATTGAGGGCCGCGTCTTGCTGGCCCAACGGCCCGAGGGCAAATCCATGGCTGGTCTGTGGGAATTCCCCGGCGGCAAGATCGAACCTGGCGAAACCCCCGAGGCCGCGCTGATCCGCGAATTGCACGAGGAACTTGGTATCGACACCTGGGCCTCCTGCCTCGCGCCGCTGACCTTTGCAAGCCACAGCTACGACGATTTCCACTTGCTCATGCCACTGTTTGCCTGCCGCAAATGGGAAGGCATCCCGCAGTCCAAAGAGGGTCAGGCGCTGAAATGGGTGCGTGCGAATGATCTGCGCAATTACCCGATGCCTGCCGCGGATGTACCGCTGATTCCGATACTGCGGGATTGGTTGTGAACGTCTGGCAAAACCAGAGTTAAGGTCTCCAAATGAAAGAATAGAAAAGAAACCCAGCGGGATTTTCCGCAGGGTTTCCTATCTTCGAATGTTAAGCCCAGCCAAGCTGCTTCAAGGAATGCGCATCGTTCCAGATTTTCGTCATATGCCGAATTTTGTCGCCATCGAATTCAATCGCGTAAACGTAGTCGGCCGCGATTGTTTTGCCGGTGGCCGGAACCGGACCATCTACTGAATGGGTTCCGTGGAAAACAGCAAATGCATTCACGATTCCACGTTCATCGTCAGTCGAGAAAGATTTTAGCTCATAGTGCCCATCTGGAATCGGAGTTAGCAGCCCCTTCATCCAGTCGGCGTAGCCTTCTAGTGTCGTCACATCGACCAGAGCATCGGCTTGCGCTGAAAACGTGGCCCCGTCGTGACAGAAGTCCTTACAGCCGTCCCAGCCTTTGCCGGTTTCGCATGCCTCAAAGAACTCTCGTGCAGTTTTTTGAATGGACATTGGTTTCCCCCCTAAATAACAGCCAGCTGAATTGGCCACTCAGTCACTCAACACCAATCAGAGTACGCTGAAAGGTGCGTATCTCAAAATGACCCAGGATAAACCTGCAAGGCCGAGGTGGAATGACGTATGCTCATATGTGTGCGGATATTCGATTGCGCTGATCTTTGAGAGCGCATGTTCGATTGGACGAAACGAGTCCGTCTGACCCTGTTACAATTCGTAAGAATTGAGAAAACATCAGGCAAAACTTGACGCTGATCGTGACTGTGCTCCTAATCGGGGCATTGGCGTTCGGGCACCATCCCGGACCTGCCATTTCCGACCCGGGGAGGGGTCGGGTGGGGAGGAGAAAGAGATTGGCTCAGACGCAGTCGGGCGCTGAAGGGATGCAGTCCCTTCCGGCGCTGCTACATCGCAATGCGACAGAGTTCGGGGATACCCCGGCTTATCGAGAAAAGGAATTCGGGATCTGGCAATGCTGGACCTGGGCGGAGGCCGCCAAGGAAATCCGCGCCATCGCGCTTGGATTCCTGGAGTTGGGCGTTGAGAAAGGCGACCACATCGCTGTCATCGGTCGCAACCGTCCGGCGCATTACTGGTCGATGGTGGCTGCTCAGATGGTGGGCGCGGTTCCGGTGCCTCTGTATCAGGACTCGGTCGCCGAAGAGATGGCCTATGTGCTGGAACATTGCGGCGCGAAATTTGTCGTCTGTGGTGATCAGGAACAGGTCGACAAGGTCATCGAGATTCAGGAAAACCTGCATCAGGTCAAACACATCCTCTATACCGACAAGCGTGGGATGCGGAAATATGACCACTCCCAGATGAATGCGCTTGAGGACATTATGGCCGAGGGCAGTGCTGGACACGCGCGGTTCGATACCGAGCTGGACAAGCGTATCGCGGCGATCACTTATGACGATACTTGCGTGATGCTCTACACCTCCGGCACGACGGGCAAGCCCAAGGGTGTTGTGCTGTCGAACCGGAATGTCATTGAAAGCGCTAAGAACTCGGCCGAGTTCGATAATCTGACGCGGAACGAAGACATTCTGTCCTACCTGCCGATGGCCTGGGTGGGTGATTTCATCTTCTCGATCGGTCAGGCCTATTGGTGCGGCTTCTGCGTGAACTGCCCCGAAAGCGCCGACACAATGATGACGGACCTGCGTGAGATCGGGCCGACCTATTTCTTTGCCCCTCCGCGTGTTTTTGAAACGCAGCTAACTAACGTGATGATCCGGATGGAGGATGCGGGTAAGCTGAAGCGCAATATGTTCCACCACTTCATGGCCCATGCCAAAAAGGTCGGTGGCCTGTTGCTGGACGGCAAGCCGGTGGGCTTTGGCGACAAGCTGAAATACGCGCTGGGCAATATGCTGGTTTACGGGCCGCTGAAGGATACGCTTGGCTATGGCCGGTTTCGCGTTGGCTATACTGCGGGTGAGGCCATTGGGCCAGAAATCTTTGATTTCTATCGCTCTTTGGGCATCAACCTGAAGCAGCTTTATGGTCAGACCGAAGCGACCGTCTTTATCACGCAACAGCCGGACGGCGAGGTGCGGGCGGATACGGTCGGCGTTCCAGCCCCTGCGGTCGAATTGAAAATCGACGATACGGGCGAGATCCACTACCGCTCACCCGGTGTGTTTGTCGAATACTACAACAACCCGGACTCGACGGCCTCGACCAAGGATGCTGAGGGTTGGGTTGCGACAGGGGATGCCGGGTTCATCGAGGAAAGCTCGGGCCATTTGCGGATCATCGACCGCGCAAAGGATGTGGGCAAAATGGCTGACGGGTCGATGTTCGCGCCGAAATATGTCGAGAACAAGCTGAAATTCTATCCTGATATTCTCGAGGTCGTGCTGTTCGGCAACGGCAAGGATCGCTGTGTGGCCTTCATCAATATCGACCTGACGGCGGTCGGAAACTGGGCGGAGCGCAACAACGTAGCTTACGCGTCTTACCAGGAACTCGCGGGACATCCGCGTGTATTAGAGACGATTAAGGCCCACGTGGAAGAGGTAAATAAGTCGGTCGCAGCGGATGAGATGCTGTCGGGCTGTCAGGTGCATCGTTTTGTGGTTCTGCACAAGGAACTGGATGCCGATGATGGCGAGATGACTCGGACCCGTAAGGTGCGTCGCGGCTTTGTCGAGGATAAATTCCACGACATTATCGCCGCGCTTTATGACGGGTCCTCGAGCGTTTCGACGACAACCGAAGTGACCTATGAGGATGGGCGCAAAGGGTCGATTTCTGCAACGCTAGAGATCGTTGATGCGCCTGTTGTGTCGGTCGCGCAGCACAAGGTTGCGGCGGAATGATGGGCCGTTCGAGCGCCGCTCGACCTGCGGTCATCGCCCCGCCCGCCGTCCCGTTTTCGCGTAAGTCTGGGAGAGGCTGATGCTGGATAATTCCGAAGGATATGTCACCGAAGACGGCCGCAAGATCGGCGGAGTGGTGATGGAGATGAAAAACATCACCCTGCGATTTGGCGGCGTGGTGGCGATCAAGGATATCTCGTTTGATATTCGCGAGGGTGAGATCCGCGCCATTATCGGGCCGAACGGCGCGGGCAAATCCTCGATGCTGAATGTGATCTCGGGGTTTTATGTCCCGCAGGAGGGGGAGGTTTGGTTCCACGGCTCCAAGCGTCCTCCGATGCGGCCGTTTGAGGTGGCACAGCAGGGGATTGCGCGGACTTTCCAGAACATCGCCTTGTTCGAAGGCATGAGCGTTCTGGACAACGTGATGACCGGACGCCTGAGCTTTATGAAGACCAACATCCTTCAACAGGCTTGGTGGAAGGGGAAGGCCGAGGCTGAAGAGACCGAGAATCGTGAGGCGGTTGAACGAATTATCGACTTCCTCGAGATCCAGCACATCCGCAAGACGCCGGTGTCGCGCCTGCCTTACGGGCTGAAAAAACGGGTGGAACTGGCGCGCGCTTTGGCGGCGGAGCCGAAGCTGCTGCTGTTGGATGAACCCATGGCGGGCATGAACGTCGAAGAGAAAGAGGATATGAGCCGCTTCATCCTCGATGTGAATGATGAATTTGGCACCACCATCGCTCTGATCGAACACGACATGGGCGTGGTGATGGATCTGAGCGACCGGGTTGTCGTGATGGATTACGGCAAGAAAATTGGCGACGGCACTCCCGACGAGGTGCGCAACAACCAAGAGGTCATCGACGCCTATCTGGGGGTCAGCCATGACTGACATCGGGGTAGTAAATTGGGGGGGCACCAATGCCTGAACAACTCGTATTTGCGATGGAGGTCATCCTCAACGGTCTGATGGCCGGGGTGCTTTATGCGCTGGTCGCGCTAGGTTTTGTACTGATCTACAAGGCCTCGGGGATTTTCAATTATGCCCAAGGGGTTATGGCGCTTTTTGCGGCGATGACGCTGGTGGGGATCATGAAGGGGCAAGTGCCTTTTGCCCATTTGATCAATGCGATTTTCGGGACGCATATCCACTACTTTGGCTGGAACGTGCCCGCGCTTTTGGCGATCCTTTTGACCATGGCGGTGATGGTGTTGCTGGCCTGGGCGGTGCAGCGCTTCGTCATGCGCCATCTGGTCGGGCAGGAGCCGATCATTCTGTTCATGGCCACCATTGGTCTGGCTTACTTCCTTGAGGGCGTGGCCGACCTGATGTGGGGGTCTGAGATCAAGACGCTGGATGTAGGGCTGCCCCAGGGCATCAACCTGTGGATTGATGAAACGACCTACAACATCTTCGACTACGGCTTCTTCATCGACAATCTGGACATCGTGGCGACGATCATCGCGGCGCTTCTGGTGGCAGCTCTGGTTGCCTTCAGCCAGTACACCAAACAGGGCCGGGCGATGCGCGCCGTGGCGGATGACCATCAGGCAGCGCTGTCGGTTGGCATCTCACTGAACTTCATTTGGGTCATGGTCTGGTCGGTCGCAGGGTTCGTCGCTTTGGTCGCGGGGATCATGTGGGGCACCAAGTCCGGCGTGCAGTTCTCGCTGTCGCTGATCGCGCTCAAGGCGTTGCCGGTGCTGATGCTGGGTGGTTTCACCTCAATCCCCGGAGCGATCGTCGGCGGGCTGATCATCGGCGTGGGCGAGAAGCTGTTCGAATTCGCCTTAGGACCTGCGCTGGGCGGCGCGACTGAGAACTGGTTTGCCTACGTGCTGGCGCTAATCTTCCTCGTGTTCCGACCTCAGGGCCTGTTCGGCGAGAAGATCATCGAGAGGGTTTAGCGATGACCAAGCTGATCGCCATCATCAACGTCATCGCATGGGCCGGGTTCTGGGCGTTTGGGTATATAGCCCTGACCTCGGACGATCTTTCCGAAGGCCAGCTGACCATCGCGGCAATCCTGGCTTTTGCGGGTCTGATCATGGGCGTTCTGGCCTATTTGAAACTGGTCCGCGCGTCTGAGGCGAGCGGATATGCCAAGGGCTCAAACCAATTGGACGCCGCGGCCCGGAACCGGGCGCAGGAAGAATGGGGAAAGTAAGACATGTTCTATCGTGAGGCCGGGGATTTCAAAACCTCGTACATTGCTGACAGCCAGACTTTCCCGATCAAGTTTGACCGGTACCGCTACTATGTCGTGCTGGCGGTGGCGTTCGGGATCATTCCTTTCATCATCAACGATTATTGGGCCAACGCGCTGCTGCTGCCCTTTCTGATCTACGCCATCGCAGCGATCGGGCTGAACATCCTTGTGGGTTATTGCGGGCAGGTCTCGCTGGGCACCGGGGGGTTCATGGCTGTGGGTGCCTATGCCTGTTACAAGCTGATGACCGCTTTCCCGGATGTCAGCATGTTCATCCACGTGATCCTAGCAGGAGGCATCACAGCCTTTGTGGGTGTCTTGTTCGGCCTGCCGAGCCTTCGGATCAAGGGGTTCTATCTGGCGGTGGCGACGCTAGCGGCGCAGTTTTTCCTGGTGTGGCTGTTTAACAGGGTGCCGTGGTTCTACAACTATTCGGCTTCGGGGCAGATCAACGCGCCGGAACGGGATGTGTTTGGTATCATCATCACCGGCCCGAATGCTCCGGCTTGGGCGACCTATCTGTTCTGCCTGATTTTCCTGACCGTCTGCGCCATCCTCGCGCGCAACCTGACGCGGGGCACCACGGGCCGGACCTGGATGGCGATCCGCGACATGGATATCGCTGCCGAGATCATCGGCGTGAACCCCCTCAAGGCCAAACTGACCGCCTTTGCCGTCAGCTCGTTCTTTGTGGGCATCGCAGGGGCGCTGTTCTTTGCGGTCTATCTGGGCGCGGTCGAAGTCGGCGAGGTCTTTGGCATCCAGAAATCATTTCTGGTGCTGTTCATGGTCATTATCGGAGGATTAGGGTCTATTTTCGGATCCTTCGCAGGGGCTGCGTTCCTTGTGCTGTTGCCGGTCGTGCTGAAGCTGATCGGCGTAGACCTGCTGGGTTGGCCCACGGACATCGTGGCGCACCTGAACCTCGTTATCGTAGGCGGGCTGATCATCATGTTCCTGATCCTCGAACCGCACGGGCTGGCGCAGCTGTGGCGTGTCGCCAAAGAGAAACTCAGACTCTGGCCGTTCCCGCATTAGGGACAGGCCCAATCAAAAAAGACGGGTGCAAACGCCCGAAACCACCATCGGATCAATCAAGGGAGGAGACACCCGATGAACAAGAAACTGGCAACCCTGGCGCTGGGCGCCGTGATGGCCGCAGGTCCGGTCATGGCCGACCTTGTGTTCCCGTCGCTCAGCTACCGGACGGGTCCCTACGCGGCTGGCGGTATTCCGTTTGCTGACGGTTACGCCGACTATTTCACCCTGCTGAATGAACGCGATGGCGGCATCGGGGGTGTTCCAGCCAAGGTTATCGAATGCGAAACCGGCTATAACACTGAAAAAGGTGTGGAATGCTATGAATCGACCAAGGGCGAAGGTGCTCTGGTCTATCAACCGCTGTCCACCGGAATTACCTATCAGCTGATCCCGAAAGTGACGGCAGATGGCATCCCGCTGCACACGATGGGATATGGCCGGACCTCGGCTGCGAATGGCGAGGTGTTCAGCCACGTGTTCAACTATCCGGCCAACTACTGGAACGGAGCTTCGGGCGCGATCAACTATCTGCTGGATGAAAACGGCGGAGACCTGAGCGGCAAGAAAATCGCGCTGGTGTACCACAACTCTGCCTACGGCAAAGAGCCGATCCGCACACTGGAAACGCTGGCCGAAAAGCACGGCTATGAGCTGTCTCTGCTGCCCGTCGACCACCCGGGTCAGGAGCAGAAATCGCAGTGGCTGCAAATCCGCCGCGAAAAGCCCGATTTTGTGATCATGTGGGGCTGGGGCGTCATGAACCAAGTTGCGGTTCAGGAAGCGGCCAACATTCGCTTCCCGATGGAGAACTTCATTGGCGTCTGGTGGTCAGGTGCTGAATTCGATGTCGAGCCTGCAGGTGAAAAGGCCACCGGCTACAAGGCCCTGACCTTCACGGGCCTAGGTATGGACTATCCGGTCTATGACGATCTGCAGAAATACGTCGTCGATGCCGGTAAAGCCGCAGGCGCAGGGGATCAACTGGGCACTGTTCAGTACAACCGCGGTCTCTATGCTGCGATGTTGGCGGCTGAAGCGGTAAAGACTGCGCAGGAAATGCACGGCACGGCCGAGATCGACGCGTCAATGATGCGCGATGGCATGGAGGCGTTGGAAATTACAAATGCCAAGATGGAAGGTCTGGGCATGGTCGGTTTCGGACCGGAATTCTCGGTTTCCTGTGAAAACCATGGCGGCCCCGGTCTTGTGGGCGTGGTCCAGTGGGATGCAGCAGCCGGAACCTGGAACCCGGTTCAGGACTTCAAACCGACAGATGCCGAAGTCATCAACGCTCTGATCGCAGAAGACTCGGCGGCTTATGCGGCTGAAAACAATATCGAAACGCGCTGCAACTAAAGCGCTCTGAACCAAGCGGGGCGGCGGTTTGCTGCCGCCCTGACCCGAACACGCGAACGAGGATAGGCGCTGATGCTGGATGCGGCCCAAACCACGGATGTGCAGGCGGAAACCCTGCTTGAGGTCAATAATATCGAGGTGATCTACAATCACGTGATCCTCGTGCTGAAGGGCGTCAGCCTGACGGTTCCCAAAGGCGGCATCACGGCGCTGCTTGGGGGGAATGGCGCGGGCAAGACCACGACGCTTAAGGCGGTGTCGAACCTACTGCATTCTGAACGGGGTGAGGTCACCAAGGGCTCGATCAAGTATCGCGGCCAAAGCGTGCATGAAAGCGACCCGGCGGATCTGGTGGAAAAAGGCGTCATTCAGGTGATGGAAGGCCGCCACTGTTTCGAACACCTCACGGTCGAGGAAAACCTGCTGACTGGGGCCTATACCCGCAAGGACGGCAATGCCGCGATCCAGAGCGATCTGGAGCTGGTTTATAATTACTTCCCGCGCCTGAAAGAGCGCCGCAAAAGTCAGGCGGGCTATACTTCGGGCGGGGAACAGCAGATGGTCGCGATGGGCCGCGCGCTAATGTCACGGCCCGAGACGATCCTGCTGGACGAACCCTCGATGGGGCTTGCTCCGCAGCTGGTCGAAGAGATTTTCGGCATCGTAAGAGATCTGAACGAGAAAGAAGGCGTCTCGTTCCTATTGGCCGAACAGAACACCAATGTTGCGCTCAGGTTTGCCCATTATGGCTACATTCTGGAATCCGGTCGCGTGGTGATGGACGGCCCTGCTGCCGAACTTCGCGAGAACCCGGATGTGAAGGAATTCTATCTCGGCATGTCAGATGAAGGCCGCAAAAGCTTTCGCGATGTGCGCTCGTACCGCCGCCGCAAGCGGTGGTTGTGATCTGATGGAGGATATGGCGATGACCTATTTCGACGCACTCGAAACGCGCTCGGCGGATCAGCGCGCCTCGGATCAGGCGGTGGCGCTGCAGGCGCAACTGGAGCGGGCGCGGTCTGCGCCGGGGTTCATGGCGCATTTCGCTGAAACAGACACTAATACGGTGAAAACGGCCGAAGACCTGCCCATGCTACCGGTGCTGCGCAAGTCGGACCTGACTCGCGCGCAAGGAGAGCGCTCGCCCTTTGGTGGCTTTACAGTCAAACCGGCGCGGCACTTTCACCACGTGTTTCAGTCCCCCGGCCCGATTTACGAGCCGGGCAGCACCGACCACGATTGGTGGCGCATGGGTCGCTTCCTGAACGCCGCCGGTGTTGGCGCGGGCGACATCGTTCAGAACTGCTTCGGTTATCACCTGACGCCTGCGGGCATGATCTTTGAAAACGGCGCACGCGCGGTTGGTGCGGCTGTTCTGCCTGCTGGAACCGGCCAGACCGAGCTGCAGGTGACCGCAGCTCGCGACGTCGGATGTACCGCCTATGCGGGCACGCCTGACTATCTGAAGGTCATTCTGGACAAGGCCGATGCCATGGGCGTCGCGCTGAGTTTCTCAAAAGCCGCTGTTGGCGGGGGCGCGCTGTTCCCGTCGCTGCGGCAGGAATATGCGGATCGCGGCATTGCCTGTCTGCAATGTTATGCCACGGCTGATCTGGGCAATATCGCATATGAGAGCGCCGCGATGGAGGGGATGATTCTGGACGAACATGTCATCGTCGAAATTGTCACTCCCGGCACCGGCACTCCGGTTGCGACCGGTGAGGTTGGCGAGGTCGTAGTGACCTCACTCAACCCAGATTACCCGCTGATCCGGTTTGCGACCGGCGACCTGTCGGCCATCATGCCGGGTCAGTCGCCTTGTGGTCGTACGAACGATCGGATCATGGGATGGATGGGGCGCGCCGATCAGACCACCAAGATCAAGGGCATGTTCGTCCGGCCCGAGCAGGTGGCCGCGCTGGTCGACAAACATGCCGAGATCGTCAAAGCCCGCGTGATCGCAACCCGTCAGGGTGAGATGGACACGATGACCGTCCAGATCGAGAGTGCTGGTGGCGATGACATGGCTTATGCGAAATCCGTGGCCGAAGTGCTGAAGTTGAAAGGTGCGATCGAGGTTGTGGCCCCCGGGTCCTTGCCCAAGGATGGTTTGGTGATCGAGGATCAGCGCGTCTATGACTGATATCTGCGGCGTTTGATGCCGCAGATTTGTTGCTCTGGGCACTGGTGTTTCCTAGCGTTTTAGTCGAGAAAGAGGGCGCCCTCGTCCCTTACAAGCCCGGAAAATGGCCCAGATCGAATATTCTGAAAATGGATCACGAAACCGCGGCGTGCGTGGCACGCGGCTGCTGGCCGCCATTGCCCATATCGTAGCAGCGGCCTGTCTGTTGCCGATGGTCGCGGTGGTTCTGGCGGCGCTGACCGGTGGCACGGAAACCATCTCGCACCTGGCTGAAACCGTGCTGCCCCGCTACACGATGACCACCGCAATATTGGTGGTTCTGGTGGCCGTGGGCACGTTCAGCATCGGGACCGGAGCCGCCTGGCTGGTGACGATGACGCGGTTCCCCGGCGTGCGCCTTTTGGAAATCGCTCTGGTCCTGCCATTGGCCTTCCCGGCCTACGTTCTGGCTTATGCCTACACGTTCATTCTGGATCATCCCGGTATCGTGCAGGCCACGCTGCGCGATGTGACGGGTTGGGGGCCGCGCGACTACTGGTTCCCCGAAATCCGCTCGACCGAGGGCGCGGCGGTGATGCTGACGCTGGTGCTATATCCCTATGTCTACCTGCTGGCACGGGCAGCGTTCCTACAGCAAAGCGCCACCGCGTTTCTGGCGGCGCGAGCGTTGGGAAACAGCCCCTGGCTGGCGTTTCGGCGGGTCTCTCTGCCCATGGCCCGCCCGGCCATTGCCGGAGGCGTTCTTCTGGCGATCATGGAGACCATTGCCGATTTCGGAACCGTCTCGTATTTCGGTGTCCAGACCTTCGCCACGGGCATTTATACCAGTTGGTTTTCGCTGGGAGATCGTGCAGGCGCCGCACAACTGGCTTTGTGTCTGCTGACCTTCGCGCTTGTGTTGGCGGTGGCTGAACGCACTCGGCGCGGCAAGGCCAAGTATTATCAAGCGGGCAAGCAACATGCAGCTCTGCCCGCAGCGCAACTGACTGGATGGCGCGCGATCGGGGCTTTTGCCCTCTGCGCCATTCCCGTGTTTTTTGGGTTCCTTCTGCCGGTGGTTGTTCTCTTTGAGATGGGGTTGAAATCCGAGCAGAGCCTACTGTCGCCCCGCTACCTCGGTTTCATCCAGAATTCGCTGATCCTCGCCGGGACGGCTGCTGTCATCACCGTTATTGCAGCCGTTAGTGTTGGGTTCTTTCAGCGTTTGAGACCGGGGCGACCCTCGACCATCGCGGGCTATATCGCGCGGCTGGGCTATGCGGTGCCGGGTGGGGTGATCGCGGTTGGTCTGCTGGTGCCCTTCGCCAGCTTTGACAACGCGCTGGACGCGTGGATGCGCGCGACATTTGATGTATCGACGGGCCTGCTGGTGACCGGGTCCATTTGGCTGCTGGTGGCGGCCTATATGGTGCGGTTCCTTGCGGCGGCCCTAAGCGCTTATGAAGGCGGGCAAAGTACGGTTCACGCCAATATGGATGCTGCGGCCCGGTCTTTGGGGCAGACGCCTCTTGGAACGCTCCGGCGGGTGCATCTGCCTATCCTGACGCCCTCGTTGCTGACGGCCTTGTTGATCGTCTTTGTCGACGTGATGAAGGAACTGCCCGCAACCCTGATCATGCGCCCCTTCAACTTTGACACGCTGGCGGTACAGGCCTACCGGCTGGCCTCGGACGAGCGGCTGGAGGGGGCGGCGGTGCCATCTTTGGTCATTCTGGCCGTTGGATTGCTGCCAGTCATCCTGATCTGTCGACAAGTCGGACGACGGTAACACCCGTTGACGAATTATGGTCCGCTTGCGCATCGGGCTTGATTCAGCCGCGTTTTCCGGCAAGGCTTGTGGTATGAACATGCAGCCTCCCAGCCGGTTCCCAACAAACTCGGCCCAGATGCCCGTCGCGTTCGACCGGCGCGAGATGTCCCATATCCTGTCCGTCTATGGTAAGATGGTCGCCGCCGGAGAATGGCGCGACTACGGAATTTCCAACCTGCGCGACATGGCGATTTTTTCGATCTTCCGACGGACCGCCGAGCATCCCATTTATCGGATCGAGAAGCACCCCCGTCTGCGCCAAAAGCAGGGGATGTATTCCGTTGTGGGGATGGACGGACGGATTCTGAAACGCGGCCATGACCTGCGCACTGTTCTGAGGGTGCTGGAGCGCAAACTGATCCGCTCAGTTTCCCCGGATTAGAGCCTTTTATGGGCCGTCACAGGCCCGTCGCCCTGCGCCTGAATGCGCGTGATGGCGTGATCCAAGGATTCATACGCGACTGCCATGTGATGCGCGTTGGCATGTAACAGCATATTCGGCCCGGAAACCCATGCGACATGGCCTTTCCAAAACAACAGATCGCCGCGTTTGGCCTCTGATCCTTCGGGCAGAGTGATACCAAGGGCCTTTTCCTGATCGCCGCTGTCGCCGGGACACGCCATACCGCAGGCCAGCAACCCCACCTGAACCAGCCCAGAACAGTCGATCCCGAACCGACTGTTGCCGCCCCACAGATAGGGTGTGCCTAGAAACAACTCGGCCACAGCGACAGGATCACGGTTCAATTCGGCAATCGGGGCCGTGTGGACTTTTGGGATGAATCCCAGCTCAGTTTCAACAAATCTGTCCGCTTGGGAGAGGGCGTGTACGAAACTTCCGAAGCTCAGCGAGGTCAGATCGCGGGTTTTCATATCCGCCTGTTCATAGGCATGTGTGGCAGGTGCAACAATCCTATGGGTCGTGGTCTGTTGCGGCCCCAATTGGGCCGAGCGAACCCATCCGACATAGCCATCCTTGTCAGCCTTGATACGACTCCACCCGTTTTTCTGCTCTGCAAGCTGTACTGTGTCTCCGAACAGCAACTGACGATCGCGCGGGCCATCAGGGCTGCGCAGCAGGTCAACGACCGGGTCCAAGACGCGAAGCTGGGTCATAGGCCCAAGATCTCGGGCAGTGCGGTCAGTAGGGCGCGTGGGCTTTGCCCCAGACCTCCCTTGCTGCGACCCGGTTGCTTGCTGGGCTGCCAGGAATAGATGTCGAAATGCATGTAATTGCTGTCTTCAACAAAGCGGCGCAGGAACAGAGCTGCGGTGATGGATCCTGCAAAACCGCCCGAGGGCGCGTTGTCCAGATCGGCGATGCCGGGTTCGATCATCGCCTCATAGGGCGTATGGAAAGGCATGCGCCAGACCGGATCAGCGGCTTGGGCAGCAGCTTTGCTCAGCGCCCCGGCGGCCCGGTCGTCATCGGTGTAGAACGGCGCCAGATCAGGCCCCACGGCCACACGGGCCGCACCGGTCAGGGTCGCCATCGAGATCACGAGATCAGGTTTCCCCTCATCCGCCAGCGCCAGCGCATCGGCCAAAACCAGCCGCCCCTCGGCATCGGTGTTGTTGATCTCGACGGTCAGACCCTTGCGCGAGGTTAGGATATCTCCGGGACGGAAGGCGTTTCCAGCCACCGCATTCTCAACCGCCGGGATCAGCACCCGCAGCTGTAGCGGCAGGCTCAGCGCCATGATCATCCGGGCAAGGCCCAGAACATTGGCGGCACCCCCCATGTCCTTTTTCATCAGACCCATCGACGCGCCCGGTTTCAGATTCAGCCCGCCGGTATCGAAACACACACCCTTGCCGACAAGCGTCAACGTCGGCCCGGTCGCGCCCCAATTCATCTCGATCAGGCGCGGGGCCTGATCTGCGGCTCGTCCGACCGTGTGGATCATCGGGAAATTCTGTTCCAGCAACGCGTCGCCGGTGATCGTTTTGCACGTGGCTCCGAATTCGTCCGCCAACGCCTCGGCTGCCGCTTGCAGTTGATCCGGCCCCATATCGGAGGCTGGCGTGTTGACCAGATCGCGGGTCAGCGCCTCGGCATTTGCCAGTACCTCTAACCGCGCGGCATCAACCCCCTCAGGAGCTACCAGACACGCCTTGGCGGCGGATTGAGGCGCATAGCGATCAAAGGCGTAGCCGGTCAGCAACCAGCCCAGACACTCCATCTCTAGATGCTCCGTCGGAACGCCCGCTGCGATGTGATAGCCGCCTTCCGGCAGCGCATCCGCCGCAGCGGCCAGAGGGAACCGCTTGCGGGCGCGCTTGCTCTGGGTCCCGTATCCGGCCAGCGCAAACCCCGCACCGCCCTCCGTGCTTGGCACGGTCAGGACCTGACCCAAAGCGCCCTTGAACCCGTTTGCCGTTACCCAATTTCGGATGTGATCGGACTGACCGGCCAGCCAATCGTCCAGATCAGGTTGCGCCACCACATGCAGCGGCACAGAGGTGTCAGAGGGTTGGGCAAAGCTGAGGGTCATAGGTGTCTCGGGCTGAGTGAATTTGCGACCAGACTATCCGCCTGCGGCCTGCCCGCAACCCCCGTCACACCGAAAGGTCCTGCTGATCCCAGATCGCGGTCAGAGAGCGCTCTCCAACCCGGATCAACCGACCCAGCGTTGCCCCTGCTGCAACCGCATCGCCCGCATCCACGGCGCAGGTGACGTCGCCCGCAACCTGCGCCAGCGCCGTCATTCCGATCTGATCGGCGATTGCCACCAGCGATTTGGCGCATTTGCGCAATGCCTCCCAATCGCGCTGACGCCAGTGCCGTTCGCAATTCGACAGGCGCACAGCCAGTTCCTCGACCGTGCGGCAAAGTACGTCCAGCGCGTTCTTGTCGCCCAACTGCCGGTACAGCCCGCTGAGGCGATCCGGATCCAACCGCAAGGTTTCCTTGTGTTCAAGCCTGAGTATGTTTTCCACCACATTCACCCTAGTTTAATCGCCCCCACGGCGTGGCATTGATCCTTGCTGTCAATTCCTTTGCAAAACCTTGCGATGAATTTGGATAATGGCTCGAATTTTTCTTGAATTCGGTTTACAGCAGCCTACGAAACGAAAGACGGGAATGCCGAAATGGATTTAGCCAAACCTTTGCCGACCTATCTGGTGAAACGGTATCACGGCTGGAAAGCGACGACCTATTCCGAAAATCAGGTCTGGTATCGGCGTTTGGCGGATGAGGGGCAGCGCCCCCGTGCGATGGTGATTTGCTGTTGCGACAGCCGCGTTCATGTAACCGCGATCTTCGGTGCCGATCAGGGTGAGTTCTTCATTCACCGCAACATTGCCAACCTTGTGCCGCCTTACGCGCCGGATGGGGATCACCACGGGACCAGTGCAGCCATCGAATATGCGGTGACCGCGTTGAAAGTGGCGCATCTGATAGTGCTTGGTCATTCGCAATGCGGTGGGGTGCAGGGCTGTATCGACATGTGCAAGGGTGAAGCCCCGCAGCTGGAAGCAAAAGAAAGCTTTGTTGGCCGTTGGATGGATATCCTCAAGCCCAAGTATGAACAGGTCGCGGATATCGAGGATGGCGTCGAGCAGGCCCGCCAGTTTGAACGTCAGGCCGTCGTTGCCTCGCTGGAAAACCTGATGACCTTCCCGTTTGTGTCCGACGCGGTCAAGAACGACACGCTCAGCCTGCACGGACTTTGGACAGATATCGGCGCGGGCGGGTTGGAGTGTTTCGATCCCTATCAGAAAAAGTTCGTTCCGGTCTGACGCCCTAGCATCGCGTTAAACGGCAGATCCGTCCAATTTTCTATGATATGCTCCGGACAAGGGAATTGCCCTTTGGAGCATATTATGAAATTGATTAAACGCGTTTTTCTTGGCCTGATCGTTCTTGTACTGGCACTGGTCGGCATTGCGTACTTGCTGCCCTCAAAAGCCGAGGTATCCCGCAGCATCACCATCAACGCCGCGCCTGAGGTGATCTTTCCCTATGTGAACTCGATGCAGCAGACCGAGCATTGGTCACCCTGGTTGCACCGGGACCCCGAGACGAAGCTGACCTATTCCGGGCCAGAGTCGGGGGTTGGGAATATTTTGAACTGGAGCTCTGACGACCCGCAGGTCGGCACCGGATCGCAAGAGATTGTGGCGAGCGTCGAAAACCAAAGCGTCCAGACCGCGCTTGATTTCGGTCCGATGGGAACAGCCTCAGCCGCGTTCCTCCTGCAACCCGATGGGGATCAGACGCAGGTTACATGGGGCTTCGAATCCGAGTTTGGCATGAACCCGATGTCTCGTTGGATGGGGGTAATGATGGACCGGTGGCTAGGCCCAGACTATGAGCGTGGTCTGATGAACCTCAAGGTTTTGGTGGAAGGGCAGAGATAGCCCTGCCCTCGGAAA
Source organism: Ruegeria profundi (assembly GCF_049800715.1). Lineage (GTDB taxonomy): Bacteria > Pseudomonadota > Alphaproteobacteria > Rhodobacterales > Rhodobacteraceae > Ruegeria > Ruegeria profundi_A. The sequence goes on from NZ_JBNAFO010000005.1 coordinate 175,026, forward strand.
CGCCCTTTAATTGCGTTTTGGTTCCGTCGCCAGCCAAGGCTGTTCGACTTTCATCCCCTGATAAATCGCGTGCAGGAAGGTATGTGCAACAACCGGATCGTTAGAAAAGGGTGAGACGTCCAGCTTTCCTTCTCGGATGCCTTCTTTAGCTTCGTAGACAACTGTATTGTTCTTCACGGTCACCAGAACCTGAAGCTCGGCCAAAGTTTCCGGGTCCACCGCTGTCGGATCGTCCGAAAGGATGACGAAGTCGGCGACCTTGCCAACTTCGATTGAGCCCTTCTGATCCTCTTCGAAATGCTGCCATGCGGGCCAAATCGTCATGGCCTTGAGGGCGGTCATAACATCGACACGTTGATGCGGGCCAAGTATGTCGCCTGACCGGGTACGTCGCGTCACTGTCGCGGCCAGAACACGCATGCTGTCGGGCAAGGCGACCGGCGCATCGTGATGCGTTCCGAACATCATTTCACGCTCTCGTATCCATCCGGTCGGCGAGATATTCTCACCATTGATCGGGCCGACGGTATGGTCGCGATGCCAGTCTCCCCAATAAAACGTGTGCATGGGAAAGACAGATGGGAAAACGCCCAAGCGCTTGAAACTGGCGACCTGATCCTCGCGCAGAAACTGGCCATGGATCAGGACCGGGCGGTTTCCGGGGTCGCCGTATTTCATCTGGGCTTCTTCCAGAGCGGCGATCAGCATATCCGATGCGCCTTCGCCATTGGAATGCACCAAGATCTGAATGCCGTTCTCATAGCACCAGTTCACAGCGCCCTGAAGCTGCTCCATCGTGATCGCGGAATAGCCGGCATAGCCTGCGGGGTAAGAGCCAACCGGATCGTAGTAGGGACGGTCGCGCAGCGCCGTGAAACCCTGGGGTGAGCCATCAATGGTCAGCTTGCAGCCGCCCACGCGGACCCTATTCGTGTAATGCTCTGAGACATTGCTGCCAATGTAGTCCTGCGCCTCTAGAACGTCGGGAAAGGCAACCACGTCAATGGGCAGTTCGCCATCGGCTCCAACCTTTTTCAGCACCTCAACGATCTCACCGGATGATCGGCCCTCTTGCCCGGTGGTGTATCCGAACCGCGCCCAAAGCGCGCTGCCGGCTCGAGCAAATTCAGCCAGACCGTCTTCGCCCAGATCACCAAGAAGAGGCACTAACAAGGCGAAAAATGCGTATTCCTCCAGTACACCGTTGGGTTCTCCGTTTTCATCCCTCTGAATAACGCCGCCTGGTGGCGCCTCGGATTCGGCAGTGATGCCCGCCAGTTCCAGTGCCTTTGAGTTGCCAACACCCAAATGTCCGGATTGGTGGATGATCACGACGGGAATGGTGGTGGAAACGGCGTCCAGATCCTGGCGTGTGGGATGCCGCAGCTCGGCCAGTTGCGCATTGTCATACCCAAAGCCGATGATCATGTTCGCGTTTTCCACGGCTTCAGCATTCGCCTCGGCCCAGGCTGTCAGAGTGGCCTGCAGGCTGGCGATGTCTGTCACCTCTCCGTCCGGAGGTGCCAGCATGTTGGCCGACAAGGCTTGCAGCCCGCCCATCACAACGTGCCCGTGGCTGTCGACAAATCCAGGCAACATTGCTCGGCCTGCAAGATCGAATGCTGTGGTCCCATCGCCTTGATGCGCGGCCATATCGGCAAGCGATCCAACCGCCAGAATGCGGCCATCGCGGACCGCCACGGCCTCGGCCGAGGGCTGCTCATCATTGATCGTCAGAATGGGACCGCCGGAATAGATCGTATCGGCTATCTCTTGTGATGTCGCGGACAGCGGAGAAAGAGTGGCGAGTATTATGAAAGGAACAGAGAAAATGCGCATCGTGAAACCCTTTGGATGGTTTTCTTAAGGCTATGAACGCAACTTAGCACGGATTGTTGTGTCTGTCCTTTGTATTGAACGGGATCATGGCTGAGCACACGCAAAGAAAAAGGGCCGCTTCTGACGAAACGGCCCCTTGCGAAGAATATCAATTCAGACGTCAGCCCTTTTTCAGAACCTCACGGCCCAAAAGCTCGGCGATCTGAACCGCGTTCAGGGCGGCACCTTTGCGCAGGTTGTCCGAGACGCACCACAGGTTGATACCGTTTTCAACGGTCGAGTCCTGACGGATGCGGCTGATGAAGGTTGCGAAATCACCAACGCATTCGGTGGGCGAGACGTAGCCGCCGGCCTCACGCTTGTCGATCACCATGATGCCCGGCGCTTCGCGCAGGATATCGCGCGCTTCGTCTTCGTCCAGGAATTCCTCGAACTCGATGTTCACGGCCTCGGAGTGGCCAACGAACACGGGCACGCGAACGCAGGTGGCCGTGACCTTGATCGACGGATCGACGATCTTCTTGGTTTCGACAACCATCTTCCACTCTTCCTTGGTCGAGCCGTCTTCCATGAAGACGTCGATTTGAGGGATGACGTTGAACGCGATCTGTTTCTGGAACTTCTTCGGCTCAACCTCGTTGATCGGGTTGTAGACGGCCTTGGTCTGTTCCCACAGCTCGTCCATGCCCTCTTTGCCCGCACCGGACACCGACTGATAGGTCGAGACAACAACGCGTTTGATCTTGGCGCGGTCATGCAGCGGCTTCAGCGCGACGACCATCTGCGCGGTCGAGCAGTTGGGGTTGGCGATGATGTTCTTGTTCTTGTAGTCGTGGATCGCCTGCGGGTTGCACTCGGGCACGATCAGCGGGATCTCGGGGTCGTAGCGATAGAGCGACGAGTTGTCGATCACCACGCAGCCCGCCGCAGCGGCCTTGGGCGCATAGTCCTTGGTCGCGGCAGAGCCTACAGCGAACAGGGCCATATCCCAGCCGGTGAAATCAAAGGTATCCAGGTCTTTGGTCGTGAGTGTCTTGTCGCCAAATGTCACCTCAGTACCCAGCGAACGACGGCTTGCCAGCACGGCAATTTCGTCCACGGGGAACTGGCGTTCCGCCAGGATGTTCAGCATTTCGCGGCCCACATTACCTGTGGCGCCGACGACGACGACGCGATAGCCCATTTCATGTCTCCAAAGTTAAGGACGCGCGTTCATAGCCGCGTTGCCGTCGGGACAAAAGAGCTTTCGCAATGTATTTTAACGAATGACGCCGATTTGAGGCGCTTCACTCGCTCAGCAGGCGCTTGTAGAGGGCCACGAGGGTCTGTGCTTCGCCTTGGATATCGAAATTCTGCTCAACATGTCTGCGAGCGGCCTGTCCGGCCTGAGACAGGGAATCACGATTTTCCAGCATTTCTGCGGCTGCATCGGCCAGTGCCGGGATATCACCCGGGGCCACCACCCGGCCCAGAGACGGGTCGGTCACGATCTCGGAAAACGCGCCGACGTCGGTTGCGACAACGGGCACGCCGCAGGCCATCGCCTCAAGCGGGGTGAGGCCGAAACCCTCCCACCGTTGGGGGGCGATGAACAGGTCCAGTACCTGATACCATTCGGCAATCTGGTCGACCGTCACCTCGGGCATAAAGAGGATACGATCCGACAGGCCTGCCTTGGCGACCTTGTTTTTTTGCTCGGCCAGAAAACCCGTGTGTTTTTCAGTCGCGCGGCCCATGACGATGCCCGAGACGTCCTCGGACCGGGCGCACAGATCAATCATGGCGTCGACGAACGCGTCCGTGCCTTTTTGGTGCCGGATGCGTCCGTAGCAGCCCAGCAGCAGGCCATCTTGTAGCCCTAGCTGTGTGCGAAGGGCGGCTTTGTCCTCAGGCGGGGTAAAATCGTCCAGGTTGATGCCATGCATGATCACCTGCGCGTCTCGTTCCAGATAGCCCGCGGTCTTGCGCGAGGTCGCGACAATCGCATCCATCTTGTCGATCAGCCATTTGGTGTAGCCCGTATGCGCCCGTTGCGAGGCACTGGTGAACAGCAGTTTTAGCTTCAACCGGAACACATTGCGCAGGATCAGGCCCAGCAGCATCTCGGTATTGCGGCGCGCGTGCCAGACCCGCAGCGTACGACGGGACAGAAAAGGCAGGCTGCCCAGCGGGATATGCGGAATGTCGGAGGGCAGCCCCGGCCCGGTGGCGGCGATGTCGATCTGGTGCGCCTGCAAAGGGACCAGTCGCGCAATCGTTGCGGTCACGCCCGAAAGCCTGCGTTTGAGATTGGGGGCAATGACGACGGGGTCTTTCACCGGGCTCTCCTGATCGTCGCGTCAGTCGACGCTATCCCGGCTGAATAGATAGATCACGCATCCAATGGCAAGGGTCACCGCGAAAAAGCCGAATATCGCCGTATAGGGGGCCGTAGAGCTCGCACCAGCATAGGCGGCGTGAATCTGCCCGGTGGCAAATTGCGCAAGCCCTACGCCGCCGATGCCGAAAAGGTTCAGCAAGGTCACGCCACGCCCGGTCAGATGCGGCGGGATGAAGGCTCGACCATGGGCCATGATGACTGGAAAGCTTGCGCCCAGAAATCCGATCAGCGACAACATCACGACCGACACCCAGACAGCGCTATCGACCCACAGGCACAAAAGGCCAAGCGCAGCCGCACAGAGGACATTGCCGCCGACAATCACCCATTTGCGGGTGCCCAGAAGACGGTCTAACGGGCCGTAGACAAAAGTTCCCGCGATCATTGCGGTTCCCATCACCAACGTGGCCGTACCGATCTGCGTGGTGGTCAGGCTGAACACGTCGTTCAGATATGGCCCCGCCCAAAGCCCGCGCAATGCCGCCGCCGGAGCGTACGCGACCAGCATCAAGGGCAGGATGAGCCACAAGGCAGGCTCTTTCAGCAAGTCCAGCAAAGATCCTTTGTGGTTGGTCTCGACCTTTTTCGGATCGCGCACGCTGAACCAGATGCCCAAGGCGATTGCGGCCGACAGAACCGCCAACCCAACCATCGTGGCGCGCCAACCCATCATCTCGACCGCAAGCGCCGTTGGGTAGGACGCGACCAGATTGCCGACCGACCCCACGCCCAGCATCAGCGCCGCCAGCGTAGCAAACCGAGCCGGAGGATACTCTCGTGCAAAGATGAAGTACGAGGCCATCAGAACCGGGGAACAGCCAACACCGATCAGGGCCATCGCGATGCTGACATGCAGCGAGTTGGTGGCGGCAGCAAAAACAAGCGCCCCTCCGGCCCCGCCGATGAGCAGCAGGACGGACGCGCTGTGCCGTGGTCCAATCCGGTCCAGCGCCCAGCCCACCGGCAGCTGCATCGCGGCAAAGACCAGAAACCAAAGGCCCGAGGCGAAGGCCAGATCCTCGGGCGAGGCTCCGATATCGCGCGCCAGATCAAGGCTGAGAACGGCAAGGAACGCGCGAAAAAACTGGCTCAGGACATAAGCCAGACATAGTACAACCAAACCAGCCTGCATGAACGGCCCTTTCCTGCGCATTTCCACCGCCCTGATTGGCACGCCGTGGCAAAACGCACAAGCACGTGTACTATGTTGCAAGGGGAGGACAGCGATCACATTCGGGCTAGCTTAACCTCCAATTGGAACAAAGGGGGGACGATGAAAGACCTCCATTCAGATTTTTACGAGTCCCTGCCGCTTTGGCGCGATTTTACCCTTCTGTCGGACCCGGCGCAGTTTGCCTCGGTTCCGGACGATTGGGTTGTGGGTGTTGCCGACATTGTGGATTCGACGACGCAGATTGCGCGGGGACGGTACAAAACCGTCAACATGGTCGGTGCTGCGGTGATCTCGGCCATGATCAACGCTTTGGAAAACAAGCCTTTCCCATATGTCTTTGGTGGCGACGGGGCTGGCTTTGCCGTGCCCCCCAGTGCGGCGGATATCGCGGCTGGAGCGTTGGCAACCCTGCGGCGCTGGGCCGAAGAGGAGTTTGAGATGCCGCTGCGCGCCGCCCTGGTCCCGGTGGCCGAGTTGCGCAAAGCCGGGAAAGACCTGAGGGTCGCTCGCTATGCCCCATCCACCGGGGTGGACTATGCCATGTTCGCGGGCGGAGGTCTGGCCTGGGCCGAGGCACAAATGAAATCCGGGCACTATTCGGTTGAGCCCGCCGCGCCCAACGCGCAGCCAAACCTGGAGGGCCTGTCCTGCCGCTGGTCCAATAGTCCAGCGCAGCATGGCCAGATCGTCTCGGTCGTGGTGCAGCCGACGGCTCAGGCGACCGAGCGGGATTTTGCGGATCTGGCGCAATCTGTTGTCACCATGGCCGCAGAACTGGATCGTTCGGGGCATCCAGTTCCGGAAAACGGACCTCCGATGACATGGCCGCCGCCGGATGTTGGGCTGGACGCTCATGTCTCGCGAGCAGGGGGCAATCTGTTTGCGCAAAAGCTGAAATTGCTTGGTCAGAACCTGTTGATCGCCCTGTTGTTTCTGACGGGCAAGCGGTTGGGGCAGTTCGAACCGGGCCACTATCGGCGTATGGTCAGCCAAAACGCGGATTATCGCAAATTTGACGATGGTTTGAAAATGACGCTGGACTGTGACCCTGCCACGTTGGACCGCCTCCAGCGTATGCTGGATGAAGCCCGCGGTCGCGGCAAAATCCGCTACGGATTGCACGTACAGGATGAGGCGATGATGACCTGCTTTGTCCCCTCAGCCATGCGGGACGATCATGTGCATTTCGTGGATGGGGCTTCGGGTGGATATGCAAAAGCCTCCGAGGCGATGCGGGTGTAGCTTGCCACTATCGGCTTTAAACTGATATTTATCAGTGCCTTATATGTCTTTCCTCTCTTGGTGGCTTGAGACCTTCTGCTTTTTCAGTAATGATTCAGCATGTCCGATCAACTCCCCTTGGTGTCGCGATCCCTGCCGATCGCGTTGTTGCGCGCCCGTGAAAGGGTGATGGGTCCTATTCGCAAATTGCTGATTGATGCCGGCGTGACCGAGCAGCAATGGCGCGTGCTGCGCCTTCTGAAAGAAGAAGGTGCAAGCGAGCCGACCGATATCTCGGAGCGGGCATGCCTGTTGTTGCCCAGCCTGACGCGCATCTTGCAAAAACTGGAAGACAAGGGCCTGATCAAGCGCCGCTGTCACCCCAAAGATCGACGACGTCAGATCGTCGAGATCACCGCGAAGGGCGAACAGATCATTCAGGACAATCTGACGGGCATTGTTCAACAGGCCGATCGCATGCGCGCGCATCTTGGTCCCGAAAAGCATGAAACGCTTCTGGATATCCTCAACGAGCTGAAAAATTTCAAAGAGTGAGCCGCTGAGTTAAAACCCCGCCGGAGAAGGTAGGGGGAATTCTCCGGCGGGGTGGCCAGACCCGGGTTGGATTCTGTGCCTGGCCCAAGGCCGTTGCGTGTCGTCTTACCCGACGGCCCGGCCCACGTCTCGGAGGGCGCGCAAGCCCTGAAACAGGGTCTAACACGGGCGAAACTCCCAGGGGGATGGGCGTATCCGCCTGCCGTCTCCGATACGTTCACGTCCCAATGCCGACATGTTGAGGCGTCCGCAAGAGGTATCTTCAGGTCATTTCATTCGTATTGATCTTTCCGGCAGTACTTCTGTGCCGGGCAGGTGGAGGGGGTGCCATCAATTCTCAAATCTACTAGGCGATCTAGCACGATTTTACCTGTTTCCAAGGGATTCATACGCCCAGATGCGCCGCTGCAGGAATTGGGCGGCTTTGCGCCTGATCTCGCCGCAAATGTCGGCGTGAACCGGCGCATCGCGACGGCTTGCCAGTTGCGTGCCAGACGATAAGTTGCGCGGCGCAACACTCAGGGGATCACCATGCCGTATCAGTTTTCTCTACCCGAACCAATCTCGATCCCCGTGGTCGGCGAACAGGCAACCTATCCAATCGGTCGGATTTTCTGCGTTGGGCGCAACTATGCGGCGCATGCCGCTGAAATGGGCCACGAGGTAGATCGTGAGGCGCCGTTCTATTTCACCAAGTCGCCCGCAAACGCGGTGCTGACCGGAGCGAGTGTGCCATACCCGCCGGGTACCGGTAACTACCACCATGAAATGGAGCTGGCTGTCGCCATCGGTCGCCCCGTGTTCCGCGCCACCCCTGCACAGGCGTGGGAAGCAGTATATGGCTATGGATGCGCGCTGGATATGACCCGTCGCGATCTTCAGATCCGTGAACGCAACAAGCAGCGCCCTTGGGATCTGGGCAAGGATGTGGAGAACGGCGCTGTCTTTGCACCTTTGACCCGAGCCGCCGAATGGTCGCCGGAGGACCGCAAGCGCATTCACATGAACGTCAACGCCGAGGTTAGGCAAGACGCGACTTTGCATGAGTTGATCTGGAAAATTGATGAGATCATCTGCCACCTGTCCGGTTTCTATCACCTGCGCCCCGGCGACGTGATCCTGACGGGCACCCCTGCCGGGGTGGGGCCGGTTGGTGCAGGGGATGAAATTGAAGGTGGGATTGATGGGTTGGAGCCCATTCACCTGACCCTGACTGGCGCAAAATAGAGACTATTTGGGCTCTTTCAGCCAGTCATTGGCAAATTCGACCTTATCGAGACCGGTAAATCGGCGCATCCTGTCCAACTCGGATTGCAGCCGTCGCGTACGCGCATCCGACCACCGTATCGCGCGCTCCGGCCAGAGGGCTTTGACGCGCAGAATGCCTTCGTCGCGATGGGCTTTCATGTCGATCCGGCCAATCAGCTTGTCCCCTTCAAGCAGCGGGAAAACATAGTAGCCATAGATCCTTTTGGGTTCGGGCACGAAGACCTCGATCCGGTAGTAAAAACCAAACAGCCGCTCGGCCCGGTTCCGGTCGCGCAGCATCGGATCGAACGGGCTGAGAACCCGGATGCGGCCTGTTGGTGCGGGCAGATCGCTCATACCATCGGTCAGATCGGGGCGGGCAAACAGTTTGCGAAGGCGTCCGTCGACGCAAGCGACCTCGACCTCCTCTAGTGCGCCTGATTGCAACCCTTGGGCGCACCAGGTCTTAGCCTCAGCCGCGCTAACGGTATCCCAGAACGCGGCCAGCTCGCCCGAAGTGGCGAAGCCAAGCCGGTCCAGCGCCGCATTGCACAGCCAATTAACTGTCGCGTCGGTGTCACAGATTAGCTGACCGGGGCAGAGATGTGTTTCGATCACACGTTCGGTCAGATCATAGCGTTTCTGAAACCCTTCACGCCCGACAACGGTCAGCGCGCCAGAGCGCCAAAGGTATTCAAGCGCGGTCTTGGATGGGTGCCAATCCCACCACCCGCCAGAGCCCTTCTTTTCGTCCTTCCCAACATCGGACGAAGACACAGGTCCATGGTCGCGGATGTGGTTCAGAACCGTTTCGAACTGCTGCTCAAACCCATCCCGACGCCAGTTCTTCCACCGCGATTTCAGCAGATCCGCATCGCGCTGGAACCGCAGATGCCAATGCGTGTAATACTCCATCGGAATGACGGCGGCATCGTGGGTCCAGTGTTCAAACAACGCCCGGTCCCGCTCGTACAAACGTTTGAGGTTCCCGCTGCGATAGCTGGGCCTGCGCGAGAACAGGATCATGTCATGCGCGCGCGCCACCGTATTGATACTGTCCAGTTGAACGAAGCCCAGCCTCTGGATCAGATCCAGCAGATCACTGCCCTTGGAGCCGCCCGAAGGTGCCTCGGCCAGCGCGTGGCGATCCATGAAGATCGCCCGCGCCGTGCGATTGTCCAGCTGTTTCAGCGCCACGATATCAGCGCCGTTTCAGCGTATCCCCAAAGTTGACCTTGGGGGTCAGAGTCACGCGGGTATCGATCTCGGCATTTGGATCGTCAAGCTGCGTGGCAATGATCTTGGCCGCTTGCTGTCCGATCTCAAGCCGGCAGGCATCCATCGTCGCCAGTTTACGGGGTAGGCCCTGCAGAAGTTCGACATTGTTGAAACCCGCCAAGCCGATCTGACCGGGAATATCGATACCTTGCTCTAGCAGATACAACAGCCCCCCAGCGCCGATCATATCATTGGAATAATACAGGAAATCCAAATCGGGCGAGCGTTCTAGCATGGCCTGCGTCATCTCGCGCCCCTTGGCCAGAGCCGAGCCGCCGGAATAGAACTCCCGATCCTCAATCTCGATCCCGTGCTTGCCCATAACCTCGGTGAAGCCTTCGAACCGTTTCCGCGCCCTGTGATCCAGAGGCATCTTGGTGCCCATGAAGCCGATATGTTCATAGCCCGCTTTCAGGATCGCCTGAGCCATTTCGCGCCCGGCGCGACGATGCGAGATCCCGACCATCGCATCAACCGGTTTGCCATCGGTATCCATGATCTCAACCACAGGAATTCCGGCCGAATCCAGCATCGCCCGCGCCGCGTCGGTATGCTCCAGCCCGGCAATAATCACCCCCGAGGGTCGCCAGGAGAGCATCTCATACAGCACTTTTTCCTCTTTCTCAGGCAGGTAGTCGGTCACCCCGACCACAGGCTGCAGATCGGTGTCCTCCAATACCTGATTGATGCCGGTCAGAACCTCGGGAAAGACCATATTGGATAGGGATGGAATGATGACCGCCACCAGATTAACCCGGCTTGAGGCAAGCGCGCCCGCAATCTTGTTGGGCACATAGCCCAGTTCCTTCGCGGCGGCCAAAACGCGGGTGCGCGTCGCATCCGACACATCGCCCCGATTGCGCAGGACCCGGCTGACCGTCATCTCGGATACCCCAGAGGCCTCAGAGACATCGCGAAGGGTAAGCGGGCGTTTTGTTTCTGTGTTCACGGAAGGCACCTGCGTTGTTGTTTTATCTGATGCTAGCGTAAACACCGTGCAGTTTACAACTGTTCAGCACGCCCACAGCAAACCCACAGTAAACCCAATGACAAGCCGAAAAAACAAAGGTAGAGAGGGCTTTGCACGGCCCCGTGGCTCAACTGGATAGAGCAGCCCCCTCCTAAGGGGCAGGTTGCAGGTTCGAATCCTGCCGGGGTCACCACTGCACCCTGACTGCTTTGTAGTAGGCCTAAAGCCTTGAAAGGTGGACTTGTTTCGGCGGTTCGAACACCTGTTTTTCTATTGAAGACTAGTGGTTCCGATAGAACTAACTTCAGGACAGTTCGTTTGGCCTCAAAGTCCCCATTTTTCCATATTTCATAGGGGTTTGACAAAAATCTCATCGAGTGTTCGAACATTTCGTCAAAGGTTTTCTCGGGGCGGGCATTTTGAGCCGCTTCTTCAAGTCGTGCACGCTCATGCTCCAACTCTGAGATTCTTGCTTCGTAAGCGAAGATCATCTTTTCATTGTCGGTTCGAACCAGTCTCTCCAAGTACTTTTCTACATCAAGTTCCACTTGCCTCGCCTTGGCTCGAAGGCGTTTTGCTTCGGCGTTCACCGAACAGTTTTTCTCTTCCCACGCGCTTCTGAAAACAGTTTCTGCCAATTCAAATGTCTCAGGAGTGGGGACAAGGCGTTTAAGATGATCTTCGAATTCGTTTTCTACATCGACTTTTGAACTGGACTTTCCCTTTTCGGAGCAACCTCGGTATTGGCAGAGGTAGTAGGGATACTTTTTTCCGCTCCGGCTCTTGGACCAGCAAGATGTCAAAGGGTGACCACAACTCTCGCACTTGAGAAAGCCGCGTAGAGGAAAATCCATATGAATATCCTTGCGAGCGGGAGCGTTAGCGCCTTCGTTCAACCGCTGCTGGATAATTTGGAACGTCGCAAGGGTAACCAGTGGCTCGTGTTGCGCTGGTGTGAGTGGAATGTTCCATCGAGGGTATTCCAAATAGCCAGCGTACAGCACATCGGTGAGCATACGCTTCACTTTATCCCAGTGGACCTCTGAGTTTTTCCGCCCCCTTGGAAACTCGGGTTTCGATTCCAAGAAACGTTTTACTTCCCCCTGAGAACCTAGTCTTCCAGCGGCAAAGCCTTCTAAAGCGTCCTTAACGATATTTGCGAGAGGTTGTTCAGGTACAAGTATTTTGCCGCCGCCACGATGTTTATCGAACTTGTAGCCTATGGGAGTCGTCCTGAGTGCCCAGAAGCCATTTCGCATTCTGGCAATTGATCTACGTCTAGATTGCTCAGCAATTCTGCGTCTTTCATGTTCGGCGATTGCCGCCATGACGGTCTCGATAAAGCGATCACCCGCATCTTCTCCAAATCTCTGGTTTGGACTCTCGATTTTTGCCCCAGTAGCCGTGACTTTATCGCGCAAAGTTGCGTGAGTTGAGACGTCACGAGCGAACCTAGAAATATCGTCGACCACCACTACGCAGCCATCTGGGTGCGAAGTGCGGAGACTCTTTAGGAGCGCATTCATTCCGGGTCGATCTGCATGGCGGCCAGAAATAATGTCGGTGAACACTTCTACGACATCGTAACCCATTCGTTCTGCATAGTCGCGGCATGAACGCTCTTGGCTCGACAGACCTGAACCTTCTTTTGACTGCTTGGTGGACGACACTCGTGTGTAAATTATGCAGGGCAGTTTAGCAGAGCTGAGAGAAATTTTCGTTGGCATGACTTAAATTCCCTCCCCGCTCTTCTGGGTCATGTAGTTATCAACAGCCTGTTGGATGGGCTTGTTGTCATTGGCTGCCTGCAAAACCAGCTTCGTGGGCGAAGAGCCAAATCCAATTTCGACGAAAGCGGCGGCTATCTCTCTAATGGCGTCGGCGTACTCACCCGATTGTTGACTAGCGTCACCGTTTGGTTTTGACGGTGGGTTTTTTGTAAACGCTTGAGTGCTATCATCCATGTTCGAACCTCCTTCTAATTATCAGATATGAAACAATAGTTTTCATGTCCTACGTTTTTGCAGCATCTAAGGCGTGTTAGTCAAATCATTGATATCGTTAGATATTGTGACCAAAAAATCTGCAATGTGTCACCCTTCGTGACATCTTGTTCGAACCCATTACCAGAGCCTGAAGTTCTGTCACTTTCGTTAGAGACGTGTCAGTGAGACTGGCAGGGTGTCACAATAAATGACGAATCGGTTGGTTCGAACTGTGTTCGAACACAGGTGCTTGCCCACTTCAGCAAACGGAAAACTTGCTAAAATGTGCCCAGAAAACTGCTGATACCCTAAGAATCCTCTTTCACACTGCCGCCGAAAAAAATGTCAGCTAGATTGACAACACCAAAAACAAAATGTCAGTTCCACTAAAAGTCGAGCAGCGCCCCAGTGACTCAATTTTTGGAACTTATCGAACTATTAGTTTGTAGGCTTCTGGAACCATCAAGGGGAGTGGATCGCAACATGGTTACACACCCTGCAAATTACAGGCGGAAGACTTGAAAATTTCAGCTAAGTACTCGCATCTGAACGGTCTAGAATGGCTTGTGTATCACCACCCGACGTCCTGGCAAGAAATTCAGGACGCCATATCTTGCGTTGACGCTTCGAAGTGCCGCACGAAAGTATCCAAAGAAAAAAATATGTACGGTAAGTTGCTGTACGAGCCAAGTGCCCTCAATGCTTGCTTTAAGCAGGAGCTGGGGCAGCGGGGCTGGCTGAACGCAACGACAAACAGCTTTTATGTATCTGATGATCCAAGCGTAACTGAGCAGCTACTGGAGCTCCCTTACGAGGAGCAAAAGAAGTTGCTCAAAAGTATGGGAAAGCCTCTAATTCGTTCGTCCAATGCGGCAGATTTCGAGAAGGACCGAGTCTCAATCGAAGTCCAGTTTGGCAAGTATTCTTTTGTACAGTTCGATCTCTTTATCAAACATGCTGCTAACTATATGCACAACAGGATCGACCTTGGTATTGAAATTGTGCCCATGAAAGCGCTCGAATCTGAAATGTCGAGTGGACCACCATACTATGAGAAACACCTCCATGAAATCTTGCGCCAAGGTCGGATTTTTCCGCCGGTACCACTTATCTTGATTGGTGTGGAGCCATGAATTCAGAAGAAAAGCTAGCCCAACTTGAGGCCGAAGGATGGGACGTTCTATCCCACAATTTTGCGAGTTTGATAATATCTAGAGAGTTTGGAGACGAGCTATCAAAGCTACTCGATGTCCTTAGGCTCGCCAAGTTTGACATCGGCGAAAGTATAATCAAAGGGGGCGGCGGGCTAGCTGATCAAACAAAGGAACTATCCACTGAGTTCGATAAAATCGGCACGAAGAACAATATCTCTGTTGTGAACCGCATAAAGTTTCAACGTGACTTAGAGCCCTTTGTTTCAGACTCGACTTCGCATGAAATAGATCACCTTGTTAAAAACCGACAAGGTCAGCTTTTGGCGGTTGAGGTTGAGTGGAACAACAAGGACGAGTTTTATGACAGAGATTTTCAGTCCATTCGAAGACTATATGAACTGGGAGTCATCGAAGGCGGGATCATTGTAACGAGAGGGACAAGCCTTGAAGCCGGTCTGTTCCGGATGATCAAGGAGTACTTTGAAGAGGTTCCGATTAATGATTTTGCAGACTTCGACAGACTAAAACTACGCTTTCCCGACCCAAAGGAAGCGGGAGAATACCAGTTTTCGTTTCCTACTGAAAAGCAAGCCGCCAAAATTCGAAAGAAAGTAAACAAACAAGACAAGAGCTTCGTATGTGCGAGTGCCGAAGTTTTTAAAGCTAGCAAGTTTGCAGGTACGACAACGAACTGGCGTCAATTGAAAAAGAGAATAGATAGGCGCGACGCTGGCCGAACTCCCATACTTTTCTTGGGCATACCCAAATCAGTTTTCGATTAACTCAGCCACTTGGGTACCTTCTGCGTGTGCCCTACCCAATTGGAGATTCACGGCTGCAGCAATAGCTGATCCTACGGATATCTGTAAAAGGTACCGCTCAATCTTTTTTTCAGCCAACCGAACGGTATTCTGGTCTGAATAAAGCAGCCGAAAGACGTAGTCCTTCAATTCGGCTTCATCCACGGCTGACCAGTCATCGGATGTGATCTCACGCTGCGCTGCGGCCCCAAGCTCGTCTAAGAAATGGAATGGGTGATATCCCTCTGCCTTGTGCACCCAAGAAGCCTGCAGGTTCTCTGGCTCTGGCACACTCAATTGGTCCGCAATTCTTGAAATAGAACTTGAGACGGTTTCATGAAATTGCTGTGAAACCCAACTGCTGGCTTCGATTGCAATATCTTTCGTGAAGTTGCGGCGGTTAATTCGTTTGGAATCACCGAAATAAAATCCGATCAGCCAGTCCGTAGGCCCATCGATATTTGACAGCTCAAAGCGCGTTCCGCTCTTGAAACGAAGGTTTGGAATGCTGAATCGGAACCGCCGACGGTCCGGATACGTTCGACCTGAGATATCAGGCTTGGTGGCCTGCCGCTTGCTCTGCCCATAGTTTGAGTTTGCTTCGATTTGCTTTGGGCGCACTAAGTCTGCGGCCTTTGTGCCCTTTATTGCCTCCGCGACCAAGTATGTGAATACGGGCGGGATCGCATTGCCGATCATCTTTAGTTTCTCGGTATGGCTCCTGCCGAGAAATTGAAACGACGCGGGAAAACCTTGCAACGAAGCTCGTTCGCGCACTGAAAGGCGACGAAACCCGTTAAGAGTTGCGTCGTGCACTACGAGGCTCTCTCTAGAAACCCGAGTACATGTTGCGGTTACGGTTCGACTGGACCGCTCTAACGGGTCTGGAAACGGCATCCCATTGTAAACCGGGTGCGCAACTTTCATATCGCGATTGAACCGTTCCTCTTCCCAATTTAGTGGCTCCTCCGCTTCGTTATCGAATATCTCTGAGACGCCGGTCGATGAGTATATCGGGTCGCTATAAGTCGAGAGGGAAAAAATCACGTCACCAAGCGTTGGCCTATCAGTTACGAAAGAGTAAGACCGCAAGAGCTCAAAATCGAAGTTTCCCGCAATGCATCTTTTTCGGCGTTGTGGAAGGCCAAAATCCGCCATATCGAACACTTCTATTTGCGCGTCAGAGAAGAGATCGGAGAATTCTTCGAGTTCTCCGCCTTGCGCTAATTCCCGCTCAAGTACTTGTTTGACCCTCGGAACGTTCTCGAAAGCCCAAGCCTTTGGTTTGACATGGCGTACAACTTTCAAAAACTGAGCGATGTCAATCAGGCCGTCTGCGATATCTCCCGAGCCGCCTCGGTTGGAATAAGAAAACTGTGTGCAGGGAGGGCTGCCTACGACGATATCAATGTCTGTCGGCAGCTCCGATACCTGAAGGGAACGAATATCTACAATTTCTACCGGTGTATTGCTGTTGTTTTGATGAGTCCTAGCCGCTGGAGACCACCATTCATACGAGCGGCTTACCTCAAAGCCAGCGAGCTTAAAGCCCACTGCCCAGCCGCCTACACCAGCGTACAAATCGATAACTTTCACGTTCGTCCCTCTCTGTGTTCTCGACATTTAGCACACCGAGAAGGTGAGATCCACCCCATGCGTAGCCATTTTTGACGCGCTTTGTTTTGATTGTTGAATAACTACCTTTTGGGCGTCTAGTTGATCACAAAGATATAGTGCGAGTTACCTCAAGGGTTTGCGAACCAGAAGTCAGTTTTGTGGTGATAAATCGCGAGATAGATGGTGCTCCCAATGCGACAAAGTCTCGAACAATTGGTTCGAGCTTGCTCGCTTTAGGGTCGCCACTGCAGATGTCGGAAATACCTTCAATCAACGGCGAAAACCTCATCTTGAGGTCGGTGTTCGCACGATGACATTTTCCTCAAGCAAAGGTTTGAAATCTGGGTTAGAAATCAAACAGGATGTCAATGACTGGCATCGCGCAATACACAGGTATCTTCTTGCCCAGCGGACTAGCCCCTGCCGAACTGATCGCAATCCTTGTCGCCGTGACCGACAACCAGCCGCGTGTCATGACCTTGCGGGGGGGTGAGGCGCTGCCATCGGGGCCGTTCGAATCTTCTCATCGCAGCCTACAGAGCAGCCTGCGTGCTTGGATTGAAGCGCAGACCGGCCATCCCGTGGGGTATCTTGAGCAACTCTATACCTTTGCGGACAGGGATCGCGACCCTCGGTCCGGGGATGTTGAAACCTCGCAGCGGATTTCGATCAGCTATCTTGGACTGGTGCGCGAACAGGATGCAGCCGGAGCAGGGCGCCCGTCCTGGCGCAGCTGGTACCGGTACTTCCCGTGGGAAGACCATCGCGACAGTATCCCCGAGGAAGTGCCGCGTATCGCCGATCGCCTCACAGCTTGGGCTGGGGCAGATCCGCTCAAGGCACAGCGTGTCGACTATCTGTTCGGTCTGAATGGAAAGACGTGGAACGAGGAACTGGTTCTGCAGCGCTACGAGTTGATGTATGAGGCCGGTCTGGTCGATGTGCCCGAGTTTGGCTTGCCCATGGCGGGCGACAACCGCCGCATCCTTGCCACTGGCATTTCGCGGCTACGGGCCAAGATCAAATACTCTCCGGTCGTGTTCGAGCTAATGCCCGAAAGCTTTACCCTGCTTCAATTGCAGCGCACGGTCGAGGCGCTGTCGGGTTTGCACTTGCACAAACCCAATTTCCGCCGCCAGATCGACCAGCAGGAACTTGTTGAAGAAACAGGCGAAATCTCGAGCGGCACCGGCGGTCGCCCGGCGCGCCTGTTCCGATATCGACCTGCTATTCTTGAGGCCCGCATGCTGTCGGGCGCAAGGCTGCCTCTGTCCAAATCCTGAGTCCCGCTTGACATAATCTCGAATCGAGAATAATTACGGCTCGAATGTACTCGAATCGAGTATAATTGGAGGAGCCAATGAAAGATTTCCGCCTGCCAGAGTTGTACGATCGGGTTAAGCAAGTCATTCCGCCAGCCGAATGGATGCAGTACGAAGAGGATCTTGAAGCCATCCTCGACCTGAAGCGGCAGAAGAATGCCGTCATCCTTGCGCACAATTACCAAACGCCCGAGATCTTTCACGGCGTGGCCGATATCGTAGGCGACAGCCTGGCCCTGGCGCGCGAAGCCGTTGAAGTCGACGCCGATGTCATCGTGCTGGCGGGCGTGCATTTCATGGCCGAAACCGCCAAGCTGCTGAACCCGGAGAAGACCGTGCTGATCCCCGATATGGGGGCGGGATGTTCGCTGGCGGATTCCATCACGCCCCAAGATATCGCGCTGCTGCGCGAAGCCCATCCGGGTGTGCCGGTAATCACCTATGTCAACACATCGGCTGCGGTGAAGGCTGCCTCAGATATCTGCTGCACCTCGGGCAACGCGGTGAAAGTGGTGGAATCCCTCGGGGTGCCGCGCGTGTTGATGATACCGGATGAGTACCTTGCCAAGAACGTCGCCAAAGAGACCGATGTTGAACTGATCGCCTGGCACGGGCATTGCGAGGTGCATGAGCTGTTCACCCCGGACGACATTCGGGCTATGCGCGAGGCGTGGCCGGGTGTCACAGTGCTGGCCCACCCGGAATGTCCGCTCGAGGTCGTGGCCGAGGCGGATTTCTCAGGCTCTACCGCCGTGATGTCGGACTTCGTCGGCGACAAGAAACCTTCAAGGGTTTGCCTTCTGACCGAATGCTCCATGAGCGACAACGTGGCACTGAACCACCCAGATGTGGAATTCGTGCGCCCGTGCAATCTGTGTCCGCATATGAAGCGCATCAGTTTGGGCAATATCCGTGAAGCTTTGGAATTGGGTCGCCACGAAGTTACCGTCGATCCGGCCATCGCTGACGATGCGCGCCGTTCGGTCGAGCGGATGCTGGCCGTGAAATGATCCGGCTTGAGAGGCTCCATGACCGGATCGCCATCATCGGTGGCGGCATCGCAGGGCTAGTGGCCGCACTGGAATTGGCGCCGCAGCCTGTGGTGCTGATCACCCGCGCCGGGCTGGGGCAGGAATGCTCTAGCGCCTGGGCGCAAGGGGGGATTGCTGCCGCGCTGGGCGCTGATGACGATCCTGCCCAGCACCTGGCCGATACGCTGCGGGTCGGAGATGGGCTGTGTGATGCAACTGTCGCCTCAGGCATCCTGTCAGAGGCCGCCGAGGCGATCGCGGTGCTTGAGCGCTATGGCGTTCGCTTCGACAGGGCGCAGGATGGCACGTTTGCCTTGGCGCGCGAGGCCGCGCATTCCCGCCGCCGTATACTCCATATCGGCGGCGACCGTACCGGGGCCGAGATCATGTCCGCTCTGACCCGCGCGGTACAGCATTGCCCCTCGATCACCTGCCTGACGGACGTCGAAGCCCGGCGTCTTGTGACCGCCGACGGGTGCGTTGCCGGTATTCATCTGCAAGCGATGGGTCAAGCGGCCGTATTGCGGACAGCTCGGGTCATCATGGCGACAGGTGGCTGCGGGGGTCTGTTCGACGCCAGCACCAACCCGTCGGGCAATTTCGGGCAAGGTTCGGCGATGGCCGCACGTGCAGGTGCAGCTCTGCGCGATATGGAATTCGTGCAATTTCACCCGACCGCACTGGCGACTGCCCAAGCACCTTTGGCCTTGATCAGCGAGGCCGTGCGGGGTGAGGGGGCAACTCTGATCGACCAAACTGGTAAGCGGTTCATGGCGCATATCGCGGATGCCGAACTGGCACCGCGGGACGTGGTGGCCCGCGCTGTGCATCAGGTCATCGCAGGCGGAGGGCGCGCGTTTCTTGACGCTCGTGCCGCGCTGGGTGCGGGCTTTGCTGAACGGTTTCCTGGCATTCAGGCCTTGTGCGCGGCCCAAGGTATCGACCCTGCGCACGACCCGATTCCGATACGCCTGGCTGCGCACTACCAAATGGGTGGCATTGCCGTTGACCAGACCGGCCAGAGCACGCTGCCCGGGTTGTGGGCCATCGGTGAATGTGCGGCGACCGGTTTGCACGGGGCCAATCGCCTTGCCAGTAACTCTCTGCTTGAGGCTGTTGTAATGGCTCGTCGCGCCGCCAGCGATGTTGCGGCCAGCAAGATGCGAGACCGGGCTTTTGTCCCCAACCCCGCTGCATTGCCTGATCCCGATCCCGGCGCTGTCCGGCCGATGATGTCGGGGCATCTGGGTGTGATCCGGCATGGGGCCGGGATGCGGAACGCGATCTCGAACCTTTTGCCGCTGGTTCGGTCGTGCGGGCCTGCCTCGGACCCGGCCCTCGTGGCGCTTGCAATCGCAGTTTTCGCCGAAAAGCGCCGAGGCTCCTGCGGCGGGCACTATCGTAGCGACTTCCCTGAGCCAGAGACTAATCTGCGATCAACCCTGATGAACTTGACCGAAATCCTGTCGCATGCGGGTTCGGTCGACCAAGAACCCCAGCTGAGGACAGCCTGATCCATGACCGCCATGCCCCTAACCCCGTTGCCGCGCACGATGTTTGAGCCGATGATCCGGCGCGCTCTGGATGAAGATCTCGGCCTGGCGGGCGATGTCACTTCTGCCGCCGTCATTCCGCCAGATCACCGATCCGAAGTCGTCGCGAGCGCCCGTCAACCCGGTTGCATCGCCGGTCTGGACTGTGCCGAGCTGGCCTGCGCCTTGGTTGATCCGGCCATCACGGTGACCCGCCATGTGAACGACGGAGACTCGGTTTCGAGCGGCGCGCCGATCGCAACTTTCCAAGGGCCGTCCCGCAGCCTGTTGATCGCTGAGCGGACCGCGCTCAATTTCATGGGTCATCTCTCGGGCATTGCCAGCGTAACCGCTGATCTGGTGCGCCGTGTCGAAGGCACGCATGTCTCGATCGCCTGCACCCGCAAGACAACCCCGGGCCTGCGCGCGCTGGAAAAATATGCCGTACGCGCTGGCGGAGGCATGAATCACCGCTATTCCCTAAGCGACGCGGTGCTCATCAAGGACAACCACATCGCCATTGCCGGAGGCGTCGGCCCGGCCCTGACCAGCGCGAAACAAACGGTCGGACATATGATCAAGATCGAGATTGAGGTCGATACGCTCGCGCAGTTGGAACAGGTTTTGGAAATTGGTGCCGATGCCGTGCTGCTCGACAACATGACGCCGGCCACCTTGCGCGAAGCAGTGGGTATGATTGATGGGAGAGCCATTGCCGAAGCCTCCGGCGGGATCACACCCGACACCGTGCGCGTCGTGGCTGAAACCGGGGTCGATCTGATTTCCATGGGCTGGATCACCCACAGCGCACCCTGCCTTGATATCGGTTTGGACTTCGTTTCCAGTCACCCCTGAAAATATTGACCGCTGAGAACTGGGCGCTGCGGTCATCGCTGGCCCATAGGGTAAGCATCCCCTAAGTCTGGAATACAAAACATCATAGTGTCGAAAGTTTAGTGAATCTGACGGGACCTAGTCTCGTCTCATCCAGAGAGGGCAGTCATCCTCAGAAGATGCTTACCCGGTAGGTCTACGTGTTGGATACGTAGATGATACCAGTGATCATCCAATTGCTGAGAAGTTCTTTGCGCTCGGGACTTTGCGGACGCCGCTGATCGTGTCCGCAGCGAGAACGATATTTATCCGGTGGTATAATGGTGATCGAGGTCCTTCGGTACCCGCTGTGGGAAGTACAAGCCCCCTGCTTTCACAAATGAGAAGGGAACGGTTTTGCTCTCCAGCATGTACTACGCCCTTGGTCAGCTCCAGTTAAAGCTGAAGGGAAACAGTAGCTTACCTGTTAGGAATGGTGCCCGGGGGCGGAATCGAACCACCGACACGAGGATTTTCAATCCACTGCTCTACCCCTGAGCTACCCGGGCACGGGAATGGCAATAGCCATTGGGTGGGGGCCTTCTATGACTTGCACCAAGCAGTGTCCAGAGGCTTTTTGACATTTTTTCAGTGCGGACGGCGGGGGATGTCTTCGGGTTCGGAAATCGTGTCCTCGATATCCTCTTCGCGCTGCGAGGGCACGGCGTAAGATCCGTTCAGCCACTTTGCCAAATCCAGATCCGCACAGCGTTTGGAACAGAATGGGCGGTACTTGGAAACCGTCTTTTCCTGACAGATCGGGCAAGTCATTCCAGCACCTCGCTCAGAGGGATACGCCCTCGTTTGCGTTGCAACTCGAAATGGCCCAGCGGTGTCCAGCCTGCGAGCGTCGTTTCGATCCCGTCCGCCTTGAATGCGGCGCGTAGGGCTTGCTCCAGACCGCGACGGTCTTTCTTGGGCATCGGGGCCATGTCGATAGTGATTTGCCCGCCCAGACCGCGCACCCTCAGAGCGCGTGGAAGGGTCTTTGCGCAGGCGAAATTGGCCTTTGTGCCGGCTGCTAGCGACGTGTCGGCGCCGGTATTCACATCCACTGCAATAAGCGCGCGGGTAGGTTCGATGTATAGATGCCCTCCGCCCGGCAAAGGCTCGGCAATGCCGCGGGCAATGTCCAGCGCGTCCAGAACGCCGTGATGTTCGAAACCACCGGCCTCGGTCACAACATCCGCTGGGTCAGTCCAATCTCGCCAGGCCAGGATATGTGGGCCGTCACCCTCGGCCAGGGTTTCAGGCTCGGTACCCGGATCGTTCAGGACCTGTTCGGCCTGTGTCAGCATGGCGCCGATATCTTCGGCGATGTCATCCGCATCCGCACCAACACAGCATGACCGCAGAATCAGGCCATAGGCGCTGTCACCCATGACCTCGTGGGCGATTTCCAGCAGGCGGTCGCGCTCATCCTCATCCTTGATGCCGCGCGAGATGTTCAGGCCCGGAGCTTCGGGTGTGACAATCGCATAGCGGCTTTTAAACAGAACGCGGTCGGTGACCGGAACGGCTTTGCCGGGTTCGGCAAAACCTGTCACCTGCACCAGCAGAAGCGCTCCGGGTGCTAGACCTTTGACCTGGCGGAGAAAGGCAGGCCCGTCCGGGGTGGTGAGGAACATGCCGCCCTGGCCTTTGACCTGACGATCCGCGCGGGCGCGGTAGATCGTGCCGGGAGGCGGCGCGTCTCCGGCAATCAGAAAATCGTCGAGCTTTCCGTCGACCATCAGCGCGGCTGCTTCGCGGCCTTCAATATGGTCCAGAACGATTGTGCGGCCTTTCATGGCGCCTCTCTGTACAATGGGTAGCCGATTGCCTGCAAAAGTGCGGCGGTCTCGGACAGGGGCAGGCCCACGATGCCGGTGAACGATCCGGAAATCCAGGGAATGAATGCCCCGGCCGGACCTTGGATGGCATATCCACCCGCCTTGCCCTGCCAGTCATCTGTCGCAAGATAGGCGTTCACCTCGACATCCGACAAGCGTTTCATTTTGACCTGAGAGACCACGTCGCGCTGCAACACCCGATCTCCGCAGCGCACCGCGACCGAGGTCACGACCCGGTGCCGACGCCCGGACAGAGCATGCAGAAACTCGGCCGCTTCGCCTGCGTTCTCAGGTTTGCCCAGAATGCGACGCCCCAGCGCCACCGTGGTATCTGCGCACAGGACAATATCTGCACTATCCGCCTGAACTGCCTGCGCTTTTTCGCGCGCAATACGGCTGCAATAGGGAACCGGAAGCTCGCCCTTCAAAGGTGTTTCGTCAATGTCAGGGGGACGCACGGCATCGGGCTGCACGCCAAGCTGCGCCAGCAGGTCCAGCCGCCTTGGGCTGCCCGATCCGAGGATAAACGCCATAAGGTAGGGCGTTACTTGAAGCGGTAGTTGATCCGACCCTTGGTCAGATCGTAAGGGGTCATCTCGACCTGAACTTTGTCGCCGGCCAGAACACGGATGCGGTTCTTGCGCATCTTGCCTGCCGTATGTGCGATGATCTCATGGCCGTTTTCCAGCTCGACCCGAAACGTCGCATTAGGCAGGAGTTCCTTCACGACACCGGGAAATTCGAGCGTATCTTCCTTGGCCATGTTGTCTCCATCATTACGTTGCACTCGCAGAATCTGCGAGGATGTGCGCTTAAATGAGCCTATTTTTCCCTTATTTCAAGGGCGGAATCATTAAAGCGCGGAGAATGTGACAGATTCGACTCGGGGGGATTGCTCGTCCCAGTGGGTGCGATTCAGGACATGCCCGTCGGCGCGGACATCGGCGATGGCGCTTAGGTCGATATCGGCATAGGTCCAGCCCGGTTGGTTCAGTGTCCCTTCGGCCAGAACGCCGGTTTGCGGAAAGCCCTTGTCAGGCGGGCCAAAAATGCCTCCCGTCCCGGTGTTCATATCCACGGCCTCGGACCAGTCATTGTTCCCCACCAGCGATGCCATGACCGTAACGCATTGATTTTCCAAGGCACGCGACATCGCCCCAATTCGCACGCGCCAATATCCGGACAGCGCTTCGGTGCAGGAGGGGACAAGGATCAGATCCGCATCGCTCAGGGCGCGGCCTAGCAGGGGGAATTCGCTGTCATAGCAGATCAGTACGCCGATCTTGCCCAATGCCGTGTCGAACAGTTTAAGAGGGCCGCCGGGGGCGATGTCCCATTGTTCGCGCTCGAACCGGGTCATAATCTGCTTGTCCTGATGGTCCTGACGGCCATCCGGCGCATAAAGTTCCGCCCGGTTCACCGGACGCCCTGCACCTGTTGCGACTGGGGCCGAAGCCCCTAGGATGTAGGCCTTGTATTCCTTCGCCAAGCGCTGGTGCAGGTTTTGCACCTCGTCCATCCGGTCCGAGACTGCCTGAATCGACTGCTCCAGATCGCCTGCCACGTCGGCCCCGTCCAGTGTCGAAAGTTCCATGGCGCCGTATTCGGGAAAGACCAGTAACTCGGCTCCGTTCCCGGCGGCCCGCGCCACCCAGGCGTTCAACTTGTCCTCATACTGCGCCCAACTGTCGAGCCAATCGAGGTCGTAGGCGGCGGTGGCGACTCTCATCGATCTGTCCTTCGATACTGATTTGTCGGGACACTAAGTGACGATTGCTGGGCGTGTACAGGCCCAACCTTTCGGTTGGACGAAACGACGACAAAGTGAATTGGAGGTCTCAGGCTCATGTGGTTTACTCGAACCCGGAGGGCACCATGCATAAACCTGAAAGCTTCGAGAAGTTCTATTTCGCCAAGGTCGGCATGGGCGAGGCCTGCGGCTGCGCTGAACGTGTCATTGACGTCTATGAGTTCAATCGCAAAGGCGGCGCCCAGAGCAAAGACAGCGTGGTCCCGAAAAAGCGCGAGACCAGGTCACTTCGCGGCTGGGCCGTCAAATACGGTTTGATCAGTCGAAGGCGCTGAGCTTGAGAACATTGCCTCGCGTGTCTTTCAAGACTTCCTCAGAACGTTGCTGCAGTTCAAGCCTGCGTTGATTGGGTATGGCACCGGAGACTGCCGGCAAGGCTCATGCTGACAAATCCCGGATCCAAAACTGCAATGGCTTGAGCGTCTCGCCCTCGTCCCCGACATCTTTCCACGAGAATTGAGCGATCGCGCCGGGCAATGGTTCGTAGCCGCGGGATCTCCAGAACGTATCAAGTGGGTGATAGGATTCGGGCCGCATTGGGTGATCTGCCGGGCGTTGGACGCTGCAGAAGGCGCATTTGGTGAAACCCTGCGCGCGGGCGTGGGCTTCGCGCTGATCGAAGAATTTGTGACCGACGCCTTGACCTCGGTAGTCGGACAGAAGGACGGATTCGGCACAGTAGAAAATCTGTGACAGGTCCAGGCTTGTACTTTTAAACGCGGCGGCAAAATCGTCGGCGTGGTCGGTCAACGGCGCGCCCGTCGACGCTCCGATCAGGTGGTCATTGTCGAAGGCGCCGACAACGATGGCCTTGTCGCTGTCGCGATAGGATTGCAGGTAGCTGCGCTCGTATTCCAGATCGCCATCATAGAGGTAAGGCCAGGCCCGAAACACCTCGATCCGCAGTCGCGCGACGTCGTCCAGAGCGGCCTCGAGGGCTGCACCGATCAGGGGGCGGACGGATGTAACCTCAGCCATTCGAGACCTGTTTGGTCCAGTCTGCAAGGTTATAGAAGGTGGTGACGCGGGTGATCTTGCCGTCATGCAGGTCAAAGAACGAGCCTGCAGGCAGGCGGTAGGTCTGTCCATGCGCCTCGGGCAGGCCCTCATCGGTTTCCAGATAGGTGCCGTTGACGATGAACTCGGCCGCAGCGCGGGTGCCACCTTGGGCATCGAACACCACGATATCGGTCAGGTTCTCTTTGTAGCAGCGGTTCATATGAGCGCAGAAAGCTGCGAATTTCTCTTTGCCGACGCGGATCTGGCCTTCGTTCACATGATGGGCCACGTCATCGGACAGACAGGCCAGCATGCCATCGACATCACCGGCGTTGAAGGCGTCGAAATAGGTCTTCACGGTCTGGTTCATGGGTCACTCCGTTGGTTCGCCCCAGCGGTCTTTCAGATGCTTGATGATCTGATCGCGGGTCTGTCGGTAGTGATGTAGCTTTGATTCCCGTGTCTCGCCCATCCCGGTAGGGTCCATTATTGGCCAATAATCGACATCGAGGTGGAAAATCCGGGTCAACTCCAGCGCTTTGCGCTGACTGGCCGGGGACAAAGCGACGATCAGATCGAACGAGCTGAGATCGTCACCCCATTCCTGCATCTCGTCAAAGGATCGGGTGCGGTGGCGGGACAGCTCAACGCCCATTTCCTGACAGACTGCGATGCAGAAGCCGTCAATATCCAGATCGTTGCGGACGCCGGCGGACTGCACATAGGTGCCGGTGCCGTAGAACTTTTTCATGATGCCTTCGGCCATCGGAGACCGAACCGAGTTGTGGTCGCAACAGAACAGAATGGACTGCGGCAGAGGCGTCACCCGTTAGCCTCCGAAATGTAGCACGCAGATCAGCGTGAACAGGCGTCGGGCGGTGTCGGTGTCTACGTCGGCCTTGCCTTCCAGTCGTTCCTGCAGAACCCGGCTGCCTTCGTTGTGAATGCCGCGCCGGGCCATGTCGATGGTTTCGATCTGGCTGGGCGGCAGAGATTTGACCGCGTCGAAATAGCTTTGGCAGATCTGGAAATAGTCCTTCACCACCTGCCGGAACGGCCCGAGGGACAGGTGGAATTCAGCCGCTTTCTGGCTGTCTTCGGTGCTGATATCAAAGACCAGACGTTTGTCGCGGATCGAAAGCTGCAGGTGATAGGGGCCATCAGGAATGGCGCGATCATCCCGCTGAGGAAGGTCAAAGCTGTTCTCCTCAAGCAGATCATAGATGGCGACCTTACGCTCCTGCTCGATCTCAGGGGTCGGCGGGGGCAGGTTCCGGTCATCCAGTTCGATATGCGAGATACGGGTCATTTTAACGGTCACTATCCTTCACGTCTGCTCAGACCTATAACAATGGATTTCAATGGGCAACGCACAGAAACGCCACAAGCTGGCGATCGTTGCGTCCCATCAGCCGTTCAGCCGGTTCAGACGTGCGGTGACGGACAAACCATGCGCCTCGAGGCTTTCCGATTGCGCCAAGGTCTCGGCTGCGGGGCCGATCGCGCGCAGCGCTTCTGGGGTCATCTGGCTTAGGGTGGTGCGTTTTAGGAAGTCCATCACGCTGAGGCCGGATGAGAACCGCGCCGACCGTGCTGTCGGTAGCACATGGTTGGGGCCGCCGACATAGTCTCCGATGGCTTCGGGTGTGTACTGCCCAAGGAAAATCGCGCCTGCGTGGATGGTCTTTTCGCTCAGCGCGACCGGGTCGGCCACGCACAGTTCCAAATGCTCCGGCGCGATGCGGTTCGACAAAGCGGCGGCCTCATCCAGATCGCGCACGGTGATGATCGCACCAAAGTCGCGCCAGCTGGCGCCGGCGATGGCGCGGCGCTGTAGGGTCTCAAGGCGTTTTTCGACCGCCTGCGCCACGGCCTGACTGAACTCGGCACCGTCTGTGATCAAGATCGACTGCGCGCTTTCATCATGTTCGGCCTGGCTGAGCAGATCCAACGCGATCCAGTCGGGCTCATTGTCCTTGTCAGCAATTACGAGGATCTCCGACGGACCCGCGATCATGTCGATTCCGACCTTGCCGAACACCCGGCGTTTGGCTGCGGCGACAAAGGCGTTGCCCGGGCCGGTTATCTTGTCGACCGGAGCTATCGTTTCAGTGCCATAGGCCAGCGCGGCAACCGCTTGCGCGCCGCCGATACGATAGATCTCATCCACACCGGACAGTTGCGCGGCCAGTAGGACCAGCGGGTTTGCCTGCCCGTCCGGCGTGGGCACGACGATGGCCAGCCGCTCAACCCCTGCCACCTTGGCCGGGATTGCGTTCATCAGAACGGACGAGGGGTAGGAGGCCAAACCGCCCGGCACGTAAAGACCCGCCGCCGAGACAGCCGACCAGCGCCAACCTAGCGTCGCGCCGGTCTCATCGGTCCACTGGTGATCCTCGGGCATCTGCTTTTCGTGGTAGGCGCGGATGCGCTCTGCCGCCAGTTCCAACGCGGCGCGGTCTTCCGGAGTTACCTGTGCGACCGCCTCGGCAATTTCGTCAGCCGAAAACGCCAGTGTCTCGGGCGTCAGTTCCAACCGGTCGAATCTCGCGGTCAGCTCGATCACCGCCGCATCGCCACGGCTGCGGACATCCTCGATGATCCCGGCTACCACCGCATCCACATCCGGGCTGTCTTCGCGCTTGGCCGATAGCAGCTTTTGAAAGGCGGCCTCAAACTCGGGCGAGGTGGTGTCGAGGAAAACGGGCATGATCTGGCACTCCGGAGCGTTTCACGGGGACATATCGCCAGCACGGGTTGGTCTCAACCCTTCTCGGCCGGGTGCAGCGATTTGCGCAGGGGGAATTGGGTCATCCCGTGCCACTCTTCCACATCGCCCGCCGAAGCCCAGCCATATCTGAGGTAGAAGGCCCGTGCTGTGTGGGTTGCATCCAGATAGGCCTGCGCGCAGCCCTGATCCGCCAGCTCTTGCTCCAGTCGGACCAGCAGGGCCCGCCCGATACCACGCCGTACATGGCCGGGATCGACATAGAGCAGTGAGATCATCGAACCGTGGCGCAGCCCTCCGACGGCCACGATCTGTCCGTCTAGCTCAGCCACCCAGATATCCGAGCCGCTTTGTATCCAGCCGCGAACGGTCTGCGGGTCTTTATTGGATGTCCACAGCGCCACAAGTTCGGGGTCTTTGTGGTGATCCGCCGCGCAGAGATGGGTGATAGAGCGGATCAGCACCTGGCTGATCTGGAACACATCAAACACGGTCGCACGGCGCAACTCAAGACCCGAGGCGGGTCCGGAGAAGGCCTGCGATATGCCGCGTTTATTCTGGATGGTGCGGTGCCTGGCCCGAGGGGGCCTGATAGGGGCGCGTTACGTCTTTCAGGGTGGCTTCAATTGCCTCGACCGTCAGGCGGATCGCGCCGTCACCCGCAAGGGTCAACAGGATCTGGCCTGCTCCGTCCTCGCCGGCCTCGAAATCGACCGAGAGCAGCGACATCACCATATCCGTGTCGCGGCGGTCGATCCCCTGACTGGCGACGGATAGCACCGAGTCGAACACCAGAACCGACTGCACGCGCTCAAACGGACGGTCGCGGCGAGTGGCGGCATCCTTGTCCTCCCACCGGAAGCGGTTCAGCAACAGCCCGAAACGGCGCTGCGAAGGCT
The DNA here is from genome assembly GCF_049800715.1 of Ruegeria profundi. Taxonomy (GTDB): domain Bacteria; phylum Pseudomonadota; class Alphaproteobacteria; order Rhodobacterales; family Rhodobacteraceae; genus Ruegeria; species Ruegeria profundi_A. The sequence continues at coordinate 204,273 of NZ_JBNAFO010000005.1, forward strand.
GCCACTTCATCTCGGTCACCGGGAACACCGCATCCTGTGCAAGCGATGAGATCACCTGCAGGTCATCGCTGTCTTCGGCACCCAGATTCAGCGGCGCCTCGCGGCCGTCTTCAAAACTTGCGTCTGTCATTCGCCCTTGATCCGTTCGATTTTGGCACCCACGCCTTCCAGTTTACGCACCACATGCTCATATCCGCGGTCCAGATGATAGACCCGGCTGACAGTTGTTTCGCCTTCTGCCGCCAGACCCGCCAGTATCAACGAGACCGAAGCCCGCAGATCTGTGGCCATAACCGGCGCGCCTTTCAGCTGCTCAACCCCAGTGACTGTGGCCGTCCCGCCATGCACCTCGATCTGCGCGCCCATGCGCGTCAGCTCCGGCGCGTGCATGAAGCGATTTTCGAAAATACGCTCCTCCAGAACCGAGGTCCCTTCGGCCGTACACATCAGCGCCATCATCTGCGCCTGCAGGTCGGTCGGAAAGCCCGGGAAAGGCTCGGTGACCACGCCCACGGCCCGCACGCGGCCATTCTTGCGCGCAACTTTCAGACCTTTTTCGGTTTCAGAAACGCTGACGCCTGCGGCTTCGAGTTTTTCCACGAAGGAGCTGACCAGCGACATGCGCCCGCCCAGTAGTTCTACCTCGCCACCGCAGATCGCAGGGGTCAGCATGTAGGTGCCCAATTCGATCCGGTCTGTCACCACCTGATGGGTGGCACCGTGCAGGCGGTCGACGCCCTGAATCTCGATCGTCGATGTCCCTTCGCCCGAGATCTGAGCACCCATCTTGCGCAAACACTCCACCAGATCGACAATCTCGGGCTCGCGCGCGGCGTTCTTCAGGACAGTGGTGCCTTTGGCCAGGGTTGCAGCCATGACGATGTTTTCGGTCGCCCCGACCGAGGCAAAGCGCATCTCGTGCACCGCGCCTTTCAACCCGCCCGGAGCCTTGGCATGCAGATACCCGTCTTTCAGTTCGATTTCGGCCCCCAGAGCCTCCAGACCTTCGACATGCAAGTCCATCGGACGCGCGCCAATGGCACAGCCGCCCGGCAGCGACACGACCGCTTGACCGAATCGCGCTAGCAACGGCCCCAGCACCAGATTTGAGGCCCGCATCTTGCGCACGATGTCATAATCCGCCGTCTGGCTGGTCAGATCATGGCTGGACATCGCGATGACTTGCCCGTCCTGCAGCGCGGACACCTCGGCCCCCAGCGATTGCAGAAGCGCTGTCATGGTCTTGATGTCGCTGAGGCGTGGCGCATTGGTCAGCGTCAGCGGTTCTTCGCTGAGAAGCGTCGCAGGCATCAGCGTCAGGCACGCGTTCTTGGCCCCCGCAATCGGTATCTGACCGTTAAGCGGCCCGTTGCCCGTCACCAGAATCGAATCCATCTGCTCTTATCCCTCATCCTTGTCGGCTTTGTCATCCGAGGCCGCCCGCGCCTTGGCCTGCGCCTTGCGCCGAGCCATGTTGGCCTTGAGTGCTGCTTTCAGCCGCTCTTCCCGCGCATCACCGGATTTGCCGTGTTTTTTAGGTGTATCTTTGTCTGCCATGGTCTTTCTCTACAGGAGGCGAAAAAAACCGTCCAGACACCCTTGCGCCGCGTTTCGTTTGAGTCTAATCACCCGCCCACGATGCTGCTGTAGCTCAGAGGTAGAGCACTCCCTTGGTAAGGGAGAGGTCGAGAGTTCAATTCTCTCCAGCAGCACCATGATTTCCCAGACAGAACCGAGACGCGTTTGCCAAGGTTTGAGGCTTTACCCGAGCTTTGTTGGAAAAACCCGGGCAGAGATGTGTCAAAGCGACTGTGTTTTGACGCGGTCGCGCAGTTGGAATTTCTGGATTTTACCGGTTGAGGTCTTGGGAAGCGTCTCAAAAACAACTGCTTTTGGGGCTTTGAACCCGGCCAAGTGATAGCGACAGAAGGCGATGATGTCCTCAGCGGTTGCCTCGGCCCCGTCGCGCAATTCGATAAAGGCGCAGGGGACCTCGCCCCATTTCTCATGCGGCATTGCGACCACGGCGGCGGCCTGAACCGCGTCATGGCGATACAGCACCGCTTCGACCTCGACGGATGAGATGTTTTCGCCGCCCGAGATGATCACGTCCTTCAGCCGGTCGCGGATCTGGATGTAGCCGTTTTCATGCATCACAGCTCCGTCGCCGGACCAGAACCAGCCGTCCTCGAAGGCGTTTGAGCTCGCCTCGGCGTCTTTGTGGTACCCGGCCATGACCGTGTTGCCCCGGATGGCGATCTCACCTTGCGTGGCACCATCGCGCGGCACCGGTGCGCCGCTGTCGCGGTCGATCACCGTGACCTCTTCGACCATCGGGAAGGCGATGCCCTGCTGCGCCTGCAATTCAGCCTGTTCCGCCGGGCTGAGATCATTCCACTCCTCTTGCCAGAGGCATTGCGAGATGTGGCCGTAAGTCTCGGTCAGGCCATAGACCTGCATGACGTCAAACCCCATCGCGCGGGTTTTCTCCAAGACCGAAGGGGGCGGAGGCGCGCCGGCGGTCAGCACCCGGATTGCGGGATCAAACGGGGCGGCTTCGCTTTCGGCCTCGGCTAGCATTTGCAGAACGATGGGGGCGGCACCGAAATGGGTCACACCATGGGTGCGGATCGCCTCCAGAATGCGGTCCGCGGCGGGGATGCGTGTAAAGACAACCGTCCCTCCAAGCATCGCCATCAACCAGGGATGGCCCCAGCCGTTGCAGTGGAACATCGGCACGACGGACAGATAAACCGGATAGGGCGGCATCTGCCATGCGGTGCCCGTACCCAACGCCATCAGGTAAGCGCCACGGTGGTGATAGACGACGCCCTTGGGGCGGCCCGAGGTGCCCGAGGTGTAGTTCAGCGCAATCGCGTCCCACTCATCATCGGGCAGATCGATCGGCAGGGGTGGGGCTGTGGTCAGCGCCTCATAGGTCTGGCCGCCGAGGGTTTCACCAGTGGCCGCAGGATCGGCGATTTCGACGACAGGTATTGTGCGCCCCAGCAGATCAAACGCTTTGGACAGAAGCGGCGCCAATTCACGGTCCACGATCACCAGCTTGGTGTCCGCATGATCCAGAATATAGGCGATGGTTTCGGGCTCGAGCCTTGTGTTGAGCGTATTCAGCACCCCTCCGGTCAGGGGCAGGGCGAAATGCAGCTCAAAGAGTTCCGGGATGTTCGGGCTGAGGACCGAGACGGTATCGCCCTTCTGCACCCCAAGTGCGGCCAACCCACTGGCCACCGCGCGAATGCGGGCGGCGGTTTCCGCCCAGCTTCGTCGGATGTCACCATAGATAACAGCTGTGCGCGCGCCGTGCAGGGATTCGGCGCGGCGCAGGAAGGACAAAGGGGACAAAGGCACATGATTGGCCCGTGTCTTCTGAAGAGCTTCGAAATGGTGACGCATCCGGGTCCTGCCTGTCTTAGCTGTTGGGCCGCACGCGGGCGGCGGTTTTATTGGCAAAGGCTTCCAGCCGTTCGCGCGCGGCGGGCTGGGTGTTGACCACGCCGCCGACCACGGCTTCGGCATAAGCTGCATCCATGCCGGACATGTTGTTCAAATGGCTGATCGCCGAGCAGATCGCAAAATTGGTCAAAGGCAAGTTCTGCGCGATTTGGTCTGCCAGTTCCATTGCCTTGGCCATGCTGCCACCGTCTTCGGTGATGTATTGCGCCAGTCCCAGATCGACAGCCTCTTGCCCCTGGTAGACGCGGCCGGTCAGGATCATGTCGATCATGCGGTATTTGCCGATCATGTCCGAGACGCGGATGGTTGCGCCTCCGCCCGTGAAAATCCCGCGCTGTCCCTCGGGCAAGGCGAAATAGGTGCCGGGGTCGATGACGCGGATATGGGCGGCGCTGGCAAGCTCGAGCCCGCCGCCAACCACCGCGCCTTTCAGGGCGGCGATGATCGGCACACCACCATATTCCATCTTGTTGAACGCCTCGTGCCAGCGCAGGCAGACATGCATGAAGTCATCGGGGCTGCGATCGGCTTTCCAGTGTTCCACCAGATCCAGACCCGCGCAGAAGTGATCGCCCTCGCCGGTCAGCACCACCGCCCGCACGCCGGCCGTACGCGCGCCGCTGAAAAAGCGGATCAGTTCTTCGATCGTGGCCACGTCCAATGCATTGCGCTTGGTCGGGCGGTTCAGGGTCACGATAAAGAGGCCATTGTCACGCTCGGAAATCGCGAGGTTCTCATAGGTGGCGGGGTTCACGACATCGTTCATGTTGCGGATCCTTTTAAAGGCGTTATTCGGGGAAGGCCGCGTCAAGCAGGCTACGCGCGCCGTGCAAGATGCGGGTGTGTTCGGTACTGCATTCGGGCAGGATGTGTTGGGCAAAGAACAGCGCGGTGGCGATCTTTTGGGTCATGAACTGCGTGTTCTGCCCATTGTTCAAAGCCGCCTGCGCCGGGGTGACACCTTTTGCCAGTTTCCAACCCGCCGCAAGCGTACCTGCCAGCATCAAAAACGGGACCGAGCCCGCAAAAGCGGCGTCGATGTCCTTGCGGCTGTTTTCCAACAGCCATTCCAGCGCGGCTTCAAACGTGCCGCGTGCCTGCGCAAGGTTTGCGCCGATGGCTTGCGCGGTGGCATCGCCTTCTGCCAACTCGGCCTCAGTTGCAGCTATACGCGCGGCGAACCGGCGGGCGGTCTCGCCCCCGTCGCGCATGACTTTTCGACCCAGAAGGTCGTTGGCCTGAATGGCGGTCGTGCCCTCGTAAATCGGCAGAATGCGAGCATCACGATAGTGCTGTGCGGCTCCGGTTTCTTCGATGAAGCCCATACCGCCGTGGATTTGAACGCCCAGAGAGGCGACCTCGACCGCGCGTTCCGAGCAGAATCCCTTGACCAGTGGAACCATTAACTCCGCTAGGGCGGCCGTGTCCGGATCATTCTGATGATGTGCGAGATCCAGCAAACCGGCTGTGGCCGCCGCCATGGCGCGCCCGCCTTCGGTCAGGCTGCGCATCCGCATCAACATGCGGCGCACGTCGGGGTGTTCGATGATCGCCACCGCGTCCTTGACCTGGCCATTCACAGGGCGGCTTTGGACCCGGTCCCGCGCATAAGCCAAGGCGCGCTGATAGGCGCGTTCTGATGTCGCGATGCCCTGAACACCAACAGAAAAGCGCGCGGCGTTCATCATGATGAACATGTATTCCAACCCGCGGTTTTCCTCACCGATCAGGAAGCCCGTTGCGTCTTTGTATTCCAACACCGCCGTTGGGCTGGCGCGAACGCCCAGCTTGTGTTCGATGCTGACACAGTTCACCGAATTCTCGGCCCCGACCGAGCCGTCCTCTGCCACCATCTTCTGCGGGACGATGAACAGGCTTAGCCCCTTCGGTCCGGCGGGCGCGTCAGGCGTGCGCGCCAGAACCAGATGGATGATGTTCTCAGTCAGGTCATGAGCGCCATATGTGATGAAGATTTTGGTGCCGGACACGCCATAGCTGCCATCTTCGCGCCGCACCGCCTTGGTCGAAACGCGACCTAGATCGCTGCCCGCCTGCGGTTCGGTCAGGTTCATCGTCCCCGACCAGCGCCCAGCGATTAGCGGCTCTAAATAAGTGGCTTTCTGCGCGTCCGAGCCTGTCAGCAGCAGCGCTTCGATCGCGCCGTCGGTCAGCAAGGGGCACAGGCCAAAGCTCATGTCGGCAGCGTTCAGCATCTCGACTGCCGCCGCGCCAACCGTACGCGGCAGTCCCATGCCGCCAAACTCAGGCGGGTGTGTAAGGGCCGGCCAGCCCATCTCAACAAATTGCGAATAGGCCTGCGCGTCCCCTTCGGGCATTTTCACGCGACCGTTGTCAAACTGGGCGCCCAACGTGTCGCCGATATGGGACAGCGGCGCGATCTGTTCGCTGCAGAACCGCGCATAGCCTTCTAGCGCAGCGCCGATATCGGGCAGTTCGAAACCCGAGTATGCGTCCAGAGTGGACACTGTTTCCCAATGGGACAGGTGTTCGATACAGAACATCAGATCCTGCACGGGTGGCTGATAGGGCATGCCAGATTCCCCCAATGGTAATTGTGGTTTCACGTCATTTATCTGCCGTGTAGCTTGCCGAAAAGCTCATATATTGCCAAGTTACTATCCGATATTGCCAAACTGGGGGCGATCATGGTCAGCAATGACCCCATCTCACTTACAACTGTTTCAGCCGGTTTTATCCAGGATTGGCTTGAGGCGCTGAGGGTGTGTTGTAGTGCAGATCAGATGCAGTTTCTGCTGAGCCGTTCGGGCCTGCAAGCCAGTGCTTCAGAGCCTGCGCAGCGCGTGACGCTTCAGGAAATCGCCCGCCTGTACCAGCTGGCCGCGCCTGAGACGGGGGACGAAATGATGGGCCTCTGGAGCCGTCCCATTCGGCCGCGTGCCCTGCAGCACCTTGTGACCGTCCTGCGCGAAGCAAGCAGCCTGACCTCGTCGCTGTATCGCTTTTCGACATTCTGGAACTTGTTGCTAGACGATTTCCACCTGGATCTACGCACCGGGCCGGAGGTGGCTGAGCTTTCGCTGGTACCGTATCGGCAGGACACGGCACCCCAGCGCTTTGGTCATATGCTGATCCTGAAACTTGCGCATGGGCTTCTGTCATGGCTGAGCGGATCGGAAACGCCGGTAAAGGCCGTTCGCTTTGCCTTTGCGCGGCCAAGTTTCGCGGCGGACTATGCGGTTGTCTTCCCCTGCGCGGTCACATTCGATGCTCCGAAGACCAGCATTCTGTTCGATCCGCGCCGCTTGGATCCCCCAATCACGCGCAGCCCGGCTGAGGCGTCTCTCTTCTTGGAGCGTGCACCGATCGACTGGATTTTCACAAACTCGCGCGCGCATACGAACAGTCTGCAGGTCCGTGCGTTTCTATATCGGACGTCCTGGAAAAGCGGTCAGCTTCCCGATGCGGCCCTTGCCCTGAAGATGACGCCCCGGACCCTGAACCGGCGTCTCAAGGACGAGGGCACCTCGTTTCAGGACATCAAAGACGCCCTGCGCCGCGATATTGCGATCCGCGCCCTGCAACAAAGCGGCGACAGTATCGAGCAGATTGCCTTCGACACCGGGTTCTCGGCCCCGGCGAATTTTCACCGCGCATTCCGGAAATGGACCAACCGCAGCCCAGGTTCGTATCGCGCACAGGATCGCACGGTCTGAACGTCGCGGCGCTTGCATGTCTCTGTCATATTGAGCCTTTATGGGTCGTTGAACAGCAACGGTTCGGGGTGTCTGCCCAAGGGTCAGCTTTTGTATTGAAAGGGGAATGAATGTCTTCGGATGAGGATACCGGCATCGGCTTTATCGAAAACCGGCCGTTTGATGAGATCAACGTCGGAGATACGGCCGAGCTATCCCGCACCCTGACCGCGCAGGATATCGACGCCTTTGCGGCGGTCTCAGGTGATGTGAACCCGGCCCATGTGGATGAGGCCTTCGCGCAGGAGGACATCTTTCACAAGGTGGTCGCACATGGCATGTGGGGCGGCGCGCTGATATCCAATGTGTTGGGCACGCAATTGCCTGGGCCGGGGACGATTTACCTTGATCAGACTCTAAAATTCCTCAAACCCGTTGGTATCGGCGATACAGTCACTGTGCGCGTCGCCGTGACCGAAAAGCAGCCCGAGAATAAGCACGTCACTCTGGATTGCATCTGTACGACTGGCGATGGCAAGCCTGTCATCACCGGACAGGCCGTTGTGATCGCGCCGGACAAAAAGGTCAAAAGGCCCCGAATGGCGATGCCGGATCTGGTTTTGCATCACCGGGGCGCCTCCTATGACCGATTGCTGAGCGCGGCTCAGAAAATGGCGCCCTTGCCGACGGCTGTGGTCCATCCCTGCGATGAAAGCGCGTTGGAGGGGGCGCTCTCGGCCCGCGATTTGGGTTTGTTAGAGCCTGTTTTGGTTGGTCCGCGCAGTCGTATCCAACATGCGGCGGATGAGGCTGGGTTGGATATCGGCGGGCTCGAGATCATTGACACACCGCACAGCCATGCCTCGGCCGAACGGGCGGTGCATCTGGCGCGGGATGGTCGTGTGAAGGCCCTGATGAAGGGCGCGTTGCACACGGATGAGGTCATGTCGGCCGTCGTCTCCAAGGCCAATGGTCTACGCAGCGAACGCCGGATGAGCCATGTCTACGTCATGGACGTGCCGACCTATTCCAAACCGCTTCTGATCACCGATGCGGCCATCAACATAGCGCCCGATCTGCAGACCAAGGCGGATATGGTTCAGAATGCCATTGATCTGGCTCGTGCCATCGGGATCGAGACGCCTAAGGTGGCGATCCTGTCAGCGGTCGAAACCATCACACCTCGACTGCAATCCACGGTCGAGGCTGGTGCCCTGTGCAAAATGGCGGATCGCGGGCAGATCACGGGCGGTATGCTCGATGGCCCTCTGGCCTTTGACAACGCCGTGTCGATGCACGCGGTCACGACCAAGGGCATCAAATCCGAGGTGGCGGGGCAGGCCGATATACTGGTCGCGCCGGACCTTGAGGCCGGCAACATGATTGCCAAGCAGCTAATGTATCTGGCCGGAGCCGAAGCCGCAGGGATTGTTTTGGGCGCGCAGGTTCCGATCATGCTGACCAGCCGCGCCGATGATCGCCGCACTCGCATCGCCTCGGCGGCGATTGCGGTGCTGTATGATCATTCGGTGCGCTGAATGGTTTATTACGTCGCGGGTTCGGGAAACCGGGCCCGCGTGCGGTTGGCGAAGGCAACCAATGACAACATCACCGGCACCTCGACCAACACACCCACCACCGTGGCAAGCGCCGCGCCGGAGTTCAGCCCGAACAGGCTGATAGCGACCGCTACGGCCAGCTCAAAAAAGTTTGAGGTTCCGATCATAGCGCAAGGGGCTGCGATGCGGTGAGGGACCTTCAGGGCATAGGCAGCTCCGTACGCCAGCGCGAAGATGCCATAGCTTTGGATCAGGATCGGAACGGCGATCAGAACAATGACCATCGGCTTGGAAAGGATCGTCTCTCCCTGAAGGCCGAAAAGGATCACTACCGTTGCGATCAGACCCATGATCGACCACGGTTTGACACGGGCAGAGAAGGCGTCGATGGCCTCCTGCGAGCCCAGCCGCTTGCGGGTGATCAAACCGGCAATCAGGGGCAGAACCACATAAAGAACGGTGGCAAGAACCAGCGTTTGCCATGGAACTGAGATATCGGTGACCCCCAGCAAAAAAGCCACGATTGGGGCAAAAGCCACCACCATGATCAGGTCATTTACTGAGACCTGCACCAGAGTATAGGTCGCGTCGCCTTTGGTCAGTTGCGACCATACAAACACCATCGCGGTGCAGGGCGCGGCCCCCAACAGGATCAGACCCGCGGTGTATTGTGCCGCGTCCTCTGGCTGAATCCACGGGGCGAAGACATAGTCGAAGAACAACACCGCCAGTAGGGCCATAGTGAAAGGTTTGATCAGCCAGTTGACCACCAGCGTCACGATCAGGCCTTTGGGTTGCCGGGCCACGCCCACGACCGCTTTGAAATCGACGCCCACCATCATCGGATAAACCATGGCCCAGATCAGCATGGCCACAACTAAATTGACGCTGGCCACCTCGGCCCCGGCGATCAGGTCGACCAGACCGGGCGCGGCCAGTCCGATCAGCACGCCGCCGACCATGGCGAGGGCGACCCAGATGGTCAGATAGCGCTCGAAGATGCTCATGAATATGCCTCAGTTGTTTGATCGGTCAGCTTGCCCGAAGTGAGCGCCGCAAGCGCCACCATGACAGCCGCTGTGCCCAGCACAAGGGGCAGACCGCCGACTTGATAGGTAAAGCCGGACAGGACGGTGCCCAAAAGGCGGCCTGTCGCGTTGGCCATGTAGTAGAAGCCGACATCCATCGTGACCCGCTCGGACTTGGTGAAGGCGAGGATCAGATAGGAATGCAGGGATGAGTTGACGGCGAAGATTGCCCCAAACACCAGAAGGCCTACGACCAAAGCGATTGTCAGCCATGTCTCCGGCCCGGCAGATAGCGAAACTGCCAGTGTTAGAGTCGCAGGTATGCAGAAAAGCATCGCGGCCCAGCTGCGTGCAGCGCGGATCAAATCGCCTTCGGACCGGTCTGAGGCCCGTAGGATCTTGGGCGCGTTGGCCTGAATAACGCCGTAGAGGATGATCCAGAACGCCAGGAAGGTGCCGATCATGAAAAAGGCGGCGCGGTTGCCCTCTTCCGTACCATCCGAGAGGACGGCGTAGAAATAGATAGGGATGCCGACTACGAACCACACGTCGCGGGCACCGAACAGGAAGACCCGCGCGGCGGACAGCCAATTGACGTTGGCAGATTTCGAGAAGACTTCAGAGAACTTCGCGCCCTTGCGCCCTTTAGGCAGGCCGGGGGGCATGAAGCGGATGACGGCGAACAGGATCACGGCGAGAACGAGTGCCATCACGATGATCGCCGCCTGAAAGCCCAAAGTCGCCAGCATCGCCGCGCCCAACAGGAAGCCCAGCCCTTTCACGGCGTTCTTTGATCCGGTCAACACCGCCACCCAGCGAAACAGCCCGCCGCCCTCAGTCGGGGCCAGCAGCTTCACCGCAGATTTTGAGGACATCTTGGCCAGATCCTTGGCCACTCCGCTTGCGCCTTGCACGATCATGACGAAGGCCACAGATGCGCCAATCGCCCAATTAGGGTCTAGTTGCGTCAGCGCCAGCAGCGCCACAACCTGCAAGCCCAGCCCTGCATAGAGCGTCGAGGTCAAGCCAAACCGCGCCGCGATCCAGCCCGCTGCAAGGTTCGTCACCATCCCGGCGATTTCATAGAGGACAAACAGATAGGCCAGCTGCACCGGCGAGAAGCCAAGCGTATGAAAGTGCAACAGCACCAGCATCCTCAGGGCTCCGTCGGTCAGCATGAAGGCCCAATAGGCCGCCGTGACCGCGATATAGGCCGACAGCCCCTCGGGCCGGTCGGTCACAGCGAGGCCCCAACCATCAGCGCCACATCGACCAGGCGGTGGGCATAGCCCATCTCGTTGTCATACCAGGCATAGATTTTCACCTGTGTCCCGTTCACCACCATGGTCGACGGCGCATCGACGATCGAAGAGCGCTCGTCATTGGTGTAGTCGGTTGACACCAGCGGACGGGTCTCGTAGCCCAGAATGCCGTTCAACTCACCTTCGGTCGCGGCTTTGAAGAAGGTGTTGACCTCTTCGACGGTGGTCTCACGCTCAACCTCGAACACGCAGTCGGTCAGTGAGGCGTTAAGTAGCGGCACGCGCACCGCATGGCCGTTCAGACGCCCTTTGAGTTCGGGGTAGATCAGCGTGATCGCCGTGGCCGAGCCGGTTGTGGTCGGGATCAGCGAGTTCAGGGCCGAGCGTGCCCGGCGCAGATCCTTGGCGGGACGATCCACGATGGTCTGCGTGTTGGTCACATCATGGATCGTGGTCATCGAGCCATGGCGGATGCCCAGGTTCTCGTGGATAACCTTCACCACCGGGGCCAGACAGTTCGTGGTGCAGGAGGCTGCAGTTACGATCTGATGGGTCGCCGGATCGTAGATGTCGTCATTCACACCCATCACGATATTGGCGGTCGGGCCGTCCTTAACCGGGGCCGAGACGACAACTTTTTTTACGCCCGCATCGAAATAGGGGGCCAGTTTTGCCTCGGTCTTGAAGACACCGGTGCAGTCAATCACCACATCGACGCCGTCCAGCGGCAGAGCGCTCAGATCCTTGGTGCCGATGAAGGGCAGGCGGGTGCCGTTGATGGTGACGCTTTCGTCATCATGCTCGAAAGTGGCGTCCCAACGGCCATGAACCGTGTCGAATTCCAACAGATGCGCATGCATCTCGGCGTCACCGACCGCGTCGTTGATCCAAGCGATCTTGGCGCCTTTCTCTAACAGCGGTTTCAGGGCCAGTTTTCCTATCCGGCCCAGGCCATTCACAGCATATGTGGTCATTTCAGTCTCCGACAGAGGTTCTGCCGATGTCATCGACAGCAGATTGTAGGGCGATCCGGTCAAGGCTTTCGACCGGCAAGGAGGTGAACGCTTCGATCCGGCGCTTCAGCGCGCCATAGGCGTTTTGAAAGGCAAGGCTTTTCTCGGCATCGGTTCCGGTGGCTTTCACCGGGTCTTCCATGCCCCAATGGCCGCTGATCGGTTGGCCTTCCCAAGCTGGGCACTCTTCGTTCGCGGCTTGATTGCAGACGGTAAAGACAAAATCCATTTCCGGCGCGCCTTCGGTTGCAAATTCCGACATATGCTTGGAGCGCAGGACCGAGGTATCGTGACCCTTGTCCTGCAGCACTTGCACGGCAAAGGGGTTCAACTCGGATGCGGGCTGCGTTCCGGCGGAAAAGACGGTGAACCTGTCATCTGCCAACTCGCGCAGCAGGGTTTCGGCAAAGATCGAACGGGCGGAATTGCCCACGCATAGAAACAGGACGTTGAACTTGCGGTCAGTCATGTCTTCATTTCCTTGTGTGAAAGGCATGCAGATATCGGGACGACCCCGGCAGCAATCGACAACCAGAAAATCCAGCATTCTCTGCACTTTAGTCATATTGACGGAATAAAGCAGGGAAGTGCCTGAGCGTTCCTGAGTCACCAGCCCGGACCTTTGCAGCGCACTCAGGTAATTCGACATGGTGCTGGGTTTGATATCCAGCTCCGAGGCCAGCTCACCCGCGGGCACGGTGTCAGGAAACCGTCGCATTAACATGCGAAAGACAGTGATGCGTTGCGGATGGCCCAGAATGGCCAGCTGATCGGTAATCTCTTCTATCATATTTCATGAATTATGGAAATATATCTTGGTGGTCAACCGGGAAACCTGTTTTGTCACAGAACTTTCATGAAGCCTCAGCGCGCTGATCCGGGCTTGCAGGCGCAGACCTGACGAATTAAAGAAGCCTTCGCATCTTTCCGAATTCAGTTTCGGAAGACCAACGGTGCCGCTGTAGCTCAGCTGGTAGAGCACGTCATTCGTAATGATGGGGTCGGGGGTTCGAGTCCCTTCAGCGGCACCACCTATGTCTCAACATTCATCCCTGCTACAGGGAATACCCGAGACGCGCGAAGTGTTGAGACGCGCGCATGCCTTACGATCCGCCCACCTACGCGCATCTTCGTTCTGTTTTGGGGAATGGTGAAATGTCAGATGCGTCGTGCCCTATCGTATAAACTGCCCCCTCAACGCGATGAGAGGGGGCAGTCTTCCTGTTCAGACCGACAGGCAGACGTATTTCATTTCCATATAGTCTTCCATGCCGTGGTGGCTGCCTTCACGGCCTAGGCCGGATTGCTTGACGCCGCCGAACGGGCCCAGCTCGGTCGAGATGATGCCGGTGTTCACGCCGACGATCCCGTACTCCAGTGCCTCAGCCACCTTGTATACACGGCTCAGATCCTTGGCATAGAAATACGAAGCCAGACCGAAGATCGTGTCATTGGCCATGGCGATGACGTCATCTTCGTCCTCGAACTTGAACAAGGGTGCTAGTGGGCCAAAGGTCTCGTCCTGCGCGACCATCATGTCCTGAGTCACGCCGGTCACGATCGTGGGTTGGAAGAAAGTGCCACCCAGATCATGAGGCAGACCGCCGGTCAAAACCGCGCCGCCTTTGTCGGTGACATCCTTGATATGCTCTTCGACTTTGGCCACTGCGTCGTCGTTGATCAAGGGGCCGGTGGTTGTGCCAGCGCTCAGTCCGTCGCCGACTGTTAGCGCCTCAACCGCAGCTTTCAGCTTGGCGGCAAAGGCATCGTAGACGCCGGCCTGCACGTAAATACGGTTGGCGCAGACACAGGTCTGGCCGTTATTGCGGAACTTGCACAGCATCGCGCCTTCGACGGCTGCATCCAGATCGGCATCGTCGAACACGATAAAGGGCGCGTTGCCGCCCAGCTCCATCGAGCATTTCATGACCTGATCGGCGGCCTGACGTAGCAAGATGCGACCCACCTCGGTCGATCCGGTAAAGGTCAGCTTGCGCACGCCCGGGTTCTCGCAGAACTCCTTGCCGGTCTCGCTGGCCTGAGTCGATGGCACGACGTTGAAGACACCCGCAGGTACGCCCGCCTGCTCCGCCAGCAGCGCCAGAACCAGGGCTGAAAGAGGGGTCTCTGTCGCCGGGCGCGCGACAAAGGCGCAGCCAGCGGCCAGTGCCGGGCCTGCCTTGCGGGTGATCATCGCGTTGGGGAAGTTCCACGGCGTGATCGAAGCCGCCACGCCGATCGGCTGTTTCATCACCATGATCCGCTTGTCGCGCTGATGGCCGGGGATGGTCTCGCCATAGACCCGCTTGGCCTCTTCCCCGAAGAATTCTATGAAAGAAGCCCCATAGCCGATTTCGCCAACGGCCTCGGCCAGCGGCTTGCCTTGCTCAGCGGTCAGGATCTTGCCCAGATCCTCGGCGTTTTCCATCATCAAGTCGAACCAGCGGCGCAGGATGGCGGCACGTTCCTTACCAGTCAGCTTGGCCCATTCCTTTTGTGCGGCTTCGGCCTGCGCGATGGCGCCTGCGACTTGCGCGCGGCTGACATCTGCAACTTCGGCAATCACGTCCCCGCGTGCGGGGTTGGTCACTGTGAACGTGCCGTTATCGCCATCCACCCATTGGCCGCCAATATAGGCTTTGGTTACCAGAAGGTCGGGATTCTTCAGCAGGGATTTCAGATCGGTCGTTGCGTCCAGCATGGGTCAGCCTCCGGCAATATTTGTGTTGCGCGCACCCAAGCAGGTGTCATGCGCTTTGTCTATGTCCATTGTCGCGCGGCGATGAACCCAGTTGTGCCTCTTTTCCACTGCGAAGCGACTTTGGTTCCCCGCCGGTGCCATATGGCTTTCATTTCTCTTGGGAGTTTGCGACAGTTTTCGAAATTTCCGAGCGATAGGGGATGTAAATGCGTGTTACATTACCTATCTATATAGAAATATAAAGAAAAAGGGATAGCATAGATGTCGAACCAGCAATTTGAGGCATTGATCAAAGAGACTCAGTCCAAGGTGCGTGAGTCGCAATCGCAGATCGAAGGCCTGACATCACGTATCGAGGCCGCACGCGCCAAAATCGGTACGGCCGAGGCGGATATCGACATCGAAAACGCCACGCTTGAGGATGTGCATACCCATACCGAGGTGATGAACGCCAATATCGCTGAGTTGATCATGGGGCTGGACGATGTCACCAGTGCGTTTTCTAAGGATTTCGACGAGATGCGCTCGAAAACCGGGTGGGAATCGTTTGTTGGCATATTCTCGAAAGGCAAATCCGAGTCGATGCGGCAGGAGCGGATGCGCACGGCCAATATTGACGACAAACTTCAGGACCTGATCGCCAAATCCGACGTGATCGTCAAACTGCTGGAGGGGCAACTGTCCGTGCTGGAAGAGCAGCGCGTAAAGGTCGAGGACAACCTGACCGTCACGCTGGACGACCGTGAAGCCACCGTTGCAGAGCTCGAGGCGCTGCGGGTCGAGATTCAGGGCATGGACCCGACGATCATCACCTTGGAGAACAAGATCAGCGTCGAACAGGACGCCGCTGCGCGTACCCAGCTGGAAACCGAGCTGGCCGAGCTGAACAAGCAATACAACGCCAAAGTTCAGGAAGAGCAGGTGAAGTTGGCCAAGTCACAGACGCTGGAGCGCTATATCGAAAAGGGCAAGACCTGGGTTGATTCATTGCAGAACCAGGCGGCGACGCAGATGGTGCTGATCAACAAGCTGCAGACAGACACGCAACAGCGCGTGGTGCTGTATGACGCGCTGACCAAATCGCTGAAAACCGCTCAGCAGCAGGACGTCGCCCACCGCATCAACGAGATCGGCGTGCAGACGGATCAAGAGGCGCAAACCGCCATGGCCGCCATCGGCACCGCAACCAACCAGAAAATGGCCGACATGCTCGAGGCGCATGAGGACCACATGGTCTTTGCCCGCGACGTGCTGGAGAAAAAGGCCAAAGCAGATGAACGCTTTGCCCGCCGGTTCGCCTCGATTGTCGAAAAGCATGATAAGAATTTGTATGGAGGGTGAGGACTCAATCCGTTCGCCGCTAAAGATGCTAAGTTCAGCAGTGGGCGTTGCGCTCTTTGGGGCGCTTCTCATCCTATTCGGGTACCTGACCCAATTGATTCCAGCATACCTTGGTCCCGACCTGAGGTTGATGATGTTCTTCGTACCATTGGTCTTCGCGCTTGGATCCTTTGGAGTTTCAGCCGTATTTGCAGTCTGGGGCGCGCTTTGGTTGGCATTCGAGGTATTCCTTCTATTGGTCGGTAATCTAAATGAATAACCCAACCCAAGACCATGTCGGCCTGACCGACACCTTCGCCTCGCGCCGGTATTTCCGCAAATTCGAGGTGATCACCGTCCACCTCCTGCGCGTGGCCGCGACGATGGAGGCTGAGGGCGCGATCAGTAAGCAAGAGGTGCGGATCGTGTCGCGCTACCTCTCGGGGTTGCTCTACACCTTCCGTGCGCTCAGCATGAAATACCTGCTGGTCGGGCGCGATACGGGGCGGTTCTTCGGCAGCCTCGCCATGGACAAGCGCGACAGCGGCTTTCCGGTGGCGGCCGAGTTGCTGACCATGGCCAATGACGCGCAGCAGGCTCAGGTGCATCTGGCGAATATGCCCTCGGAAGATGATCTGAAAACCGACATGGTGCGAACGATCATCGGCGACCAGGAAATCCCGACCAAGCTGCAATTCGCCCTGTCCCAAAGGCTCTACTATGAAGAATTGCTGAAAGGTCAGCTTTTCTGGGCGCGCAACGATCCCGAATGCCACTGGATCGGGAATGAGGGTGAACGGCGCAAGTTCATGATCCATTGGGCGGTCTATGACAGCCAGATCAATCTGCCGGTCATCTACCTGATGCAGTTGGAGGATAGCGGCAAGACGGCGCTGCCCAAGGATCAACGCCGCTGGCCCGAGGTGCAGGCGCATCTGATGGCGCAATCCTTAGGCGGATTGAAACTGGTGACCATCGCCAAAGGGTTCGATCAGGATTTCGACGACCTGCATCCCAAACACCTGCGCCGCATTCATGTGGGGCCGATGTATTCCTCGGCCTTTACCGAGCAATCCGGCCCCTTGCGGCAGGTGCTAGAGGACGCGCAGGCGCCCGAGGGGCAGGACTGGGCGCTGGCATGGACCACCGAAGAACTGGAAAGCGAAGAGGTGATCGAGGAACGCGCCGGGTGGTTCTCGACCGTCGAGCGTGAGGTGTTTGCGCTGGACCCGTTTGGCGGGCAGGGGGCCGAGACCGGAGCGACGCGCACGCAGCGTTCGATCATTCTGCCTCAGCGTCCGTTTCAGGTTCTGGCAGAACGAAACCCTCCTGGTTTTGCCGATGTGCGCAAATTCGTGGTCAGCAAATCGGGGCAGGTGTTGCGCTATTAGAATTTTTGCCTCCGGCGGAGGTATTTTTGAACAGAAGAAGAATGGGCGGTTTTTGAGATGAGTTTGACGTCAGATCAGATGGAATTGCGCGAAGACGATATTCGCAAGCATTACCCGGCGGCGACCGCCTTGTTGAACGGGTTCGAACACGCGCCGCGGATTGCGAAACCCGTTGAAGTGGCGGTAGAGCGGTCATCGGGCGTGTCCACTGGACGGCGGTTTCGATCGACCACGCCGGGATTGGTGACACGTCGCACTGTGCGAGCGGATGGGGTGCATCTGGTTGAGCGCATCGAGGCTTCGGATGATGGTGATACGCTGGTCTCGCCCCCTCAGGCCACCGCGCAGCAGGCCATTCGGCGCGCAATTGCCATCGCTCTGGCCGTGGCCGAAGCCTATGCTGATCAGACTCCGTTGACCGATTTGAAGCGGGCCAATCTGGCGGGGGATTTGCCTGTCGCGCGCAAGACCGAGTTTTCGGAACTGCTGACGGCTGAGGCGCTGGTGACGTCTCATGTGCTGGGCAACGCGCTGGCTTATCTGATGTCGTCCCTTCTGGGCGAGACCACTGTCGATATCGGTGAGATCGAAGAGGTTCTGACCGACAACGGCCAGCTTGCCCTGCACGGAGCCTTGTGGGAGCTGGATCAGGTGCTGGCCAAACACGCCCCCGACGACGCGCATCTGATCGCCGCCATCAGCGCCTATGCCGAGCAACTGATGGACAAGGTCGCCCTGCGTGCGCAATCCGCTGGCCATCTGGCCCCTTTCCAAAACGCGGCCTGGCATATCGAGGCCGACGATCTGACGATCCGGGGGTTTGAGCCGGCCTCTAAGGCCAAATCCACCACCCTGACCATGACGTTCAAGAAACCCAACGAGGTGGTCGGCAACCATATCGCCAAGTATCAGGCGATGAAGTTGGCCAAGATGCTGATGGCCTATGACTTCGACCGTCGCCTGAACCCGTTCGCGGAACTCGGCGGGTTTATCTTTACCTTCATGGGCGACGGCAAGCCGGGTACGGGCAAGACCACTCTGATCCAGATGATGGCAGGGCTGATCAACGACTATTGCCAGAACGCAGGCTATCCGTTCCGCTATCAGAACCTCAGCACCGACAATATCGACAGCTATCAGGGTAAATCCGGCCAGAACGCCAAGGCGTTTATCAACACGATCATCGACCCCTCTGTCATCGGTTTCGGCACGATCGACGATATCGACCAGCTTGCGGGCAAACGCGGCGACCGGCAGTCCTCGGCCGGGCAGCTGGAAATCACCGCCGTGCTGATGGAAAGCTTTGCCGGCGCCAACACCGTTGTCCGCGGCAACTGCACCTTTGGCATGTTCTCGAACTATCCCGAGAACGTGGACGACGCCCTGCGTCAGCGTGCCGGAGCACGGTTTCTGGTGGACGGGCCGCAAACGCGTGAGGACTATATCGACATCCTGCACCTGCTGATGGGCCGCAACCACGACATCCCGTTGGGCGAACACGAAGCCTATGCCGCGCAGGAGATCAAAAAGGCCGTCGCCGCCAGTTTTGAAAGCCACGCACGCCCGCATGAGGACGCCTTGTTGCAGGTCTATGACCGGGTCTCCGGCGAGATCGGCCAGATGGACACGATCGCCAAGCTGGGCACCTATCTCAAGGCGATCCAGCAGGCGGATGAGCGGTTCACTGGTCGTGCGATCAAGAACATCACCGACGCGGTCAAGGTCCGCGCGATGGACTTCGAACTGCCCGACGAGTGGATGGAGAACCCCGACCTGTTCCTGTTCCGCGACTACGACACCAAGAAAGCCATGATCGAGGACCTGCGTCAGCCGATCACGGTTGAGATGGTGCTGCAGGAAATCAACCGCTACGCCGACAGCGAGTTCCGCTATGCCGACAAGAGCGACGAGGTCGCCATCGAGAACGCGGTGCGAGAGATGGGTCGGATGGAAGAGGCCAAGCGGCGGTATTTGGAGGGGAAGGGATAGTGCTCGTCTACGCGATTTCCGGTCTGGCACTTGTTCTAGGTCTGATCCTGCCTCTGCGCTGGGGCGTGATCGGATTTCTGGCCGCTGTGGCGGTGCTGTTTCTAACCCAGTTCGGTCTCAATGCGGGCAGCGGATTCGAGGGCACCTCATGGGAAGAGTCCCTGATCCTGTTTGAAGGCAGCGTGGTGTCTTACCTTGGGTTCAACCTGCAGATTACGGCGCGGGCGTTTGCATTGCCGTTGTTGGCGTTGGCGGTTGTTGTTGTTTGGCGTTTCAAGAGGGTGGGATCAGACAGGTGTCACGCAAGATGAAAACCCAATTCAATTGCGAGTTCCGCTGTGCCGACACGAGCGACGAGGTCGCCATCGCAAACTCGGTACGAGAGATGGGTCGGATGGAAGAGGCCAAGCGACGTTGTTTGGAGGTGAAGGAGTGACTCCTCTAGAGTGGACTGACCTTATTAGAAACTCGGCGTTGACTATTGCCAGCTTACTTGGCGCCGGTATTGGTTTCGCCGGTTTGAGGTCCTGGAAGGCCCAGAAACGTTGGGAACGCGACAATGAGCTAGCCCGCCGTTTCCTACTATCGCTAATTAAATACCAATCCGCGATAAAAGAAATGAGATTTAGGACCGTGCGTCCGACTTTGGTGCCTCAAATAGAAACCCCACGCGTGCTTAGAAAGTCGAAAGAGGACTCTTTCGATGAAGTTGGTTTCTTCAAAGAACTTGCGGAACACGTCGTTAAAAAATCTGATACCGCTAGAGACCTGAAAATTGAATTCGAGACGGTATCCTTGGAAGCTAGGGCTATTTGGAATTGGCCTGAAGATGCCCACATCAACAAGCTGTTTGCACTCCATGCTAAACTTCTTACCGGGCTTGAATGGTATCTTAGTTTCGATGACCCTTCTGCAGATGAATTGGATCGGAAAGAGGCGGGTGAAATTTTCGAAAAATATGGCGACGTGGTGATTGAGCCAACCAGAGTTGTAGATCAATTCCAAAAAGACCTTGAGGCGGTGATTTCAGATTTGGAGATGTTCTTGAAGACCAAATTGGACGTGTCAAAGCTATGATCCGCCTCATCGAAAAAGGCCTGATGTTCGGCAACCTCGTCCACATCTCCAGCCCGGCTCTGGTGGAGCGGTACAACCGCGCGTTGCAGCATCTTGCGGGCAAGACCACGGCACTGACGGATTTCCATGTCGATATCTCGGGCTATTCGCCGGAGGTGGGGATTGAGCTGGACGACCCGCTCTACCTTAACCCCAATGGGGTCAACCGGCAGTTCATCCTGCTGACGACCGAACAAAAACGCGCGCCTCTGCTGAACGTCAAGTTTTCAACCTCGCGCGATATTCTGCGCGAGTTTATCGAAATGAACGAGGCGCAGCTGTTTGCCCTGACCGCCACCGATGCGGTAGCCGGAGAGTTGGTGAACTCGGTCTTCAAACTCACCACGGCCAATGATCTGCTGAACCTGCGCAAGATCGAGATTGAGGCCGACACAGCTGGCGGCACCCTTCGCAAGGCCGAGCAGCTGGCGGGCATGGTCGAACAGTTCAAAACCGCCGAGGATGCCTGGTTCGATGACGTGCTGATCGCCCGGATGATCGAAACCGCGAAGGAAACCGGAGACGTCACCCGCAACCCGGTCCACCTCCGTCACGCGGCGTTTGAGCAGCGCAACTTCTGGACGGCACATTTCGGCGGGCTGTACCTGTTTCCCGACATGGATCACCCGGCGGCGATCTGCATGGGCGAAAAAACTGACGATCTGAAAATCAAGTACACGTTTGACCCGTCCCAAAGGAACCAGATTGCCAAATTCCTCGACTATAACGATCTGGTCGAACCCATAGTGAAGGCACGCGGCGTGGATGCGGCGGCAATCCTTCAGCAAAAGATGGATTTTCTGACCGTTGCCGCCGCCGCAGATGCTGATGTTGATCTGATGGGGCTGGATCGCCGCGATATGAGGCGTTTGGCGCGAAACCACTCGGATCGCTTGCCCGAGGCATATCACGGTCTCGCCCAACTCTTGCGCTGGGCGACGGATGGGGGGCCTTGGCCGCGGATCACCTCGGACCATCCGGCGTATTTCTACACGTTGCGCGCCGCGGATACGCCGTACCGCGATTTGGTGAATATGTTGCTGTCCGAACTGGCTCCGCTGGACCCCCGCCAGATGTTCATCTGTCACAAAGAGCTGTTCTACAAAACCTATGCCACGTGGCCCGAGGCCAAAAAGGCCTATGTTGCCGAGTTTCTGGCCCGCGAGTATCAAGTGGATAAATCCGGTGCCCGTGCGGCTCTGTTCGGTCATGAACCGGACATGAGCGGAGAAGATCGTGTCAGCGATACAATCATCGCGCGGGTCGGACCTTGGGGCGCCGTCGGGAGGAGTTGATATGTTTGGAGCGATGCGCCTGTTTCTGGTCCTGCTGGTTCTGCAGACAATTGCCTATTTCGCGCTGTCGCTTTATTCGCGCGGCGTCCGACGTCGCAAGCTTGAGACGTGGTGGGACGAGAAGGGCAAACAGGGAAACAAAGAGGCCTTTGTGGAACGCGGGCTGCACGTCTATGACAATTCGTTCCGGCGCAAACTGATCCTGGCGGTTTATATTGTCCCTTGGGTGGCAATCGGCGCATTGATCTACATCGTGAATTATATGTGAGGGTTACAGCATGGCCTATGTGAAATGGGCATTCATTATCATCTTCTGGGGCACCGTCGCTGTGATCCTGCAATACTCGCTGCCGCAGCATGATGTTGTGCGCATCGTCAACACCTATGAAGAACGGCAAGATCTGAACGACTGGACCCGTATTTTCTGGTCCGAGCCCGAAGACCAATCTGCCAGCCTGTCGAACCGCGACGTGCAGTTTATCCAGGCCGTCCGTGCTAACGGGAAGCCCATCGTCTATCGGAACGAGGATACCGGCTGGGGCTGGCCGTTCTATTTCAAGTTCGACACCGCCAACCTGTACACCGAGGCCAATGACGCGATCTCGGACAAGAACAACCCCGACTGGGTTGTTGTAACCCATTATGGCTGGCGCAATGAGTTCATGTCTATCTTCCCTAACGCCGTCTTTATCAAACCGGTCGACGGGCCGGACGTGCGGATCATCCCGTGGTTCAACATTGTCTTCCTGACGGTCTTTGCTGCCATTGTCTGGGCGCTTTGGGTACGCTGGCGCCGGTTCCGTCAGGCTCGGATCGACCCAATGCTCGAGTCGATGGAAGATGGGATCTATGCCGCAGGCGACGCTATCGATGAACGGCGCGGTCGTTTCCGCCGTTGGCTGGATAGTTGGAAATCAAAATAGGGGCCCGACCCGTGAAGGGGGCCTCTATCGTACGATGAATTCGGCATGCAGGGCGCCCGCGGCTTTGATCGTTTTCAAAATGTCGATCATGTCGCGCGGCGAAACCCCCAGGGCATTCAGGCCTGCCACGACCTCAGATAAGGTGGTGGCTTCTGGGATTTCGGCCAGGCCGGTGCCTTCTTCCTCTTCGATGCCGGCGAAGGTTCTGGGGACCACTACGGTCTCTCCGTCAGCAAAGGGGTTGGGTTGAACCGCGATCGGAGCCTCCTCTACCGTCAGGGTCAGGTTGCCTTGCGACACCGCGACCCGAGATATCCGAACCTCTTGCCCCATGACGATCGTGCCCGAGCGCTGATCGACCACAACGCGGGCCTTGGTTTCAGGCTCAACTAGGATGTTTTCGATCCGACCGATTGCATGCGCTGTCGACGCGGACTGAGTGGCCGCGATGTTCAGCTCAACGGTTCCGGAATCGCGCATGATGGCCACGGCGCGGTTGAATTCGCGGTTGATGGCCGTTTCGATCCGGCCCGCTGTCGTAAAATCAGGCTCACGCAGGGCCAACCGCATTTGGGTCAGGGTAGACAAGTCAAAGTCGATCTCGCGCTCGACCCGCGCGCCGGATGGGATCACGCCCGAGGTCGGAACGCCCCGGACGACGGTCGCGGCCTCACCCTCAGCCGATGCACCACCTGCCAGCACTGTGCCTTGGGCAACAGCGTAGATCTGCCCGTCCGCCGCGTTCAGCGGGGTCATGATCAGCGTGCCGCCCAACAGGCTACTTGAATCCCCGATGGCCGAGACAGTGACGTCGATCTGCCCTCCGACCCGCGAAAACGGGGGGAGGCTGGCCGTCACAAGGACGGCGGCCACGTTCTTGGGGCGAAAATCCTCGCCATTCACATTCACGCCCAGCCGTTCGAGGATGTTGGACATGATCTCTTCGGTGAAGGGGGAATTCCGCAACCCGTCGCCGGTTCCATTCAGGCCGACGACCAGGCCGTAGCCGACCAGATCGTTGCCGCGCACCCCATCGAAATCAACCAGATCTTTCAGACGGATTGCGCCGGCGAACGCAAGGCTGGGCATCAGAGCCAGAAGAAAAACAATAACCCTCATCTCAGGAAATTCACAAGTGAGAGGTTCGCATTACGAACGGTGACGGAATAGAGGCTTTCCAATTGGAACTGCACGGCCTGAAGCTTGGTGGCCGTTTCATAGGGATCGGCCTCAATCAGGGCGTTGCGGGTGTATTCCAGACTGGTGCGCGCGGCGGCGTTTCGGCTTGTCGCCTGTTCGACACGCGCTTCGGCTGCACCGACCTCGGCCCGCAAAATGACCGTATCATCCTGAGCATTTGCCAAGGCAACACCCAATTGCTTGAACAACCCGGTGCGCTGATCGTTTGGCACCGCCAAAGCGTCGTCGGCAACCAGTGCGGCGACAGCAACTTCCCTGAGCGCCGCCTTCAGCGTTGGGTCCGTTGCCGTGATATCGAGAGTAATGCGTTCATTCTCGGCAATCTGCATGGACGGCAGTGCAGCGTTCGACCCTTGGTAGATGACCGCGTCAAAACCTGCTGGGTCGTTGAACCAAGCCTCGGCTGCGTTGCGAATATCGGTCACGGTCACCAAGCCCGTCAACTCAGCCTCAAGCGCGGTCAGCAAGGTCTCGGCCGAGGGCAGCGGAGAGACATCCGTCGCAGTGCCTGAAAACAGGCTGCGGCCGCCAATCCGGGTGTTCAGCGCGGACATCATAGTGTCCAACTCATTCCGGGCCTGGACCGAGGCTTGTTCATGCGTCACGGCGTGGTTTGCCGTCCCAAAGGCCAGCAAAGTTGCCGTCATCTCGCCAGTTGAGTCACTGAACACGCCAAGGCTTTGCTGCATGGAGTCCGTGAATAATTCGGCCTCGGCGGTAGCAATGCCGAACGCGTCCAGACGTGCCAGACTGCGATCCAGATCAAGGAGATGTGCGTAGTCACCGCCCAAATGGCCGGACACGTCTTGCACCCGCCCGGTCGACATTTCGTAGGACAGGGTTTCGATCTGTTGTTTGATCTCGGCCGACCGGGTCTGCAAGGTCAGACCGCGCGCGAGATCACCTATGGATGTCAAAGTCATGTTTACAACCTCAGAAGGGTTTCCATCAGCTCATCTACGACCGAGATGAGGCGGGCATTGGCGGCATAGGCCTGTTCGATTTGCATCAGCCGCTGCAATTCCTGATCGGTATCCACGCCCTGTTCGACTTCCAACTGTGCCATCTGCTGCTGCGCGCCGGTGGCAAAGGACCTGCGTTGATCCGCAACATGGACGTTTGCCCCAACGCGGGACATCATTGCTTCGGTGATTTCTGCGGCGCGCATGGTGCCGGTGCCAAAGAGCGCGCCTACCACCGGGCGGGCTGAGTCCAATATTGCGCTGAACGCCTGCAATTGGCTCGAGTCGCCGGGGTCATTCGGAGCGGCAGCACCCAATCCCGCGCGCAGCCTCCAGCTGTCGCCACCTGCATCGGGATCAACGCTAGAATTCAGGCTGATCCGTGACGCGAGGCCTGTGATCGCGGTTGGATCAAGCCGGTTGCCTGCATCGGTGAACAGCCCGGGGTCGGTCGCCAGAAGCGTCGGGTCCAGCCCGGGTGTTTCAAAACGCTCTACCAGATCGCGGGCGACAGTGTCGAGCTGGACCTGCGCCTTGGGCGCAAGCTGATCGCGGATTTCGAACTGCGCAGCCAAAGCTCCGCCTCGGATTTGCGCGGTGTCCCCGCCGGTTCGGACCGGGTTGCCGTTCATTTCCAACCCCGACAGCAGTCCGTTGGCCACGGTCATATGCGGTTGGGTATCGCCAGTGGTGGTAAAAGAAAATTCGGCGGCCTTTCCTTCAAGCAGGATCAGCCCGCCGTCAGAATACAGCGAGACACGGTCAATGTCGCGCGGCACGACATTCACCGGGATCAGTTCGTTCACCTGATCGATCAGAACCTGCCGCTGATCCAGAAAGGCGTTGATGTCGCCGCCAGAATGTCGGATCGCCGGGATTCTGGCATTCAGGTCTTCGATATCCTTGAGGGTTTGGTTCAGGCTTGCAATTTGCGCCCCGATCGTCCGATCAGCATCCGAGCGCAATTGGCGCAGACCTTCGGAGGCTCGGTCCAGGCTGGCTGCCAGATCGCGTCCGCTGCGGGCCACTTGATCCAGTCGTTCGACCGAATCCGGTAAGCTGGTCGCCGTGATCAGGCTGCTTTCAAATCCGACCAATCGGTTCGAGATTGATGTCGGGTCCTCGGGCGTGCCCACAAACCCCTCGAAGCGCGTGTGAAAGTCCGATTTGGCAGAGTGATGGGCCAGATCGGCGTCGGTGGCGCGGCGATTGGCCGTCAGAACCGGGTCCTGATGTCGAATGATGCCTGCGGTGCGGACGCCATTGCCTGAAATCAGGCTGGTGGTCAGCTCCAGTGAGCGTTTTGCGTAGCCGGGCGTCAGGGCGTTGGCGATGTTTCCGGAAACGACCGACGCGCCCCGGCTGGTGGCGGTCAGACCGGTCATGGCGTTGTTCAAAGCTGTCGACAGGTTCATCCGACGGGTCCTTTCCGAGGGTCAAAGTCAGCGTTTGATATTGGTGGTTTCCTGCAGCATCTCATCGACGGTCTGGATCACCTTGGCGCTTGAGGAATAGGCACGCTGGGTCTTGATCATCGAGGTCAGCTCGGTCGCGACATCCGTGGTGGATTCCTCGCGCGCAAAGGATACGAGGTCACCCGTTGGACCCTCGCCTGCATTCCACAGGAAGAACGTGCCGCTCTCACGCGACGGTGCGTAGGTTTGGCTATCCAGCGCGGTCAGGCCGTTTGGGTTTGGGACATCTGCCAGAGGGATCTGGAACATGCGGCGGCTGACGCCGGTGTCGTAGAAGGCGTAGACATATCCGTTTTCGTCAACCTGAACGCTGGTCATCGTTCCCACCGCTGACCCGTCGCGCGTGATCGAGACGGGGGCGAAGGTGTCCGACAATTGCGTGATCCCATCCGCATCGCCGATCTGGCCGATATTGATCTCCATCGGGCCGCCCGCGACGTTCACAACCACGCTGCCGGTTGCCGGATCATACGCGCCACCTGTTACCGGAGTGACCGTGGCAAGCGTACCGCCTGCGGTCCGGCTGTCAGTGAAGGTCAGAGTGTATTCGCCGATCACCGCCCCGCCTGACGCTGAATCGCGCATGATCATGGTCCATTCATTACTGGACCCTGTTGCCGGCACGGTCGGCACCAGCTCGATATCGACGCTTTCGGATTTGCCAAGGTTGTCGAAGTATTCAACAGACAGGGGCTGTGTATCACCTGGCGCGCCCGCATCTGTGGCAGTGGCGGGCAGGTTCATGCGCAGGTTCATCTGTGTTGTTGGGGCACCCGACAGCTGATTCACACTTAGTTGAATGGGCTCGAGCGCAGCTGGCGTATCCCTCGGCACAGCAGGGATCGAACCATCCGGATTCGCACGCCAACCGAGAAGCACCAGGCCCGACTCTGTCACCAGATACCCCTGATCATTGGTGCGAAACGACCCGGTGGTGGTCAGTAGCATCTCATTCGAGCCGCCTACAATCTGTGAGCTTGGCTGCACCGGTAGCATACCCCGCCCGCGCACGGCCAAATCGGTCGAGTTGTTGGTAGTGACCAGCGAGCCACGTTGATCGATCAGCCGCTGGCTTGTGGTGCGCACACCACCGGCGGAATAGCTACCCCCCTGGCCCGAGGTGACCATGGAATGAAAATCCGTCTCCACCCGCTTGTAGCCGTAGGTCGAGGAGTTGGCGATGTTGTCTGAAATCGTAGCCAGCCTGTTGGCATTGGCCTTCAACGCGGCCACACCGGCATTCAGCGAAGAGGAAATGGTCATTGGCACGCCCTTCTGTTGCGTCAATCGTTGATGCAACAGGTAACGCGCTGGGCCTTAACAGCGCGCTAACAGGTAAAATGCCACCTATCCTTTAGCCATTTCGCAAAAAGATCACCTCGATCCGGTTGTTGCGAACGGCCATGGGATTGCTGTTCGACAACTCTCGGTCCGCGTGCCCGGTCACCCGGTCAAGCCGTTGTTCTAAAAAACCTTTATCCTCAAGAAGCTGCCGAACAACCTGCGCCCGCGCGGTGGACAGATCCCAAGCCGGGTTGTCGGCCAGAACCACTGGAGACGCGCTGACATGCCCTTCGACGGCGACGTCATTGCGCACGAGATCCGATGATCGGGCCACCAACAGAGCAAGCGCGCGCATCATCGTGGTGGGCTTGTCTGTTCCCGATTCGAACAGAGGCTGATCCTCGGTGGCGAACAGTTCTACCACCAACCCTTCGTCGGTGACTCGCGTGACGATGTGCTTCAGCACCTTGTCCGACACCATACTCTCGCCCGTGCGTCCCAAAAGCTGCGCTTCGAGTGTCGAGAAATCCTCGGTCGTTCCCTTACCTGCGCCGTCGGCATCCACCCCGGTGGAGCCGCGCGCCTTTCGGGCATCGGTCGGGAAACGGGCGCTTGCGCCCGATCCGTCCATCACCATCGTTTTCTCGGAAAACATGTTGTTGCC
Organism: Ruegeria profundi; assembly: GCF_049800715.1. Classification (GTDB taxonomy): domain Bacteria; phylum Pseudomonadota; class Alphaproteobacteria; order Rhodobacterales; family Rhodobacteraceae; genus Ruegeria; species Ruegeria profundi_A. The sequence continues at coordinate 232,603 of NZ_JBNAFO010000005.1, forward strand.
GCCAAAGGCCCCATCGCCCCCACCCGAGACCGGATTCACCGGAATCGTTGGCGAGAAATAATCCGCCAGCCCTTTGCGTTGTTTTTCGGTCGTTGCATTCAGCAGCCACATCAACATGAAGAAGGCCATCATGGCCGTGACGAAGTCCGCATATGCGACCTTCCACGCGCCACCGTGATGGCCATCGCCACCTGATACACGCTTCTTCTTGATGATGATTGGCGCCGCATTGGTTTGCGCACCCATCTCCACCACCTTTTTATCACCCAGTTACAGGCGTAGCAGTGCAGGTCTTAAGGGCGACTTAACACTTAAAATGCTTCGGATTTCGCCTCATCTCGGCAAGCCTGCCGACGCCCTGCGCAGGATCAGGGACAGCCGGTTGAAACTGTTCTCAATACCCTCCGGATCGGTTTTGCCAAAGAAGCTGTCCAGCTCATCATGAACACGCACGGCCTGATCCAACAGCGGGTCCGAACCCTCGGCATAGAGACCGGCCCGGATCATCACCTCGGACTGCTCGTAGCTGCCCACAAGTTTGCGGGTTTCCGAGATCATCTGGTTCTGCGCCTCGGTCGCGGCAACGGGCAGGCTGCGCGATACCGACCGGCTGAGGTCGATCGCGGGGAATCGCCCGCGCTCGGCGATGTCGCGGCTCAGGACGATATGACCGTCCAGAACGCCACGCAGGATATCCGCAACGGGTTCGTCCATATCGGAACCAGCGACCAGAACGCTGAAAACAGCCGTGATGTCGCCTTGAGCCTGTGTGCCCGGACCGGCGCGCTCACACAGATTGGCGATCAAAGGGGTCACCGACGGTGGGAACCCGCGCAGCGAGGGGAATTCCCCCATTGCCACGGCGATTTCACGATGCGCCTCGGCAAAACGCGTGACCGAATCGGCCAGGAACAACACGTTGAGGCCCTGATCTCGCAGATACTCGGCCACCGACATCGCTGACCACGCGCAGCGGCGACGGGCCAGAGCGGACTGATCCGAGGTCGCCGCAACGACAATAGCGCGTTTCATCGCCTCGGGCCCCAGCGCATGGGCCACGAATTCATTCACTTCGCGCCCGCGTTCCCCGACCAGAGCCACGACAACCGCATCCGCCTGCATCGACCGGGCCAGAGTCGCCAGCAGCGTCGATTTCCCAACGCCCGAGCCAGCGAAAAGGCCAACGCGCTGGCCCTGCACGATCGGCAGCATGGTGTTAAGCACTGCCAGGCCCGTTGCCATCCGTTCACCCAGCGGTTTGCGCTCCACAGCGGGCGGAGGAGGTTGCACAATGTCCCGCGCCTGCGCCCCCGGCAGCAGCGGTTTTCCGTCCAGCGCCCGGCCAAACGGGTCAATGACCCGACCTAACCAATGCATCCCCGGCGCAAACTCGGGCGAGGCCTTCAGGCTCACACGGTCGCCAAGGCTGACGCCATCGGGCGCAGAGCCGGGAATCATGTGGATATGCTCGGCCCCCACATGCAGAACTTCGCCCTCAAGATCGGGACCCGCGCGGCGGTGGAGCGTCAACAGGTCACCGATTCGCGCGTGGTCCGTCAGGCCGCTGACCTCGATCACCCCATGCGCCACGCCGGAGACAAGGCCCACATGGCGCACCGCAGACAGCCTGTCGAATTCGTATTTCAGAAGCATCGGATCGAGATCGGACATTGTGGGTTCTCCAACTGGGTTCTGAAAACGGTTTCTAAAGGAATCGGGGTTAAGCCTTGATTGAAATTGATCGAGGGAGAAGCCCCGATGTTCTCTGACCTGAACGTCTTTAAGACAGCGTACGCAATGGCAACCCATGCCGGACAACGGCAGGCCGTCATTGCGCGCAACATGGCCAACGCTGATACGCCGGGCTACCAGCCCCGCGATATCGAGGCCTTCAAAACCGCATTCGAAAACACCTCGGCTAAGACCGAAATGACCGCCACCCGGCAAGGTCATCTGAACGGCAGCAGCCCAACCGGGCAGAACTGGGCCGAGTATGAGGCTGAGCCGCACGGTGATCCCAATGGCAATGGCGTTTCGCTGGAAGGCGAGATGCTCAAAGCGATTGAGGTCAAGCGCCAGCATGACCGCGCCCTGGCGATCTATCGCTCGTCCATTGGCATTCTGCGCACCAGTCTGGGCCGCGGGTAAGGAGCGTTTGATATGAGCGATTTTTCCCATTCCCTGTCTGCCTCGGCCAGTGCTTTGCGCGCGCAAGCGGCCCGCTTGCGGCACGTGTCCGAGAATATCTCGAACGCGGATACGCCCGGATACCGGCGTAAAACCGTCCCTTTTGAGACCGTCCAGCAGGATGGAAAAGCGATGGTTCAGGCGGGCCGCGTGCAGCTGGATCGCCGCGACCTGTCTCGCATTCACGACCCGAGTCATCCGCTTGCCGATGAAAGCGGGCACTACCTCGGCTCGAATGTCGATCTGATGATCGAGATCGCAGACGCGCGTGAGGCCCAGCGAAGCTATGAGGCCAATCTGAAGATGTTCGATCAGACGCGGCAGATGTCGTCGTCACTTATGGAATTGCTTAGAAAATAAAGGAGAACCAGAATGGATATCCGATCCCTGACCGCCGCACAGAACTATACTGTCGCCCGCCCTGCAACGCAGGCCAATCCCGACCATGAAGGCATGGCACAAGGCCTGCGTTCAACGTTTCAGGACTTTGCCACAACCCTCAAGCAAAGCGAGCAGATGTCGCAGGCCGCGATGACCGGGCAGGCCGACCCGCATGCGCTGGTGCAGGCTCTGGCCCAGACGGAACTGGCCGTCGAAACCGCCGTGATCGTCCGAAACAAGGTGGTCGAGGCCTATCAGGAAATCCTGAGAATGCCGGTCTGAGCCATGCTGAGCGAAGGTCTTTTCTACGATATCGTCCGTCAGTCGCTTTGGGTCGCGGTGATCACCTCGGTCCCGATCCTGACGGTGGCGCTGATCTCGGGCCTGATCGTAGGTCTGTTTCAGGCCCTCACCTCGGTGCAGGAGATGACGCTGACCTTCGTGCCCAAACTGATCGCCATCGTTGTCGTGTTCTGGATTTCGATGGGGTTCATGACCCAGACACTTGTCACGTTTTTCACGGGAACCCTGGTTCCGCTGATCGCAGGAGGTCGCTGATGGATACCGCCTATGTCACCCTGTCCCGCCAATCCGGGCTGATGAATGAAATGCGGCTGGTGGCGAATAACATCGCCAATGCCAACACTACCGGCTATCGCGCGCAGGGGCTGGTGTTCTCGGAATTTGTCCGCGACATGCCGGGTAATCCGTCTCTGTCCATGAGCCGGGCCGAGGCGCGCAATACCTCTCAACAGCAAGGGGTCCTGACCGAAACCGGAGGGCAGTTCGACTTTGCTATCGAAGGGGACGGTTTCTTCATGGTTGAAACACCCGAAGGCAACCGGCTGACCCGTGCGGGCAGCTTCTCCCCCAATGCTGAGGGTGACTTGGTCGCTCCGGATGGCGCGCGAGTGTTGGACAGCAATGGCTCGCCGGTTTTCATCCCGCCCGACGCGGCCTCGATTGATGTGGGCGCCGACGGAACGCTCAGTGTCGAGGGGCAATTGCTTGGACAGATCGGGGTCTACCGGGTCGAAGACCTCAAGGATCTGGTGCGTGAAGGCAATGCGCGGTTCAGCGCGACAGGCAATATTGACCCCGTTGATGAGCCGGTTGTCCTGCACCGATTTCTCGAAGGTTCGAATGTCAACGCCATCGCTCAGGTGACTCGGCTGATCGAAATCCAGCGCGCCTACGAATTGGGTCAGAGCTTTCTCGAAACCGAACATGAACGGGTACGCGGCGCGCTCAAGGCGCTGATGCGCTAAGAAAGGAGATATCCCATGCGGGCATTGAAAATCGCAGCGACAGGTATGACCGCACAGCAAATGCGGGTCGAGACGATCTCGAACAACCTCGCGAATATGAACACTACCGGATACAATGCGCGCCGGGCCGAGTTCGCGGATCTGCACTACCAACAGATGGCGCGGGCCGGGGCGGTCAATGCGTCCGATGGGACGGTGCTACCAACGGGTATTCAGTTGGGTCTGGGCGTTCGCCCGGCCGCTGTGACAGTGCAGCTGGCACAAGGGGCCGTGTCGGCCACGGGCAATGATCTGGACGTGGCCATTGAAGGGCGCGGCTATCTTGAGGTGACGCTGCCCAACGGTCAGGCCGCCTTTACGCGCGATGGCAGTTTGAAACGCTCGGCCGAAGGGCTGATCGTGACATCGGACGGGTTCGCCGTCTCACCCGAGATCACAATCCCGGACGATGCACGGTCCATTTCGATCAATGCCTCAGGCGAGGTCTACGCCTATTTCGACGATGTCCCCGAAGGCCAACGCCTGGGTGAGTTGACCTTGACCAGTTTCTCAAACGCCAAGGGCCTGGAGGCCATTGGCAGCAACCTGTTCAAAGAGACCGAGGCTTCCGGCGCGCCGGTGCAGGGCGTCCCTGGCGAGGACGGTTTGGGCACATTGCGGCAGGGATATCTCGAGGACAGCTCGGTCGATGCTGTGCGCGAGGTGACCGAACTGATCGAGGCCCAGCGGGGCTATGAAATGAACGCCAAGGTCATCACCGCCGTCGATCAAATGATGAGCGCAACGACGCAGGTGCGCTGATGCGTGTGTTGCTGCTTGGCCTGACCCTGATGGTGCCGGTTGGAGCCCTTGCCGAGATCGTGGTGCCGACCCGGACGATCCGCGCGAAAGAGATCATCTCGCCCGAAGATCTTGAGACAAAGCCCCGCGATCTGCCGGGGGCTGTAACCGATGCGAATGCACTGGTCGGGCAGGAGGCTCGCGTTGCGCTCTATCCTGGCCGCCCAATTCGCGCGGCGGATGTCGGTCCGCCCGCGCTTGTGGATCGCAATGATCTGGTCGTTCTGGTGTTCAGCAGCCAGCCGCTGTCGATCACCACCGAAGGCCGCGCGCTGGGCCGGGGCGCGGTGGGGGACCGAATTCGTGTAATGAACCTGTCCTCGCGGACAACAGTGACGGGCCGGATACGGTCTGATGGTCAAATCGAGGTAAAGTGATGTCACGATTGTCAAAACCCCTTCTTCTTGCGGTACTTGCGATTTCGGCCTGCGGGCGATTGGATCACCTGGGCAAACCGCCCAGCTTCACCCCGACCGAGGATTCGCCGGAACAGGTGGCGATGCTGTGGCCGGGTCTGCCTTTGCATACTCAACCGCAGCGAACGGTGGATCGGTCGTCGCTTTGGAGTGGGGGGCAGCAGTCGCTGCTTGGTGACCAGAGGGCCATCAAGAAAGGCGATATCCTGACCGTCGTGATCGAACTGGACGAAGAGGCTGAGATTTCGAACAACACCAACAGGTCGCGGTCAGGATCTGAAAACCTGTCCGTGCCGAACTTGCTTGGACTACCGCAAAGGGCACAGGATAAACTGCCCGAAGGGGCCTCGTTCGACGAGGCCGTTGGGATCGAATCTGAGGCCTCAAGTTCCGGCCGCGGATCAGTGCGGCGGAATGAGAAACTGACCCTGCGCGTGGCCGCAACGGTGGTTGACGTGCTGCCGAACGGAGTTCTCTCGATCTCGGGCGCGCAAGAGCTGCGGGTGAATTTCGAACTGCGAGAACTGCTGGTGGCAGGTTATGTGCGCCCGCAGGATATCTCGCGCAAGAATGAGATCACCTATGACAAGATTGCTTCGGCACGTGTGTCCTATGGTGGTCGCGGGCAGATCACGGATGTGCAACAGCCGCGCTACGGCCAGCAGATCCTCGATACCGTTTTGCCGTTCTAAGGGGCTCTCATGATCAAGAAACTGCTTCCCGTGATCCTTCTGGTCGTTGGTACGGGCGCCGGCATCGGCGCCGGGACCTTCCTTGGGTCCGGTGAACCGAAGAAAGAGACTGAGGGGACTGAAAAGGTTGAAAAGGCCGATAAAGAAAAAAAGGAAAAACCCACCGAGTCCAAGGAAAGGGACAAAGGGAAAAAAGGTGAGGGCGGAGGCTTCGAATACCTCAAGCTCACCAAGCAATTTGTCGTGCCGATTGTGGAGGATGAGGAGATCTCAGCCCTCGTCACCATGTCCCTGAGCCTTGAAGCGAACTCGGCCATCACCGAAACCTTTTATGCGATCGAGCCCAAGTTGCGGGACGGTTTTCTGCAAGTATTGTTCGATCACGCCAATACCGGAGGGTTCGACGGTGCTTTCACGCATTCCGACAACCTCGGCACCTTGCGAAAATCTCTGCTTGAGGTGGCGAAGAAGGATCTGGGCGACGATGTCTCCAAGGTTTTGATCATGAGTGTCAGCCGCCAGGATACCTGAGGTCGTCACGGTTTAGGCCGTGACCGCGCGCGCTTCTGTTCGGCCTTGAGGGTGTCATTCAAACGTTCAACGGCTTGTTTGCGCCCAAAGGCCTGACGCAGTTGCTGCAGGGCTGCAAGTTTCTGTGCCCTGCATCGCGCCAGTTCCATGTTCAATTGCCGCCGTGTCGCGGCCTCCCACCCGTTCCACAAGACATCGGTTCCGGTGATTTGATACCCATCGGCCACTGCGCTGTCCTGACGGGTTTGCACGACCTGTGCGTCCAGACGCGCCAACTGAGCTTGCACACGCGCTTCGGCCTCCAACACGGGGCGCAGCTTTTGATATTCGCTTTGATAGACCGCTTCGGTGACCGATTTCAGGTCGGGCAGTTCGTGGCGTTTCATCCAATTTGTCCTTTCGCGCGCTTTCGCATGGCTTCGGCAAAACGGATCGCAGCAGCGACCGGGCGGTAGTGTTCTTCGGCGATCTCCTGCCCGATCTCGACGGTCGCGTGAATCGCGCGCGCCGTTGGCGGGTCCGAATGGATGGGAACGCCAGCCCCGCCCGCAGCCGACCGGATTGCGGCGGCCACCTCATCGACGCCCTTGGCCACGCAGACAGGGGCCGTCCCAGGCCCCCGGGACCATTTCAAAGCGACCGCATAGTGGGTCGGGTTCACGATCACGACGTCGGCTTTAGGCACATCGGCCATCATCGGATTGGTCGCAATCTCCTGCGCCCGTGCGCGGCGCTGTTGTTTGACATGCGGGTCGCCCTCGGCGTCCTTGGTCTCATCCTGGATTTCCTTTCGCGACATCCGGTTCTTGCGCATGTGTTCGGCATATTGCCAAACGTAGTCGACGACCCCGATCGCAAGCGCGATGGCGATTACAATGAACAGAAAGCGAAATAGCAGGTTCATCATCAGCAGGATCGAGCTGTGGGCTGGAGCGGCGCTGGCGGAAACGATCTCGGTCAGGTTGGCCTTGAGGAACAGGGCCAGACAAGTGCCGTAGATCACCAGTTTGGCAAAGCTCTTGGCGAATTCGAACAGCCCGCTCCGCCCGAACTTGTTCTTGGCGTTGTACAGGAGCGAGATCCGCGAGAGTTTGGGTTGCAACTTGGTGGGTGCAAAAATCAACGCACGCTGGGCGATAAGGCTCAGTAGAACCGCTGCTGTCGGAAGCGCAAACAGAAGGGCCACCGGCAAAAGCGCGCCTTTCAGCATTCCGGCGACCGGTGCTGATGCAGGCCCCGAAGTAACAAGCTGCGCGATGTCATCCGACTGGTCGATCAGAACCACAAACAATGTGCCCATCTGATCGACTGTAAACTTTCCGACCGTCAGTAGCGCGATCAGCAAACCGGTATAGGCGGCAACAACGGACAGATCGTTGGACTTTGCTACCTCACCTTTTTCGCGCGCTTTCTGAAGCTTCTGTGGCGTCGGGTCAAAGGACTTGTCACTGTCGTCGTCCGCGCTCATCGACCGGATTCCAGCGGGTTGAGGGTGAATGAGAACAACGCATCCGCCCATACAGACAGGATCAAGGGCGCTCCGGCAAACAGCAGGAACAGCCCGGCAAAGGTGATCGCCGGGGCGCCGACAAAGGCAACCATCAGCTGCGGCATCGCCCTGTTAATGACCCCGAGGGCGAGGTTGTAGATCAATGAGGCGATCACGAACGGAGTGGCCAGCGCAAAGGCCAACCCAAAGCTATGGGCGACTTGCCTGACGCCCCATTGTGATAGATCAGGGGCCGAGAGGGCCCGCCCCATCGGGAACATGGCGTAGCTGTGGATCAGGAACTCGGCAACGCGGATGTGCAGCCCCATCAGTACTGCTAGGGCCAGTCCGGCCAGGGTCAGGAACATCCCCAGCGCGGGGGCCGGATCGGCGGCCGCGCCACCCAGAAGCTGGGACAGCGACGTCGATTGCGCCGCGATGGACCCGGCGGTCTGCAGGGCCAGCACAAACAGGCGCAACCCCATGCCCAGAACCATGCCGACCAGAACCTCGGTGCCGACCAGGCGCGCCATCGGCAGCAGGCCCGGACCGGATTGCGGGGAGGGCACCGCTGGCAACACGATCAGGGTAAAGGCCACGGCGACCGCAAGCTTGACCCGGACCGGGATGCTGCGTTCGCCAAAAGCGGGCAAGAGGGTGACCACAGCGGACACCCTCAGAAAAACGGCAAACGCATGCCACAGCCCCGTGCCGAGTTGTCCCAACAGCTCGGGCGGCAGGGCGATCATGCGGGTACGGTTCCGACCAGGGCGGGGCGAGCCTCGAGCCCGATTTCTTCGAAGGAGAGAACCGGATTGGACACCCCGCGCGCCTGCATGATCGAGCGCAACAGGCGGCGCCGGCGGGTCGAGGTCACGACGGCTGGAAACAACCCGTGATCGGCGGATTGTGCGACGCTGTCCACCACACCGTCGGCCAGCTTGTTGAACAGGTTGGGGGGCAATGCCACGTCCAGCCCAGCGGCTGGGCCGTCAATCTGGTAGCTGGCAAACGTATCCTCCCATTCGGGGGCCAGTTGGATCAGCGGGATTGAGCCATCCTCACGCTTCATCTCGGCCACCAGCTGAAAGCCCAGCCGCTGGCGGACCAGTTCGCAAATGCCTTCGGGCTGGGTGGTGGTCAGGCGTGCTTCGGCTACGCTTTCCAGGATCAGGGCCATGTTGCGGATCGAGACACGCTCATCCAGCAGCAACCTCAGAACCGCGTGCAGCGTATCGATCGGCACCTTGTCGGGGATCAGTTCATCCAGCAGCTTGCGATTTGCCTCGGCCCGGACAGGATCGCTGAGGCGGGTCATTTCGGACAACAGACGTCGCAAGGACTTCAATGTCAGCAGGCGTGAGAAGTTCTGCTTGATGATCTCCAGCAGATGGGTCGCCAGAATCTCGGGCGGTGAGACGATGGTGGCCCCGTTCAGGGCGGCATCCTCTTGATCTTTGGGCAGAATCCAGCGTGCGGGGGCACCGTAGACAGGCTCGGTCACGTCATTGCCGTCGGGCAGAAACTCATGCCCGTCCTGCACCAGCGCCAACACCAGATCGGGGTTCAGCACGCCACGTGCCTGTTCGACGCCCTGCACCTTGATGACATAGGTGCCGGTGGGCAGTTCGGCGCGGTCGGTCAGGCGAATCTCGGGCAGGATGAGGCCAAAGGTCGAGGCCACATAGGTCCGCATATTCGCAATGCGCGCGTCCAACCCGGTTCCGGGATTAAGCACCATGCTGACAAGGTCGGGCGCGAATTCCAGATGCACGTCGTCCAGATCCAGAATATCTCCGATTGCTTGCGAAACAGGGGTTTCCGCTTCGGACGCGGGGGTCTGGGCCTGAAGCACCTCGGCCTTCTGTTTTTGATGGACCCTGAAGGCCGCGTATCCCAAGACACCCGCGCCCAGCATGAAGGGCAGGAAGGGCAGGCCGGGGACGAGGGCGAAAAGAACCATCAACACAGCCACCGTGCCCAGCGCAGCCGGGTGTTTGCCCAGTTGCGAGAAGATGGCGTTGTCGGTCGCGCCCTGCGTGCCGCCGCGCGCCAGCAATAGCGCCGAGGCGATCGAGATGATCACCGCCGGGATTTGCGAAACCAGACCATCGCCCACGGTCAGAATGGCGTAGGTTTCAAAGGCAGATGTGACCGGCATGCCATGTACGATCACGCCCATGACCAGCCCAATCACAAGGTTCAACAGCGTGATCAACAGCCCGGCAACCGCATCACCCTTGACGAATTTTGATGCGCCGTCGAGCGAGCCGAAAAAGGTCGTCTCTTGCTGTTCGCGTTCGCGCCGCTCTTTGGCTTGCTGGTGGTCGATGGCCCCGGCGGACATGTCGCTGTCGATGGCCAGCTGTTTACCCGGCATCCCGTCCAGAGCAAAGCGCGCGCCGACCTCGGCCATTCGTGCCGCGCCTTTGGTGATCACCATGAAATTCACGATCAACAACACGCAGAACACCACCAGGCCCAAAAAGATGCTGCCGCCCATCACGAAATTTGCGAAGCCTTCGATCACGTTGCCCGCCGCATTTGGCCCGGTATGGCCCTGACCGATGATCAGTTTGGTGGATGAGACGTTCAGCGACAGCCTCAGCATCAGCGAGGCCAGCAGGATTGTCGGGAAGGATGAGAAATCCAGCGGGCGTTCGATGAACAGCGTCAGGGTGAAAATCAGAATGGCCAGCGCGAAGGAGGCGGCCAGCCCAACATCCAAAACCCAGGCGGGCATCGGCAGGATCATCATCACGATGATGGTCATCAGCACCAGTGCCAAAAGGACGGTGGGCGAGAACAGGGATCGGGCGTTTATGGTGGTCACGCTGACCTCCTAGTTGAATGCGATGAAGGCGGTGGCAGCACCCGCCGCTGGAACCAAAGATCCCAGAGATCTGTCATTGGAATCAACCGGTTGCACCGGGATCAGCGGGGCGGCTGCCCCTGTGAAAGGGTCCCGCGATGCCACATGAGTTTGGGGTGGAACGGCCCCGTCCAGCTGCGCCAGAACGGTCTGGAACCGACCGCGATAGGCCTCGGCCAAAGAAGGTGTGCGCGAATGATAGGCCCCGGCGGCGGCGGGCCAGGATCCAAGCTCGGCATAGAGGTCTTTGAGAAACCTTGCGGCGTAGGTGGCGTTCTCCTGCGGGTCGAACATCGCGTCGATCGAGCGGAAGGCTTTGCCGTGCCAGCGGTAGTTGATCTGAAAACACCCGATGTCAAAGCTGCGCTTGCCGGCTTTGAAAATCCGGAAAACATAGGTTTTTGCCTCAACTTCGGAGGTGAACCAATAGCCCTGCCCTTCGACATTGATGGTCCAGGGCCAGGGTTGCAGCCGCCCGCCATGGGTGCGCCCCGTCTCAACCCGTGAAATGGCGCGCAGGACGTCCAGTGGTACGCCTTCGGACAGTGCCGCGCGGCGTGCGGCATGATCGCAGATATCGCCCGCGCGGGCATCCGGCATGGCACGCCCGGCCTGCGCAATCAGCGCAAGCGTCAGCACAAAGACGATCGAGACGAAACGATGGGGCATTCTGCCGGTCCGGGATTCGGGTCATTCCGGGCCAAGCTAGCCAGTGATCGGTTTACAGAGGGTTATCGCCCCATCATTTTCGGTCGATCCGACGCCCGAACACGACGCTGGTATTGGTGCGCAGAACGCCGGGGATTTTGGCCAGTTCATCGACCAGAATATCCAGATCCTCAATCCGGGGGGCCTCGGCAGACAGTAGCAGGTCAAACTCACCATTGATCGACAGGCAGCGTTTGACCTCGGGATAGGCCTCAAGCCGTTTGATGATGCGGGTGGTTTCCTTTTGCTGGACCTCAAGCATCACGATCACCTGCACGCGCGAGGTATCGTCGGTGGCGTGCAATTGAACGGAATAGCCCGCGATCACGCCACGCTCTTCCATGCGCTTGATCCGCTCATGCACGGTGGTGCGGGCCACGCCCAACTTGGCCGCGATATTCGTGGTCGATTCACGGGCATTGTGCTGCAGCGCGGTGATGATGCGGCGGTCGAGCTGATCCATGGGGCCTCCGGCAGGGTCGCTTTGGTTTACGGTAGAAGCGCCCGGAGGCTCAAGGCTTCTGCGCTGAGGGGGCTCTGTCGGATCGCGGCCAGATGACCAGTGCAGCAGCGATGCCCAAGGCAGAAACGCAGGTTGTGGTGGTCATGACCACGGTTGCGCCGAAACGGGTCATCAGCCACCCCGATAGTGGATAGAGGACCAGCCAGCAGGCATGTGATAGGGTGAACTGGGCGGCAAATACGGCGGGTCGGTCCTCGGGCTGGGCCGAGCGGGTCAAAAGGCGTCCCGAAGGGGTCAGGGTCATTGAATAGCCGAAGCCCACGCAGGCCCAGAAGGCCGTAAGCAGCGGTAGGGAGAGTGCTCCGGATGTCATGGCTGCTCCGGCCATGGCCAGCGCGCCAAATGTCGCCCCGGTCAGCATGACCCGGCGGTCCTTGAACCGATCCAGCAGAGAGGGAAGCACGAAGGCCGCAATCATCGAGCCGCCGCCGAATCCGGCCAAAGCAATGGCCACGGCGCTTTCGGACAGGCCCAAATCCGCGCGCACAAGGACCACAGTATTGACGATCACCATAGAGCTCAGCGCGGCTGCAGACCAACTGAGTGCCAGAAGGCCGCGCAAACGTGTTGTCGATAGATAGATACGGATGCCGCGCGTTGTCCGGTCGTATATTCCGCGTCGCTCTGTGGGTTTGGGCGAGGGCAGAACTACGGAGACCACCAGCAGCGCAGAGGCAATAAACCCAGCTCCGGTTCCCCAAAACAGCGTATCAAAGCTGACAAAGACCAGTAACGCGGCCGCCAGCATCGGGCTGAGCAGGCTTTCCAGATCATAGGCAAGGCGAGACAAGGACAGCGCGCGCGTGTAGTCCTGCTCATCCGTCAGGACGTCGGGAATAGTGGCCTGAAACGCGGGGGTGAACCCGGCTGAGGCCGATTGCAGGACGAAAATCAGCACATAGACCTGCCAGACCTCGGATACGAAGGGCAGGCACAGGGCGACCGCGGCCCGGATCAGATCCAGCACCACCAGCATCCTGCGCCGGTCGAGCTGTTCCGCAAACGCCGCCGCCAGTGGGGCGATCCCCACATAGGCTACCATCTTGATGGTCAGAGCCGTGCCCAACACCATCCCTGCAGCCTCGCCCGCCAGATCATAGGCCAGCAGGCCCAACGCGATCGTCGCCAGCCCGGTCCCCGTCAACGCAACGACCTGAGCTGCCAGAAGGTGGCGATAGGTGCGATTTTGCAGGACACTGAGCATTGGTCAGAGGTACTTTGTGATGGTTTTGAAATCTTCGATGGCCGAACCGTCCTCGGATGTCAGGCAATGGTCGATATGGTCGTGGATCAGAACCCGTTTGGCATTGGTGATTGCTTTCTCGACCGCAAACAGCTGCTGGGCAACGTCGGAGCAGGGCGCGTGATCTTCGAGCATGGCAATGACTTTCGCCAGATGACCATGCGCCCGTTTCAGGCGGGCAGTGATTTGCGGGTGCGATTCATGCGTGTTATCAGTCATGATATATCCTTATCCTCCCCATGGGGATAATATCAAGCCCATAAAGCGACAGAATGCCCAGCTACAGGGTCAGCGTTGAGTTTGCCGGATAAACCGCCTATCTCGGGGTCGAGACCGCACAAAGGAAACCTCTGTGGCAAACCACCTGTATAAAAACGACCTGCCCGACGGGCTGGACCTTGGGCCGATCGTGGCCATCGACTGTGAAACCATGGGGCTGAATCCGCATCGGGATCGCTTGTGCGTAATCCAGATGTCCGGCGGCGACGGCGACAGCCATATCGTTCAGGTTGAAAAGGGACAGACCGATGCTCCGAACCTTTGCGCGATGCTGGAAGACGCAGATGTGCTGAAACTGTTCCATTTCGGGCGTTTCGATATCGCAGCGATGTACCATGCCTTTGGGGCACTGGCCGCACCGGTCTATTGCACCAAGATCGCCAGCCGCCTTGTGCGCACCTATACCGACCGCCACGGGCTAAAAAACCTGTGTCAGGAACTGATCGGCGTCGATATCTCGAAGCAACAGCAGATGAGCGATTGGGGGGCCGAGACCCTGTCTGAGGCCCAGCTGGAATACGCGGCTTCGGACGTGTTGTACCTGCACCGCCTGCGGGATGAGCTGAACAAGCGGCTGGCCCGCGAAGGCCGGACCGAGATGGCGCAGGCCTGTTTTGACTTCCTGCCGATGCGTGCGAAACTCGACCTCGCAGGCTGGCCCGAAACTGATATTTTTGCGCACTCATGACCGATACCGAAGCATTCCTGAAAACCGCCCGTCAGGTTGTCACCGATGAGGCTCGCGCGCTGGATGTGCTGGCCGAAAGCCTGAACGAGGATTTTGCCGAAGCGGTGCAGCTGATCCTGCAGGCCACCGGTCGCATCATCATCAGCGGTATCGGCAAGTCGGGCCATATCGGCCACAAAATTGCGGCCACATTGGCCTCGACCGGCACGCCTGCGTATTTCGTCCATCCCGCCGAAGCGAGCCATGGTGATCTGGGCATGGTGTCCAAGGATGATGTGGTTCTGGCGATCTCGAATTCCGGCGAGGCGCCGGAACTGGTCAACCTTCTGGCCTTTACGCGCCGCTTCGGCATTCCGCTGATCGGTCTGTCCAGCAAGCCGGAAAGCACGTTGATGAAGCAAGCTGACGTGCATCTGCTGATCCCGTCTATGGGTGAGGCCTGTGGGTTCGGCATGGTGCCCTCGATCTCGACCACGCTGACGCTGGCCATGGGCGACGCGCTGGCGATCGCGCTGATGAAACACCGCGATTTCAAGCCCGAGGATTTCCGCGCTTTTCACCCTGGCGGCAAACTGGGCGCGCAACTCTCTACCGTGCGCGACCTCATGCATGCCGATCTGCCCGTGGTGCAGTCCGGCACCTCCATGAGCGAGGCGTTGCTGGTGATGAGCCAGAAGAGCTTTGGCGTGGTGGGTGTGACAGATGATGCGGATCGCCTTTTGGGCATCGTCACCGATGGCGACTTGCGCCGCAATATGGACGGGCTTTTGAACAAGACCACGGATGAGGTCATGACCCGCGATCCTCTGACCATCGCGCCCAACGCCATGGCGGAAGAGGCCGTAGGCATCATGAATGACCGCAAGATCACATCGCTGTTCGTGGTTGATCCTGAAGCGGATGGGCAGGCGCAGGGTCTGTTGCATATCCACGACTGCCTGCGCGTCGGTCTGGGTTAGGGAGCGATACGGTGGATCGCTATTCCCGCATGGTTCAGTTCCTCAAGGTGCTGCTGCCTCTGACGGCGATTGTCTTGCTGTCCACCGTTTTCCTTCTGTCGCGCAGCATCGAGACTGATGTCTCAGTGCCCTTCTCGCAGGAGGATATCGAAGATCGCCTGGCCGGGCAGGTCATTACGCAACCCAACTACCGCGGCACCACCAAAAAGGGCGAAGAGGTCCAGATTGAGTCGACCAGGGTGACCCAAGGGTCCGAGGGTGAAGAGCCGACGGCATCGCTGTTTCGCGGGCGGTTCGGGATGCTGAACGGCGGTGAAATCAAGCTGGACTCCAACTCTGGCCTGATCCGGCCCGACAAGGGGACGGCGACCTTTGTTGGCGATGTGGTGATTACCACCTCGGACGGCATTCAGGTCACGACCGACCTTTTGAATACATCGCTGGAAGAAATACGTGGCGACACTCCCGGTCAGGTCGATGGCACCGGCGTCATCGGAACATTCTCTGCCGGTCGTATGCAATTTGGCACTGAAAAAAAGGACGGACCGGTCCATATTCTTTTTACAGACGGCGTGAAGTTGGTATATGAGCCAACAAAAGCAGAAAGATAACCTGTGATCCATTTTCGATTTCTCTTTGTTTGCATGGCTCTGTTGATGGGCCCGGTTTCTGCCATCGCACAAGAAGCGCAGGTTGCATTCGGTTCGGTCAAGGCCGACCCCAGCCTGCCGGTCGAGGTGACCTCGGACTCACTGAACGTCAATCAAGAGGATGGATCGGCCGAGTTTCTCGGCAATGTGATCGTGATTCAGGGGGAAATGCGCCTGTCTGCTGAGCGGGTTCTGGTGATCTACAGTCAGGACCGCTCCTCCATCGAACGGATGGAAGCGACCGAGAATGTCGTTCTGGTCAGCCCTCCGGATGCCGCCGAAGGGGATCAGGCGGAATATACCATCGACACCGGCGTGATCGTGATGAAGGGCAACGTGCTGCTGACACAGGGGCCCAGCACGATCAGCGGCGACCAGATGGTTGCGAACCTGACCTCGGGCACCGCAACGATGACGGGCCGCGTCAAAACCATTCTTCAGCAGGGTGGCGGAAACTGATGGCTGCCCCAACCTTGTCTGTCGCGGAAGGAAGCGCAGGTCTGCGCATCGAGAAACTGCGCAAATCCTATCGGAAAAAAACTGTGATCCGGGATGTGTCCATGACGCTCGACCGGTCCGAAGTAGTCGCACTGCTGGGTCCGAACGGGTCGGGTAAGACGACGACCTTTTACTCCGTCGCCGGGCTGGTTTTCCCCGAAGCCGGTAAGGTCACGATAGACGGGCAGAATGTCACGACGCTGCCGATGTATCGCCGCGCTCGTCTTGGGATCGGCTATCTTCCGCAGGAGATGTCGATTTTTCGCGGCATGAGCGTCGAGGACAATATCGCCTCGGTTCTGGATATCACCGTCAAGCACGCCCATCGCCGGAAAGAGCGGTTGGAGGAGCTGCTGTCGGATTTCTCGATCGAACACCTGCGCCGCGCGCCCGCGCTTGCCCTGTCCGGTGGTGAGCGGCGCCGGGTAGAGATCGCGCGCTGTCTGGCCGCCGATCCGAAATATCTGCTGCTCGACGAACCCTTTGCGGGCGTTGACCCGATCAGTGTGGGGGATATCAGGCATCTGGTGGCTGATCTGAAGAAGCGTGGGATCGGCGTGTTGATCACCGATCACAACGTACGCGAAACGCTCGAGATCGTGGATCGCGCCTATATCCTGCATGACGGGCAGGTTCTGATGTCAGGTACACCTGACGAGGTCGTTGAGAACGAAAACGTGCGCCGGGTTTATCTGGGCGAAAACTTCCGTATTTCATAGGGTTGGGCGATTTTTCGCCGGACGCTTAGCGGAAATCGCGTATATACACCTCTGTTTTGATTGACTCTTCCGCCGCCTCTTGTCTCAATTGGGGTATGGCATTTATTCGGTTCCAGTCTGGATCTCGATACCCCTTCGCTGAAGGGCTGGGACGGCAGCAACCGATCAAAATGTCGATATCCCCCACCCGATAAAAACAAGCATGTTGCGTGACGCAACGTCAGAATGGGTGTGAATTGTGAAGGAGATCACATGCGTTACCAAATCAGCGGAAAACAGATCGACATCGGTGCGGCCCTGCAGACCCACGTGCAGACCGAACTGGGCGAAGTTGTTGGCAAATATGCCCAGCGCCCGACCGACGCCAATGTCGTCTTTTCCCGTTCGGCGCATGAATATGTATGCGAAACTACAGTACATTTATCTACCGGCCTGACCGCTCAGGCCAAGGCCCACGCAACCGAGATCTATGCAGCGTTCGAGGCATGCTGTGACAAGATGGAAACACAGTTGCGCCGCTACAAGCGCCGCCTGAAGGACCATCACAAGGATCGTTCTGAGCCTGTTGAACTCTTTGGGGCGTCCTCTTATATCCTCGCCTCTGACGAATCGAACACGGCAGATGAACCCGAATCGCTACAGCCCATGATTGTGGCTGAGATGGAAACAAAGATCCCATCGCTCAGCGTTGGTGAGGCCGTAATGCAAATGGAACTTGCCGGAGCGCCGGTGTTAGTGTTCCGGAATGAGAACAAGGATGGGTTGAATGTCGTGTATCGTCGCGATGACGGCAATATCGGCTGGATTGATCCTTAAACAGGCAAGTTGAGAGAGATCGGCCTTAGCACGCAAAGGCCGCTATGGAGCATGATCATGGAGCTTTCGAGCATTCTCAAGCCCGAAGCAGTACGTGTGTTATCTGCCGCGTCTAGCAAGAAGCGGCTGTTTCAGGAAATCGGCGACGTCGCTGCCGGTGCTTTGGACCTGGATACCCAGGTCGTCGTGGATTGCCTGCTGGAGCGCGAAAGCCTCGGCCCCACGGGTGTGGGTCATGGCGTGGCATTGCCACATGCGCGGCTGGGCGGGATTGAGTCGGTCTCGGGCGTTTTTGTGATGCTTGAAAAGCCGATCGACTTTAGTGCAGTTGACCGCCAGCCGGTGGATATCGCCTTTGCGCTGTTTGCGCCCGAAGAGGCGGGTGTGGATCACCTCAAGGCTTTGGCACTGGTGTCGCGCACCCTGCGTGACAGCGCTGTTTGCGCCAAGCTTCGGGCGAACCCCGATCCGGTCAAGCTATACGCGATCCTGACCGAAGCGCAGTCCATGCAAGCCGCTTAAATCCTAGTGAAATTACAAAAAGCCCGCGAAAACCGCGGGCTTTTTTTTGGACGGGGCGGGTTGTTAGCCTCCGTTGCCCATTTCTAGCGTCCACCAGATCTTACCACCGTTTTCCTGATGCCAAGCAAAGCCCATCTGCGTCGCCTTGGGGTCAAGGATTACAGAACGGGGGCCGGGTTCCTGCATCCAGGCGGCCAGTGTCTCGGTTTCCGTCTCATAGGTTTCCGAGATCGCTTCGCCCAGGAATGTCCCGAAATAGCCCACACGTGCTGCACGGTCGATCGGGGAAGAGCCATCCGATCCGAAGTGCCAAGGGCGATTCTGCCGGGCCATATCCTTGGAATGCGTAGCGGCCGCCGCGTTCAACTGAGAGTTCAGTTGTACGGACTGCAAGCCCTGCGCCTGCCGCAGCGCATTCACCGAATCGAGCATGCGGAACTGCAGCTTCTCGGGGTTGCCACGGATTTTGTAGACTGAGGGCAAGGGGCGTCCATCGGCACCCAGTGCCGTGGTGCTCGTGTCGGTACATGCCGCCAAGGCGACAAGGCAAATCAACAGAAAAGAAAAGATACGCGTCATGATCGACCTGATTATTGTGTCGCTAACGGGCATAACGCGCTAGGCTGTCTTGAGCAAACGCACAATGACCAAAGCCTGCATGATTCTGCCGGTTTGGTTTGCGACTGAAGCATTCTGGCAATAAAATGGGCCAGATTTTCCATTTCGCCATAACGAAGGACCTTTTGTCATGGTTAAAAAGCACATTCCTCTTTCGACCCGCCGGGGGTTTCTGGCCGGAGCCTCGTCTCTGCTGGCCGCACCTGCGATCGCGCAGTACATCCCGGGCGACCCGCTGCGACCTGCACCTGAACCCGAAGCGCCGGTCCGGCGTAATGTCTCAGGATTCCGCGCTCAGGACTGGCGGCCTTATTTCTCGAACACCAGAAACGGGGCCATTCTGGTCGATACCACGTCGCGAGCGCTGCATTATTGGTCAAATGATCAATCTGTATACAAACTCTACCCCTCTTCGGTTCCTTTGACCGAGGAGATGACCCGTCGCGGGCGCACCAGCGTCATTCGCAAGGTTGAGGGGCCAAGCTGGTCTCCAACGCCGTCGATGAAGAGGCGAAACCCCGAATGGCCCGATTACATCCCGCCTGGACCCGATAACCCATTGGGAACGCACGCTTTGTACCTTGGATGGAAGTACTACCGCATCCACGGCACCCATGACACGCGCAAGATTGGACGGAAATCTTCGAATGGCTGCATCGGCCTTTTCAACGAAGACATCGCCGAGCTGTTCTCTATGGCGAAGGTCGGCACGCAAGTGTTGCTAATTTGACGACATTTTCGCTCACCGACTCGATTAATCGGCAAGTTGCAATTGCATTCCAACCGCTTTGCTGATTAGAAAAATATCACGAGGTAAGTCTTAGTTGTGCGGTTCCGCGGACTGGAGCCGTGCAGATTCTGGAGGTTAATATGAAGAAACTCGTTCTCGCCGCTGCACTGACCGCTGCTGCTTCGACCGCTTATGCTGGTAACCTGGAAGAGCCGGTTGTTGAGGCACCTGTTGTTGTTGAAGAAACTCAGGGCACGTCGCAGGGTATCGTCCTGCCGCTGATCCTGCTGGTTATTGTTGCCGCAGCTATTGCAGCAAGCTAAGTCGACGAGCACAATCCAGAGAAAAGGCGGTGGAGCATTCCACCGCCTTTTTTCATATCTAGCTATCGGGGTTTGTTAGTCCAGCCAGCCGTTCAGGTTGTCTTCGATGATCTTGCCCAGAGCAGCGATATGCGACTCATCGTCATTGAGGCAGGGGATATAGGTGAAGTGTTCACCGCCGGCCTCTTCAAAGCTTTCCTTGATCTCTTCGTTGATCTCTTCCAGCGTCTCGATGCAATCGGCCGAGAACGCCGGCGCAATCACCGCGATGTTCTTTTTGCCCTGTTTCGCCAGATCGGCCACGTGATCGACCGTATAGGGCTTCAACCATTCTTCGGGGCCAAAGCGCGACTGGAAGGTTGAAACCAGCTGATCGTCCGACCAGCCGAGCCGCTCTTTCAGCAATCGTGAGGTCTTGACGCATTGGCAATGATAGGGATCGCCCTGTTGCAGATAACGTTCAGGCATCCCGTGGTAGGAGCAAACCAGAACATCAGGCTTGGTCTCCATCTTCGCATAAGCGCGTTCGACGGATTGGGCCAACGCCTCAATATAGGTGGGTTCGTCGTAATAGGCGGGTACCGTACGGCTGGCAGGTTGCCACGGTTCCTCCATCAGGCAACGGAAGAACTGGTCGTTGGCGGTTGCCGTCGTGGCCCCGGCATAGTGCGGGTAGAGCGGGAAGAACAGGATGCGGTCACAGCCTTCCGCCACCATATTTCGGACCTTGGATTTGGTCGACGGATTGCCGTAGCGCATGCAGAAATCGACCATCACCTGATCGCCATAGCGGGCCTGCATCGCATCGCGCAGCTTGGCGGTCTGGTCCTTGGTGATCGTCATCAGCGGGCTTTCACCCTTGTCGTGATTCCAGATCGACTTGTAAGCCTCACCCGAGCTGAAGGGACGCTTGGTCAGGATGATCGCCTGCAGAATCGGCTGCCATTTCCACGCCGGATAGTCGATCACGCGGCGGTCCGAGAGGAACTCGTTCAGATAGCGGCGCATTGGCCAATAGCTGTAGTGATCGGGCGTGCCCAAATTGGCCAACAGGATGCCCACGCGCCCCATTTTAACCTTGGGGTGGTCGGCTGGTGCATGCACGGGGCGTGTGGCGTCAAACATTTGGGTCTTCCTGCATTTTCTAGGTCTGGCCTGAGATAAGGGGAAATATCCGGTCGTCAATCGGACAGTTTGCCCTCGCTGGTACCAAGGGCTTCGGCAAGGCGCATCCGGGCGGATCCGGGGCGCAGCGGTTTGGGTTGGCTATCGTCGGGCGACCAGCCGGTCAGGCAAATCAGCTCGAACGTTGCGGGCAGGCGGCCTTGAGGCGTCGCGAAATGTTCTGCGTAGATGCTCTGCGCGCGTTCGAACACTTTGCGGCGGGTCGGGGTTTTCAATCGGTTGGTCAGCACGTTGGTCTCGGCCATCGCGCGCAGGTCCTGCATCAGATGGGTCAGGTCGCGATATTCTGCCGTCACAGGCACTGCATCCGCCACTGGCAGCGCCAACCCCGCGCGTTGCAGCAGAGCGCCTAAATCCCGCAGCTCTCCCATCGGAGCGATTCGGGGGCTGAGGCCGCCGGTCACCTCAATCTCGGCCTGCACGAGGGCGGCGCGCAGCTGGTGCAGGGTTTCTCCGCCCAGACAGACGGTCAGAAGCAGCCCGTCCGGGCGTAAGGCGCGGTGACATTGGATCAGCTGGCCGACCGGGTCATTGGCCCAATGCAGGGCCATCGCATGAACCACCAGATCATGCGCGCCGGGCGTAAGCTCCAGCGTTTCCTCATCCGCCACGCGTGTTGCGCCGTGCAGGGCATCCCGCCAGATATGCGCAAACGGGGTCACAATCGCGGGCGCCGTAAAGACTCTTTTAACCATGCTCAGCCGATCCTGCACCTCGTCCACAGCGGCGCGGTGCAGGAACAGGGCCTCATCCTTAACCCGCGCGCGGCGGTGGCGCAGGGTGGCTCGGTCGAACAGAGAGGGTGCATTGGACGCAGGCATTTTCATACCCCGCAGGTATCGCATTTGGCCCCGAGTTCAAACAGCGTTGCACCTGATCTATCCCCCGCGTTGCATGAGTTGCGGAGAGCTGACCGAATCCGACTTTGGCCTGTGTGCCACATGTTGGCGGGACACGCCGTTCATCGGAGGGACGGTCTGCGACAGTTGCGGCATGCCCGTCACCGGCGAAAGGGACGGTTTTCGGATCGACTGTGACGATTGCCGAAGAACGCCGCGTCCGTGGCAGGACGGGCGCGCGGCGTTGCTGTATAAAGGGCGGGCGAAATCCCTGATCCTGGCGTTGAAACATGGTGACCGGCCCGAACTGGCCAAACCCGCCGCGCGCTGGATGGCGCAAGCGGGCCGAGAGGTTCTGAAGCCCGACATGCTGATCGCTCCGGTTCCGCTGCACTGGTCCCGTCTGGTGAAACGGCGATACAACCAATCGGCGCTTCTGGCACAGCATCTGGGGCGCGAGACAGGGTTAGAGGTCTGCCCCGACCTTTTGGTGCGAACGGCGCGCACGCCGGTTCTGGACGGCAAAACAGCTGCCCAACGTACCGAGGCACTGGATGGGGTCATTGCGCCTCATCCCAAACGGCATCAGCGCATCAAAGGGCGCGATATCCTGTTGGTGGATGACGTGATGACTTCGGGTGCCACGCTGGCAGCCTGTACGCGGGCATGCCTTGCCGCGGGTGCAAATCATATTTTCGTGTTGGTGCTGGCGCGCGTTGCCAAGGATGCCTAATTCGCACAAGATCGTGTGAAACCCGAAGGGACGGATTTATGAAACCAGTTGAAATCTACACATCGCCTCTGTGCGGCTTCTGCCACGCGGCCAAACGCCTGCTGAAGCAAAAAGGGGTCGAGTTCAAGGAAATCGACGTGCTGATGCATCCCAAGCGCAAGCCCGAGATGATCAAACGTGCCGGCGGCAAACGCACCGTGCCGCAGATCTTCATCGGCCCCGATCACGTGGGCGGCTGTGATGATCTCTATGAGCTCGACCGTAAGGGCAAGCTGGACCGTCTTCTGGCGGCGTGATGAAGACCGCTCTGCTGCAAATCACCTCGTCGGACGATCCGGTTGCGAATCTGCAAATGGTGCGCGCCATGATGGCCGAGGCCGCCGAGCAGGGCGCGCAGTTCATCCTGACCCCCGAGGTCACAAATTGCGTGTCCAACAGTACCACGCGGCAGCGCGAGGTGTTGCAGCATGAGGAAGACGACACAACTCTGGCCGGTCTGCGTGCGCAGGCGGCCGAGTTGGGCGTTTGGCTGCTGATCGGATCATTGGGGATCAAGACCCATGATGCGGATGGCCGTTTTGCCAACCGGTGCTACATGATCGACCCCAAGGGGCAGATCGTGGCGCGCTATGACAAGATCCACATGTTCGATGTGCAGGTGACCGAAACGGAAACTTTCCGCGAATCGGCCAATTACCGCCCCGGCGATAAGGCCGTCATCGCCGAGACGGAGTTCGGCAAGGTCGGCCTGACCATCTGCTACGATATCCGCTTTCCGCATCTGCATGCCGCGCTGGCACAGGCCGGAGCGCGGATTTTGACGGTTCCGGCGGCGTTTTCGCCTGTCACAGGGGCAGCGCATTGGGAATCGCTGCTGCGCGCTCGCGCGATTGAGACCGGCTGCTGGGTTCTGGCCCCCGCGCAAACTGGCACGCATCCCAAAACGCGGGGCAAAACCCGCCACACCCACGGTCACAGCATGGTCGTCGCCCCTTGGGGAGAGGTTCTGATCGACGCAGGGACCGATCCGGGCATTCACTTTTTCGAATTGAATGATAGTTCTGTGTCCGAGGCGCGCCGTCGCGTGCCCTCTTTGACCCATGTGCGGGCTTTTGACGGCCCCTGAACCAGAACCGGACCATGACAGACGACACCAATGCCCTTGCGGTTACGCTTTTCAGCGAGATCCTGACCGCCGACCAGCTATTGCGCAACCGGCTGAGCCGGGTGCTGCCCAAGGGCATGGAAATCTCGCATTTCTCGGTGCTGAACCATCTGGCCTACGCCGGAGGAGAACGGACACCCGCGCAACTCGCCAGCACCTTCCACGTCACCCGAGGGGCGATGACCAACACCTTGGCCAAGCTGGAATGGGCCGGCTACATCCACATCCGCCCCGACTGGGACGACGCCCGCCGCAAGATGGTCGCCATCAGCCCCGCCGGCCGCCGCGCGCGCGATCAGGCGATTTCCTCGATTGCCCCGCTGATCAACCGAGTCGTTGGAGAGCTGGGGTTGGAGCGCGTCCGCAGCACGCTGCCCGTGTTGAGGGATTTGCGGTTGCAGTTGGAGGGGGAGTAGCGGTGAGAAATGCTACTCTGCACCAGAATTGGGCTCTTTAGAACGCGAGGCGATCTTGCTTTAGTCCTCAGAATCATAGCTTTCGCGAATAGGGCAACCACTAATTCTCAGCTGAGAATAGACGCCAAAATTCCGCCACAGTAATTCGCATGCTAGGCACATCACCATAAACACTGGTTTCACCAGCGTGATGATAAGAAGCGCCAATACAAGTTCTGATATTGGTATTGAAACTCCGGTGATCTCTTCAATCGCAAGCATCAACACGCTAATCGCGATGAGCGAAGAAGATATGCAAGCTAAGCCCAAAACGCTTCCGGCAAACGGATTTCGATCATAGAGCGGAAGGAACCACCCAATTGTCCAGTTGCTGATTGTTTTGAAATTTGTGCTGAATCTACCCCGGCTTCACACTCGCCGTCACATAATTCACGCTCAAGTCGCGGTCCGAGATCGACCAGCTCCAGAGGATTGGATTGAACACGAAGCCCTTGCGGTCCACCGGCTCCAGCCCGGCTTGGCGCAGCAGGTCGAACAGCTCATCGGGGGTTATGAACTTGTTCCACTCATGTGTGCCGCGGGGCAGCCAGCGCATGACGACCTCGGCCCCGAAGATGGCCATCGCATAGGATTTCGGGTTGCGGTTGATGGTCGAGCAAATCTCGAGCCCGCCGAGTTTCAGCAATTGTTGCGTGGCGGTCAGGTAGCTAAGCGGGTCGGCGACATGTTCAACCACTTCCATGTTCAGCACCACGTCGAACTGCTCGCCTGCGGCTGCCATGTCCTCGGCGGTGGTGTGGCGATAATCGATCTCAAGCCCCGATTGCTCGGCATGGATGCGGGCGACGGGCAGGTTGCCCGCAGCAGCGTCGGCCCCCACGACCTCGGCCCCAAGGCGGGCCATGGGTTCGCTCAGCAGCCCTCCACCGCAGCCGATATCCAGAAGGCGAAGGCCTTCGAACGGCATAGGCGCGGTTAGGTCGCGGTCAAACTCACCCGCAATTTGCTGCGTGATATAGTCCAGACGGCACGGATTCAGCATGTGCAGAGGTTTGAATTTCCCATGCGGGTCCCACCATTCCGCTGCCATCGCCTCGAATTTAGCGATCTCGGATGGGTCGACCGTGTTCGGATGCGCTTGCATTCCTGTCTCCGTGTGCTCTTTTACGTCTTAAGGACTATATAGGGCCATAATGGACAAGTACCCGGACCAAAAGCGCGCAGTACAATATCTCTACCCGCCGATCGATCCATTTGATCAGCGGTTGGTCAGTGTGGGCGATGGGCACCAGATTTATATGGAGCAAAGCGGCAATCCCGATGGGGTGCCGGTGGTTGTGCTGCATGGAGGGCCGGGCGGTGGCTGCAGCCCTGCGATGCGGCGGTACTTTGATCCGCGCGTGTTCCGAGTGATTCTGTTCGATCAGCGCGGATGCGGGAAATCGCGGCCTCATGCCTCGGTCGAGGATAACACGACGTGGCATCTGGTCGAGGATATTGAGCGGCTGCGGTCGCTGCTGGATATCGACGAATGGACCGTGTTTGGTGGCAGCTGGGGCGCGACTCTGGCGTTGATTTATGCGCAGGCGCATCCGGATCGCGTTAGCCGTCTGGTTCTGCGCGGCGTATTTCTTGCGACGCAGGCCGAGCTGGATTGGTTCTACGGCGGCGGCGCGGGCAAGTTCTGGCCCGAGCAGTGGGCAAAATTCACCGCCCTGCTGTCCGAGGAAGAGCTGTCGGATACGATTGCGGCCTACAACAAACGCCTATTTTCGGGCGACCGGGCGACCGAAGTTCTGTACGGGCGCGCTTGGTCAGCGTGGGAGAACGCCCTAGCGTCGATCCATTCCAACGGATCGACCGGTGAAAGCCCCGGTGAATATGCGCGGGCCTTTGCGCGGCTTGAGAATCACTATTTCACCAACAATGCCTTTCTGCAGAAGGATGGGCAGATTCTGGATCAGATGGATCGCATCGCGCATATCCCCGGACATATCGTGCAGGGGCGCTACGACATGATCTGCCCGCCTCAGGCGGCGTGGTCTTTGGCCGAGCGCTGGCCCAATGCCGAACTGAAGATGGTTCGCCATGCAGGCCACGCCCTCTCGGAACCCGGAATAAGTGCCGAGCTGGTTCGCATCATGGACCGCGTGGCCGAGGGGGTCGCATGACCCGGATGGACCGTCGTGCCCTGTTTGCATCGGGCGCCGCCGCAGCGCTGCTGGCGGCCACGGGCGCGTCTTTGGCCGATACTCCGAAGAAAGGTGGCGCGCTGCGGCTGGCAGTTCCGCGCGATGACAGTTTGGAGCAGTTGGCCCGTGGGGCCGTCTTCGACACCCTGACCGAGATCGCGCCGGATGGCACGTTGCGCGGAGAGTTGGCGACAGGGTGGCAGACCGAAGACAACGCGCGCATCTGGCGGTTTGATCTGCGCCAAGACGTCTCGTTCCACGATGGATCGGCGCTGCACGCTGATGATGTTGTGGCCGTGCTGGCTGATCTTGGTCAGGCCGAAGCCCTGGCTGCTGATCACGTGCGGCTGGAACTGGCCGAGGCCAATCCCGGTCTTCCCTTCCTGCTGGCCGATAGCCGCTTTGTCGTAACCCGCGATGGGCAGGCGGTGACGCCTTTGCACGAGGCCAACGGGACCGGATGCTACCGGGTCGAGCGGGCCGAGGATGGGCGCCATTTCCTGGGCTGCAAAGTCGCGGGTCATTACAAGGACGGTCAGGCCGGTTGGGCCGATACAGTGGAAATCATCGTGATCCCTGATGCGCGCGTCCGTGCCGAAGCCTTACGCGACGGGTATGTGGACATTGCCGCCCTGCCCGAAAGAGGCGAACTGAAATCCCAGCGGGCGCTGCGCTACTACCCAAGCGAATCGGATATGGCACTGGCGGTGGCGGCTCAGGTCGGGATGCCGAGGCAGATCGGCAAAGCGACGCTGGATGATGGCCGTATCGCCGAACGGTGGTGGTTGGCGTAAAACCGATCACGAATCGCGCCGGGGGTTGCAGACTCGGGAACTCCTGCGTATATGCAGTTGCAACAGCGGCGCGTTGGACTTCTGGTCCAAGGCTCCACCGGAAAATTCGACGGGCCGCGCGCCCGTTTTTTTGTGCCCGATCGATAGGGTAGAGAACCTGATGACAAACGACCTGATAGCCAAAGCGGCCATTGACCGGCGACTGGCCGAGATCATCACCCCCGTGATCGAGGATCTGGGGTATGAACTCGTCCGCGTCCGTTTGATGAGCGGCAAGCAAACCACGCTGCAGATCATGGCTGACAAGCCCGATGGCGGTATCGAAGTGGATGACTGCGCCGAGATTTCCAACGCGGTCAGCGCCACGCTGGATGTCGAGGACCCTATCCTCGACGCCTATACCTTGGAGGTCTCGAGCCCCGGTATCGACCGCCCTCTGACCCGTCTCAAGGACTTTGAAAATTTTGAAGGGTATGAGGCCAAGATCGAAACTGCCGAGCTGATCGACGGTCGCCGCCGCTTCAAGGGTGAATTGGCCGGGATCGAAGGGGATGAGGTTCTGATCAACATCCCCGAGGGGTCTGAGACGATCACCATCGGTCTGCAATTCGACTGGCTGAGCGACGCCAAGCTGGTCCTGACCGACGACCTGATCAAGGAAATGCTGCGCCAGCGCAAAGACGCGGGTGCCCTGAACGAAAACGCTTTCGACGAGATTGAGACCGAAGGGTCCGAAGAGGAGACGAACTGATGGCAATCACCTCAGCCAACCAGCTGGAGCTGCTGCAGACCGCCGAGGCCGTGGCCCGCGAAAAGATGATCGACCCCGGTCTGGTTGTCGAAGCGATGGAGGAGTCGCTCGCCCGTGCGGCCAAGAGCCGTTATGGCGCGGAAATGGACATTCGTGTCTCCATCGACCGCAAGACCGGCAAGGCGACCTTTACCCGCGTCCGCACCGTGGTCGAGGAAGAGGAACTGGAAAACTACCAGGCCGAGATGACCGTCGAGCAGGCGCGTCAGTACATGGAATCGCCCGAGGTTGGCGACGTCTTCGTGGAAGAAGTGCCGCCGGTTGAAATGGGCCGTATTGCTGCGCAATCCGCCAAGCAGGTGATCCTGCAGAAGGTCCGCGAGGCCGAGCGTGATCGTCAGTACGAAGAATTTAAGGATCGTGCTGGCACCATCATCAACGGTGCGGTCAAGCGCGAGGAATTCGGCAATGTCATCGTCGATCTGGGCGGTGCCGAGGCCGTTCTGCGCCGCAATGACAAGATCGGTCGCGAAAGCTATCGCCCGAATGACCGCGTGCGCGCTTACATCAAAGAGGTTCGCCGCGAAGTGCGTGGCCACCAGATCTTCCTGTCGCGCACCGCGCCGGAATTCATGGCCGAGCTGTTCAAAATGGAAGTGCCGGAAATCTATGACGGCATCATCGAGGTCAAGGCCGTAGCCCGTGACCCCGGCTCGCGCGCCAAGATTGCCGTGATCTCGTATGACGGCTCGATTGACCCCGTCGGCGCTTGCGTTGGTATGCGCGGCAGCCGCGTGCAGGCCGTGGTAAACGAGCTGCAGGGAGAGAAAATCGACATCATCCCGTGGAACGAAGATCAGCCGACTTTCCTTGTCAACGCTCTGCAGCCCGCCGAAGTTTCAAAGGTGGTTCTGGACGAAGAAGCCGGCAAGATCGAAGTGGTTGTCCCTGAAGAGCAGCTTTCGCTTGCAATCGGTCGTCGTGGTCAGAATGTGCGTCTGGCCAGCCAGCTGACCAACCTGGACATCGACATCATGACCGAAGCCGAGGAATCGGCGCGTCGTCAGAAAGAATTCGAAGCCCGCACCCAGCTGTTCATGGACAGCTTGGATTTGGACGAGTTCTTTGCCCAGTTGCTGGTTTCCGAAGGCTTCACCAACCTCGAAGAGGTTGCCTATGTTGAGCTGGACGAACTGCTTGTCATCGACGGCGTTGACGAAGGCACCGCGCAGGAACTGCAGGCCCGTGCCCGCGATTTCCTTGAGGCGCAGGCCAAGGCCGCATTGGATGCCGCGCGCGCTCTGGGCGCCGAGGACAGCCTTATTGAATTCGAAGGCCTCACACCCCAGATGGTAGAAGCGCTGGCCAAGGATGATGTGAAGACGCTCGAAGACTTCGCAACCTGTGCCGACTGGGAACTGGCCGGTGGCTGGACCACGGTTGATGGCGAGCGTATCAAAGATGACGGTGTGCTCGAGCCGTTCGGCGTAACGCTGGAAGAGGCGCAGGATCTGGTTATGACGGCTCGTATCATGTTGGGCTGGGTTGATCCGGCTGAGCTAGAGCAGGCAGAAGAAGACGTCGAAGCCGAAGAGGAGGCCGAGGCCTGATCTCAGGGCCTCGGGTGGCTGAGATGGGTCGCGGTGGCGTCCATAAGGATCGGTCCGACGGACCTGAGCGTAAGTGCATCGCCACGGGCGAGGTTCAGCCCAAATACGGGTTGATCCGCTTTGTGACGGGGCCGGATGGTCAGGTCTATCCCGATGTCGCGGCGAAATTGCCGGGGCGTGGGGTCTATGTGGCGGCAGATCGCGCAGCCTTGGACAAGGCGGTCAGCAAAAAGCTGTTCTCGCGCGGGTTCAAGGCTCAGGTCTCGGCCCAAGCGGACCTGGCCGATGAGGTCGAAAAACAAGTCGCGCGTCGTGTGGTTGAGCTTCTCAGCCTGGCGCGCAAGTCCGGCGATGCGGTCGCCGGATACGAAAAGGTCAAGACGTGGCTGGACCGGGAAGAGGCTCAGGTACTGATTCAGGCCAGCGATGGATCGGGGCGCGGCAAGTCGAAACTCAGCACGCCGCACTTCGGAAAATACATCGGATGGCTCACTGCGGACGAGTTAGGGGCGGCATTTGGGCGCCAAACCGTGATTCATGCGGCGCTGGCCTCTGGCGGACTCGCCAAACGTGTTGTAGAGGAAGCGCAGCGCCTGCGTGGCTTGCGCGAAACGGATGACGGCGGCAGGGGCCGCGCGGAAGGGTAAGAAGCTTTATGAGCGATAATGACGGCAAAAAGACATTGGGTCTTCGTGGCGGGGCACGCCCCGGAAATGTGAAACAGAGTTTCAGCCACGGACGCACCAAGAATGTCGTGGTGGAAACCAAACGCAAACGCGTGGTGGTCCCCAAGCCGGGTGCCGGAAAGCCGGGTGGCGGAGCAACGCCCTCGGGTGATCCGTCGCGCCGTCCTGCCGGGATCTCCGACGCGGAAATGGCCCGCCGGATGAAGGCATTGCAAGCCGCCAAAGCGCGCGAGGTCGAAGAGGCCGCCGCCCGTGAGGCAGCTGAAAAGGCGCGTGAAGAAGAACGCGCCCGTCGCCGCGCGGAACAAGAGGCCAAGGAACGCGAACAGCGTGAGGCCGAAGAGAAAGCCCGTGTCAAGGCCGAAGAAGAAGAGCGTAAGCGCCAAGAGGCGGAGGAAGCTGCCAAACGCGCGGCTGCCGCCCCGGCCCCGGAAGAGCCCAAAGCGACACGTAGCCCGGTCAGCAAGCCTGCGCCCGCGGCTGCACCGCGCAAGCAGGATCGTGAGCGTGAACAGCGCGGTCGTGGCAAAGGCCGCGACGACAACCGCCGCTCAGGCAAGCTGACACTGGGTCAGGCCACCGGTGGCGAAGGCAACCGCCAACGCTCGATGGCCGCGATGAAGCGCAAGCAAGAGCGTGCGCGCCAGAAAGCCATGGGCGGTTCGGTCGAACGCGAAAAGGTCATTCGTGACGTTCAGCTGCCCGAGGCCATCATGGTTTCGGAACTGGCCAACCGTATGGCCGAGCGTGTGGCTGATGTTGTCAAATCGCTGATGCAGATGGGCATGATGGTTACTCAGAACCAGACCATCGACGCTGACACTGCGGAACTGATCATCGAAGAGTTTGGCCACAAGGTCACTCGTGTCTCCGATTCGGATGTTGAAGACGTCATCAAAGAGGTTGAAGACAGCGAAGACGATCTGCAGCCGCGTCCGCCGGTCATCACCATCATGGGTCACGTTGACCACGGTAAGACTTCGCTGCTGGATGCTATCCGCGACGCGCGCGTTGTGGCAGGTGAGGCCGGTGGCATCACCCAGCACATCGGCGCCTATCAGGTGAAAACCGATGGCGGCACAACGCTGACCTTCCTGGATACCCCGGGCCACGCGGCGTTTACTTCGATGCGTTCGCGCGGTGCTCAGGTCACGGATATCGTGGTTCTGGTTGTTGCGGCTGACGACGCCGTGATGCCGCAGACCATCGAGGCGATCAACCACGCCAAAGCGGCCGGAGTGCCGATGATCGTGGCGATCAACAAGGTCGACAAGCCCGATGCAAACCCGGACAAGGTGCGGACCGATCTGCTGCAGCATGAAGTGATCGTCGAGAAAATGTCGGGTGATGTTCAGGACGTTGAAGTCTCTGCTATCACCGGTCAGGGTCTGGACGAACTGCTGGAAGCCATCGCGCTGCAGGCCGAAATTCTGGAGCTGAAAGCCAACCCCGACCGCGCCGCCCAAGGCGCCGTGATCGAGGCGCAGCTGGATGTGGGCCGTGGTCCCGTAGCCACCGTTCTGGTTCAGAACGGCACGCTGCGCCAAGGCGATATCTTCGTCGTGGGTGAGCAATACGGTAAGGTCCGTGCGTTGATCAACGACAAGGGCGACCGCGTCAAGGAAGCCGGCCCCTCGGTTCCGGTCGAGGTTCTGGGGCTCAACGGTACGCCCGAAGCGGGCGACGTTCTGAACGTGACCGAGACCGAAGCGCAGGCGCGTGAGATTGCTGCCTATCGCGAGCAAGCCGCCAAGGACAAACGTGCCGCCGCCGGTGCCGCGACCACCCTTGAGCAGCTGATGCAGAAGGCCAAGGAAGACGAAAACGTCACCGAGCTGCCGATTCTGATGAAAGCAGACGTACAAGGTTCGGCCGAAGCCATCGTTCAGGCGATGGAAAAGATCGGCAACGACGAAGTGCGCGTGCGCGTGCTGCATTCGGGCGTGGGTGCGATCACCGAAACGGATGTCGGTTTGGCCGAAGCCTCAGGTGCGCCGATCTTTGGGTTCAACGTCCGTGCCAACGCATCGGCGCGGAACACCGCGAACCAGAAGGGTGTCGAGATCCGCTATTACTCGGTGATCTATGACCTCGTGGATGATGTGAAAGCGGCCGCATCTGGCCTGCTGAGCGCCGAAATCCGCGAGAAGTTCATCGGTTACGCCGAGATCCGCGAAGTCTTCAAGGTTACCGGCGTCGGCAAGGTTGCGGGCTGTCTGGTCACCGAAGGCGTTGCCCGCCGCTCCGCAGGCGTCCGTCTGCTGCGCGACAACGTGGTAATCCACGAAGGCACGCTGAAGACGCTGAAGCGCTTCAAGGACGAAGTGGCCGAGGTTCAGTCGGGTCAGGAATGCGGTATGGCGTTCGAGAACTACGACGATATCCGCGCAGGCGACGTGATCGAAATCTTTGAGCGCGAAGAAGTCACCCGCACGCTGGATTAATCCGGTTACGCAAATAAGTTTGAAAGCAGCGGCTCAACTTGGGCCGCTGTTTTTTTGGCACATCGCGATCTACCTCTATTTTTTGGTTCAACGTGTTCCTCGTTACATTCAAGCTCTGCAGGGGGCTGTAACAAGTTCGTATATGGACTTTCGAGGCCCGGTCTTGATTTACTGTTGGTCGCGATTGAACGGACCTCGACAGGATTTGGAGATAGATTTGACGCGTATTTTTACAGCACTCTGCTTCGTCATCACCCTGATTGCCGGGCCCGCATTGGCGCATGAGCGGTTCGCCCTCGTGATCGGGAATGCTGGGTACACAAGTGTCCCCGCCCTCGACAACCCTGTGAACGACGCGCGCTTGATGAGCGAAGAGCTGCGCGACGCGGGATTTGCGGTCACGACACTGACGGATGCAAGCCGCGCAGAGATGGAGCAGGAGGTTGAAGCTTTTGCCAGCACCGTGCGCGCAGCGGGGTCCGAGGCTTTGGCGGTGTTCTATTTTGCCGGGCACGGCGTGCGCAGTGATGAGTTCAACTACCTTCTTCCACTGGGCGTGAACATTCAGTCCGAGGCCGATATTGCAGACCAGGCTGTTCCGGCCGAGTGGGTTCTGGATCGCATTCACACGCCTCAGGCCGTGAGTGTCATGATTCTGGACGCGTGCCGCGACAATCCATTTGGCAGAGAAACGGACGGTGCACTGGATGTCGGCGACGGGCTTGCGCGTATGACGGCCCGCACCAACAACCTGATCGCATATGCCACCGGACCCGGCGACGTCGCATTGGACGGGACTGGGACCAACAGCCCTTACACAGCAGCCATTGCGCGCGCGATCGGGACCCGAGGTCTAACACTAGAGCAGATGTTTGATCAGGTGCGCACGGAAGTGATTGGCGAAACGGACGGAGTGCAATCCCCTTGGGCGCGGTCATCCCTGAACATACGGATTGGCATCAAGGACCTGAGTTTGAATTGACAGGTGCCAGCCCCGTGCATCGCGAAGGCTAGGGCGTTGCCGACTGCTTTGAAGCTGTGAACGTCCCGGGATGCATGATGATGTCGAAATGCTGCATCCCCTTTTTCAGATCGAAGCTGACGGAATGCCCGGCCTTGCGTAGGTGTTCGGCGTAGTCGCGGCTTTGGCGGATGAATTCCGGCGTGTCCCTTTCGGCCACGGTCACGTGGTAGCGCGGTCCGGGGCGGGGCACGTGACGGATGGGGGACAGGTCGTTGACCTCAACCGGGGTCAGTTGCAGCGGATCATTGACCGAGGTCAGGCTGATCGGCTCCAGATCGTAAACCCCGCTGATCAGGATCACATCGCGCACCCGCAACCCGGCGCGGGCCAGAGCGTTTGCAGACTGCGCCATGACCATGCTGGCCAGTTGCGCCCCGGCGCTGTGCCCTGACAAGGTGATCCTGCTGGGGTCAAACCCCAGCGACTCAGCCTGCGTCGCCAACCAGAGCAGTGCATCGCGGCACTCGTCGATCATGTCCGCGATGCGGGCATCAGGGGCCAGCCTATAGTTCAGCGTCGCAAAAGCCTGACCCGCTTCAATCAGCGCCGGCGCCATCATGGCGGACTCGCGCTGGCTAAGGGCCTGCCAATAGCCGCCATGGATAAACACATGCAGCGGCGCGCCTGTCTCGGCCGCCGGGAAGAAATCCAGAACCTGTGCGGGACCTGCACCATAGGTCAGATTTTCCTGAACCGTCAGACTCGCCCTCGCCTGCGCGCTGAGGGCGCTATAGCTGGCAAGGTAAGGCGTCAGATCACCGCCGATCATAGATCTCGGCGAATATTCCTGTTCCAGTTCAGCCTGTGAAAACCCGCGATACAGCATCAGTCCCCCGCATAGATCAGTTCTGTGCGCATATCATACAAATCGTGGAAGAAGCGCAATTCCAATGCTTTGCGTAAGAAGCCGACGCCGCTGGAGCCTCCTGTTCCCGGCTGCATCCCGATAACACGTTCAACGGCGGTCGCGTGATCGAACCGCCACCGTTGGAACAGGCATTCCACATCCATCAGCTTTTCGGCCAGCGCATAAAGCTCCCAGTGTTTTTCGGTCTCGCGAAATACCTGAACCCAGATTTTGACCACCCGAGGATCGCCGGAGTAGGGCTGCGCATAGTCCCTCTCCAGCAAGTCCTGCGGCACGTCGAAGCCCTGGCGGGACAGCATGTGCAGCACCTCGTCATAGAGCGACGGCTTGGTAAGTGCTGCGTTCAGCATCTCCATGACTTCGGGATCATGGGCGTGGACCTTCAGGGTCGAGGGGTCCTTGTTGCCCAGAATGAACTCGATCTGGCGGTAGCCATAGCTTTGGAACCCGGAGGAACTGCCCAAAGCGTTGCGGAAGGTCATGTAGTCGGCGGGCGTCATGGTCAGCAGCGTTTCCCATGCCGCGATCAGCTGATGTTGGATGGCTTTGATGCGGTCGAGGTTTTTCATCGCCGGACCAAACGCGTCGTGCTGCAGGAAGCGGCGTACCTCGACCAGTTGATGGTGCATCAGTTTCAGCCACAGCTCGCTGACCTGATGGATGATGATGAACAACATCTCGTCGGGCTGGGCTGGGTCCTGAAACGTCTTCTGCAGGTTCAGCAGCGTCTTGAGTTGCAGAAAATCGCCATAGCTTTTGCGATGGGTTTCGGTGAAATCGGTGACCAGCGAGTCTTCGATCCCGCGTTCCAGATACCTGTCAGTGTCGCTCATTTGCTCCTCCAAACGCCTGAGGTTCCCCGATGTGTAAGGGGTCAGCCCGCGCAGCGCCAGAGGGTCAGGTCCAGTCGAGAACCACCTTGCCGGATTGACCAGATTTCATGGCGGCAAACCCTTCGGCAAAATCGTCGACCTTCATCTGGTGGGTGATCACACGGCTGACATCCAGACCGTTTTGCAGCATGGCGATCATCTTGTACCAGGTCTCGAACATCTCACGCCCGTAGACGCCCTTGATGGTGATGGCCTTGAACACGATGCGGGACCAATCGACCGGGGATTTGCCGGGCGGAATACCCAGCAGAGCGATCTTGCCACCCATCACCAGCGCCTCGACCATTTGGTCCAGCGCGATTTGCGAGCCGGACATTTCCAGCCCCACATCGAAACCTTCCTTCAATCCTAGCTCGGCGATGACATCCTGCAGGTCCTCATTGGAGACGTCGACTGTGCGGACCGTTGGCACCACGTGTTCGGCCAGTTTCAGGCGGTCAGGGTTGATGTCGGTAATGACCACATTGCGCGCGCCTGCGTGGCGGGCGACGGCAGCGGCCATGATGCCAATCGGTCCAGCGCCAGTGATCAGAACATCCTCGCCCAGCAGATCAAAACTGAGGGCGGTGTGAACGGCGTTTCCCAGCGGGTCGAGAATGGCTCCGATTTCGTCAGGCACGTCGTCGGGCAGGGGGACGACATTGAAGGCTGGCAGTTTCAGGTATTGCGCAAACGCGCCTTGTTCGTTGACGCCTATGCCGCGCGTGCCCGGGTCGAGGTGGAACTTGCCCGCGCGGCTCTGACGGCTGTCCGTTCCGATCAGATGGCCCTCGCCCGAGCAACGCTGCCCGATCTCAAGCCCGGTTACATTGCGGCCGATCTCAACGATCTCACCCGCGAACTCATGGCCGGTGATCATTGGAACGGGAACCGTGGCAGCCGCCCAGTCGTCCCAGTTCCAGATATGAATGTCGGTCCCGCAGATGCCGGTCTTGTTGATCCGGATCAGCACCTCATCCGGGCCGATCTCGGGCACCGGGGCCTGTACCATCCACAGGCCTTCCTTGGGTTCGGATTTTTCCAGTGCTTTCATTGTGTTGGGACGCATTGCACTACTCCCATAAATCGGTGGACAGGTATTTCAGGCCACTGTCGCAAATGACGATCGCGACGCAGCCGCCACGCTCCGGGCCGCGCAGCAGCTCGATCGCACCAGCAAGGTTCGCGCCGGCTGAGTATCCGGCAAAGATCCCTTCGCTGCGTGCGAGCAGCCGGGCGCAGTCTCGGGCCGTGTTGCCAGATACCGAAAGGTGCCCGGCGAGGGGGACGCCGTTCATATGGGTCAGGTCAGCCATGGCATAGCCGCCGCCCTGTATCGGATGGTCGGGCGTGTCGACGACTTCACCAGCCATGGCCCGTGCGCCCTCGGGTTCGATGGCGTAACACCGCACGCCATGCGGCGCGAAGAATGCCGCTGCTCCGGCCAAGGTGCCGCCTGAACCGGCGAAATCACAGAAGGCCGTGACCGCACCGCCAGACTGCTCCCAGATTTCCGGCCCGGTCCCTGTTGAATGGGCTATTGGGTTACCCAAATGACCGAACTGATCCGCGCGAAACGCGCCGCGTTCTGCTGTGACTTTCTGCGCCGCCTCATCTACCAGCGCCAGATCAGCGCCCGAAACCTCACCCGGTTTGCTGCCAGGGGCCTGAGGCACGATGATCACCTCAGCCCCCAGCGCCCGCATCATGCGCGCGCGCTCGACCGAGTTTCCGGCGCTCATCACTGCGACAAAGGGATGGCCCATGATCCCGCAGACAATCGCCAGACCGGTTCCCATATTGCCCGAGGTCAGCTCGACCACAGTTTGGCCCTGTGTAAGCGTTCCGTCGGTGCGGGCCATTTCGATGATGGATTTGGCCGCGCGGTCTTTTTTCGAGAAGCCAGGCAACAGATAATCCAGCTTGGCCAGAATGCGACCGTCCAGCTGAACCTGCTGGCAGATGCGCGACAAGTCCACCAAAGGGGTATCGCTGATGGCGTCGATGACAGAGGCAAAGGTCATTTGATGACTCCAAGCTCTTTGCCGACTTTCTCAAAAGCGGCAAGCGCCTGGTCAAGCTCCTGCCGTGTCAGTGCGGCGTTCATCTGGGTTCTGATCCGGGCCTGCCCGCGCGGAACTACAGGGAAGAAAAAGCCCGATACATAGACACCTTCATCAAACAATCGAGCCGCCATGCCCTGCGCTAATGTCGCATCGCCCAGCATGACGGGAATGATCGGGTGTTCACCGGGCAAAAGGTCAAACCCCAGCTTCTCCAACCCCGCCCGCCAGTATTTGGCATTGCCGAACAACTGCGCGCGCAGCATGTCGCCTTGTTGGACCAGACGGATGGCCTCAATCCCGGCGGCGACGATGGATGGCGGCAGCGAGTTCGAGAACAGATAGGGCCGCGCCCGCTGCCGCAGCAGGTCGATCACTGGCTGCGGCCCGGCGATATAACCGCCGATTGCCCCCCCAAGTGCTTTTCCCAAGGTTCCCGTCAGGATGTCGACATCGACACCGAAATGATCCGGCGTGCCCGCGCCGTTCGGTCCCATAAACCCGGTAGCGTGGCAATCATCGACCATGACGATGGCGTCGTATTTATCGGCCAGCTCACGGATTTTCGGCAGGTTGGCGAGGTAACCATCCATTGAAAACACGCCATCAGTCGCGATCATGATATGCCGCGCCCCGTCCTCGCGCGCTTGCTTGAGCCAGGCCTCAAGATCGTTCATATCGTTGTTCAGATAGCGATAGCGCTTGGCCTTGCACAACCGAACCCCGTCGATGATCGAGGCGTGGTTCAGACTGTCCGAGATAATGGCGTCCTCGGGGCCGAGAAGGGGTTCGAACAGCCCCCCGTTCGCGTCGAAACAGGCGGCGAACAGGATCGAGTCATCCTTGTTCAGGAACTCGGCCAGCTTCTGTTCCAACTCGCGGTGAATGTCTTGCGTGCCGCAGATAAACCGGACCGAGGCCATGCCGAACCCTTTGGGGCCCATCGCTGTTGTGGCTGCGTCGATCAGCGCGGGATGATCGGCAAGACCAAGGTAGTTGTTGGCGCACAGGTTGATGACCTGCTTGTCGCCCACTTTGATTTCGCCGCCCTGAGGCGATGTAATCATGCGTTCGCGTTTATACAGACCTTCGGATTCGATCTGCGCGAGGGTGTCCGTGATATGGGACAGGAATGCATCTGCCATGGCGACCTCCGTTCATCTGAGTCGGGTGTCTAACATAACGGATGCAATTCCCAAATAGGAGAATTACACTATACGGGAAAAATATCCGTGAAGACGGAATTTAAGCGTTTTTGACTATCAGAAAGACCCGCGCGGGGCCTTTCGAAGCAATGGAATGGGTCACATCAGCTGCATATCGGGCGGTGTCGCCCTGTTGCATCTCAGATATCGCAGTGCCCGAGGTGACGCGCACCGCGCCTTCCAGAACCGTCAACTGTTCACGTGTGCCGCGGGCATGCGGCTGGCTGTTCAGTGTGCCGTCGTGGTCAAAGCGGATGTCGTAGACCTCATGCCCTCCGGCCTCTTCCGGGGGCGACAGGATACGGATGCGGCAGTTCTGTCCCATATTGTCGATGCTGGGCACCTCGGCCTGGCGCAGAACCTCGATCTGGTCCGAGGTTTTGGTCTCTTCCAGCAGCCCTGCGAAATCCACCTGCAGGGCCCGCGTCAGGTTCCACAGGGTCGAGATGGTCGGGCTGCTTTCGCCCCGTTCGATCTGACTGACCATTGATCGAGACACGCCGCTGAGATTGGCAACAGCTTCCAGCGACAGACCCTTGGCGCGGCGTGCCTCCTTCAGGCGGGCGGGCAGAAGGGTCAGGATATCGTCTGTGTTTTCCGTCATGACGGAATCTGATGCGCTTTTCCCGATGGGTTGTCAATTCTGCTTGTGACGGTACGTCGTATAGGACAACGCGCCAACTGGGCGTAATAGTGCCGCCAAATCCAAGAGGAGAAGAGACATGAAAGATATCGTCATTCTGGATGGGGCCCGTACGGCTGTTGGAACGTTTGGGGGTGCTCTGGCCTCGACCGCACCGATTGATCTGGCGACCGTTGTAACCGAAGCCGCGATGGAGAAATCGGGCGTCGAAGGCGGCCAGATTGGCAATGTTGTGTTTGGCCATGTGATCAACACCGAACCGCGCGACATGTATCTGTCGCGTGCGGCGGCCAAACAGGCAGGTATCCCGGTCGAAACCCCCGCGATGAACGTGAACCGTCTGTGTGGATCGGGGGCGCAGGCGATTGTGTCGGCGGTACAGTCGCTGATGCTGGGCGATGCCGACTTTGCTGTGGCTGGTGGGGCCGAGAGCATGTCGCGCAGCCCCTACATCCTGCAGCAGGCGCGCTGGGGTGCCAAGATGGGCGATATCAAATCGCTGGACATGATGTTGGGTGCGCTGAACTGCCCCTTTGGTACCGGCCATATGGGTGTGACAGCTGAGAACGTCGCTGATGAACATCAGGTCACACGCGAGCAGATGGATGAGTTTGCTCTAACCAGCCAGACCCGCGCCGCTGCGGCCATTGAGGCCGGATATTTCCAAAGCCAGATCACGCCGGTTCAGGTCAAGGTCAAGCGCGACATGGTTGATTTCATGGTCGACGAGCATCCCAAGGCGACCTCGATTGAGGCGCTGGCGGGTCTGCGTCCGGCGTTCCAGAAGGATGGCCGGGTGACCGCGGGCAACGCCTCTGGCATCAATGATGGCGCGGCAGCGATGGTTCTGGCCACGGCAGGCGCGGCCGAGAAGGCTGGTCTGAAGCCGAAAGCGCGTATTCTGGGTTACGGCCACGCCGGTGTCCGCCCCGAGGTGATGGGCATTGGTCCGGTGCCTGCGGTTCAGAACCTGCTGGCCAAGACCGGCCTGATGGTGGAAGACTTCGACGTGATCGAAAGCAACGAAGCCTTTGCTTCGCAGGCTCTGGCCGTGAATAAAGAGTTGGGTCTGGATGCCGCGAAGGTAAACCCGAACGGTGGTGCGATTGCGTTGGGTCACCCGGTGGGTGCGACAGGTGCGATCATCACGCTGAAGGCGTTGTATGAGTTGGAGCGGACTGGAGGCTCCAAAGGTCTGATCACCATGTGTATCGGCGGTGGTCAGGGTATTGCGATTGCCATAGAGCGGCTCTGACCTCGAGTTGGGCAGGGGGGCTGTCTGCCCCCCATCGCGCCTTGAGCGCAATTCCCCCCGAGGATATTTTCAGCCAGATAAAGCAGGCGGATTGTGCCTAGCTGAGTGCTGTTAGCAGCAGGACCAGAGCAGCGCCTACCACGGCTCCGAGCGCGGCGGGAAGGGTTTTGGACCACAGGCGGGAGTTGTTCTGATCGTCTTTTTGGGTTTGAGCGATCAGGGCGTCTTCCACCAGCGCGGGCAGGCGCGGGCCGAACCGGGCCAGAACTAAAGCGGTTTTGCCAAAGTCCCGGAGCGCTGCGCGGGGGCCGATGGATTTCTTGATGTAATCCTCGACGACCGGACGGGCGACCTCCCATATATTGATATGTGGATCGAGTGAGCGCGCGACGCCTTCGACCACAACCATGGTGCGTTGCAGCAGGATCAGCTCGGTTCGGGTTTCCATGCCGAAGCGTTCGGTGACTTCGAAGAGGTAGTTCAGCAGGCGGCCCATCGAGATATGGGTGGCGTCCATGCCGAAGATGGGCTCGCCCACGGCGCGCAGGGCGCGGGCGAATTCGTCGACATCTTGATTGGCGGGGACGTATCCGGCCTCGAAGTGCACCTCGGCCACGCGTTTGTAGTCGCGGCGGATGAAGCCAAACAGAATCTCGGCATAGACCCGGCGGGTGTATTCGTCGATATGGCCCATGATGCCGTAGTCATAGGCGATGATATCGCTGTTGGCGGCGACCTTCAGGTTGCCCTGGTGCATGTCAGCGTGGAAGTAGCCATCGCGCAGGGCGTGCAGCAGGAACAGGCGTAGGACACGCTCAGCCAGATCGCGGCGGTTATGGCCCGCGGCGTCCAGAGCGTCGTTGTCGCCAAGCGGGATGCCATCCGCCCAGCTGAGCGTCATAACCCGGCGCGCGGACAGAGACCACACGACCGGAGGCAACCAGAACCCGGCATCATCCTTGGTGTTGGCGGCGTATTCCGAGGCTGCCGAGCTTTCCAGACGCAAGTCCAGCTCACCCCGTACCACGCCATCGAAGTGTTCGATCACTTCCATTGGACGGAGGCGGCGCGCGCCAGGGGCGCAGAGCTGTACCATGCGGGCGGCGAAATAGAACGCGTCGACATCCTTGCGGAAGGCGCGTTCGATGCCCGGACGCAAGACTTTGACGGCGACGTCTTCGCCTGTGGTCGCCAGCTTGGCCTTGTGAACCTGAGCGATCGAGGCCGCAGCGATCGGTTCGCTGAATTCGCTGAACATGTCCGAGATCGGTTGCCCCAGCTCTTTCTCGACCTCAGTCATGGCCTCGGCCTTCGGGAAAGGCGGCAGCTTGTCCTGCAATACGCGCAGTTGCTCGGCCAGTTCGTTGCCAACCACGTCGGGTCGGGTCGACAGGACCTGTCCGAATTTGATGTACGCCGGACCCAGCGCCGTCAGGGCGCGTGTGGCAGGGGGCATCTCGGGGTCGCCCTTGTACCCAAGCCATTGAAAAGGTTTGCCAAGCGCGTGGGCGACAAAGCGGACCGCGCGGGGGGCTTCGAACGCGTCCAGCACGACACCCATGGCGCCCGTGCGCTCTAGCGTGGCGCCTGTGCGGATCAGGCGTATGATGTTGTGAGGGCCGCGCATTTAGATTTTCCAGCCGGAATGCAACGCGGCGATTCCCATGCTCAGGTTGCGGTATTTGGCGTTTTCGAAACCGGCGCTGCGGACCATACCTAGGAATGTCTCCTGATCGGGGAACTTGCGGATCGATTCCACGAGGTACTGGTAGCTGTCGTAGTCATTGGCGATCAGCTTGCCCATGCGCGGGATGACGTTGAAGCTGTAGAGATCATAGAGCTTTTGCAGACCGTCATTGGGCAACTGGCTGAACTCCAGCACCATCAGGCGGCCGCCGGGTTTCAACACGCGGTAGGCCTCGTTCAGCGCCTCTTGCGGGCGAGTGACGTTCCGAATGCCGAAGGAGATCGTGTAGACGTCGAAGGTGTTGTCCTCGAACGGTAGGGACATCGCATCGCCGACGACCCAGTTCAGGCTCTCCGACATTTGGTCGGCCTCAGCCCGTTGGCGGCCCTCGACCAGCATCGGCTCGGTCAGGTCCAGAACGGTGGCGTGGCCATAGCCCGCGCGTTTGAGGAAGCGGAACGAGATGTCTCCTGTGCCGCCAGCAACGTCCAGCAGGCGCTGACCGGGGCGCGGGGCAAGCCAGTCCATCATTGCGTCTTTCCAGACCCGGTGGATGCCCATCGACATGACATCATTCATCACGTCGTATTTCGAGGCCACCGAGTTGAAAACGCCCTGTACGCGCCCGGCCTTGTCAGCCTCGCGCACGGTTTCGAACCCGAAATGAGTCGTCTTGTCGCTGTTGTCGGACATTTGCCTTGCCGTTTGTCGAATTTCGCCTCTGTTATAGGGCCATCAGAGGCGGGCACAATGCGGCCCTTTGGAATAGGAGCCATCTAATGCCCGAATTGCCTGAGGTCGAGACAGTAAGACGCGGCCTGACCCCTGCGATGGAGGGGGTGGTAATCGAGCGTGCAGATGTGAACCGCCCCGATCTGCGCTGGCCCTTCCCGGAGCGTATGGCCGAGAGATTGACGGGACAGCGGGTGGATCGGCTAAGGCGACGTTCCAAATACATTCTGGCTGACCTCAGCAGTGGCGAGACGTTGTTGATTCACTTGGGTATGTCGGGGCGTATGACGGTATCAGGTGACCCGTTGGGGCAGTTCGTCCATGACCATCCGATGCCCGAAAAGCATGACCATGTAGTGTTCCACATGGCCAATGGTGCCCGCGTGACCTTCAACGATCCGCGCCGGTTCGGGGCCATGGATTTGCTGCCAACCGCAACCGCAGAAAACCACAAACTGCTGTCCGTTCTGGGGCCGGAACCATTGGGCAATGATTTTCACGAACAGCACCTGATTGACGCGTTCAAGGGCAAGAACAGGCCGGTCAAATCGGTACTTCTGGATCAGGGAATCGTTGCCGGGTTGGGGAATATTTACGTTTGCGAGGCGCTTTATCGCGGCAAGGTGTCGCCACGTCGCAAAGCCGGACAAATTTCTGCGGCGCGTGTCGCAGCCCTTGTGCCGATCATCCGGCAGGTGTTGCAGGACGCGATCGAAGCAGGGGGATCGTCACTGAAAGATTTCCGTCAAGCCGATGGAGAACTTGGATATTTTCAGCACAGCTTTGATGTTTACGGCCGCGAAGGCGAACCCTGCCGAAC
The DNA here is from genome assembly GCF_049800715.1 of Ruegeria profundi. Lineage (GTDB taxonomy): Bacteria > Pseudomonadota > Alphaproteobacteria > Rhodobacterales > Rhodobacteraceae > Ruegeria > Ruegeria profundi_A. Next base: position 276,539 of record NZ_JBNAFO010000005.1, read on the forward strand.
CCAGGGTTGCGGTGCCGAAATCAAGAGAATCACCCAGTCTGGTCGCTCATCCTTCTACTGTGCACAATGCCAAAGATAGCTTGATCCAGCGAAATCGCGTGTTAAGGAATCGTACCTGAACGGAACAACCGGAAGCTTATACCTCATGGCTTTTGAGACGATCATCGTCGAAATCGAAGACCACGTCGCCCTTATCAAACTCGACCGACCAGATGCGATGAATGCGCTGAACACCCAATTGGTGGGTGAGCTGTGCGACGCGCTGGAAGAGGCGGATCAGAACGACAAAGTGCGCTGCATCGTGCTGACCGGCTCGGACAAGGCGTTTGCCGCGGGTGCGGACATCAAGGAAATGTCCGAGATGAGCTTTGTCGACGTTTTCAGCACCGACCTGTTTGCCTCGGTCAACGAGCGTGTCTCGGCCATTCGCAAACCCATAATCGCGGCGGTTGCGGGCTACGCGCTGGGCGGCGGCTGCGAATTGGCCATGATATGCGATTTCATCATCGCCGCAGACACCGCCAAGTTCGGCCAGCCCGAGATCAATCTGGGCGTTATAGCCGGTATCGGCGGCACCCAGCGCCTGACCCGCTTTGTCGGCAAGTCCAAGGCGATGGACATGAACCTGACCGGTCGCTTCATGGACGCCGAAGAAGCTGAGCGCGCGGGTCTTGTCAGCCGCGTGGTTCCGGCGAAGAAGCTGATCGAAGAAGCCGTGGGTGCAGCCCATAAGATTGCTGAGAAGTCTTTGCTGACGGCCGCAGCCGCGAAGGAAGCGGTGAATCGCAGCTATGAGCTACCGCTGAGCGAAGGTTTGCTGTTTGAGCGTCGCGTCTTTCATTCAATGTTCGCGACCGAAGACCAGAAAGAGGGCATGGCGGCGTTTCTGGAAAAACGCGCCGCGCAATTCCGCGACAAGTAAGGTCGCAGCAAGGAATTCCGGAAGGGCAGGCTGTGGCCTGCCTTTATTTGTTGGACATATGAGGCAAGAATCGGCTTGGCAAACCCGTAAAACTTGGGTAGAGACCGCCTTCATACATGCGCGTGCGGCCCGCTTGGCCCGACTCACACTCGTGATTTCTGATCCGGTGCGGATAACTCCGTGGCGCGCAACCCTAGATAACCGTACCGAATAAAGGTTAGAGACACATGGCAAATTCGCCCCAGGCAAAGAAACGCGCCCGTCAGAACGAAAAGCGTTTCGCCGTAAACAAAGCGCGCCGTTCGCGCATCCGCACCTACCTGCGCAAAGTTGAAGAAGCGATCGCTTCCGGCGACAAAGACGCTGCAACCGCAGCTCTGCGCGCAGCTCAGCCTGAACTGATGCGCGGTGTCACCAAAGGCGTTTTCCACAAGAACACCGCATCGCGTAAAATGTCGCGCCTGTCGGCACGCGTAAAAGCGCTGGGTTGATTCCCGCTAGGACGCGTCAAGCGTTTTCCTACGTAAAGGCGTCGCGCATTGCGGCGCCTTTCGTGTTTGTTGCCAGAAAGCCGCGACCTCACGAAGTCGAGAGATTCTTTCGCCCTGAACCCCGAGTCAATATCAGAGTTTCGTTGCTGCGACAGGCAACATCTTGCTACCACTGAGTCAGCGATTCACTCGCTTGGGGGGACAGGCTGTTCCAGACATCTGACTGACGGGCATCAGTCAGACATCAGGAACCAGCGTTCGAAAACCGGCCTTGGCCGGTGAAACGATCTGCTCTGGGTCTCGGGTTTTCCGAAGATCTCAGCCCTGTCAAACAATTGGGTTACGACGCGTGCCCCGGTTTTCCGGGATCCTGCTGCGGGATACAATTTGTGCGTGCTGAGTGTTCATTTACCCGCCGGATGGGACAGTCCGGCGCAGGGTACCCTTGTGCGTGAACGTCAATGACCGGGAAACCGGCGACGATTGATAAGACCGACAGGTCAAAAAAAATGGGATGCGTGAGGCGCTTGATGACACAAGAGAAATGGGGACAACTGCGTAACAAACTATTGAAGGCCGTTGGCAAGAACAACTTCACCACCTGGATTGAGCCTCTGGAATTTCAGGAGCTGCAGGATGGTGTAGCCGTGTTCTCAGTGCCAACCAACTTCATGGGGAATTACGTCAGCCAGAATTTCGCAGATTTGATTCTGTATGAACTGAATACCGCGGGTGAGACCGTCCAACGTCTTGCGTTCAAGGCGGCAGCCAATTCGACCACCCGACCGGCAGTTGTCACGGATGAACCCAAGTTGACCGCAGCTGCTGCACCAGTTGCGGAATCTGCCAATGCGGCGCTCGAGGATCTACAGGCCGCACCCTTGGATACGCGTTTTACCTTCGACAGTTTTGTTGTCGGCAAACCCAACGAATTGGCCCATGCCGCCGCGCGCCGCGTAGCTGAAGGTGGCCCGGTCACGTTCAATCCGCTGGTTCTCTACGGCGGTGTTGGGTTGGGTAAAACGCACCTGATGCACGCGATCGCGTGGGAGCTGAAAACCAAAAGCCCCGAGCTGAACGTGCTTTACCTGTCGGCGGAACAGTTCATGTATCGCTTTGTTCAAGCTCTCCGCGAACGCCGGATGATGGATTTCAAACATCTGTTCCGCTCGGTCGATGTGCTGATGGTGGACGATGTGCAGTTCATCGCGGGCAAGGACTCGACCCAAGAAGAGTTCTTTCACACCTTCAACGCTCTGGTGGACCAGAACAAACAGATCATCATCTCGGCGGACCGCGCACCGGGTGAGATCAAGGATCTGGAAGATCGCGTAAAATCCCGCCTGCAATGTGGTCTGGTCGTCGATCTGCATCCCACCGACTACGAATTGCGTCTGGGCATTTTGCAAAACAAGGTCCAGCAACACATCGCCACCTATCCCGATCTTGTTATCGCCGATGGCGTGCTGGAGTTCCTGGCGCATCGCATCTCGACCAATGTGCGCGTTCTCGAAGGCGCTCTGACCCGTCTGTTCGCCTTTGCCTCGCTAGTGGGGCGTGAGATCGACATGGAGCTGACTCAGGACTGTCTGGCGGATGTGCTGCGCGCCTCAGAGCGCAAAATCACCGTCGAGGAGATCCAGCGCAAAGTGTCGGACTACTACAACATTCGCCTGTCCGACATTATCGGCCCCAAGCGCCTGCGGTCCTATGCTCGTCCGCGTCAGGTAGCCATGTATCTGTGCAAGCAACTAACCAGCCGCTCTCTACCAGAGATCGGCCGTCGGTTCGGAGGGCGCGACCACACAACCGTCATGCACGGGGTCAAGCGCATCGAAGAGCTGAAGACGACTGATGGTCAGATCGCAGAAGACGTGGAAATGCTGCGCCGCTCGCTCGAGGCCTGAGCCGCACCCATTGTCAGTAAATGCCCCGGGTCAGTGCGTCCGGGGCATTTTCTTGTGCGCTTATCTCCACGGTTGCAGAGGAAAGGACGCGTTTCGCACGCGTACCTCTTGACCACCGGGGTATTCCCACCCAGAAATCGGTAAAAAATCCTTGTGCCTCAGGGCTGAGACGCTAACGTGCCAGTCCCGCCCATTTTCGGCACGCAAGTCAGAGGAACAGAGGGTATGAAGATCAGCATCGAACGCGGCACCCTTCTCAAGGCCGTTTCCCAGGCCCAATCCGTTGTGGAACGTCGCAACACGATCCCGATCCTTGCCAATGTGCTAATCGAGGCCGAAGGCGACCAAGCCCTGTTCCGAGCCACTGATCTGGATATCGAGGTTGTCGACAAAGCGCCTGCGCAGGTCGAAAAGGCGGGTGCGACGACTGTGGCTGCTACGACCCTGCATGAAATTGTGCGCAAACTGCCGGATGGCGCGCTTGTCACCCTGACGGCGGACAGCGCAGCTGGCCGTTTGACGGTAGAGGCGGGGCGGTCGAACTTCTCTCTGGCGACCTTGCCGAAAGAGGATTTCCCGGTCATGGCGTCCTCGGAATACCAGTCGAATTTCACCGCGTCGGCGGCGTTGCTGCGTCGGTTGTTCGACAAATCGAAATTCGCCATCTCGACCGAAGAGACGCGGTACTATCTGAACGGTGTCTACATGCACGTCGCGGACGGGTCCGAAGGCGGCAAGGTTCTGCGCTGCGTGGCCACCGATGGTCACCGTCTGGCGCGGATTGATGCGGACCTGCCGGATGGTGCTGCGGACATGCCGGGTGTGATCGTGCCGCGTAAAACCGTGGGTGAGCTGCGCAAGCTGCTGGACGATGACGAGATGGACATCGCTGTCTCGGTCAGCGAAACCAAGGTACGCTTTGCCACGCCGGATATCACGCTGACGTCGAAGGTCATTGATGGCACCTTCCCCGATTACACCCGCGTTATTCCGCAGGGCAACACGCGCCAGTTGGAAGTGGATGCTGCTGAATTTGCGCAAGCCGTGGACCGGGTTGCAACGGTTTCATCAGAGCGTTCGCGCGCCGTGAAGCTGCAACTGGATGCGGATAAGCTGGTATTGTCGGTCAACGCGCCGGATAGTGGCGCGGCTGAGGAAGAGTTGGCCGTCGCTTACGGTGACGAACGGCTGGAGATAGGGTTCAACGCGAAATACCTGCTCGAGATTGCATCGCAGGTGGATCGTGAGAACGCGGTATTCCTGTTTAACTCGGCCGGTGACCCGACTTTGATGCGCGAAGGCAACGATCTGAGCGCGGTTTACGTCGTCATGCCGATGCGCGTCTGATCGCGCTGGCGCGCGATGCCTCCGGCGGAGGTATTTTTGAACAGAAGAAGGGAGGGGTCATGGGATTGGCCCTGACCGAACTTACGGTCTCGCATTTTCGGTCTCATAAATTGGCGCGTTTGTCTTTGGATGGGCGCCCGGTGGCCATTCATGGGCCGAACGGGGCCGGGAAGACCAATATTCTGGAGGCAGTGTCTCTGTTCTCGCCCGGTCGCGGGATGCGGCGGGCCAGTGCGGCGGAGATGACCCGGCGGCCCGAAGCCCTGGGCTGGAAACTGTCCGGTCTGCTGAGCGCGCAGGGCGGGCGGTATGAGATCGAGACGTGGTCCGAAGGTGGCGCGGCGCGTCAGGTTCGGATTGATGGCAAGGCCGCCAGTCAGATTGATCTGGGCAAGCTCGCGCGCGTGGTGTGGTTGATCCCGTCGATGGATCGGCTGTGGATCGAAGGGGCTGAGGGGCGGCGGCGATTTCTGGACCGCATCGCGCTGAGCTTTGATCCCGCGCATGCCGAGGCTTCGCTGACCTACGAAAAGGCTATGCGTGAGCGGAACCGGCTATTGAAAGATCAGGTCCGGGACGCCCATTGGTACACGGCTTTGGAAGGTCAGATGGCCGAGACAGGGTATAGGATCCATGCGGCGCGTCTTGCAGCATTGGATCATTTGCGTGCCGCGCAGGATCAGGCCGAAACGGCGTTTCCTTCAGCCGAATTGGAGTTGATCCAAACAGAAGGTGCGATGCCCGAGACAGCGGATGATCTGCGGGAGGCGTTGAGCGAAAGCCGTTTCCGTGATCTTGCAGCAGGGCGGACTCTGGTCGGGCCGCATCGCTCGGACCTGTATGGGGTGTTCGCTGCCAAAGGGGTTCCGGCCAAAGATTGTTCCACGGGTGAGCAGAAGGCGCTGCTGGTGTCCCTGATCCTGTCGAACGCACGGGCTCTGGCGGGAATGGTTGGCGCGCCGCCGATCGTGTTGCTGGATGAGGTGGCTGCGCATCTGGATGCCGGGCGACGCGCGGCGCTCTATGATGAGATCTGTGCGCTGGGCGCTCAGGCCTGGATGACAGGCACCGGGCCTGAGCTGTTTGCGGAATTGGGAGACCGGGCCCAAACGCTGGTTGTTACCGAAGGCGATGAGGGCTCGGTCGTGTCGGCTTAGGCCGGTTCGTTGACTTTACGTTCCCACAGGAAACCGCGCATGACCTGATCGACCGGAGTTTTGGCCATGTGGTTGACGTAGTTCGACATGGTTTTCTGCGCCAGACCCAGAATCACATCCAGAACGGCGCGGTGCGAGTAACCGGCGTCAAAGAACGCCTGCAGCTGTTCTTCGGTCGGGTTGCCGCGGGTTTCCATCACTTGCAGGGTGAAGGTGCGCAGCGCTTCCAGCTTGGCAGTCGGCAGCGGGGTTTCGTTGCGCAGGGCTTCGGTGATCTCGTCCGAAATCTTCATCATCTTGGCGATGCCGGTATGGGCGGGGACACAGTAGTGGCACTCATTCTCAACGTTGATGGTCTGCCAAACCACGGTTTTCTCATCATTGTCGAAATCGGTTTGCAGGAAGAGGCCGTGCAGAACCTGATAGGCCTCAAGGTGTTGCGGGCTTTCCGCCATCACCTTGTGCAGACCGGGCAGGCGTCCAAAGGCGGCTTGCGATTTCTCCAGCAGCGGTTTGGACCCCTCAGGGGCGGATTCGAGGTCGTGAGACGGGAAGTTGGCCATGTCAAAACTCCTGATTTCTGGCGCGATGAGTCGTATTTAGGGTTTCTTGAGCGATCACTCAAGTATATATTTGAGCAAATGCTCAAGAATTGGTGATCCAATGCCCCGCAAACCCGCATATGACCGAGACGCACTGATCGCGCAGGCGCGTGATATCTTCTGGCGTCATGGCTGGGCCGGGACGTCGCTGAAAGACCTAGAGCGCGAGTTGAAGCTGAAGCCCGGCAGTTTCTATGCGGCGTTTGGCTCGAAAGATGCCCTCTATGCGCTGGCGCTGGAGCGTTACGCGCAAGACGGGGTTGCCAGTATGCTGGCCTTGGCTGAGGAGCTGGGGCCGCTCGGGGCGCTCAAGGCGCAGCCCTATCGCGTGATTGCTGCCTCTGACCTGCCGACCAAAGCTTGTATGCTGGCCAAGACCTATGCCGAGTTGCAGGCAAAGGATCACGAACTGGCGGGTCAGGCAGGCGCGCATATGATCGCAATGAAATCCTGTTTCGCAGACCTGTTTCGCCGCGCCCAAAAGGCCGGAGAGATAAGCTCTGATCACGATCCCGAACGCCTTGCTGCGCGCTATCAGTCGGATCTTTTGGGCCTGCGATTGACGGCCGAACGGGACGACGTCAACGCCGCCGAAATTGCCGCTGATATAGCGGCAGACCTCGATCGGCTTTGATCCGAAGTTAAATCGGATCTCAACCACAAAATCTTGGGGGAGCGCGTGACATTCCCCACCAGAAAACGTATAAGTTACCAAAATAATATAGGTACTAACGGCATGTCCGAAGACGCACAGGCACCCCAGGAATACGGCGCAGATTCCATCAAAGTTCTCAAAGGCTTAGAGGCGGTTCGCAAACGTCCCGGTATGTATATCGGGGATACGGACGATGGCTCGGGTCTGCACCATATGGTGTATGAGGTCGTGGACAACGGAATTGATGAGGCTCTCGCCGGTCATGCCGACCATGTGACCGTAAAAATTCACGCCGATTCCAGTGTCTCGGTCAGTGATAATGGCCGTGGCATCCCGGTGGATATTCACCCCGAAGAGGGCGTCTCGGCGGCCGAGGTCATCATGACCCAGTTGCACGCGGGCGGTAAGTTCGACAGCAACTCGTACAAGGTGTCAGGCGGTCTGCACGGCGTGGGCGTTTCGGTTGTGAATGCTCTGTCAGAATGGCTGGAGCTGCGCATCTGGCGCGCGGGCAAGGAGCATGTTGCACGTTTTGAGCGTGGTGAGACCGCTGAGCATCTGAAAGTCGTCGGCGAGTGCGGCGATCGCACCGGGACCGAGGTGCGCTTTCTGGCCTCGACCGATACGTTCTCGAACCTCGAATACTCGTTTGAGACGCTGGAGAAACGCCTGCGTGAGCTGGCCTTTCTGAACTCGGGCGTGCGGATCATCCTGATTGATGAGCGCCCTGCAGAACGTTTGGAGACCGAGCTATTCTATGAGGGCGGCGTCAAGGAATTCGTCAAATACCTCGACCGGTCGAAGACCCCGGCGATGCCAGAGCCAATCTATATCAAGGGCGAGCGGGACGACATTGGTGTCGAAATCGCGATGTGGTGGAATGATAGCTACCACGAGACGGTTCTGCCCTTTACCAACAACATCCCTCAGCGGGACGGTGGCACGCACGTGGCCGGTTTCCGCGGCGCTCTGACCCGGACTATCAACAACTATGCGCAGTCCAGCGGGATCGCGAAGAAGGAAAAGGTCAGCTTTACCGGCGACGATGCACGCGAAGGTCTGACCTGCGTGCTGTCGGTGAAAGTGCCGGACCCAAAATTCTCGTCGCAAACCAAAGACAAGCTGGTGTCGTCCGAAGTCCGCCCTGCAGTCGAAGGCCTGATGAACGAAAAGCTGGCTGAGTGGTTCGAAGAAAACCCCAATGAAGCTAAGGGTATCGTCGGCAAGATCATCGAGGCCGCATTGGCCCGTGAGGCCGCCCGAAAGGCGCGTGAACTTACCCGCCGCAAGACGGCGATGGATGTGAACTATCTGGCCGGGAAGCTGAAAGACTGTTCCGAGAAGGACCCGTCCAAGACCGAAGTTTTCCTGGTGGAGGGTGACTCGGCGGGTGGCTCAGCCCAGACCGGTCGCGACCGTCTGACTCAAGCCGTTCTGCCCCTGCGCGGGAAAATCCTGAACGTCGAACGCGCTCGGTTTGACCGGATGCTGTCGTCGCAGGAGATCGGCAACCTCGTGATGGCTCTGGGCACCGGCATTGGCCGCGATGAGTTCAACATCGAAAAGCTGCGCTACCATAAGATCGTCATCATGACCGATGCGGATGTCGATGGCGCGCACATCAGAACCCTGCTGCTGACCTTCTTCTACCGTCAGATGCCGGAATTGATTGAAGGTGGCTATCTCTACATCGCGCAGCCACCGCTCTATAAAGTTTCACGTGGTAAATCAGAGGTTTACCTGAAAGATCAGGCCGCGCTGGATGACTATCTGATCAACCAGGGGGTCGAGGGTGCTGTTCTGAAGCTGGGCTCAGGCGAGGAAATCGTCGGCCAAGACCTGACTCGTGTCGTCGACGAAGCGCGCCAGTTGAAACGCGTTCTGGATGCCTTCCCAACTCACTACCCGCGTCACATTCTGGAACAGGCCGCTGTGGCCGGCGCCTTTGTCCCCGGTGCTGTCGATTCCGACCTGCAAGGTGTTGCCGACAAGGTTGCCGCCCGTCTCGACCTGATCGCGCTGGAATACGAGCGCGGCTGGCAGGGCCGTATCACGCAGGATCACGGCATCCGCCTAGCCCGTATCCTGCGCGGCGTTGAAGAGGTCCGCACACTGGACGGCCCGATGCTGCGCTCGGGCGAGGCCCGCAAGACCGGCAGCTTCACCCAAAGCCTGCAAGAGGTCTACAACTCCCCGGCTACATTGATCCGCCGCGACCGGATGCAGGCGATCCATGGCCCGCTAGACCTTTTACGCGCCATTCTGGAAGAGGGCGAAAAGGGCCTTTCGCTGCAGCGCTACAAGGGCTTGGGCGAGATGAACCCCGATCAACTCTGGGAAACCACGCTGGACCCGGACGCGCGCACCCTGTTGCAGGTGCGTGTGGACGACATGGTCGAGGCCGACGATCTGTTCACCAAACTGATGGGAGACGTGGTCGAACCCCGCCGCGAGTTCATTCAGCAAAACGCCCTGAGCGTTGAGAATCTGGATTTCTGAGAACTTGTCGACTTGCCCAACACAGATGGATCACTGATCTCGTCAATCTTTGTGATCCCGTCTGCGATGAGTTCTGAGGCTTTTTCCGCGTTCATGAACGGAAGACGGTGGATGTTGTCTTGCACGATAGGAGGGTCTAGCTTCTCGCGGATCTCCAGCCATTCACCATAGGATCTAAGGCGAGCACGTTCGGGGGACGGATCAGGCATCGTACCGCTGGCAACGACGCTCAATGCCTGATCGATACGCGTGCGTGTTTTTTCGAGCTGCTCAGTCACCGCATCCGTGATGTCAGTGATGCCGACAAGCTCTTGCGGATTGATTTCGCCGTTTCTGACGTAATCACGGTTCACATGTGCCACTTCGCAGCGCGCAATGGGGAACCCGGCCGCCTCAAGCACGACACGCTGGAATGCGAGATCAAAAGTGTGCTCGGGCTTTGCAGAAGTCCCGCTCTTGATCTCTGTCAGAACGTACCCATCGTCACTGCGGCTCACAATGTCGGAGATGCAAGTTATGGTTCCATCTTCATAACGTCCCTGCGTCACTGCGTTTGCACCGTTTCTCCAAGCCTCCAAAGTACGCGCGGGCAGAGCCTGGTATTCTGAAAAATCTGAAAAACCGAGGCGAACGAGATCACCAAAAAGCTCCTCTGCATAAGGCTCAAACGCGTGCCCCTCGTCAAAGCGTGCTTGCAATGAGGGGTCAATTGGCGGCAACAGATGCCTGGCGTGTTTCTTGATCCATAGCCAGGCAGGGTGCCTGAGAAACATCATGTAATCTGATTTGGACAGCATCGTGTAATTTGCTTCCCAAAATTGATGAAACCAGTGGAAGACCATCTTGGTCAGCTATTGAGAGCGACTTTTCTTTGGTGCAGTCGGCGTCACCAATCTACCAAAGCCTCATGTAAATCGTACCGATATCTCGGTGTCCATCACGCCACCTGTCTGACGTCAGCGCCAATGGGACAGTTTAGGTCGATTTGATAAGAGAGGGTTTCTGGCTCATCGTAACCGCCAAGGAGTGGAGATGAGAAAGAAACCCGGAACCAAGCAGAGCCACGGTGAGAAGGTCGTAAAGGACATTCGCCGTGCGACCCGCAAACAGTATTCCGCAGAAGAGAAGATCAGGATCGTGCTGGACGGCCTAAAAGGCGAGGACAGCATTGCAGAGCTGTGCCGTCGTGAGGTCATCGCGCAGAGCCTTTATTACAGCTGGTCCAAGGAATTTCTGGAGGCCGGCAAGAAACGTCTGGCAGGCGACACGGCCCGCGCGGCAACTTCCACCGAAGTGAAGGATCTGAGACGGGAAGCCCGTGATCTGAAGGAGGTGGTTGCCGAACAGGCTCTTGAACTGCGGTTGCTCAAAAAAAGCATGATCGCGGATGGGGACGACGACGCATGAGATATCCCGCATCCGAAAAACTGGAAGTCATCCGCTTGGTTGAGCAATCGCATCTGCCGACCAAGCGCACTTTGGAGAAGCTGGGCATTCCGAAGACCACCTTCTATCGCTGGTACGACCGATATCTCGTCGGCGGCCCCGAGGCGCTTGAAGATCGTAGACCCACGCCGTCACGGGTCTGGAACCGCATTCCCACGCCAGTGCGCGAGAAGATCAAGGATCTGGCTCTGAAGGAAAGTGAGCTTTCCCCGCGTGAATTGGCTGTTCGCTTCACTGACACAGAAAAGTACTTTGTGTCAGAGGCTTCGGTCTACCGCATCCTCAAGTCTTACGATCTGATCACCAGCCCAGCCTATGTGGTTTTGTCAGCCGCAGACGAGTTCCAGGACAAGACAACACGACCGAACCAACTCTGGCAGACCGATTTTACCTATCTCAAGGTGATCGGCTGGGGCTGGTTCTATCTCAGCACGATCCTGGACGATTACAGCCGCTACATCATCGCCTGGAAGCTTTGCACGACGATGAAGACCGAGGATGTGACCGACACACTGGACCTCGCCCTGCACGCCTCAGGCTGTGATCAGGCAACGGTGCTGCACAAGCCACGTCTGCTCAGCGACAACGGGTCCAGTTACATCTCTGGTGAGCTTGCCGAATGGCTGGAAGATCAGAAAATGGATCATGTTCGAGGGGCACCATACCATCCGCAAACTCAGGGAAAGATCGAGCGCTGGCACCAGACGCTCAAGAACCGCATCCTGTTGGAAAACTACTATCTGCCCGGTGATCTCACGCAGCAGATTGACGCCTTCGTCGAGCACTACAATCACCGGCGTTATCACGAGAGCCTGCAAAACCTCACGCCCGCTGATGTCTACTTCGGACGCGGGCAGACCATTCTAAAACAACGAGAAAGGATCAAACGAAAGACTATCGAAACCCGGCGCTTGCTTCACCGCAAAACCGCCGCATAATCAATCTAACCAGATGAGACAGATACTCTCTTAGATCACGCCGCCATCCGTCCCAAAACCCCTGACAACGGACA